>CACOAW010000005.1 GCA_902625325.1 uncultured Candidatus Poseidoniales archaeon | reverse complement strand
AGGGATATCTCTTCCACCGGCGTCATATTGACCATGGACATCTCCTCCCCACCAAGATCGTACCACTTCAGGTTGTCTGGAGAGAGAGTTGGGTCCTGGAACGCACCGCCTAGGGACCATGAAGAGTACTGGTTGCCAGTGTTCTTGAGATCCATCGTTATGTTGGCCTTCCCACCGGGCATTATCACGGCAGCGGGGTTTGCGAGAGTCTCCTGCTTCAGGGTCATCCTGTATGTGGATTCAACACTCACGGGGAGCTCGATGTAGTACTTCGTTTCCTGGAAGCCTAGTATTCCATCGTTGATCCATGTGTACCAGAATAGGTCCTGAACTGGTGCTCCATCGGGAATCGAGAGGTTGAACCAGGCGTTGGTGTAAGTCCTGGCCTTGACCGTGTTCGTCTTAACCTCGTTGTCGTGATCGTTGAAGTTATTGGAGTCGATCCTCAGAGGGAATTCAGACATCCAAGAGCTGTTGGAAACCTCGGTGAACAGCCTGAGGGTTGTGTCGATGTAACCCTTGTTGAATATCCTGCAGTGTAGCGAGGGGGGCTCGGGATCGGCCGCCTCCACCAGTATGGTGTTGCCACCCTCGGACTCGGGGTCGTACTGAGATGTCCCGCCGAAGTTATCGGGGAACCGGCAGTCCGCATCGAGGGTGTATTCATCCCCACGCTCGATCGCAAATATGATGAACGAGTCGATGTGGATACCCTCGTCCGAGAACGATGAGTTAGAGCGGAACAGGAAAGACAGAGTGAAGCCCTCGTTCTGATGCAATCCGGTGGCGTTCCAGACTATCCTCTTCCAGTCTCCCTCTGCCGAAGAGAGGTTCTGCGAGGAGTAGTTGAGGTACTCCACGCCACCGCCTGCTCCAGAGTCTGTCTCCATCATAATCGTGTCACCGGCTCCCATCACACCCCATGCATCGGTAGCTATCTGGATGGAGTAAAGCAGGGGGCTGTTGACCTTGACTAGGCACAGATTGGCCCCGTGTATGGATGAGACTATAGGGTCGTGCTCCCCATACCCCAGGCCGTGACTGGGGTCGAAGACCTGGTCGGAACACCCGTCGTTAGAATTGAACCTCTGCCACGCCCACCTCAGCCTGTCATAGCGGTTTGATGCGTAGTTGTCGTTGTCCCCGGAGACCTTCCAGTGCCAATCCCCGGTGGCACTGGACTCGTTCTCCATTCTCCAAGTACCGGTCGGGAAGTTGTTTGTATCAGGCTGATACCCATCTGTGTATCCCGCTGCATACCATGTCGGAACGCCGTACGGCACTGCGTTGTTAGTACAGTACTTCCCCTCATCCGCCTCGTCCTCGCAGAAGCCATTCTCAAGAGGGTCGTACCAGAAAGCGATGGGAACATCCCTGTCTAGGAGGTCGTTCGAAACATCTCCATCGATCCCTATTCCGGCGTCGACGACCCCGCGGAAAGTCACTCCGCCGGAGAGGAAGCCGTCATCGCTCAAGCTGCTGTGGGCGATAGTTGGAGTCCAGACGAACGGTACTCTGACTGTCTGTCCCGCTGCTAGGGTGATGTTGAACGTCCACTCCTGGATGATGACTCCGATTGGGTGCCATATCTCCAGCTTGGCATCGGCAGTCACTGGAGATGGATCGACACCCATCTGCTGGAATGTCACATTGACCTGGATGGTCTCTCCCTTGGTCATGTACTCGAGGGTAGTCGAGTCAGGTTGGTCCCAAACCTTCGGAGACACTGTCGAGTTGCCCACCTCGATACCGGTGACCTCGAAGTCAACTGGGTTGTTCCTTGGGCCGATTTCCGACTTCGTTGAAGGCCCCTGTGGGACCTCCATCGCAACGTGGGAGATGCTAACCGCCAGGAGCAGGAAGGAAACCAGGAGTGCGCGTACCGAACTCATTGTCATCAAAATGCGGAAATGAACCGTGTAAGAAGGTTGGGGAATGCAGTGCGTAGATGAAAGGGTAGCGGTCCCGATGGTACTGGCTCCTAACGGGCATTTCGAGGCACTTATCGAATGAAGCGCTTATGGTGGTATGCAGAGCCGAATGAGGCATGGTTGACCGTGGGAAAGTTGGGAAGCAGTTGGTGTTGGTTCTGCTAGTCGTTCTGCAGATAACCATGGCACCGGTGATTCTGTTCTCTCTGACTTACCTGATTCACATAGACTACGAGGCCGCGCAAGTCAGCATCAGAACCGACCTAATCCACTGGGTGGTATCCGCTGGACTCACGTACGGACTCATATCGATAGCTCTGGCCCTAGTCGTGGGAGGCTTCAGACCGTTCTTCGTCGCAAACCGCGGAGGCATACTGCCCACATTGAACATGAGTCCCAGGACGGGCGATCCTGAGCTAGTAGATAGGGCCAGACTTTACCTCCAAGGCACCCCCTATGGGAGGATGGCCAGACTAGTGAACTCGAAGACCAGTGGCGGGGAGTACGATCTCATGGCAGTCCACGGCGGGCTACAGCTACTGGCAGTGCCGATGCAGGTCATCCTAATCGCGGTCCCTCTGGCGATAATGGAGGGAGTGCCCGACTCGCTGGTCAGGCCAAGCAGGGCCTTCGACCTTGGTATGGCGGGCTACTTGGTAGCTCTCTGGATAGCCGTCAGAGTTCACCCCTTGGTCTCCCACCAGCTCGTGGGCATAGCTGCCATGTTCAGGAACGTAGTCTGGAGAGTTTCGAGGCTCTCCTGGGTGTTGCCAGTCTTCCTTTACTGGCTCGTCGCGAGGGTTGTGCTGCTGGTCTCCCTAGACGTCCTGAACGTAGATTACGAGCAGTGGCACGAGATGCAACTGGAGAAAATCATCCTAGAGACAATAGCTCCGGGGGCCGAGGTCCCAGAGACCGCTATACTCGACTTCATAGTAGCCATATCCGTCCTTCCCATGGCCACGTTCACCACTGTCTCAGTACTGGGGGGGTCACAGGAGATGCCCGACTGGATGTTCGGGCAGGAGTCTTCCCTCGAGTCTCTGAGGACCAAGGAGCTGGGGGATGGGGCGGAGAACCAGGAACCGGACCAAGACGAACCAGCAGCCATCTTGAACGATGAGTCTGGAGAAGAAGATGAGGAGTCCCCTTCTAGGATGATCGACACCCCATTTGACCTATTCAGCGATGACTAGGAGAGGAATTATTTCAGGCCGTTAAGGAACGGCTCCTTTACATGAGTGAAAGAATCAATATTTATTCAGGTGCTCCTTGGGAGCCTATTGCCGGATACTCGCGCGCGGTCAGAGTAGGCCAATTCATAGAGGTCGCCGGAACAACTGCCGTGGATGCGAAGGGAAATTTCCTTGGCGAGGGGGATGTTGTCGCCCAAACACAGTATGTCCTTGAGAAAATCCAGTGGGCCATAGAACAGGCAGGAGGCACCATGTCTGATGTTGTCCGCACTCGGATTTTTGTCACCGATAGGGAGTACATGACGGAGGTTGCAAAAGTGCACGGTAAATTCTTTGGTGAAATTAGACCAGCCTCTACAGGCGTAGAGGTTGGCGCACTGGTAGATGATAGGTTGTTGGTTGAAATCGAGGCAAGCGCGATAGTTTGCGCGGACCAAAACGGTACGAAAACCTGACCTTGGATTGGCGCTATCTGACCATCGCCTGGCTCATCCTGCCATCCGGGCCCGTGACTACGTCGCCGACCGGTCGCCATCCGAGTCTGATGGCGTCCTTGACCTTGGCGTCCAACGCTGCCACCAGCTCCTCACTATCCTCTATCACCCCTTGGTTCCCGTCTATGCGGGTTCCCACAGTCACCATCTTGTAATCCATCAAGCCGCCCACTCGCTGTGGGTTGAAGGAGTCATCGCATGAGAGGGCAGGGAGCATAATGCCGTATCGAGCCGTAATGTCGAGCGCTAGTATGGAATGGAGAATCGAATTCCAGCCTAAATCTTCCTTCCCCTGACCACTACTCTACTCCCCACAAAAGATAGGACCTCGACATCCACGAATCCCGCAAAGCGAATCATCTTCTTCAATGCCGTTAATGTTGGTATCCAGAAATTTGGATTTGGAGGTTCCTTTGGGATCTTAGCAAGCCTCATCCAAGAGGGCAGTTTCATCACTCTGTTCAACTTTCCAAACAGCAGTGACCCCTCTATGTAAGCCTCCCCTCCTGGTGCCGTTAGGGAATACACCCTCTGGAATGCGTCTATTATATCGACGACGTGGTAGTATACCCCAAGGTAGAGAACTACGTCAAACCCTTCATCCGGTCTGAAATCTAACATGCTTTTTTCATAGAATTCTACTTTTGACTGTTTGAGTTTGTGTGCTAGTTTTGCCGTTTCTCGGTAATTTATTTCGACCCCTGTAACCTTCTCAGCGCCCCGTTCCTCTGAGAGGAAGGAAAAGTAACCATCGTTGAATCCGATGTCCAGGACCGTTTTCCCTTGGAGATCGGAGGGGATACAAGAGGCAATCTTATCCTGATGCTTCTTATTCCATTCCCCTTCTGTCAACAAATCTCCTATCTCTATGTGGTGGCGCCATTCGAGCCTCTTGATTTCACCTTCTTCCTCCACAGTTAGTATGTTTTTTTTGCCCGTGCTCTCGATATCAGAATTTCGAGAAGTATCAGCAACCATATCATGACCTTCTTCAGACATTTTAACCGTCTCTAACATTTTTTACTCTAAATCTAGTCTAATTATGGTTTTCCTGAAAGTCATGCTCGTTAGTAATAGTTAGGGGGACATACTCATTATGCATAATGATGCAGGCAGAACATTACAATAATTCCAAAGGCATAGGTTTGAATCTACAAGAAATTCAATACTTTCTCTGCAACCTTTTCATCTCTAAGGATCCTCCTGTGCCCGAGACCTTCGGTCAAGTGTAATACAGAATTTTTCATGTCACTGTGCAGAGTGAGTGCAATTTCTTTCATCGCCTCCTTGTCATCCTCGCAATGAATAATCAGCGTCTCCGTCTTGATTTGTTTGGAGAACCGGTCTAGACCAAACTCCCCAGGACTGGCACCGTATAGCGACTCAGCGATGTCAAACAGCCTATCTGCATAGTATTCCTCATCCAAACCAAAAAGGCCGACGAAGGTCTTGAACATCGGTTTAATTTCATAGATTCCCGGAGATATCAGAACTAATTTCTCGAAGCTAGCTCCGAGTCTTACGGCATTTAGTGCTGCTACAGCCCCAAACGAGTGGCAGACAATTCCATGATAAGGGCCTCTTGATTTCGTAACCTCAAATATCAAGTCTGTAATTTCTGGCAGGGTTGTGGTGCTCCTAGTTGACCTTCCATGACCAGGCAGATCAATAGCTGTAATATCAAAACCCCCATCAGAAAGCAATTCGATAATTCGGTAGAATTGACTTGATCTTCCATTCCAACCATGCACAAAGAGTAACTTATGACCATCGTTTGGAATCCGATAAAGCATGATTTCCTTGCTCGTTGATTTAGTCTGCATCTTTTCCTGTTCGGTCCTTTTGTAAAAATCAGCCTCTCTGGAGGGTGTCTTGAATTTGATTGGCCCACAGAAAATTCTCCAGAGGAAACGAGTTGCTAGGGCTTTAGAACTGAAATCTAATATCCTTACAAAATAAGTCAGAAACCAAGGTAATTTGTAGTGTGCAGCAACTGATACCTTTCTTGGCTCCATAGACGTGTGTGATGAGATTAGTATATCATTTATTTCCGATGGATTTCACACGACTAGAGGTTAGGGAAGGTGATTCCCTAAGGGCTTAGAATGTCGTAGGAAGGATGATGAATGCATCCCGGGGTAACCAAGGCATGCACAGAATGAACAATCGGGTAATGATTGTCCCGCTGCTTTTTCTGTGCCTAGTCAGCATGCCTGTTCAGTCAAGTCAGGTATTGCCCGGAGTTGAGATTGAGTGCCAAGATAGTGCTGAGCACATAGATTCCTCACCTTCCCATCCGACCAGATCGACTTACTTCGAGTGTGAAGTAAGGAACACATCTACCGCTACTGAGGAGATAGAGATGCAGTACAGTGGGGCGGAATTATCGGTTATCGGCCCTAGCCCGATAATTCTTGGGCCCGGTAACTCACAGACGGTGACGGTGCAGGCAAGAGCACCGGTTCATATGGAAGCAGGAGATTACGACTCTACGATAACAGCCGTGGTCAGACGGGTGCAAGGAGTGCCTACGGGAGCATTAGCCCAATCCGACTCTGATGAAATCACGCTAACGGTAGACCCGTATACAAACTGTGACGTATTCAGTACGCCTGACGAAATCAGGATCGGCTCCGATAGGAAAATCGAGTTTGCAGTTGCCCTAGACTGCAGCAGCAACCTCGAGGACTTAGTCAACGTTCACTTTGTGCTGATGGAGAGGGGCGTTGTCGATTCTGGAGATTATGGAGCCAAATATTGGCCAGATGGATTTGAGGACAGGAGCCCTCTTTGCGAGGTAACAGCCGAAATAGGTTTCAGCACGCATTATTGCACGTTTGTGGCCGAATCCCAGTCCCATTCTCTGTCGGCATTGAATGTCTGCCTTGCAATCCAATTAGACGGTGCAAAGGAACCCGAGTTCTGCTCTTCAAATCTAATAAAAATAGAGAAATCCCTTCTTGGCTTTGGCTCGACTGGGTCAATGGGCCTGCTTGTGCCTCTCATATTGGCAATCCTAATTCTGTCCTCTTCGATAATCGTTTGGAAGAGCAGAAATCGAACCCGCAAAATTTGATATTATCACGGGCATGTTACAGGAGCCAAAAAAATAAGGCTGGTTATAAAAACGAAAATAATGCCGGGATTGAATTTATTTATTTCGGTTGATTGAAACCAAACGTGGAACCGCCCTCGCCAGTCCACTCTAGCAGATATGTTCTGGGCCTCCTTTCTGCGGTATCTTTGTGTTTCCTCCTGCTTGCGCCCAATGCCTCTGCTGCCGATGCAGGGGGTTCAGGAGGGTCTGAAGAAGGCGAAGAAAATGCATATCAGGGGCCAGAGTTTGAATTCACATGCATCGGAGAAGAGCCGAGAAATTCTGGAGTATTCATTCCTCCTGGCGATTCCTCCTCCATTGGCCAGAACAGCCAGCTAATCAGGCAAGAGCCAACAAACCACAGGGCAGATATGCCTTCTGGAGATATGGAGAAGGAGGCTTATTGTTGGATCTGGAACCCAAATGACTACAACATTACCGTCGAAGTTAGCGCCCCTTCTGTGTTGAGCGTGTATGACCTTGATCACGTCAACTGCCAAGTGTATTCGAACGAATACTGGTTTTGGCCTAGCTATTGCACTTATGGAAGGTGGTTGATCGTCGACGGCGGGCATTTTGAATTCGAATTGGAACCCTTCGAGATGGTCGAGCAAAACTGGTCTATTAGTCTCGGAGCGGGAGTGGCTTCTATGCCACCTGGAATCCACAGTATCGACATATCGGCAAAAGTCACAGAATACGGGGATGGTGACTTGGAATGCCCGGACTCCTGCTCCACGATTATTCAGCCATCGAAACACGAGCTCGGCTCATGGTGGAAGATAGATTGGGATGGCGGATATTCCCAAGACGGATTACATTGTGGCTACCACTATTCGGTGGCATATTCCCCTTCGAGTCAGATTGCGGACTGCAACCTTGAGTTGGGAGGCCTGGACCAGTACGTTCACCTCTCAAATCTATGGGAATTCTGTAGCACGGAACAAAAATACGGCCCGCCAGAATACCAAATGGGAACGGAATGGGGGAGTGGACAGTGGGTAACGACTTGTGAGCCAAGCATAGATTCCTCGTGGCAGCACTTGTTCTCGTCGAGTGAATTGGACCGGGCCCTTATGCTCCACGCGGGTTTTGACGACAGAGAAATGGGGGCTGAGATAAGTGACATGGGGGCCGGCCACTGGGACGATGCGGAATGCCCTAGTAATTCGATAGACTACATACTCACCCCTAATTACCAGGGTAACGTACCTCCTCCAGACATTTGGCAGGCCGATATAGTGGTCCACGGATACAGTTTCTCCGAGGACTCATGGGGGGAGAGCGTTAGCTCCCAACTTCTCAATCTCTCGGAACTTCTGGAATCCAACGAAACCGGCACAGTCGTCGGCATCAACCTAGAACAGATGCTGACTGGTGCAGAGCATGACTACGTCTTCATTGAGTGGGTTTTGAGTAAAGGAGGCACGGAGTTCACCTCTGGGATAATTGGTGAGTGCCTCACGAGGTCAGGAATAACGGCGATTGAGGAGATCATTGACAACGCGAAGTTCACCATGGGCCAGAGCGGGAATACTATCGAAAGAATGACAAATACGGTGAAGTTCTCCGCCGCAGTAAATGGAATAGTTCCCATCCTATTGTTCCTGGCGATTCTTGCAATAACCATACTCTTTGTTTTCATGACGGTGTTTTACAAGGGGAAACCGGCCGAGAATGTTCGGCCTTCGGTGAAAGGGAAAGACAAACCCGTTCCACTGTCGGTCGATTTATCGACGCAGGGGAATATCGAGGAATCTCCAGGGCCCCAAGAATCTACATCCTCTTTTTGGGGCGTTGTCTGGTTCGCCTGCTTCATTTTCCCCCCATTCCTACTACTCGCTGGGCCAGTCTACCTCGTTACGCGATTACCCAAAGGGTCCGATTCAAGCGATCAATCGGATCATCACCCTGCAAGTCAGGGCGACCTCAGCATCCAGGCTCCCATACGCAAGGCTCCGCCAGAAGATGAGGACAGCGATCAAACGGCTGTCCCTTGGTGGGAAATTGACAAGTTGATTTAAGCCAGAATTCAGCATTAAATGACAGAACGAACATTATTTCCACCGGACGGTATGATGGTGGCATCTCAGAGGGTTCCATTTGTTCCTCGTCTGAAGAATGCCAGTACGTCCCCATATGTCTCATCGTCTGAAAATGGCAGATGGTGGTCCGCAGTGCTGCTGATGAGTATCGTCGGCTCCTCATAAACACCTGCGAGTTCTTCCAACCCGAACATGAAAACATCATTGTCTCCGCCGAAAACAAGCGCATCTACATCCAGAGGAGCTGCTTCGTTGATGGTGTCGTTGAGCCCGGAGTGAGTCGTTGGCAGGTATCCGTTGAAAAGTAACGCTTTCTCGAAGGATGTATTGGAGTTGGCGATGTAAACAGTCGCCATCGTGCACCCTTGTGAGTATCCAAGGATGCCGGAGAAGGGACCATGCTCCTCCACTATTCCGTCTAGGTACTCTATCGATATCTCCGCCCAGTTCCTATCCTCATTAGGCTCCCCCTTCCCCCCTGGAGGGTCAGCGTACCAGCATTGATGGCACATGCTTTCGTGGTCAGGAGCATCTGCGAAGAAGAACTCGAACTCCGGGAGATCGGACATCAGGGCCTGCATTCCAGGCTGGCCCATTAGACTCTCTGGACTCTCCCCCCCTCCATGCAAAGCAAGTATCTTGAACTCCCCAGTGTGAGCACCTGCCTCGACCGAGTCTTCATCCGAGCCAGTGCATCCTGTAAGGGTAGAAATGAACATCAGTAAGAATAAATTTAGTGCGCCGGACTTCATATTGTTCGCCTCTCATTCTTCTTTATGATGAGTCCGTCAACTTGGGTGGGGAATGAGATGCCCACATCAATTAGAATAGTACACGCCGATCCCCACGAACACAGAAGCAATCCAGATGAGCACGCTCGCGACAAACCCGTATATCATTCCCAGAAAGATTGTGCCCTGCCTTAGCTCGGACATCGATGGCAGGAGAACTATACCTCCTGCCAAGGGGAGTGCCAGGAGTAAAGGATTGAAGGAGGGGCCGTAGTTGGTATTGTCTCTGCATACCCAGCCCCCAAATCCTATACAACCATCGTAAAGAGCGTTGTACCTGTAAGCAGAAACTGCCGCGGGTATTGAGAGTCCTACCACTATCATTAAGCCCCACTTGAACGCAGTCCCTCTGAGACGATACAAGGCGGAAATGATGGAATAGATGACATACAGGAAATAGGGCAGTATCAATAAAATGGCTAATGGGACGATGGCCGATGAAAACACTATCGCGAATGGTGTTATGACTATGATTTTGAGACGAGTGTAATGTGGAGCCAATAACTCCTCGGTCAGAGCTTCTTCGAAGTTCCATCTAGAGGATGCGGGGCTGTCTATAATAGGGGGGGCCGGAGGAGGAGGGAGGCGTTCAGTGGCATCCTTCACCGGTTGAGGCGGTTCCTCTGTAACCCACCATTCGTCAACCACTTACCAAGGTCCGCATATAGGAATTCAATGTTTACCCTGCACCCACTGATCAGTTTGGTTATGGAAGTGATGCCTGCATATACAAGATTGACCTTAGGACTGTAATGATGTATTGTTTCTGCGTGAATAAGAGAACGCCGCGCAAAAATAGATTGCAATCAGATGAGTGAACCCAATGCTGGGAACCTCATTTCCAGAATTGACTGGAGTCGTTACCACAGTTTCCTCTGATGTAGATTCGCAGGCAGACTCCAGAAGACTAGGGGTGCAGGGCATGATAATGGGAGTACTATTGAGCCACTTTTCAACAAACAAAGGATACAAATCATTTGTGTTTTCGAAGCGAACGAAAACGGCCCACTTGCCCTCTTCTGCGGTATACTCATGGTGTTGTGGAACATTAAATTGAGTATATTCGAACGAAAAGTTAGCAGAGCCATCCACATCTGTAACATCCCTGTCTATGGATGCTGTCTTCCATTCTGAATCATTCCAAAACATTTTGTGAAACTCCACAATCCCTCCTTCAACAGTCAAATCTAATCTATCTCTCAGGATTACAACTTCACCCTCTACGATTTCTCCTTCGGCATATCCACTGGGATTCTGCCAGTTTTCCTTGATGATTATGTCCACATTGCTCCTAACTAGTACTCTGATGTCACGAGCTGATCCTTCGAAACCTCCCCCGGCATCCGATTCGCATCCCTCTGCGACAGAATTTTCCGGTTCGAATTCTATTCTAACTACGTGGAAACCTTCCAATTCCTCAATCCTAACTTCAGTCGGCACATACCAATCAAAATTACCGTTTTCGTCGGATATAGTCGTTGAAATCGGGATGTCATTGATATCTGGATTGACATATATATTGAGACATTTGCCTGTTAATCCCTCTCCACCGTCCAAGGAAAGAGACCCTTTGATGTGAAAAGCCTCCATGGAATACAGAATTGGATATTGCGTTCCGTCTGACTGAGTGAATGATTCATTATCTGTCCTAAAAGCTCCGATTTCGTGTATTATTATTGATGTTTCATTTTCATCCCCTGCGGTAACTGAGTCAACTGGGGCGAGAAGGAGGGTAATGGCCAACACCAATACCAATTTTTTCATGCTGTTTTCTAAACTAGGAAGTAAAAAATGCTATCTTATGCCAACCCTATTTTGGATACCCTCTATGATGCAAGTAGAATTCACTTTAGGGCAATTATCAGGGATAATTTTGATAATAATGCTTCTTACGATACTCCATGGAGGATGAGGGGTCAATAGGAATCGGGGCGATGATCGTCTTCATCGCGCTGATACTTGTTGCTGCGGTTGCCTCCACGATCATCATCAAGACAGCGGAGGAGCTGCAGCAGAATGCAGAGAACACCAGTTCTGACACCAGGCAGCAGATCTCAGGAAAGGTCTCCATAACTGACGTCTACGTGAAGGATACGGACAATCCGATGAATTTTGACCATAGTGGCGGCGGAGGGACCGGAATTGCGGGAGTTGGAGAGGACTGTGGCCCGGGTACCGGCGCTGACTGTCGTACCGATGTGTCTACTTTCGAGGTTATAGCAAGGATTGGCTCTGGCTCGTTGAACGTTCAGCAAGGGGATATTACCTACTACATCACGTGTGGTGTTACATATTCCCAACTTGATGGTCCAGGAGTCCCCACAGAGGTACTTGGGAAGACCGTTGCCACAGTCGACTCAGAACTAGTATCGGCAACCGAGATGGATGGCACAGCAATAGCCGATGGGACCGAGATCACCGCTGGGACCAGCTTCAGATTCGAGATAGACCTGAATCCAACCAATGTTGACGTTGAAGGGGGAGTGAATGAGGATATCGAGGACGAGGATTTCGCCACATCGACCCCTGTTGGTTGTGATGCGGAGGCAGGTGTGGGACAGACCCTCAACTTGAGGGTCGTGGTCGATGGTGGAGGAGAAACTTTGGCCGAACTGAAAATCCAATCCCTCATGCCCGGCACCTCGGTAATGTAAGCACCGAATTATCCTTGGTTGCAGCTTATTGGTAGGTGGACAATTCTATGGCGAATATAACGGAAAACAAAGCATTCTGGTTCTTCGTAGCTATCATCCAGCCATTACTTTACTTCATTTCACTGGAGTATTTTGGTCAGGTTATCGCCATAGCTATTCCTTGGTCGTTTCTGATTTTGTATCTCATATGGCTTTGGACTTCTGGAAAGATTCCCTTTGCGGCTAATAGAGAAGAATAATTAATTCAAATGCCGGGAAAAAGATTATTTCAAAGTAATCCATAAGTTACTCATGGCAGCAGAAGAAGCAGTAAGGAAAGTCATAGCAATGTACATTGAAAGTATGGAGAAGTCAAGTGGCGACATGGTCACGGAGGCATTCCACGAGAATGCTAAAGTTGTGGGTTATCTAAATGGGGATTTCCTACAGCTTTCAACATCTGATTTTGCGGGTTTTGTTTCAGCCCAGGAGCCTGGGTCAGTTGAGTTTGAAATTCTTTCCTGCGAGGTGAATGGCGACACGGCGACAGCGAAGGTCAGAGACAAGTACCTAGGAATATCTTTCTTGGACTCTTTGTCCTTAGTCAAAGAAGGCGACAAATGGTCAATTTACAGCAAGCTTTTCCACGTTGAAGCTTGAAAAAAATGTAAATCACAAGGATATTTCTCCGGCATCATCCACCCTAGGATTTTCCCGGTCCATGAAAGCGACGGATGATGGCTATCCATCCATCATCCTCGCTACCTAGGTTTATGCGGGTAACACTGGCGACTTTCAACGATGAGATTGTGATTATGTTGATATTTTAGAGCCTCTCAGAGAAGGTGTGCGCTTAATTCCATCAATGATTATTTTCTTGATTTTAGCACAAACCTTGACTGGTTGTGTGGGAGGGGGACAATCTACAATTATCGACGAATCAGATAATCCTGAATTTCCTGCTCCTTCTACTCTTGAAGAAATAAAGGTCGATTATAATTTTACAATCGAAGCGAAAGGAATTAGTTGCAGCGAAGGTGTAGCACAAATACAAGCAGATTCTGAATCTGTGAATTCATTCCTACCTGATGGTTATGAGGTAAAAAGTGATTCAAATGATGAAGTAGCGGTAGCAATAACTTCTCTCTATTGCGAGAGCTGGAGTCTGTTAGAAGCTGATTTCTTCCAGGGAGAAGTATTGATTGAAATCGAAGCGCCGAATGCAATCGGTATTGATAGCGAAGGGGTGGACAACAATTACTATGCTTTGGAGTTCTATACATCCAATTCTCTATTGGCAGACACATTGAAACTATTGAATTGGAATGTTTTCGAAGGTTATATCAATCTTGAAATTAGTAATCTGGGTTTTACTGGAATAAAGATTGCCAGCAGTGAAGTAGATTCTGGCGATTCCTCGGCTTACAGTTATGAGGTTAGATCCGGCATCCCCAACACATTCACTGCAGGGACGAATAGGATATGGCATGAAACACCGAATGGAACATCATATTGGGATTATTCGTTCCAGCAAGTAGAAGTGAATTTGGGGCAAGCCGAGTGTTTCATTTCAGATAGCATTGCTTCTGAAGCAGCAGGAACCTCCACATGCCCGTTTGATTCTGTTGGAGTGATTATCCCCGAGATAGATATTATCCAGACATTAGGTTGGTTTCCGGATATCTTTGTTTCTAAATTATCGTAATCCTGGGCCCCTGGCGTATGCCTGCGTATACTAGGGTTCCTATGATTACATTGACGTAACCAAGTAGCTCACTGTTTTTTGAAAAATGCAATTACTCCGAACCAAATAAACATCATAATTAGGCCTTCTAACGCCCAGTCCAAGAATCCCATACTTCCCTTCTCCGAGTATACGTAGAGCGGAATCGACACAAAAATGATCACTAAAATAGTAACAATTATCCAGCCATAAAATCGATCCTTTGTACTCCCTCTATCATCTACCATATTCGTTACAATCCTCTGGTGGAGATAGGCATTGTTACGCCGGCATAATCTTCTCTACCCTGACGTATGCCCGCACACACATGGGCGTCCTACTAACCTTCTATGGCGTATGCATACACAAGGGTTCCTTTGTTACAACCAACCCTAGCCAACCTGTTGGATTAACAATTAGTTTGACCAAAACCAATACAAGGAGTCCATTGTCCAGTAGAGAAAATCCATATAATTCGTATCAATTCAATTGTCCCTATTATCCCTAGCAAAACAAGAGCAACTTGTGTAAAATCGGAATCTGATTTTCTTGAATCCTTTTCCCCGGGGGCAATGACGTTAACATCCGGCATTCCTCCTTTGTGACGAAGGCAGTAACCAGTTGTCCTGAACTCCAGCGCATTACAGCCCTCGAAAGCGCACTTCCTGTCACCCATATCCAATCACTGGCTACTTCAAACATAGTCATTGCTACGTCGCCAACATATTGCCTAGGGATTGTTCTAATCGCAAACTGATCCATCCCTTTGCTATAACCAAGCGGGGCCTATGTACGTGTCAAAGTACCAAATCAGATATCTAAATAAGAAGTACAAAATCAAAAGAGACGCTACTAAAATTAGTCCTATTACAATACCTAAGATTCCTCCTTTTTGGATTGTATTCATAGTTTTACGCCTATCAATATGTTCCGTTTCGTTGTTGGGGAAGCAGCTATTCTGTTCCCCCGGGCTAGGGGAACCAGGAACGAGTATGGCCTGTCCTGAGGTTGCCTGATTCCCTCTGAGTGTTAAGGCGAGGATGGTGCCAACGAACAAAGCCATGCACGAGAAAACAGTACCAATACAACCCAATCCGACCAACTGACCCCCATAGTTAATGTTCGGTACATCCTCAATTTCACTCTGACTGCCGAAGTATATCGAACCAGCACTGATCATCAGCCCCATGAACCCAACCACCAGGATAGAGAATGCGGACTTGTGCACGTCATCAAGATTCGAGGGGGCATCTTCAATACTAGCCCGGCACAAACTTCCCTAGGGATCATGAGATTTAGATCGGCCTTTTTCTGGAAGCAGACATCATGATCCTCCCCAAATAATTTCCTCGATAAGGTCTGGAAAAAAGAAAATGAGGATAAGAAATACAAGTGCGAACAACCCTACAGTGAACTCAAAATTTGTCATGTTCTTTCCTTGTTGCTTAAAAAATCCTGGGAAAAAAAGGATCAAAAAGCAAAAACACAACAGTTCGAGAATCAAATATGACCCCAACCATTCCATGAATTTTTGTAATGATTGTTGAATACAAAGATTCCCTTTCGAGGTTGCTCTAACTCACGAATATGGATCAAGGGTAACGTGAATTCTACCAGTATCATCGAGGGTTAATTGAGCCACCCCTCTATTATACGGACCATCATAATGGGCCTGTAGGTAAGACCCAGAATTACGTATACGTCACAATGTAACCGTTGTATTGCTATCCATCATAATCCCTACCCTGATGTATGCCCGCATACTAATGAGGCGCCAAATGACCCTCTACGAGGTATGAATCCACTTTCGGTTGAGGATGCCCTCCTCATCATCCCCTTTCAGAATTGGTCAGAAACAGATAACATCAGAACAAGTACCAAGCTCCATTTCCAGTAAGGAAAAAATAGATCCACAAAGAAAACAAGCGGCGGGACGGATTTGGATGAGTCTTCGGGCTCAAAGCTATCATCATTTTCTGCCCACCATATGCCTTCTGCGTTGTCCTTGTGTTTGTAGCAAACCAGGCTATTGTGCATGTGGGTTCTGTTGCACCCCTCCACAGCGCAAGTGCCACCGACGGCCATAGAAATGCATCATGGAAAAAATATTCAAGTTTGCCCCGTCAAACATGGTAGATGCATCATACAGGGCCCCATCATTCCTACTAGGCCTTGATATTGGATAAAGAGTCCAAACATCAGGAATAGTATCGCGACAGGAATAGATAATAGTAATATGATCGTTTCATCTGGCTTTCCCCCTTATCACTTTCAGGCCTAATATTTGGACAAAGAGCCCTGCCATCAAGAATGGTATTGAGAAAACTATAATGAATAATGATTCAAATGGATAATCTGGATCAATGACGCCATCACTGAGCATCATGAATGGGACCAATGTGAAAGGCAATCCGAAAAAGAACAAGAACGCCCCAAGAATGTAATTAATTATTCTACCATTCTGCTTCGGACCCATGATTCCCTTCTTATTCTTAAATTCCTCTTCATGTCCATGCTTATCTCTAAGATGTTGATTCAACGCTCTATCACTAGAAAATTCTTTTGAGCATATAGTACATATGTGAACATCCATCTTGGTAATCGGAATTTCTTCCTCTTTGTCAATTTGCCACCATTTGTCCGTTTCAGACATATTCTTTCGAAAAGCTCTCGATTAATTGATATTATTATCTAGAGTCTAAATTGTTATTTTTGGATAGTTTCCGCCCACCGAGCAACATCGGAAAACTCCACTAAGGCTTATTTGATGATATAATCTTCAAGTCGTGATAACTATTATTGCTTTTGAGGCTTTGAAACAAAAAAGGATTGACTGAAGACTGTTTACAACGGTAGCGAACATGATGCCCCCGAGTACAACGGTTACTTTGTGACGTAAACATAACCATGGATTCTACCTACTAACCCATCATGATGGCCTCTGTACTAGAGGGGTTACTCAGTGTACCCTAGATGACGCCCGCATACACATCGGGCTCTCTATGATATCGTTACAGTTCATGTTAGGTAAGGGGGTGGTCGTGGAAAGCTTAATTTCGCTACACGAAGAAGATTAATTGTGAAAAACGTAGTTGTGATCTCTTTGGCTATGTTCCTTGTACCATTTACGGGATGCTTGGATGAATTAACTGAACCTACCAAAACAGAACTCACAGACAAGGAAGTAACTCTTCTCGATGGGGATTATTTTAGGTTAGGTCCTGCAGTAGGGTATGAACAATTTGAGTGGAATTTCACTCACATTCCAACTGAGGGTGAAAGTAGTAATTTTAGTTGGAATGTTTTCTTTATGAACACATCAAATTTTCAGCTATTTGAGGATGGTGAATTAAATGCTGAGTACTTTGTAAATGGCTCATGGATATCTGTGGATGGAAATGTGACCAAAGGTCCTTTCAGTGTAGATTCCAACGATGGATATTATTTAGTCGTGGAAAATTCGAGAGGTAACGAAAACGGAGACACATTGAGATTCAGAATCCAATTCTACGGTTGGAAGTGACCATAATCTTCGCTACCCTAGAAATTGCAATCCGTGGCAAATTTAATGCTTAATCTCCCAATACGGCTATCGTGTATGGGGATGTGGGTGTTATTGGTTCTGCGATCCAGCTATTCTTTCTTTCATTGTTTCTCTATGCCTCATACAAATTCCTGAGATTCGCTATGGAATATTTCGGCAATTTTATGGCCATTGCAGACATTGCTGTCAAAGAGTTCGACAAAAATGGAGATGGAGTCATTTCAAAAGATGAATTTGAGATGTTCAAGATAAAATATTTCTACGATAGTGAAAAATGGCAAAAATGGCTTGACAAGAAATTCACTAAATTCGACTCAGATAAAGACGGGAACCTAAATACTTCTGAATTTAAATCTTTAATTAACAGAATGCTCAGGAGATTAGAGGCTCAGGATGGTCTTGGGACCCCGGTTGAGAAAACCAGGGAACAATTGTTGGGTAAGACTGTTGATTCCCTACTATTTGATAGGTATGGGGATATAGTTCTTGGAAGACTGGTGGAAGGAACTGCCGACTACAAACTATCCAATCCAAAATGAGTTCCAACGATTCGGCCCCAGGGTGGGGAATGTGATGCCCCTAATTGGTGCCTGAATCGCCTTCCCTAGGGAATATTACAGATTAATCATAAAGCAAAGTCCTTTCTTTTGGCCATGGAAGAACTGTTGGGAGGAATTATTCTTATCTTGGCCTTTGAGTATCTCCTGGGCATTTTTTCACCTTCAAATGAGGAAATAAAGGAAATGGAATCGGAAAATCCGGGCTTGGTATTTTGGCAGTGGGCAATCATCTTGTTCGGATTATTCATTCTTGGGCGGAGCTTCTCACGCCTCTATCTATGAAAGCGACGGATGACGGCTATCCATACATCATATTGGGGCACAGCTTGGGGCCTAGGTTGTAATGATGGGATCACTGAAATCCCATGTCGATGTCCATGGAATTTTCCCTACCCTTGTCGATGGGTTAGTCAACAAGGGTTTTAAGTCCAAAAAACATAGAATTAGCATGGTTACTAAGATAATCGTTGCCATCCTACTCATATCATCATCGATGAGTGGGTGTTTAAGCAGCGAGTACGATGAATCAGAAAACTCTTCGGAACCAATCACCCCGGATATTGAAACACCTGCTCTGATTGAAGAATGTATGACATTCACGGAAATGGAAAGGTGTTGGTTGATCCACGTCCCTACTGGTTATGATGAGGCTCAAAATCATCCTTTAATTGTCAATCTTCACGGTTTTGGAGGTAACAAAAATGCACTTTACGACTACTCCCATTTTGATGTAATTGCGGAGGAGAATGACGTGATTGTAGTTTATCCCCAAGGCTATGAGGATTCTTGGAATGCTGGATGGTGCTGCGGAGACGCCAAGGACGAGGGGCTTGATGATGTCGGATTCATAATTGACCTTATCGAGCACGTGAGCAGCAATTTTTCAGTGGACAGCTCGAGGGTTTATTCTTCTGGACATTCGAATGGCTGTGCGATGACTCATAAGTTAGCAAATGAGGCAAGTGAGGTATTTGCTGCAGTGGGTTGTATGGCGTTGTACTTGCTGGAAAACCCATCGCCGATTTACACCCCCGTGTCTCTAATTGAGGTTCACGGGCTACTTGACCAGATTATTCCGTATGGCGCATCATACCCGTCATCGCTATACTTCGATCTATCACTAGATGGGGAGGAAGGTGCAATCCAGAATATCATGGACTGGGGAGAAATGAATGGTTGCTCGGGCGGCACCCTTCCCACGATTTTCGAGGAGTATTACGACTACTCAATCATGGGCTACGATGATTGCGATGGCGATACGGAGGTTCAGTTAATAACATTGAATTTCGCCGCGCACGCTCCGTATCCTTCGAACTCGTATTTTATTGACAATCCTACAAATGTAAACACCGTGCAGATAGTCTGGGATTTTATGAGTCAATTTTCTAACCCATCCTCCACAGAATTAAATTAATCTTAATCAGGGTTATTTGTAACATAGGAGCCCTTGTTTTTTGCACATGTCATAGAGTCTTACTCATTGTCCTTACTTCGTAAGAAAGATCTAATCGCGATAAACCCAATTGGGAGAGTAAGCAATCTTAGGAAGAAATCCGCCACAAAAAAATCTGCACTAATCATGTAGGGAAAATCCGGTGTCTTGATTCCAATCAGAGTTGATACTCCGATTACTGTTAAACCAACAACAGGAAGTCCTATGATCACGGAAACAAGTTTTGTATTGTCCTCCCACCAAGGCCTTACTTCATCGCTTCCAGTCAGAGCCATTGCTCCCCAATTGGGACTATTACTTTCAAGCATATTCCCTGCATTGGGACCTCTACGATGTATGCATAAACTATCGTTGGGAATGATCCATATGCATCATTGTCATTTTTGTTACAGACTAACTTAAATCAAAAATCCCTTCCAACGGAATTATGCAAGAAAACTTAATAGAATCAAGAAACAAGGATGAGCCTTTGTATCGAGATATTGAGGCGAAGTCAATCAATGGATTCCTGGGCATTGGAATACACTTAATCCTGCTCCCTATACTCAACATTTTACTTGCAGTAAGCGGCCCAGGGGCGATCTTGCTGATAATTACCGGGCCCCTCTGGTTCCTGATGTGGAACAGCTACGTGATCGTAAACCCTAATGAGGCGGTCGCCGTACAATTCTTTGGCAAGTATGTAGCCACACTCAAGCAAGAGGGATTTCGGTTCTTCCCAAATCCCCTCTACTACAAGACCAGGGTTTCAATGAGGATCAACAACTTCGAGTCTAACAAATTGAAGGTCAACGACGTCAACGCGAACCCAATCGATATCGCTGCGGTAGTCGTCTGGAGAGTTTACGATGCTGCCGAGGCACTTTTCGAGGTCGAGAACTACGACCACTATGTGCAAATCCAAAGCGAGGCTGCTCTCCGTGCGATGGCCACTAAGTATCCATACGATGCAATAGAGGAGAAGGACATAGGGGGGACCACTCTCTCAAGCCACCAGGACATCGTAGCCGAGGAGCTCGAGACTTCCGTGGAGTCTCGCCTTTCTCGAGCCGGTATCGAGGTCTTAGAGGCGAGGATCAGCTACTTGGCATACTCGACGGAGATTGCACAGGCCATGCTGAGGCGACAGCAAGCTTCAGCTGTGGTAGCTGCTAGACGTGAGATAGTGGACGGGGCTGTCGGAATGGTTGAGTTGGCGCTCGAGCAGCTGAGCGAGAAGGACATCATCGAACTGGATGAGGAAAAGAAAGCAACAATGGTCAGTAATCTCCTAGTTGTACTGTGCTCAGAGACGGACACGACGCCTGTGGTGAATACGGGTTCACTGTAACCGTATGACTCCGATATCGCGTAGTGTAGCCTATCAAACACTTTAGTCACACAACAAAGGTCCCGATTCCTATCCACTCTTGGGTAGATGATTTCATATGCGAACAATATGACTCTATCATTTATGCGTAATGATGGTTAGTTAAGATGACAGCCACGAATACAACGGTTGCTTTGTTAGGTGGATGGAATTTTTGTTTAATATCACTCTAAAAGCCTACCATCTACACCTAAATCGGAAAATTTTGATAATGGTTCTATCAATTCAGAACGCACGCCCTTGACTTTCCTTGTGCTAGTTTTTTGCTCTCCTTTTTCTAACTCAACTAGATAATTCACATTTTCTTCATTGGATAAATCTGGATAATCGGTCCTTTGGTGTGCACCTCGACTTTCTTCTCTTAGTAGGGCGGATCTTATTGTTGCCTCAGCACTTTCAATTGAGCCGAGTAAATCTAGAGCCAGAGCCAGATCAATGTACCCTTCGGCGGAAGGCCTTACATCAATTTCATTAGACGCTTTTCTTACTTTTTCGAGTTTTTTAAGACCAATTTTTAATCCATCACCCGATCTTACTACACCACAATATTTCCACATTATATCTCTGACTTTCCTTTGGAGTGGCCTTGCTAGATTTTCCCCTTCAGTGGTCAGTAAATCGAGTTCGTTATTTGCTTCTACTATGGTACTTTTATCTCTAATTTGTAGTTCAAGACTATCCGAAAAATCAGCTGCTTCCTCTCCTGCTATCTTCCCAAACACCAGTAACTCGGCCAATGAATTACCACCCAGTCTGTTGGCTCCGTGTAATCCTGCAGTACATTCTCCGGCAGCATACAAGCCCAATACGCGGGTGGATTGGGTCTTCGGATCTACTACGACTCCACCCATGCTGTAGTGTGCTGTTGGTGCAACCTCCATTGGGGATTTGGATATGTCCAACATTTGCGACTCCATGAACTGCCTATACATTCTTGGAAGTTTTTCCATTATTTTTTCCTTGCCTAAATGGCTAATATCCAACAAAACACCCTCATTGTCCGTACCACGGCCCTCAATGATTTCAGAGTAATTTGCCAAAGCAACCCTGTCTCGGGTGGAAAGCTCCATTCTAGTCTTGTCATAATTTTCCATGAACCTTTCACCATTTGAATTCGTTAAAATTCCGCCTTCCCCTCTGACTGCTTCTGTTACCAGTGTTCCCGCTAATGATTCGGGGTGAACCATGCCTGTTGGGTGGAACTGAACCATTTCCATATCTGATAACTGGCAGCCTGCATTCAAAGCCAGTCTCATAGCATCTCCGGTATTTTCATCGCGTCTTGATGAACTCCTTCTCCATATTCTAGTATGGCCCCCAGCAGCTAAGATAATCGAATCCGCAAGATAGACGCATCTTTCTCCCGTGACAATATCAAATGCAAGTGCACCAAAGCATTGTTTTTGTCCGTTTTTTTCGCTCACTAACAAATTCGCGACATACATCATATCCTTGATATTAATACCAAGCTCGGAAACCTTATCCAGCAGCGTGGTAAGGATTACTCGGCCGGTATAATCGCCGGCGTAACATGTTCTTCTGTATGTGTGCGCCCCAAAGAATCGTTGGTCTAGTTTACCTTCATCATTAACCGCGAAGGATGCACCCCAATCGACCAATTCATTGACCCTATCGGGAGACTCTTTTACGAGGGTTTCCACGATTTCAGGATCTGCGATAAAATACCCATCTTGATATGTGTCAACAAAATGTTGAACCCAATCATCCTTGGGATCAACATTTCCTAAAGCTGCATTTATGCCTCCAGCAGCCAATGTAGTATGAGCATCATTTCTGACTCTCTTCCCTATTACCATAACTTCGCAGCCTTTCTCATGGGCTCCAATAGCAGCTCGTAAACCCGCACCTCCAGAGCCTATTACTAGAACGTTGCAAATCTCCGTCCGATACCCTCTGTTCATTCCGTTTTCTCCTAAATTGATTTAAGGAAACTAATGATATAATCTTGATGATAGAAGGCTTCCTTTTTTTCAATGATGCAAACATAGGTAATGTGAATTCTTATCTTAAATTCTCATGAGAAGATTTGTGATAATATCGAGATCTGTGCTACCCCTATGTTCCTTGGGCGATACAAATGGCGCAGATAATGATGTGACGGAAGTAAAGATAAATTTTGACGACGATACCCCGCCATTATTCGAGTGCGATAAGAATGCAAGGAGATAGGCAAAAAGTACGAGGTGAGACTGATGGTGAAGATGACCACTTT
The DNA here is from genome assembly GCA_902625325.1 of uncultured Candidatus Poseidoniales archaeon. GTDB lineage: Archaea > Thermoplasmatota > Poseidoniia > Poseidoniales > Thalassarchaeaceae > UBA36. Next base: position 82,927 of record CACOAW010000005.1, on the reverse strand, counting down.
CGTGAAATCGTTGTGAAGGGCACCGTCAAGCGAGAAGAAGATGAGAATTCTTTGGTCGACAGTATAGTTATCCTGGGTTTTACGTCAGTCTTCGGCGTTTCCTTCCTGATCGTCGGCGTATCTGAGCTATACATTGCTTCAACCGGTTCTGGGTCGGATGGTGATTTGTTTTTTTCTTGGGGTCTTCCATCACTATCCACCCTCATCGGGGCCTTCCTCAGCCTAGTCACGGTCGCACTCGTATTGCTTCTTTTCGAGGACCGGCGCCTCCAAACCTCGGACACCGTTGCGCGCGACACCCCTCCCGACGACCCGGAGGACTGGTGGGACCCGAAGTCACGGTTGGAGTGGGGCGAGGTCGACCTGGTTATCAAGAACAGTACCGCGGGAGTGATTAGAGGAAAGTTGCTCTTGGCCGTGGCAGTAGCGATCTTGTTCATCCCCCCGTTTGTGGGATTCGCTGTCCTAGTATTGGTTGTTGAACTCGACATTGCCGCGTTTATGATTGGGCAAGTTGACCAGTTCGGGGAAGCGCTTTTCTCCATTCAATTACTTGTGTTAACCTTTACCTTCCTCGCCTGCTTCCTAGCAGTTCCCTTTTACGCGGTGTATGTATCATCCGCGACTTTGCTCCGCCGGCAGGTCAAGTGTGTTCTCGCGAGCAGGGGGGGCGTTATGGAAATCCACTACGTGGGATGGAGGGGCCTCGTGGACGTAGTCCATTTGGAGGCTAGCGAGATCACTGCCGTCCACCAGACGACCCACCCATCATGGGCCGGTCCCCCCTCAGATGCTTTCATCATCGCTGGATGGGACGTCCTGAGAGTACCATTACATGGTAATGCAGGACAGCTCTGCGAATTACTCGGGCTCGAGCTCAGAAAGACCGAGCCGAACCTAGCCGACCTCTACGTGAAGCAGGGCGACATGTCAGGGAGCAGGCCCAGAGAAGCCCTTCAGGACTCCGATTTTGAAGGCTATCGGGACCGCAGGAGGCCGTACGGGGCGTTCTTCCTCAGCACGTTTGTGTGGTTCTTCATTCTCATTCTCTCGGGATTTTTAGGGTTCGCACTCGGCTCCGACGCGGGCGCTCTGCTGGCCACTGGACTCGGTCTGTGGGTGATATGGAGGATGTTCTCGTGGTCCTTCCGTCGACCGGTTCTGAGGGTCCTACACACCAAGGGGTCGCTCGTTGTTGAGGGCGTGTCCTTCGGGCGAGTGGGGCCGAGAGAGGGGTGGCCGATAGCGGAGGCGTCGCACATTGTCGTAGGAGGCGAGAGGCCCCCCTCTGGAACCAACAGGGAGTGGTTCACCCTGGTGGGAGTAAATTCAAGGGGGGGCGAATGGGGGCCGGCCTGGGAGTACGATCTCGAGTACCTCTTGCCCCAGAGAGCTCGCGGAGGCGATGTCGTTGAGGAGGGATCCGTGGCGATGGGAATCGCGATGGGTATCGCGGACGCCATCGGGATACCCATCGTTACTAGGCCATACGAGGAGATGAAGTTCCAGCAGCTGAAGGAGGAAGCCCGAGGCAGAGGCCTCGAGGTAGGCCGTCGGAAGGCTGATCTGGTCTCGAGGCTCTACGAGAGCGATGCCATGGCCCGCCAAGGTTAACCATCGATTGGAATGAATGGTCTCTACCGTTAGAAACAGAATGAGGGAAACTTTCATTCAGGGGCCTCTCAATGAACCCTCCTTTGTACGGACCATCATAATGGGTCTGTAGGTAGAACCTAGGATGATGAATACGTCACCAAGTAACCGTTGTATTGCTATCCATCAGATTCCCTAGGGTAATTGATGCCCAGCAGTCTAAGGGTTACTTTGTGACGTATACGTAATCCAGTGTTTTACCTGTAGGCCCATGATGATGGCTTCTGTCATTCAGGGGTCGCTCAGTAGACCCTCGATGATGCCAGTGGAATTCACATTACGAAAGATAGAAAATTTTTGAAAATTTAATCAAAAATTCCTAGATAAATCGACTTTGATCGTTTCGGCTATCTCCTCGGCGACCCCTGTGCTGGATATGCCCCTCAGCGTCCCGATAGTTACTCCGTCGTTTCGGATAAGTTTAGCAGAGTAAGTTGTAGTATCCATGCCTTCATCGTTAGTTCTCACTACTTCGCTCAGCTCGATGCTTGATACTCCCTCCCTTGGATGTCTTTCTACAAAGCTAGGAGATTTTATAATTAGGCCTCCGAATTGTACAGCTTCGATATAATCGTCATCGATAATGAATCTAATAGGGTCTTTCATAATTAGGCCTATGACGATTGGCATGAATACGCCTCCTAGTGTACCGAAGACGGTCACTGCTAACCCTTCTAAAACAAGACCATATTCATAGGAAGTTAGTACAAATGGATCTATCGTTTTTGTTAATCCGAGTATAATCAATATCAGTCCGACAAGGAATCCTTGACCAATAAATATTCCAAATAGGCTTGTTAATCCAGATTTATTTGATATTGTCTTACTAGTCATATGCAAAACACGCATCACTAGGCCAAATACTTTGTTCGGACATATTTACCCTAGCCTTTGCGAGCATCATAATCCCTACCGATAATGATGTGATGGAAGAAAGAATAAATGCCGACGCATAATACAGCACACTCAGGATTGATAGGAATGAAAGAGGCCAAGAAAACATTTCCAGGGAATATTATTTCTAAATTACTCTTTATCTTTTCATTACTTGGGATGTTAGGCTTATTTGTTGGCTCAATTTTTTTCGAGGGCGAAGATGTTTCGGGTATAACAGATATTCTGCATCTGCCGAGGACAGAGTTCTTTGGAATCGATAGTACATACTACCTTGCCGTTGCACTAGTTTTGGTCGCTACCATATCATACCAGCACAAGGCTGTATTCACGAAGAGAGAAGATGAGGATAAAGTCCATTTTTGGAAACAAATTACTCCCTATTTCACATATGCAAGAAGGGAGTTTAACGTCGAGGATTTATCATATTGGGTAAAAAAAAGAAAGACTCGTGACTACTTCAATGCGAACGTGACTGATGCGAATTATAATGAGACAACTACAATCTACACGACATATCTGTACGAAAACAGAAAGAAATTTTTCGTCTTAGATGGCGAAACTGACTACTTTCGTGAAATTCTTGGGAAGGGCCCCAGTAGAGGTCCAATGCACAAGAATTCATTGGTCGACCTGATGGTTAATTTTATTCGAAGAGGGTAGGATATTATCTATCGATGAAAAAGACGGATGATGGCTATCCATCCATCATCAGGGGGCACAAGGTAGGCCCCTAGGTTGTAATGATGAGATTAGTAAAACCCCAAGCTGATGTCCATGGAATGTTCCCTAGGGTATGTAATTGCGCACAGTCCCTCGGTCACAACAATTCCATTGTGATATATTGGGAGGGTTTACAGGCCCCTGTAAAATAGTGCGAAATAGATAGTCGATTGACAGATTTAGTGGGATATTTATTGCGAAATTCGGTCTTCTATTCTATCCTTAATGACTTGTTCTAAGGGGACATTATGGTATTTTGAGTAATGATAGCAGGCTGATCTTGATATTCCATAATGACGACATGCTGCCGTAAGGCTGGTGAACTTCTCACCTTCAATTTCTATCTCCTGGCCAATCTTCACTATCTTTGGTTTCGGACAATATGGACATAGGCCGACGCCACCTCTTTCATTGCCCTTCCTCTCCCTTCTAAATTGTCGATTGATTTTTCTCTTGAATGTGTGGCCCTCCTTACACTGCCAGAAAAACTCCCGATTAGAAACAGTAGTGAAGTATTCTGGCTTCAGAGGATGATTTTTCTCGTAGTCCCACCAATTTGATGCCTCAGGAAATTCTGCAAGAAGGGACTCCTCCGGGGCGGGTCTTGGGAGTCTTTCCGTTATCTTCCTGAATTCATCTTCAGCAGAGAAATCGCTTCTTTCCATCGCGGACCTTATCCAATTCCTATCACCTGTTATTTCGATGAGAGACGATAGTAAGGTGAGAAAATCGGAATAATCAAACTTTGAAAGGTCGACCTCGATTGAATTTCCTGGATACCTTTCTAGGCGTATGTCCCTGACGCGTAAGGAACTGTAACCTTGATTTTTCAGAACTTCGTCTTTCTTTATATCTTCATCGAGTTTGTCTTTATGCCATGGGTAACCGTCAACTTCGATACCAATCTTTTCATCGTCCAAGATAATATCAATCTCTTTACCGCCTATTTTATCTCTCCATCTTACATTTTTTGTAACCTTGGCTAACTCAGAGAAGATTCTAATTTCTGGTACGCTGGTTTGGGTACTACAATCTGGACATCTAACCCCCCTGTACCAGTTGTAAATCAGGATTGGATAGCTTCCATGTCCAACTTTGCAGATAAAATATCTACTTTGGTGCGCCTGAGGCGATACGTCCTCGGGCTTGTCATCGTTTTTTTCATAGTCCCAGTGATTTACAACATCGGGCCTATGATCTAACAAACTTCCTGCCCTTTTCAGTTGACTCTTCTGATATTTTTTCCCCCTCTCAATATTTTTGCAATCTGAGCAGTATTTCCTCCTTCGACGGCCCTCCCTGAAGACATCCTTGGGTTGTGACAAGTACTCGTTGTCACAGGAATCACATAACCAAGCGTAGTGAGTTGGAGTGTATGGCATGATTCGTTCGAAATCTACCTCTTCGCCATCTGCGTCCTTACCTAGCCATTTGTGAGTTAGATTTACTTCAGCGAGTTTGAGTTTCAAATTGTAACCCTTGGAAGGCTTCACTTTGCCGCAGAAAGGACACCCCCATGTCGTGCCATCTTCCTTAGTGAGGCCACCTCGCTTCTCATACGTCGTAGTTCTATTAGAGACGGCAGCTGGCCATCTATGGTCTAGGTCTATTGGACAGGACCAGTCTATTTTGAGATGTGATTTGACAGTGATTGAGGATACATTGACCGTGAGTTTTGAGAGGTCTATTTGCTCAGCTAACTCTGGGTAGACATCGACTAGTTTTGCACCTCTCACATATATTGGGTTAATTATACGTATATAGAAAATAGGGAAAAACATCTATGCATTTTTGGATTTTAATCTATAGATTAAGCCACATGAATCTATAGACAAAAACGTTGTACTGCGCGGCATTTCGAACTTCTTATAATCTGTAGGTGGATGGGGTTAGGCGTGATGTCCGAACCCCGAGCCAGCAAAAGGGCGCTCGCCTACGTCAGGGTCTCCACCGGATCGCAGGAGGAGGACGGCAACAGCCTCGCTCAGCAGACCCGAAGGATACAGAGCTACGCAGAGTACCGCGGCCTGACCATCAGAAGCAGGGACATAATCCATGAAAGAGGCGTCAGCGGGGGAATCCCGCTATTCGACAGGCCCGCGGGAGGCCTGTTCCTAAAGAGGATAGAGACGGGCCGATACAGGCACGTGATATCCACCAAGGTGGACAGGATGTTCCGGAACGTGGCCGATGCGATTACCACCATAGACGACCTCAACTCTATGGGCATCGCGATTCACTTCCTCGACTTCGACGGGCAGGCACTGGACACGGGGACGGCTACCGGGAGGGCCATGCTGCAGGTCGTGGCCGTCTTCGCGGAGATGGAAAGGGGCCTGATATCCGAGAGGACGAGGGACGGCATGGCATACCTGAAGAGGAACCTCCTGAGGTTCACCCGGTCCCTATACGGGTGGAACGTGAGGGACGACGGCAAGCTGGTCCCGAACTGGAATGAGCAGGACAGGATCGACTACATGTTTTGGCAGATGGAGGAAAACGACATCTCCGCCACTGCAGTCGCTAGGTCCCTCAACGTCAGGGGCATCAAGGGCAAGGAGGGAGGGGCTTGGCAGGCAGCGGGAGTCCTGAATGCGACTTACAATGACTTCCACGACTCAAGGAATCAGTTCAAAAGACCTGCCAACTGGAACACAAAGCCTTGGCATAGAGACGAGATTATTTCACCAAACCAGGAGGTCTAGTACCTTCTTCTCGGTGAAGGTCTTCTGTTGGATTTTCTGGGGCTTGGTTTTTTGATGCTCTTCACTGGCTTCCTGTAGCTCTTCACAGGCTTTCTGTAACTTTTCTTTGAACTTGTTTTTGTCCTCTTGGTGGTCTTCTTTGCAGGGGCCTTCCTCGTTGTTGCCTTCCTCTTGGTGGTCTTCTTTGCAGGGGCTTTCCTCGTTGTTGCCTTCCTCTTAGTGGTCTTCTTTGCAGGGTCCTTCCTCGTTGTTGCCTTCCTCTTGGTGCTCCTTTTTTTGAGTCCGACTCTCTCATTCATTTTCTTCAATTCAGCAGGGGAAGCCTTCCTTTTCGTGAAGTGGGCCCCTCGGACTTTCTTCGCTCCGTATTTTTTTACCATCTGATTGAACACCTTCTTCTCTCCTGAGTCACCATAGTTACGATAGTAGGCATGAATCTCCTTCGGCTTGTGCAATTTTGTCCACTCCGCACCACGCCCTGCCACGTGTTCTTTGAGGCGTTTTTCCCCGCGATCGGTTTTCCCGACGTAGTAGTTACCATTTGCTAGTTTGAGAACATAGACGTCGGTCATAAATTTACCAGAAGGTATGGATTGATTAATTCAACTAATCCGTAAGATAGTCCCAATCCATCAATACTGGTGTATTCCGTCTATGTGAAAACCCAAGCAACTAGTGTCGATGATCTCCGTACCCATTGACCCGCATCTGAAACATAGGGTTGGCTGGGTACCCCTGTGATTCGTATCTGTATCACTGGGTACCCTAAATGATGCCTAGACTAACTCAATCACTACGCTAGTCCACCATCCGTCATAGGCCTGGCAATCATCATCTGGAGTTACTGAAATCATCAGGAAGCTAGTTTCGTTATGGAATGTAGACTCCCACTCCAAGACTGTTGAGAAGTTTCCATTGCTGTCCGTGTCGATGCAATCGTATGCCCAGTAGTTCCCCTCTGAATTCTGAACATATTGAGCAACTTGCAGGTCCATTCCAGGAGAAATTACGTGTCCGGTCAAATTGTATTGGACATCATACTCCGCCATAGAGCACGGAATTTCACTTGAGATCACTAAACCCCTGAAAAGGAAGGCTTCGGAGGGGCAATTGGATGGGGCTATTTGTGTGGTTGAAGATGTGTTCGAGTTGTTTGATACAACTTCCAGTCCGGAGAATGCTATTCCGTTGGAAATCCCGACCAATTCCTCGAAGAGGGGGATCTTGGAGTTCCCAAGTGCAAAACCGCTGAAGACTTCGAAGTGGAGATGCGGACCGGTACTGTAGCCGGTGTTTCCTACCTTTCCTATCTGGTGCCCCCACCCTACAATTTCTCCGACTTCGACTTCTACGGACCACTGCTTGAGATGGTGATAGGTAGAGAATGTGAAGTCACCATGATCTATCTTCACAAAGTTAGCGTGGGTACAATCCTCTAACTCTATTCCATCATCTATGCAGTTGGTATCTGAATCCTCCTTTATGTCCATGATAACTCCGGGTTTGAAACTCACGACTGGGGTCCCCTCATCCATACTGAAGTCTACTGCATACATCCCATCTCCATGGTGAGTGAATCCACCCATGAAAGCCTGGTTAATGGTGAGGTTAGTGCCTTGCTCGAAAGGAAGCCTCCCCCAAACTACGCTGTCACTCACACAAACTAAGTTCGAGAGAGTTGTGCCGATTCCGCAATCGATAAGTGCCGCATTCAATTGGTTTTGCAGGCTTTGAATTGTTCCATTCAGGCTAGTCGTTAGTCCCTGCAGATCGTTAATTTCTCCTAGCAGTGATTGAATCGTCTGGTTCAGACCGGAGGCCAGTTCCTGAAGCTCCATGATTTCAGTCTGAAGCTCCATGATTTCAGCCTGGGAGTCGGAGTTGGCTATCTCCCATCCATCGTCCCACCCCTCGTTGTAGTGGTGCTGGGCAGCACCGTCAAAACCAGCGTCAATTTCATCTAGCAGTGTTTGAATTGTTTGGTTGAGGTTGGATGCAAGTACCTGCATCTCCATGATTTCAGCCTGGGAGTCGGAGTTTGTATCTTGCAGTGATAGGATAGTCTCGTTAAGGCTGGATGCAAGTACCTGCATCTCCATGATTTCAGCCCGAAGCTCCATGATTTCGGTCTGGGAGTCGGAGTTGGCTATCCCCCATCCGTCATCCCACCCCTCGTTGTAGTGGTGCTGGGCCACGCCGTCATAGGATGCGTCGTATGCATCCCCATAACCGGCGTCATAACCCTCCTGGTATCTCGCGTTTAGATCCTTCTCGGAGTTGTCGCTTGTGCAGCCGGCCAGCGACGAAGACACCATTACTATCGCAATCAGAATTGGCTTGTTTCTCATGTAGGGGGGTAATGGGCCCGCTCTATGATGTATGCGTAATTCAGGGTAACGTGAATACACCGGCATCATCGAGGGTCATCGGGTCCCCTCAATGGCAGAGCCCACCACAATGGGTCTGAAGGTAGACCCCTGGATTATGGATACGTCACAAAGCAACCGTGGTACTCGGGGGCATCATATTCCCTACCCTGAATGACGCATACATCATGAAGGGGGCTATGTTACGGGATGCGGGGGAGTTAGAATGGACGCCATTTTTTGGTTGAAAGATATGTTCCGCCAGGAGTTGGATCTAAGGCCCCCGTCTTTAGCAAGAATATCCGGAAAAAGCATAATTATCTATGACGGCGACAATCCAGTTGCTCATGCAACTAGAACAAATAGGTGGAGAGGCTCTGAAATCAATTGTCTGGTAGTAGACCCAGCTCATAGAGGTGAAGGAATATCACATAAATTGTTAGAAAAATGCGGCAATGGACGGCTTTTCGCATACACACGAGACGCTAGACTCCAGTCTGTGCTAGAAAAGGCGGGTTTTGAAAGATCGACAACTCCGGGAATTTTGAGTTCGGTAAACCTACTGATTAGTAGATTGGGAATGGTCTCTTGGATGATACTTTCATTGGAATTTAAACGAATTCTACACCAACTGAAACATATTCGAGATTACAAGTTATACGTGAGGGAATAGCCAAACAAAGCGTACCCATGTGTAATGATGGGGCGCTTGGTTCCTCCGTAATCCAGGGTCGCTAAATGAAGAGATCCCAACCCCAGAAACCACCCATCATGAATATGAAGAAGATGAAAGCACCAACGACTGTTCCTAAGGCTAAACCCTTGGAAAAATCTCTCTCATGACTCCTAAGCCTCCAGGCGTTTGCCAGAAGAGTCAGGGCAAGGATAAGAGCAGCAATCAGAGGCAAATAATAGTATGAAGGCGGTTGTGGGCAACTATTTGTAAAAGGATCGAAGCAACCATTCTGCACCTCATTGAAGTAGGATATAATCGAAAGCGGTGCGTAAATCTTCAAAGGGAGGTAGAAACCATCCCTGATTGACATTCCGGCAAGCGCTGTCGGAAGCCTCTCTGCAGAGGCGGGGGAGGGTTCATGATCGGTAGTATGGTGAGTTCTTTCTGTCGTTGAAACCTGCCAAAACCTCCAAGCTCCGAAAGAAAAGAGTGAACCCCCGATGATCAGCACACGCCCAAATGCATCGGTCGCTGGGTTCAATGCCTGTTGAATCCCAAACAGTGTCATTGAGACGCCCAACAACGCTAAGAAACCGTAATTGAGATTATTCCGCCATGAAAATGTTTGAACAATGGCCATGGCATTTCTAAAGGCTATTATCACTTCAATCGATTGGGGGTTTAACCTACCTCATTTTGACAATACAGCGTCTAACCAATGACCCCTTTGCGATACGTCAGAAGCCTACTTCCTTGGTTATGCAATTGTCATTCATTCTATCGATTCTAACGACTAATCATCCTCGCCATATTGCCCGATTCAGAATCCGCCTCCGCCACCGCAGCCACCGCCACCGCAGCCACCGCCACCGCAGCCACCGCCACCGTCGCTTCCGCCACCGCCACCGCTGTGGCTCCTCTCAGTCTCGTAGATCTCGTTGCCGTGCTCGTCGAACCCAGCGCTTCTGACCAAGTAGCGTGAGGAGACGAAGGCCCCGGCCAATGAGGCAGGGATAACCATGTTGTGAGTGTCGGCAACCCTGAGACTCGGGGAAGGCCTCCGTATCGGGAGAAGGGGGTTCCTGGGAGGGGCGACGGCGCGGACGAGCTCGTCGCTGTCCATCAGACCCTGCACCATCGCGGCGAACGGGAAGATGGCTGTAATCATCAAAATGGTGCCGAATCCGCCACCTTCGAATAGGTATCCTGGGTTTTCAAAGGCCCATTCGCCGAGGGAGAAGGGTCCGCCCGCATTCAGTCCGAGGCCGAGGTACAAGCCTGTAGCCAGCACGGCCAGGCCTAGGGGCACTGCCACCCTGTTCACCCTGTCCCACCTGTCTCCTGCCTCCTTGAGCATGCCTACCTCCCAGGTCATGTCCACGTCGGGGATGGTGACCTGACCGGACACCCCTGCGTCGTCGGCCCTCTTGTTGAGCTCTGCGCAGATCTTCTCAAGGTCCCGGTCTCGATCATGGTCGTCTTTATCTGAAAGCAGTAAACCGAGAATCTCCTCGGGGTCCTTCCTCAGCTCGATGGAGAGGGACTCTATCTGGTCTGCCATGGTCTCGAAGACCGTCCCGTCCTCGTCTCCCTTCAGGCTCTTGAGGGACAGGTCCGCCCTCCTCCTGGCGTAGGCGTAGGTCAGTCGCTCCCTCGCGAGGTCATACTCCCTTTGTCTGGATACCTCGAGGAAGTTACTTCCCAATGTCCAGATTAGGGCGATCAGCCCGAGCGCCCCGATGGCGTAGACGGCCAAGTGCACGGAAAGCGCCCACGGCTCTATGGAGACAAGCTTGCCTGACTCGTACACGTAGTAGGAGAGGGCCTCCTCCCACAGGTTGCCCCGGGAGTAGTCGTGCCCCTCTGGTTCGGGCGGCGGAGCCATCAGGCTAGCATTCTCTGAGTCACCGTGGGCAGGGTCCTGGCCGTACTCGTCGGTGCACCACCAGTTGTCATTGTGGCTCTCGCACAAGTACCAATTTACGTCCCAATATGGATAGCCGTCCATATCGGTCTCCATGTAGCAGTGCCACGAGTTGTTGACCCACTCCGCGCCGGCCCCCTCCCAGACGCACTCACCGGGGTACCGTTGCCAACCGTCCCACTCAAAGATGTAATCATCGCGGTCGTACATGTCCGCGGCTTCGCTGAGCCTGTATGACCCATCTTCGAAGACTCCCTGGGAGACTCGCTGGGTCGTCTTCGACAGGCCCGGCATCACGAACTTGAACTGGCGGTCCTCGGTAGAGAGGGCTATCAGCATGCTCGGCTGGTCCCCGCCTTCCATTCCGAAGTGCCTGAACATTTGCCTCGCGTAGCCATTGTCTTCGGAGAAGTACTCCGTGTCCCAGCAGAAGTTGTAGGAGACGCCCATGCAGATTCCGTTGCTGGCCTGTTTCATGCTGCTCACCGTCACCAGCCTGACCAGGACGCCCCTCTCGTCGTTAATCCTCGATAACTCATTCTCGTACTCGGCCTCGGTCTGCTCGGATATCACGCCAGCCATGTCATGGACGTACCACTCGCCCTCGGGGGGGTCCGGCATCAATGGCACCGTCCCGGCACCTTCTGGGCTGTGCTCGCCAATGGCGATGGAGGAGGAGAGGAGGACTAGCAGACTGAGTTGAATGACAACGGCCCTCATCCGACTATGTCAACAGCCATCCCATGATAAATGAAACCACAGCGACGGCTCCAATCCCGATTAGTATCCTGCTCCTCGGGGTTATGGAGTTCTTGGAGAGATCGACCCACCTTAGGTGGGGGAATGACGAGAACCTGACCTCCGGGGATGGCCATAGGTCCTCAGGAGGCGCCCTACCGAAGACCTCCCGGTAGTAGAGTAGGGTACGCTCGTATTGCTCCAGGTACTTCTCATCCTCTGCCTTGCCTCCTTCGGTAGGGCCATGGTGCAGCTCGTAACCCAGTACCTCCGGGCAGAACCTGCCCCAGTAGTCCCTTGTGTATGTCATGTGGAGGTGCCAGACCTGGTCCACCTCCACCGAGGGCGTGCAGGGATTTTCGCTGTGTACGCACATGTACGCGAACCTCTTGTATTCTTGGAAAGCTCTCTCGGCCATCGCCAGATCCCAGCCGTTCTCATGGGCCAATCTCTTTTTGAAGCTCAGATCGACGTTCTGGGGGCCCACGGAGTAAGCTATCAGCCTCTTGTGAGAGAGTGATGGGATGGTGCCCTCGAACGGGGGCCACAATGGTCCTTCTTCCATGGATGGTAATCCCCCGCCCCATCAAGATATGAGTTCTCTCCCTGAGATTTGTTGTAAACCAGGGCTCTATGATTAGCACACAATTCAATGGTTACCCTTGCTTTTGCCCCCACAATCTAGGGCCTCATCATTGGGCATACATCATAGAGGGGCACTATCGACCTAGGCAATATGGAGGAATGGCGGAATAATCTCAATTACGGTTTCTTAGCGTTGTTGGGCGTCTCAATGACACTGTTTGGGATTCAACAGGCATTGAACCCAGCGACCGATGCATTTGGGCGTGTGCTGATCATCGGGGGTTCACTCTTTTCTTTCGGAGCTTGGAGGTTTTGGCAGGTTTCAACGACAGAAAGAACTCACCATACTACCGATCATGAACCCTCCCCCGCCTCTGCAGAGAGGCTTCCGACAGCGCTTGCCGGAATGTCAATCATCATGACGATAGTTTGGTCAATGATGTTCACAACAGGTGACGATGATCTATTCTGGGCTTGGGTGATTCTTTCGCCCGTTTACTTGATCTTCTTGGGCCACAATTTTTTGCTGCAGGGTGGGATGATCGAGAAATCCATTCCATTCACCGCATCGTATGCCATGGCATGTGTAATCTGGATTATTTTTCTACACATACATGGGGATCCTTGGTTTTGGAGCAGCGGTCTTTTTACTTCGATTATGTGGCTATCTATTTTCCCGCCATTAGCCCTTACTTTTTTGAACGAGGCCAACAACACATCGCCTGAAAAAAAATCCTTGTATCGAATAGGAATTGTTGCATCTGTGCCTTTTTGTGTCACAGGAATTTATGGAATAATATTTTTCATACCAACTTTGATCCTACTTTCGTTGGGAATGTTATTGAAACCCAAATTAATGACCAATGACAAATAGGATGTACTGAGTTAACCATTTCAATTCGGGAAACGCACACTCACCGACGGACTGAATCAAACAAGGTACGCTAGGGAACGTGATGCCTGCATAAGTCAAAGAGGGTATTGGAGCCCTTATTCAAGCAGGATTAAGCTCAGCTGCATTACTGCTGCACCAAAGAGTATACCCACCAACATGTATCGAGTCCTGTCCTGATTAATCGCCTGAGGGATAATTTCTGTGAAGCTGATTACTGCCATTATGCCCCCTACAAAGGCTAGTGACAGGCCCACCATCAACGGGGTCAAAAACGAGCCCAGAATAAGTAGAGCGAATAAGGCCCCGAGAGGTTCCGTGAGCCCAGTTGCCATGGGTATCAGTATTGTTTTGATTTTTCCTCCCCCGCCAGCCTTGATTGGAGCTGCGACTGCGATGCCCTCTGGAATGTTGTGTAGTCCTATCGCAATCATGAGAACAACCCCGTATTGGGCGGATTCCAGGACTGCGACACCTATGGCCAATCCTTCCGGGAAATTGTGTATCCCCAAAGCGATGGCTGTGAAAATTCCCGAAAAGTAAAGCTTATTCTCCTCTGTCATCAAATCCTCCTCTCCTCTCTTGACCACAACTTTACCGATTAAGAGAATCAGCAAGCCCCCAATCACGAATGAGGTTATGACTGGGAAATAACCAAATTCCGAGGCCTGCCCTATCAGAAGATCTAGGATCGAAATTAGGAGCATAACTCCCGCTGCCATACCCAGCATGAATGCCATTAATTCCCGACTGATTTCCCTGATAAACAAAACTATCAATCCGCCAAGACCGGTAGCTAGCCCAGCCAAAAGCGCTATTGTGAACGGGAAAACCCAATTTTCCGAACTTCCCTCAAGACCATCCAATTTTATCAACGGCCCGTCGTTTCCTATCGCCCCATATGACTCCATTATGTTCAGCACGAGGTCGGGGACCAATGCCGCGCCTGCCTCGTCGAGCCCTCCTGCTTGAATATCTGGAGGCTGATACTCTCGATAGTGAGCGCACATAGGCCATATCTCGCTAGATGTGGGGAGATCTCTCTGCGGGCCTATTCCGATACTCTGGGAACCAATCAAATTGAAGCTCCTATGGCTGCTGCAACCGTGAATTATCGAGTCCGGACCCTCATTGGCGATGACCAGAGCCGAATAACTGGAGTGCCCCTCCAGAGACCTACTGGCAGATGACTTGGCTTTCTCGGCTAGTTGCCCACTAGATGCCTCTATCGTTATCGAATTAAATCCAAGACTCTCGCTCAGGACCGCTGAGTCCAAATTTATGTACAACTCTATCTCTGATTTGTCTTGCAGCTGGTCCGCGTACGCCTGACTGCTCAGTAACCCGAGTTCCTCCCCTCCCCATGAGGCGAACCTAACGGTATGTTCTAGTTCATGCGAACCAAGCTCTCTGGCTATCTCGATAATCTGAGCAACACCCAAAGATTCAGTTGGTTGACCTTCACTGAAGTAAGCAGTATCATGATGAGAACCAATCATGACCGTCGAGGAGGATTTTCCGGGTAACTCGCCAGTCACCACGCTGACTACCCTTGGACCGGTCTGTGCTGCTGCCCAGTTTCCATCGAGGATGGCGTATTTCGTGCTGTCTGAATCAGCCTCTTCTATGAAATCGATAAAAATATCAGCAGTGCTTTGAGTGATGAAAATATATGGTATCAAATCTAATTCTGGGTATGCGACGGGAAATGGAACGATCTGTCCGTCATCGCGTATTACCACGACCGGTTCAAAATATGTATTCTCCAGTCCATCTTCGTAAATCATCAGGACAGAGGCTCCTGCCTCAATTGCGTCTTTGTAGTAGTCCGATAGGAGCCTACCAGTGGTCTGTGAATCATGTTTGACTAAAATTGCTTTATCCAAGATGTCTCCTGCATTCGAGAACTCCTCAGCCGTACCGGTGCCCAAATCTGCCAACTCACTGTCGTGCTTGTGAGCTCCGCCCGAGTAACCGAGGAAGGTGAAGGCACTCATGTGATCCAAATCTCCTGTGGAGGAGAGTTGCACACGCCCTGAACCAGCAGTCCCGTCCGGGAAACCGGGTATATTCTGAGCCCCCTGCTCTATCTGAGCATGCATGTGAATCCCCTCTTCTCCATCCTCCGGTTGTTGTATCCAGGAACCTGGTATCTCGAACTCAGTGACTTCAACATCCGCCAAACCCGCCTCCACAAACATCTCAGCAATCATAGTCGAAGCGTCCGCCTCCGCCGGGGAACCCGAGACTCTCGGTCCGAAGCTGCTGATGTTGCCTGCGTCGGCTACTATCTCCCTACCATCTACGTCGAACTCTACCCTTTCATCATGGAGAAAAAAACCCGCGTAGAGAGAAGCACCGAGTACGAATATTGAAACTAAACCAAGGGAATCTATCCTGGAAGGGGTCACTAAGCCCATAAATCCGCCAATACTTCGGTTTGTATACCTTTAGGGTACCCTAAAAAACAAACCTACAATAGTTTAATTTCATGGCATGGGGTAAGTATGGTGGAAAGTTATGCAATTAAGTGAAGATCAGGTTATGCTACAGTCGCTGGCAAGGGAGTTCGCAGATCAAGAATTAATTCCGAACGCCGAGGAATGGGACAGGGAGGGGACATTTCCCTCCATGGCTATTGAAAATGCGAGAAATCTCGGATTACTAAACTGCACAATACCCGAGAAGTATGGTGGAACAGGCCTCAGTTTTCTCGATGAGGTAGTAATTAACGAGGAGCTTGGCAGGGGGGATCCGGGATTTGCCACAATTACAGGAGTCACAATGCTAGCCTGCCATCCGGTAATTCACA
Source organism: uncultured Candidatus Poseidoniales archaeon (assembly GCA_902625325.1). Classification (GTDB taxonomy): domain Archaea; phylum Thermoplasmatota; class Poseidoniia; order Poseidoniales; family Thalassarchaeaceae; genus UBA36. The sequence goes on along the minus strand of CACOAW010000005.1, from coordinate 66,959 downwards.
GTGGGACGGAGGAGCAAAAGAAAGAGTATCTTGGTCGGGTTGCCGATGGTCAGATATCTGCTTATTGCGTCACTGAACCGGGAGCCGGTTCAGATGTCAAAGCGATAAAGACCTCGGCCAAATTAGAAGGTGAAAACTACAGAATAAATGGGTCGAAAATGTGGATTGGCGGGGCCGGTTATGCCGACTGGTTCTACGTCCTAGCCAGAACTGGGGATGGTGGCCCCCATGAATCTCTTAGTGGTTTCATAGTAGATGCCGACACCCCAGGCATCAACATAGGAAAGAAGGAAGAGAAAATGGGGCAGAGATCCTCTGACACAAGAGGAGTAAGTTTCGATGATGTTTTGATTCCTAAGTCGAACCTGTTGGGACATGAGGAGGGAAATGGGTGGATCCAGGCAATGATCGCTTTCGACCGTTCGAGGCCTATGCTCGCATCACATGCCTTGGGCAACGCCCAGGGTGCAATGGAGGAAGCTTGGAAGTATGCAACTCAGAGAGAAGCTTTCTCCAGACCAATCATAGAGCATCAATCAATATCATTTATGCTAGCAGATATGGCAACAAAGATAGAAGCAGCAAGGCTACTTGCCCGAAATTCGGCAAGAAAGCTAGATTTGGGAGAGAGGGCAACCCTTGAATCCGCACACGCGAAGAGATACGCTGCTGACATCGGGATGGAAGTGACCACCGACGCGGTACAGATCTTCGGAGGTTATGGGTACTCGGAGGAGTTCCCCGCTGCCAGGAGAATGAGAGGGGCCAAAATATACCAGATATTTGGTGGTACGAGCCAGATCCAGAGGATCGTTATTTCCCGAGAAATGACCAAGCTAATGGATGCACTATGATGCATCAAAGCGGGATTATACCCGGAATCCTCCTGATCCTATCTTCCTTGGGGGTTTTTTTTGTGATAATGAGATACCTATGGACGCCTATAGACGCATGCTTCGCTATCGGATTGGGGCTCCTACTTTTCCTAATTTCTGGAAAAATGAACCACAGGTAGAAAGAAGCTGGTTGACAGAAGGTATGGGGCAATGTGGCAGTCATAGGCCAGTCTGGATTTCATACTCATACTACAGAAAGTATCAGATTGGCGTGACAAAGTGTTAAACTCACATTTGCAGGTTGGGGGTTGTGGAAACAAAGTGCAGTGTCTGTGGTAATGGGTATGATGTAAGGGACTACAATGGCGGTCTCAACTTAGCGGCAGTCCAAAATGCCAGAAGTCCAGGGATAAGGAGCAAAATTAGACTGTGTCCCAAATGTTACGAAAGAAGGTTGATCGAGGTTCAGACAAACTATTGGAAAGAGCACATTGCTGAGGAAAAACTCAGGAACGGCCCCTAATCTCCTGGCTTTAAGGCGCAGATGTAATACGGGGACTGCCATACTGACGAGTGTGGGAGACTCTGAACAGGTAATCAGAACTGATTCTCTGTTGATACCCAGCATTGCTTTGGGATACGTTCCATTTGTGATCATTGTATTGTTGTTTTACGGTTACAGATCCCCTGATGAGACTTTACCTGGATTTGAATTTCTTATTCTCAGTAGCATGTTCCTAGTGCCACTACTGCCAATTTATGCGCTTTATCTTTTCAAGATAATTCGACGGAGAAGAGGAGATAAGACCCTCACCACAAATGTTGCAATATTCTACATTATTTCGTTCTTAGTCCCGTTCTTTTGGTTACTAATGTATGCTTGGTTTGCGATCAATTTCAATGGGATAGTGTGAGGGCACCAAATTCCCGATTGAAGAAAATGCCGGCACATCATTGAAGGATGATGCATCAGTGCTTAGTGCGGATGACCTGGAAAAAATTCGCTGGACCGGCAATTCTCGCTGGCATCTCCTTACTGCTTCTCTTGACAGTAAACACCTATGGCGACATGCGCTATGTTGAGGGAGACACTGTTGACCCTGATTTCTTGTTTTCTTCTTGTTGCATGGGTTTACTCTCAATTTTATCATGCTTGAGTTCAATCGTCTGGTTTTCACTGGCATTGGGAATGAGGTCGGAAAGGGCGGTTTTCTTAACCGGGGAGCCTGGTAACTCCCGACATAGTTCCGTCCCTGTTGCAAGTGGTTCGCAGAGTGATGGCCCAAATTCTGCGATTGGCGGGGGGGTCGCCTCGTATGTACGAGAAAAAATCGCCATCGGAAAATCTGAAGGAGATAAAGCGCGAATGGTTGGTTTCCTCCTCATCTCCGGTAGCATTGCGATGTTCGCGCTCATGGTTCTCTTGGGATTCATTTCGATAATAATGTCATTTGGGCCGGGATTGGGATTCTCCGGTGGAACATGCAACGATACATGTGAATCATTATGGTCGGGAGCGGTTTTGAGCAAGTGGATCTCTCTCTCGCTTTTCCCATGTGGGCTTATCGCTCTGGCGAGGCCCTGGTCCTGGTCTAACGAAGATATGCGTCTTGTTTCTGCGAGGGTCACTCCTGTTATTGCCGCAGTAATATCGTTAATCGCAGTGATCTCCTTTGGGGGGCCCGCTCTGATTGTCTTGCTTATCGCAGGAATGGCAGCGCTTATCCATAACCAAATGGAAGACGTAGACTTGAATGCTTTGAAACTTGAAGAGGCGAGTACGTTAGTATATGCAATTTCTATTCCATTGATTCTCGTGATTGCTATAGCCTTGGGTTTTGAATTCGGTTTCTACAAGATTTATGGAAGATTCGGTACGTATGGCATGTTCGGTCTCGGAGTATTAGCTTTGCTCGTTACATGGGTATTTTTGCATCTAGCTGTTTATGCCATTGTAGGGGCTCTAGTTATGATATTGAGAAAATTGAGTCTCGTTGGCACTGATGGGGACTGGGGCGCATTGGATTTGATGAAATTGGCTTATTCTGATATTTCTGATTTTAGCGATGAGGATGATACTCCCGAGTAACTCGGTTGATTTGTGACGCATGTGTGATAGAGGGCGCCCTATTGGGATCACCATGAATGAGCAAAAGACTCTGGATATTTACATGGATTACATACGAGCTTTCGAGAATAAGGACTACCACAGTATTGCTGATTTATGCAGGACGCCTTTCTTCGCCTCATCGCCCTCAGGAACTACAATTTTTGGGAATCGAGAGGAGCTCGTTGAAGGATTCTCACTTCTTAGAGGCTCACTGGACATGGATGGATATGTCGGTAGCAAACTGAATCACCTTGGCTTTACGAGTGTGGCAGAAACATCGGGGACGCTTCTGGTGGATTTTCACAGGGTGAACCAAGAGGGGGATTCCTATTTCCACGGTAAGGCATTGTACATCTTCCAAGGGGAGGCTCCGAGAACAGAGATAATCGGCATAGTCGTTTTGGATGATGTCACGGCATCATCTTGGGATGACTGAGCCCCTCGTGCAGTGGCAAACTTGATGCAGGCCCTGAATGGTAGCAAGTGACACAATGCTCACCGGAATCGTAGAAATCGACATTCTCATCTTTTTCGTGGGATTAATGGCGTGGATTATCGACAGGGCTTTCTTCGATGGCAAATTGTTCGCATCACCGGATGAAGAATCCTCTGAGGACCAGGAGGCGAGGCCGGCAAAGGTTCGCAAGAAAGATGGCCCGTCGGAAAGACAAAGGAAGCAGTTGGAGAAATGTGCCATGGAACACTGCAACTCGCTGAGCTTCAGGAATTCTGAATACTGCTGGAAGCACAAAGACGGCGAGGGGCATGAAACCGACGGCCCTGGTTGGTGGGAGGAGAGGGGAGCCCCCCTCTGACCACAATGCGAATTGCAGATACCGGCTAACTGCGATACCGCTCACATGCCAGGGATTTTGATGCCTGCGCGATCAAGCGTAAGAAACTGGGGAATAGACTAAATCCAATTCGCGAGGCGCACGGCCGATGACAGGCTGGATCAAGGCAATGACAGAAGGTGGAATGACGAGAATAAGGATGGATGCCATTTGTGCATACCAAGAAAATGAGGGTGGCGGAAAGCTACTCGTCTGGACCAAGGATAGTTCGCTTTTCGAAATTGTAGAAGATATTCAGGCTACAATGAGCAAACTAGACTCTGAGTTCGGAGTAAACTAATCCAGTGCAGGTCCCAATTGGCTCATCTGCGCCCGCCGGAGCGTCTGCCACCACCGGATCTGCCGCCACCGCTTGAGCGGCTTCCTCCGCCAGAGCTGCTCCCTCCTCCGGACCGACCTCGGGTTGAGTGACCGCCGCTCGAGCGGCCTCCGCCTCCGGAGCCACTGTTACGACTGAATCTCATTCTCCCGCTCGGCTTACGGTAGTGAACGCCCGGCCCCTCATTGTAACCCCACCTGTTACCGTAGTTGTGGTTGATGATTGTCACGTCGTTCCCATCATATCCGCCATGGTGGACCACTCCGTTTCTCGTGACGTAGGATCCGGGCGGGGTATTGCTGAATCTGACAGCAACGAAGGAGACGATGACCAGAATCACCATCAGTCCGAGGCAGCAGAACCAAGTAATCCTGTAGAATCCCTCGGGCGTGTTTCCTTGTTGGTATGCTTTCGACCCGTCCTTCGAATCGACATCTACCAAAATCGTCCTCCCGCCACCGTATTCGTCCTTCATTTCCGAGATGCAGGAGTCACCGGAAATGGTCCAGAAGTTAGCAGCGCCACCATACCATCCATCAAGAACTCTGGTGGTGATTCGGCTGGAGTTATCCGTGGGGTCGAGGTAAGTCACGATGAGGCTCGCCTCACACTCGAAATCGGTGTACAGGTTAGGGCCCTCGGCATAATGGTACATTGTCTCGAACCATTGGGTAGACTCCGGGGCGCCTAGAACGACGGTGAATACCTGAAATTCGCTAGGGTCTGAGGCCGCGTACCAGATTGGCCCTATATCGCCAATTCGGTAGTAGTCCTCCAGTATCCCCAGGCATCCGTACGGCGTTCTTATCGACGGGGTGTACACCCAATCGCTGTATTCGACGCCACTAACATTCCACCTGAGGTAGAGATCGGCATAGCACTCGTACTCGACGACATAGGTGGTTTCACAGTAATCGTAACCATCTTCGGTCCAGCAATCTTCGTAATAACCGCTCCAATCGTCCATGAACCAACCGGTCCCGTTAGTGCCGTCCCCGATGATCTCCGCCGTTCCTTGGATCCAGTATTCATCTTCCTCCGCCACGATGGTGGCTGAGACCTCCGCATACGTCGACTCATTGAGTAACCCTGCTGTCCATATGGCCGAGATTATCAGGGCGAAAACCGTAGCGGAAACCACGAAGAGGGCCTCACCTCGTGTCAACCACCACAATCCTAGGAATCCTCGGCCCCCACTTACCACTGGAGGCTGGGGGCTGGGGGCGCCATCCTCACGGACAATTATTTCTGAGTTCGCCTCTTTATTCCCAAATTCTGGATCCCTTATCTGATCCAAGAAATTGTCTATTTCCTTCCGCCCGACAATCTCCTCTTTGCTAGAGTCATCAGTCGCAGTTTTTGGTGGCGTTTCGTCATCTCCAGTATCCACATGGCCCGGAGACCACCACTTATCTTCCTCCTCAGTCATATCTTGGTCATTGTTTTCCGACAATCCCCTTCTTTTCAATCCATGGCCAGAATTGGCAATTTAGTCTAGAATAGAAACCTCCCCTGATGGTTCTAATCCTTATTAGATGGGTTGACTGCAATGAGTGTGTAGGGGGAATCCCATGTCTTCAGATTTTGGAAAAATTGGTTTTACGGGGAAACTCAGACCATCCCAGATTGCGTCGTCAGGAATAATCCGCAAGGAACTAGATGATGACTCCAAAGAGTTACTCATCGTAGCCCCACCAGGCTCGGGAAAGACCGTTCTTGGATTGTATGTCTGGTCGGATTTGGTAAGGCTACCCACCCTAGTGCTGAGTCCGAATTCGGCTATACAGGCTCAGTGGGTGGAGAGGGCGAAGCAATTGTTCAATTTAGACGGCAGGGGGGACGAGATAGGGACGGATCCGAAGCAACCTGGAATACTGACTTCATTGACATACCAATCTGTCACGCTTCCAAAGAGGGGCGGGGACAATTTAGAAGAGTCCGCCATGGAGCTTTGGATCAGTAAATTGATGACTCCCGATGTAGACAGGATTGAGGCTGAAGATAGGGAAAGCGCGATTTCTTGGATAGAGGATTTGGCGGATAAAAACCCAGAATACTACGCAGATAGATTGGGCCACTTTAGGAAGAAGGTTAGGGATGATTTGTCCGAGCATGGGAACGCCCTCTGGGTATTGCATGACTCTGCCAAAGCCAATCTGATGAGGCTCAAGGACGCAGAAGTGGGGCTGATCATACTCGATGAATGCCACCATCTATTGGAGCACTGGGGCAGGGTTTTAGTGGAAATTGTAGAGTTTTTGGACAATCCGATCGTCTTGGGACTCACCGCAACTCCACCTGATGTAGGCGAAGGAGGAGATTCGAAACCAAAAGAAAACATGTATCTTGATTTGTTTGGGGAAGTCGACTATGAAGTTCCGGTTCCCGCCTTGGTTCGGGATGGGAATCTAGCACCTTACCAAGACCTAGCATATTTCGTAAGACCCTCGGAGAAGGAGCTGAGATATATTGCCAATGCAACAACGGACTTCAGGGAATTGATCAAGACTCTGAGGAAGGGCCCAGAAAATCCAGAGGATAGAGTTCCGGGACTAGACGTTTGGCTTGCCAGAACCCTGTCAGAACTAGATTTACCTGCGGGAAAAGCCTCAGATTGGTCCTCATTCAGCAAGAGGGATCCCGGGCTGGCAGACTCGGCCCGAGGCTTTCTAGTAGTGAATGGAAGGAGCCTTCCGGACAACATCCCCCTCCCGGATCCAGAGGTGGTTCGTTCCGGAAATAGTCAGGGCTACATGATTACTATTCTTGACAGGTACGTCCGTAATGGGTTAATGCGGTCAAGCAACAAGAAGGACCGAGAGTTGGCAGATGAGGCAAAGCAGAAACTAAGGTTGCTCGGGGTCCAGATTACAGGATCGGGTGCCAGATTGTGCGCCTCACCGATAAGTAGGGTGATGGCATATGCATCCGCAAAATATGGCGCCCTTCGGGAAATTCTCACCACTGAAATGCAGGCTTTGGGTCCCGATATCAGAGCGGTTATCGTCACCGACTTCGAGAAGACATCCGCCACCACAATCGTTGAGGACGTACTGGACAAGGAAGCCGGTGGCGCAGTCGCGGCTTACAGAGCGGTGCTTCAATCCGAGGCAACGGACAGGCTCGATCCCGTTTTGATGACTGGGACCACGGTTCTGGTCGATAATGATCTCCTGGAGAGGATATTCCCCCGATTCGAACAGTGGGTGGACGAGAGGGGTTTGGACATCAAATTCGAATATGTAGAAAGAGGGGAATATTTCGAAATTCGGGGCAAGGGCAAGGATTGGCTTCCCAGGTACTACACCATGATGATCACAGACTTGTTCCAAGAAGGCGTGACGAAATGCCTTGTAGGGACCAGAGGTCTTCTCGGAGAGGGCTGGGACGCGAGCAGGATAAATGTCCTGATAGATCTGACCACGGTGACCACAAGCATGAGCATAAATCAACTGAGGGGCAGGTCGTTCAGGTTGGACGACCTTTGGCCTGAGAAGGTCGCAAATAATTGGGATATTGTTTGCCTTGCAGATGAGTACGAGAAGGGATTTGATGATTACCTCAGGTTCCAAAGAAAGCACAAGCAGCTCTACGGCGTAGGAGATGATGGGGCGATAGAGAAAGGGGTCGGCCATGTTCATGCCGCATTTACAGAAGCAAAACCCGAGGGCGTATCGGAAACCATGAACATCTTCAATGAAGAGATGCTGTTGAGAGCGAAGAACAGGCCCAGAACCAGGGAGCTTTGGGGCATTGGGCAACCGTTCAATGCTGAACCCAAGGAGGCCGTGGAAATCAAAGTGAATCTAGGGGTACAGAGGGCCTTCCATGCGGTCGGCATTGCCCCGAATGAAATAAGCAACCATTCACTGGTGCTTTCTATCGGGGAAGCCGTTGTCTTGTCTCTCAAGGAATTGGGATTGGTCAACTCATCTGCGGAAATAGGGGGAGGTTCCCGAGATGGGGGTTGGATGCGGGCGTATCTGAAGGACGCAAATGAGGGAGAGTCAGCGATATTCGCATCGGCGATGCAGGAAATAATGGGCCCTCTGGATAATCCCAGGTACGTCATTCCCAGAGAAGTGAAGATAATCACGGACAATTGGCTTAGCAAGATGCTGCCGGAGGTTCTGGCGAAGTACGTCCGTTCCAAGAAGGACAAGCTGGCGATGTTCCACTCGGTTCCCAAGGTGCTCTGCAAGAACAAAGAGGACGCTGTCGTCTTCCAACGGCATTGGAACGAGCGAGTGAGTCCCGGAGCAGTCACATACGGCCGCAGTAAATCCGGCAAACAGATGGTTTCCGCCATCAAGGAGCGAGGACTGGTTCCAAGGTCTTACATTAATCAGAAGAATGTATTCCTGTGATCAACTGGAGCATTCTTGGCAATCGATGTTAGGTCCGACGTGCTGGGGGCAGAACCGGCCTCTACAAGTGTAGCACCTGAAATCGAATGCCCCCACTGATTCATTGCATCCTGGATGGCCACACAACTCTCCATCCCCGGTGCTGGCTGATGGTTTGGCTTCCTTCCCGGCATAATGGCCCTCCTCCCACCAGTCATCCCCGATGATCTCTTGCTCAGGGGCTCTACTTCCCTCATTGACTTGCGAGCCATTTTCAAGCCCTAGTGCCTTCAAGACGTACGGACTCGAAAAGAAAATCTCAGCACTATCTATCCCTAGTTTTTCCAGGCGCTCTATGCCGTCTTGTCTTGATTTTATCTCCCCGCCATTTGCTTGGACGTAACCAATGAGTCGGTCATAGGCACGGACATAACTAGGTGCGAGTTTCCTGTTTAGGTCCCTTCTCGGGGATCGGTTTACCGGCCTTCTACGCTTCGCGTGTGTTTGATTTGGGTCTTTCAGGAATAGTGGATTCCCCTGCTGTATACCTACAATTATCAGCATAGTGATAATTGGTGCAGTTAGGAATGCAAGTACGAGGTAGGAGAAGGAGTCAGAGGGGTCTTCCAGTAAAAATGCCAATAGCAATCCTGCTGGGAGGAAGAACGCGAGCTTAGAGTCCGTCCTCTCATCCACCCATTTTACCGTGGCCCATGCAACTGAGAAGAAGATCAGCAAAATGCCCTCAATCAACCAAACACTTCCGATATGACCCCGGCGCTGTCCCGGCGCCGAGGTCGGTGAGGTACCTGCCTTGATGCGTAGCATCTGCTGTCATTGCCCTTTGGGCTCCTTCTTTGGGACAGTTGGTCCATACCGGCATGTGGCATAAACTCAGCGCCGGACGGCGATTCTGATCGCCGCTTCTTTTGAGCCAGCAAGGTCCGAAGAATCGGCTCGGATGGGCAAACCCAGACGCTCGCATAAATCCAAATGGGACGAGGACCATGGGAATTTGCATCTTGAGCTCGCCTCATAGCCCAAGACGGTGAGAGGCTCTAATTCCGACTCCCAGCTATCCTCTGTCATTCTTCCTGAAACCCTTACCCATGCATGCTCAAAGCGTCTTAGGTCATTCGCGAATCCGGTAAGTCCGGCTTTTGTCAATTTGCTAATCAGGTAATCCCTGGGCAAAGCCCTGGGAATGATCGCTAGCACGTTTCTACCGTCCTCCAGATATGCCGCTGGGCCTAAATCCAATTCCTCGAAATGTTTCTGAGCCAGGGAGATGGCTTGCTTTGGGCTCCCCCACTTCAACGGAAGATATGAGATCAAGGCAGAACGGTCTCTTGTACCGTGGACGTGTGTACTGACCTCCACGCTAAGGAATTCTTCGGGTTCTGAAGAGGCATCTGCTCTTAGTTTGGTCAATTTCTTTGTCAGTGATAATTTGGGCAGGGAAAGGGGTGGATTCTTTGGCATGTTGATTGCCGATTCGTGCCTTGGCAGATTGCCTATCCAACCATTGACCGGTTTTTTGAGCCAATCGTACTCTATGGTACTACAGATCCATCCTGTGGAGCCGTGAATGGTTCCCGGCAGTCGAATAATGCGACGAGTATCTGCAGTTACTACTGGGTCGACTGGATGGCCCGCGAGCAACACACTCTGCAGCAATTCTTTCCTTTGTTCCCTGACTTTTTGCTCCCTCAATTTGGGGTCAGGTTCAGCAAATAAGTCTCTATTAGGATCTTTAGCGACTAAGTGGAATCCCTTGCTACCGGAAAACGAAACATGTTGAATCGCCAAATCGGTATTTTCGATCAGCCAATTTCTCAGTTCTAGTGTTGCCAACCTTGCCGCTTCTAGTTTTCTCTTACAAAATGGCCTCATATCGATGTCAAAAACGACGAGGTGATCTAACAATATTGGCGTAGGTCGGTTTTTGTCTCTCAATCGTGGCAAATTAACAGGGTCCAACCAAGATGATGTGGATACGTAAACGTCGGTTGGCATTGAGCCTTGAAATTCCTTTACGAGATGGTTTTCTGATGCAATCCTCCTCCTTGCTGTCACCCAAGGACCACTAAGAGTCCGCCAACGGAATTGATGGCGACTAGGTTTTTCTAGCCAATCTAATTTGAAGGGATTAGGGGAGTCGTAATGCCTGGAAAGACTTGACTCGGTCCATCGCGGCTTATCTGGCATTGTAGGATTCCCCCCTGGCGGTGGGGACAAGCCCGATCGTCACAATCAATGCCAGGAAAACGGATGCCTGGACCATCCAGATATTGTCCGCCGTGAATTCTCCGAGCAGGAGTGACGACCCCATCGCTGCGGCCTCAAGGCCGGCGGTCGTCGTCTGGACTCGGCCCATGTCGAGAGTGGGATTTCTGAGCCAGAGCCAGCTACCCAGAACATTGGTCCCCAGCAAGGCAGCACCTATGGTCCTCAGCCATGCAGTGTTTACAGGATCCGCCTGAAGCAACTCGCAGAAAACGTCTGGCGCTAGGATCAGAACTAGCCCGTAAGCGAGCGATGCCCAGAGATTAACCAACATAGTGGGCCTCCCTACCGACTCGAGCAACATTGAATACACAATGGGCAAAATGAATCTATCATACTATCGAAGACGAGTGGTTGATTCCTAAGATAGATGATGCCGGAGAAAAACAAATAATCCCAGCCCATAACTAGGCTATGATTTGAATGTTGGATGAGGTATGTGGGCAGATTTTGTTCGAGTTACTAGTTCTAGCAATTATTGCTATTCTTGTTAGTGCAGGGATGTCTGAATCCGAGGCAGAATTCACCGTAATTATCACGGCTGTTATTTTTCTAATTATCACTTTGATAAGATTGCGCATGAGAAGGAAGGCCCTGGGCAAGGCAGTGGAACTAGACACGGATGGGGACGGCCGTATTTCTGAGGAGGAATGGGCTGCGGCCGGCATGTCGAAGGATAAGCAAGGAGCAAGTGAGGCAGGAAATGACTGGTGGGGGTCGGATGATCAAGAAGAGTAGCGAATAAGGTGCTCCCTAGTACAACGATGCATTCGTCAAAATAATGATGCGATAAGCAGGAATCCAAGGCCAGCAAGGCCAAGCCAGATCCAAAGTGACAGTTTTGCGCCCTTTTCCACGCTAAGGTTCCCCTCTTTAACGGCAGTATTCATGATTAGGGCTGAAACAACAGGGGGGGAAATCAACATCATACAACACCAATCTTCTGGAAAACCGCTACCGGAAGAAACCAGCAATACAGACAGAAGGATCAGGGAATATGGCAATATGAGTCCGGCGAAGAAACCAAGGTCCAACTTCCATTCCTGCGGATTTTCGGTGAATCCCGGGAACAAAACCACGCTCTCCGGAGGAACCTCGTCTTTGCCCTTGCTCCCCGGAGGAGGCTCCTCCTTGTGCCTCAGGCAATACCCCGAGGTTCTGAACTCCAATGCATTGCAACCCTCGAATGCACATTTTCGCTCTCCCATGGCGTACTATGAGTAATTGGTACAATAGATGTTGTCACGGAAGGAGGTAATAGCCGATCATGTTTGGGAGCAGTCAATGCCCCATCAGGCCCTTCAGCACTGCCTCGACCCTGTCCATCCCCCTGGAGATGTCATCGCGGCCGATCGTGTAGGCGAACCTCAGGTGCCCCTCGCCCGCCTCGCCGAACGCTGTACCCGGAGAGCACAGGACCCCTCCCTCGAGGAGCTTTAGCGCGATCTCCTCGCTGCTCATGCCCGGCACCTCGACCTTCGGGAAGACGTAGAAGGCGCCCGTGGGGACGTTGCAGGAGACGCCAGGCATGGAGTTGAGCCTCTCGCATATGAGGTCCCTGCGAGCTTTGAACTCCGCGCACATCTCCTCGGGGTACTCCGGGTACTTCTCAAGCGCCTCGAGCACGGCATGCTGCATTGCGTCATTGGAGCATGCAGTCACGTAGTACTGCATCTTGGTCAGCTCGGCCATGAACTCCGGGTCAGGCGATAGCAAGTACCCTATCCTCCACCCGGTCATCGCGAAGGTCTTGGAGAACGACTGGACCATGACCAGCTTGTCGTAGCCGGCTCCCAGGAATGAGACGTGGGGCGAGTCGTAGACTATCCTGTCGTAGACCTCGTCGGTGATAAGCCACAGGTCTTTTTCCCTGGCGAACTCAACAAGCGCGTCCCTCTGCCGCTCGTCCACGCTTCCACCGGTGGGGTTGCTCGGGAAGTTGTATAGTATCGCAACTGTGCTGTCGTCGACGATCTCCTCGAGGTCCTCGATTGTCGGGACGAAGCCATTCTCGAACCTGCATGGGTACAAAGATGCCTCACCGCCGCAGATGACGACGTCAGGGGGGTAGAGGGGGAAGTATGGCTCGGGGATCATCACCTTGTCACCGGGGTTGACAATGGCGAGGAAGATGTCCAGAAGGGCATTGGTCCCGCTCATGGTGATGCAGACGTTGGACTCGTCCAGCGTGGGGATGCAGTGGTGCCACATCTCCGCTATCTTCTGCCTCAGAGGGGGGAGTCCCGCGGTGGTGGTGTACTTGTTCCTCCCCTCCCTCATCGCCCGTGCGAACGCCTCGACTGCGAGTTCCGGGGGCTGGAAGTCCGGCTCGCCCAGCCCGAACTGCACCGCGTCGTCTCCGGCCATGTCGAACATCCTCCTCACCCCGGTTGGACGGATACTCTTTGAGCGGTCGGAGAATCTCACCATGACCTGCGGACTAGCGTCCTAGGATTTTAACAAGGCGGAGAGAAATGCTCAATTTCGTCCCTAGAGGTGGTTTCAGTCCACCAGTTCCGCGTCGATTGCGACATCTTCCCCATCGGGGGAGCGCAACCTCGCTAGGACCAACGAGCCCGCCCGCCCCATGGCCACCAGTACGACGAGCCCGAGGGCGGCGGTAGGTATGCCCGGGGAGGATGACCCTCCCCCTTCCCCCGTTACCGCGTAGAATACTGGGAGGGAGTGTGAGTCGCCCGATGAGGCGTGCACCTCGACGACGTGCTGGCCCTCTGACAGTTCCCTGGGATCGAGGATGACGTGCCACAGGAATGGGGTCAGTGCACCCAACTCCCCAGGGGGGTCGGAGTAGGTGGCCTCGTGCCATGGGCCGCTGCCCACCCTATACTCGACCCTGTCGACCGAGCCTGCCTGACCCCATGCATGGCCAGTGATGTTGATGAAGTCCGACTGGGTGAAGTTTAGCCCATGGCTTTGCAGGGTCGGGTCGATGGACCCCGTCTGCCCGGAGTCCCTAAGGAAAATCGCCAGCTTGACCGAGGCCAGGGCGTCTACCATGCCATATCCGAACTCCCTGTTCCAGTAGGGGTCGACGTCGGGGGCGCTGGGCTCCCCCCTAAGCTCCGAGGTGTGCTTGAGAACCTCCTTGATCTGAAGTGGCGTGAGTCCGGAATTCGCCTCCATGACCAGGGCAATGATGCCGCTGACCGCGGGGGTCGCGTACGAAGTGCCGCTCCCCCTGCCTGTGTACGTGTTCTCCGAGGCGTCGCCGCCGAGGAAGTTGTTGCAAGAGCCACTGGTTACGCAGGCCTCGGCCTGGACTATGTTGGTCCCGGGAGCGCTGATCTCCGGGATCAGCTCGTTGAGGGGGTTGCCGTCGCCGTTGTCCTTGCGAGGCCCCCTGGAAGAGTAGCCTGCGATCTCGTCGTCGGTCCTGTTGACTGTGTTCTTGTCATCGGTGGCAGCGACCGTGATAGAAAGGGAGGACGCGCTCATGCCCGAGAGCCCGTCGTTGTCCTCGCCGGAGTTGCCTGCGGCGTTCGAAACCACGACGCCTAGCTCCATCGCCTCGTCGAGTATCCTGCTGTGCATGTCCGAGCCGTCCGAGCCGCCGTCCTCGTGGCTGGTAATCCCCCAAGACAGTGAGATGATGTCGATGCCATGCCACTCCTCTTCGACCCCTGTCCATGCGTCGTCCCGATGGTCGATAATCCATTGAAGTCCGTTCATGGCTGACTCGTAGAACTCCTGCTCGAGGAGGTAGTTCTCGAACGGGCCGGCCCCCACGTCGGTCCCTATCCTGACATCCACGAGGCCCGCTTCGGGGGCTGATCCGTAGAACTGGGACTGGGTCCCGTCCGCCTCCATCCCGGTGGCGCTGGCCATGCCCATGCAGGCCGTCCCGTGCTGGTTGCCGTCATCGGGGTCGAAGGAGCCGTCATCCTCCCGGCCGCCTGCGAGGATGCACTGTGGATCGCTGTGGACGTAGCACACTGCGTCGTAGCCTGCGACGAACTTGCCCACCAGGCCGGGGTGCTCGTTATCCACCCCGGTGTCGACCATGGCTATGTTGATCCCACTCCCGGACAGTCCCAGGTCCCATGCGCCTATCGGGTAGTCGGATGAGTTGCTTGCTTTCACCGCGGGGGTCTGGACGTCGCCGTAGAAAACCAGCGAGCCGTACCTCTCGACCATGGCGACTCCGTCAATCTGGGAAAGGCCCCCTGCCTCGGTCGGATCGATGGCGCCCAGAAGGACGGCGTCCACCACAGGCAGCTCCTGTCGAATCTCGAACCCCATCGATTGCAGAATCTGCCTGTCGGAGTCTGTGACGGTTCTGGTGAACGATAGTCCGACGTTGACAGGGCCCACCGCCTCCTGGATGGAGTCATGGATGCCGTTCCTGTCCATGTCCAGGGTGGTCACGTCCCACCAATTGGAATGCGGGTCCCACCAGATATCGGATTGTTCTGGTACTGAGGTCAGGTGGTCCGGCTCTATTATCTGCGCCTCTGCGTGCCTTTTCCATTCTTGCGTGGACGCCGAGCTGGAGGCTGCGATGCTCCCTGTCAGCGGGGCCATCATGACCACGACCATCAGCATAGCGAGCGGCCTGCGGTCCATCGTGCCCCTGCGCGCATCTGCTTCTATTCAACCCAACCTAGTTCGGCGAGGTGATTAGGGCGTTCGCTAGGAGTGGGAGTTGTGGTGGGGGCACTGGGATTTGAACCCAGATCAGCGGGTTTCTTCCGCTTAGCGTGCACCCGGATCGCGCACGCTCTCGGTTTGCGACAGGTCGGTGCTCCAGTTGGTCATCAAATCCATCAGAATACCTCCTCGTCGTCATTCCCGTGCAACTGGAGCCCGCGGTACTACCAGGTTATACTATACCCCCAAGGGTGTGCCAGAGAGCGGTTTCCCGCTTATGATGGTCTCGGTCGTCCATTGTGTTACAGTGACGACGCCAATGGGCCCAGAGAGATGCTCAGCATGGTCCACACGCCCATTATGGAGATTGCCAGGCCCCACGCCCTGGGCCTCAGTCCGACGCTCATTAGTCCGATGATGGAGGAGTACTGTCCGAAGAGTAGCGGTACGGATCGGAGTACTGTGGCAGCAATCCCCGCGGTCACCCCGTAGCCGAGCAGCATCAGCGGCGAAAGTAGGGCGCCGAGAAGACCGGACCTCGCCGTGGCACCGACCCCCTGGGCAATCATTGAGGGCTCGACCAGCCAGATAAGCCAAGCAAGCCAAAGCCCTAGGTAGACATCCTCGGAGAACCTCCGCTCCCCCCTCCATTCCCTGTACTTCTGGTCGAGCCTGGAATGCAGGGCCATGGAGAGCATCTCCACCTCCGCAATCCTACCCCTCGTCAGCATCGAAGCGCCGTGGTAGACCAGGACCCACGAGAGAGCCAGCTCGACCATCATCCAGTTCGAGCCCATTCCCAACCCTGAGAGGAGGGCCACGGGCAAGGCCCATGCGATGAATCCGGATAGGGAGGCACCCATTGTCATGAACACCCCGACGCCGGGGATCAGTACCTCCTCGGGGGCCTTGTAGTCCCTCTCCGATGGCATCGCGACCACCAGCAGTGGAAGAAGGGACAGCCCCGCAACCATCGACAGGATGTTCAGGGGTGAGTGATCGGAACCGAGTGACGCTGCCTTGGCGGAGGACTTGATGTCCGAGGGGGACATGGAGCCCGGGGACCAATCCACGATGAATCCAGCGGAGTCTATTACGAACACCGAGTCAGTGGGCCCGCTCGGGAGGGAGTTTCCCACCGTCCCGTCATCCAGAAGCAGGGGCCAGGAGCCGTTTAGCTCCAGGGAGAAGTCGTCCAGGTTGTACGCCTTGACGTCCTCCCCGGTAGCGATCTGGACGAAGGACGCCGAGGGGCCCCCTTCCATCGCGAGCACCTTGGATGCGGAGTCGAAGTCGTCCATCTGCCTCTCGGCATTGGGGGATCCGGGGGTGAACAGACCGAGGACTGCAACGTCTGATTCGCCCAGCAATCCCGATAGGGACTTCGCTCCGGAGTCTGGGTCGTGCGAGAGGAGGATGAAGCTCGGGGCGGCGCTACCCTCGCGGTAGTTGTCCGAGTCTATCTCAGGCAGCCCAATTGCCGTCCCCATGCAAGCGAGGGCTAGCAGGAGCACGGAGCCGTATGCTGGCAGGGGTAGCTGCGAGCCCCTCATCGATGCACCTGCCCATGCCAGTAGCCCCAGGAACACTGAGGCCACGGCCGCGAACGACCCCAGTATAGGCGGGGTATCCCGTGGAACGCTGAACCTGAGGAGGACCCATGAGTGGCATGTCTCCCCCGGGTCCTGATCGGTCAGTACCATGCACGCATCCAGCATGTAGTTCCCAGGAGCAAGGGGCTTGTCCGTTATCCAGTTCAGCACGGTCCTGTTTGACTCTCCTTTGGAGAAGCCGTCCGGGATCTCGAAGTGGTCCACCCAGACGTCCTCATCGTGCTTGTCGTGCCTCATGTCTGACCACTGGACTGGCCCGACCAGCTCTATCGACTGAGCGGAGAAGTCAGATGCGCCCCATGGCGAGAAGGGAGTTAGCTCGATCCTCGCCATCCTGTTCTGGTCCACGATCACGTCCAGCTCTGCCTCTATCATGTGCCCGTCAAAAATCACACCGGTCCTGGCATCGTATGTCCCCCACCATAGAGTCCCGGATACAGCGCACTCGTGCCTGACCTGTATTGACAAGCGTATCTCCTCCCCGGAGTTCATCGAGACGTTGACGTTCTCGGCCCTCACCTCGAAAATGTGGGGGTCTGTCCTGTCCTTGTTCATCACTATCGGCTCTGTGTCAATGCTGGATAACGCGGCAATCCCCCCCATAGTAAGCGAGACCGAGAACTGCGTTTCGGCGCCCAGTGGACCTCCCACGGGGAGGTCGGATATCGAGCATATGTCGCTGTTCGATTCCAGTGAGGCGAAGAGCAGGATCGTGATGTTTCCCTCGAACCGGAATGGCTCCTCGGTCGGCGCCGAGAGTGCATCGACAATGGTTGGTAGCGTCAGCGAGCTGCTCTTGGAGAAGGAGACACTCCCCGATGGTAGCCCGGTCACAGTGGTCCAATTGCGGTCCAGGTACTGGCCGTCCTCCACCCCTTTTAGGAACAACATGTGCTGCTCGGGGTAGGACTGGTCTACCCCGGGACCCTCGTATGCTAGCTGGTTCTGGGCTACGCTGGAGGAAGATGACAGGATGAGCAGAGCGGATATAGCCATGAGAAAAAGAGGAGCGCGTCCCTGACTCAAGCTGCTCATCATAGGGATCTGCTCCAATCTGTTGTTCAATCCTTTGTATTCATGTTAGAAGAGCCTCGTAGCTACGAAAAGGGCCATCAGAGAGCCTGAGAGGGTCGCGATGAAGTTCACCCCGTGCTTCCCCAAATACCCGCGATTCTCCAGCATTGCGCCAAGTATGGAGTCAATCTGGCAACCAAGCCATCCGATTAGGATAACGAACGGGAAGAACAGCTCTACTGGTGTCCGGTCCCCGTTAATGGCCCCAAGAATCGTAGACACCACAGAAATCAGCAGTGCCCCGTAGAAGGCTGCCAGGGTCCCGGTTGGGGACATCCCGCCGTTCGTTCCGGCCGGCACGGCCTCGAGGGTGGTAATTATCCGAGTCCTGGGATCTAGGCTGCCTATCTCCGAGGCAAGGGTGTCTGACGCAGCCACAGAGACTGACGAGCAGAGCATGAAGTACGCCCACTCGTGACCACCGATGAAGAAGTTCGCCATCGCGATCATGCTGGCCATCCCACCGTTTGCCATTACGTTCTTCCAACCCCTTACCCCTGCGTTGGCCTCCTCGGCGGATATCTTCGCCTTCTCCTCAAACCTCCATTTGGTCGCGAAAGACCCTACGATCAGGAAGGTCATTAGTACGACCAGCCATGTCCAGTGCCCCAGCAGGGATATCGTCAGGCCCACCACTAGGGCGGCAATGACTCCTCCCTTGTCCAGTAGATCCTTCCACATGGATACGAGAAGTAGAACCGATACCAGCGCAATGGATATTGTGAGATCATTGCCTAGTTCGACCATATTGACAGTATGTCGTTACCATTAGCGGTCATGAACGATTCGGAGTAGGGTCATGGATGAGGGCGAATTGCCGGGGCCCCCTATTCGAGGGAGTTGACTCCCTTGATTAGGCCCCTGGCGATTAGCAGTACCGAGGAGACTAGGAAGGCTGTCCACGTGAACTGGATAACGACTGTTGCAGGGTCTCCCATACCATAGGCATCGGGCAGGTAGTAGGAGAGGAATGAGGACCCGTTCCAGAATGCGTGTCCCGCTATAGACAGGGTCACCGCTGCCGAGACCGACTTGGGGGTCTTGATTCCCGTTGATGCCCTCATCACCTGGTTATCGCCGTACGTGAAGTGGAACTCTTGGCTCCCGAACTCAGGCTCCTCTGCCGATGCCGGGTCCTTTCCGACTATAACCCATGGATGGGGCTCTTCCTCGGCTTCCTGTGATGCCTGCGAGATGGCCTCCTCCAGTGTCGGCCTCGAGCCATCGAACCCCGAGAGATCCCCATCTCCGTCAGTGTCGATCCCTACGCCCTCAGCGATGTCTATCGCGGATATCGCCACGGACTTGGCCTTCCAAGAGAGTTTGGCCTTCAACTCCCTGTCTGTCGCCATCCACCCTATCGCCGTACCAGCGACTGCAGTCCAGACCGCGTGGCCAGGGATTGACCCGATACCTCGGACCAGAATTGTGAACGAGGCGGCGAAAGGACCCCCCAACAGCGATACCCCAATGTACTGGAAGTTCTCTATCAGAGCGAAGCCCAGGCCTACTGTGAAACCTACCTGGAAGCCGTGCTTGGGCCCTTTGATGTAGGGCAGAAATAATGCTACTGCCATCGCCTTGAAAATCTCCTCGCACAATGGTGCGCCCACGGCTAGGAGAGAGAACTCGAAGGTCCAGTGGTCTGGTTCGAAAGGGATTAGTTCGGGTGCCACGAGGGAATTGAACAAAAATGCAGGGAAGGCAGAGGCCATTCCTGCCATCAGCCAGGCCTCCGCATCCCTCCTACGAGTAGGAATCCCCAGAAGCCGATCGGAAGTCCCCCACCAAGCGAGGACCGGGAGTGAGAATCCAACTATCCAGGTCGGAATCGCGAGCAGTAGGAACAGCACGATGCCGAGTTCTGCTAGGCCTTCCTGGAAGTCCTGCAGTATCAACAGGAGCAGGCCAACCAGGACCGAGACGACAAGGCCGAAGAGTAGCCACAGCTGACGAGTAGGAGGCAGGTCAAGGACGGAGTCGTCTCTTACCAAGTAACGACTCATTCTCGTCCTCATAGGAGTCCTAAGAGACCCGCCCTCAGGAAGCGCGTGGGCCTGAGATCCTCCCTCATCGGGAGTGAGTAGCCTGACGTGAACGAGTCTTGGCCTATGCAACCTGAAAATGAGGGCTATCAGTGGAGCGCTGCACAGTCCAGAGAGTAATACGGCGATTGGCTCTATGTATACTATGCCTATCACTAAAAATAACAGGACATACATCAGAAAGAAGGCGGGAATGACAGTCCCGAGCATTCTGAGGTATGCCCTCCATGGCCTGCTATTTCTGGCGACCATTAGGTTACTTGGCGGCTCGCTAAGGGGCTCTGGTTCCTTGAACCGGTACATTCTCCCCATCTGGTCTATGAATGTCCTTCCTTCTTGCATGGCTTCACCCGGTGCCACTCAGATCGCCCATCACTCGCGGTGCCAGATGCACCCGGTGCGGTTCCTCATCACTGTGGCATCCTATGTGCCGGGGGTTTCGATATTGGGCTTTGTCATCTGCCGATTACCCCGCAGGATGTACAGTATGTCTCACTCCTCTTCTCGTCCCTCTTCACGCTCCACTGCCCACAGGATGGGCATCGAGGTAGACGCTTGCCTGGTGCCTTGACCCTTGGAGGCCTTCTCCTGCTAGTCTTCGGAACGGCCCATCCCTTTTTTGGGCGTCTGACCTTGGGCACGAGCTGTGAGAAGGGTCCTGATTCAAGAAATTGACTGATAGGAGTAGTGATGTGCTCGGGAAGTTAATCATAAGGCAGTGGGATATCGGGTAGCATGCGCTGCACAGTTGTCGGAGCAGGAGTATCCGGACTCACCACAGCAATCAGACTCCTTGAGAGCGGTCATGAAGTCGAGATAGTATCGGACAAGTTCAGCCCGGAGACGGTATCGGACGTGGCTGCTGCGGTATGGTACCCCTTCCTCGTAAAGCCCGCAGATAGGGCCGACACCTGGGGCATAGTGACCTATGACGTCCTGGAGGGCCTATGCACAGAAGCACCCGAGGCTGGGGTGACGATGAGGGACGGAAGAGAATACCTGAGGGACGTTGTGGACCTTCCCCCATGGAACGATGCCATAGCGGCATTCAGGATCCTAGACGAGGGCGAGATACCAGAGGGCTACGTTTTTGGTTGGGAGTTCAGGGCCCCGATTATTGAGATGCCCCTATACATGCCATGGCTGAGGTCCAAGGTCGAGGAAGGTGGCGGGACTTTCAGGCATGGTTTCATAGAGGACCTGTCCAATCTGGGCGGGGACGTCGTAGTCAATTGTGTCGGCCTAGGTGCGAGAGAGCTTTGCGATGACCTCGAAGTCAGGCCGGCAAGGGGGCAGATCCTCTTCATTGACCAGGACCCGGGAGTGGGTCACTTCGACCAACAGCCGGAAACCCTGACCTACACAATCCCCAGGAGCGATGTGACCGTGCTCGGTGGGACTGCGCAGGTCGACGACTGGAGCCTGGATATTAGGGACGAGGACAACGACCTGATACTCAGCAAGGTCGAGGCGATTTGGCCCGACTTGGACAGGGACAAGATAGTTGGAAGCACGGTTGGACTTAGGCCTTCGCGAACAGAGGTCAGACTTGAGGAAGAGGAGATAGGCGGGGTTCGCGTAATTCACAACTACGGGCACGGAGGCGCCGGCGTGACCCTATCATGGGGATGCGCCGATGAAGTAGTTTCAATTGCAGAGGGAAGTTAGGAATCCCGATGGAAGAGACGTTCGACGTTGTCGATAGAAGTGACACGGTGATAGGCCAGGCCAGCCGGGAGGAGGTGCACCGAGATGGGCTGCTTCACAGGTCGGCCCACCTCTTGGTGTTCGATGGCTCCGGGAGGGTCCTGCTTCAGAAGAGGTCGATGGCAAAGGACAGATTTCCCGGGAGGTGGGACTCTTCGGTGTCCGGGCACGTCGATAGCGGCGAGGGATACGACCAATGCATAGTCAGGGAGGCGATGGAAGAAATCGGGATACGCCTGAAAGCCACGCCTGAGAGGCTGTTCAAAATCGATGCTTGCGAGGAGACGGACCAGGAGTTCACCTGGGTCTACAGAACACACTCCGAAGGCCCGTTCACTCCGAACGAGGAGGAGGTCTCGGATATCGGGTGGTTCACCAGTGACGAGGTGAGTCACCTGGCGAAAACCGATCCTGAGAGCCTGTCCCCTTCCTTCGCCCTGGTTTGGAGCACGCTCCTCGCGGGACGTTGACACTCTCAGCTGTATGCAGCCTTTGTTGTGCTGATTACAACTGCACCGATTTTGTAGGGATCGGCATTAGATGCGGGCCTTCTGTCTTCTAAACGTCCCTTCCACCCGTCTTCGATTGTCCCAATGGGTATCCTAATTGAGGCACCTCTATCAGATACCCCATATGAGAATTGATCTATCGATTGTGTCTCGTGTAGACCTGTCAATCGTTGTTCATTGTGAGCGCCATAAACTGACATATGAGACTCGATGTTTCTACCAAAGGCTTCACAAATTTTTGTGAATAGGCTCTCCCCTCCTTCATCCCTCATCGTACCATCACTGAAATTTACGTGCATTCCAGAACCATTCCAATCGCCTTTAATCGGCTTTGGATGATACTCAATGTAATATCCATAGTTCTCCGTCAATCTATCCAGCAGGTATCTGGCCACCCATAGCTCATCTCCCGCTTGCTTTGCACCCTTAGCGAAGATTTGAAATTCCCATTGACCGCAAGCCACTTCCTGATTAATTCCTTCGAAATTTATTCCTGCTTCAATACACATGTCTGCATGAGCCTCGACAAGGTCGCGACCATGCGTATTCTTCCCCCCAACAGAGCAGTAATACAGGCCTTGTGGCCCAGGATATCCACCTACTGGAAATCCAAGTGGGAGTTGTGTATCGACATCCATGATGAAGTATTCTTGCTCATATCCAAACCAAAAATCATCATCATCTTCCTCAATTGTCGCTCTACCATTACTGGCGTGTGGAGTTCCATCCGCATTCATCACCTCACACATTACCAAGAAACCATTGATCCTTTGTGGATCTGGAAAGATGGATACTGGTTTGAGGAGACAGTCGGAGTCGCCGCCCTCCGCCTGTTTTGTCGATGAACCGTCGAAGGACCACATCGGGCAATCCTCTACTTTCCCCGAAAAGTTCTCGCGAACCATAGTTTTGCTTCTCATGTTCTGTGTCGGTTCGTATCCATCCAGCCATATGTACTCTAATTTCGACTTAGTTGCCATAGCAATTTGCCGTGTAAAGGTAGTTTATAGTCTGAACGCATGAACAGATAATTTGGTATATTTTGAATATAATATTTAAAAATATATATATTTCTAATATAATGCACATTATTTATAATATAATTTATACAATTGTTCATATTTAAACGGAAATTTATGAAAAAACCGCTCAAATGAACATTGGCAAATTTAGTTCTTGACGACCGGTTCTAGATGGTGGACGTGCCGAGATTTGAACTCGGGGCCTCTTCCATGCCAAGGAAGCGCGCTTCCAAGCTGCGCCACACGCCCAATGGACCTACGAAATGCGACGCCCATTTAAGGAGGACGTGAGAGGTAGTGGCATGGCGTCACGGGACTCCAAGGGACGACCTGAGATCACGGAGGGGCTGCTGGCCACGCTGATTCAAGAGTTGGAGGGGGAGGATGCCCCATTTGTCAAGCACCTGGACAAAGAACTAGAGCTCAAGTGGCTAGACGAGAATGAGTCTCGCCTTGGCTTCACCAGATTCGAGTTAGACCACCACGAGCTCTATCGGAGGAGGAGGCTCGGTGCTCCGCCGGGCCCCATAACAATAGCCCTGAACCCCATTCTTTCAGATGACGCAGCCCTCTTTAGGCACACTCTCACTCATGAGTTGCTCCATGCGGCTGGCCTTCTGGATCACGATGGTTTGCATGCAGAGATTGTCAGTAGAGTTGCTCCTGCTCCAAAGCTGAGGGACTCGCCGGTCCTGATGAGACTCAGAGAGAGGGTCCTCCAGGAGCTCCCCGAGGAGCAGTGGATTTGTGGGAAGTGCGGCCATGCCTGGGAAAGGAGGAGAGTGACTAGACCGACACGGTGCCCGAAGTGCGCGAGCAGGTTTGAGGCGAAGTGAGGGTTCATCTAAGTGAGGCTCCCGCAGAGGGTCGCGGGCGATTGGTGTAGTCTGGATATCATGCTGGCCTTCTAAGCCGGTGACACGGGTTCGAATCCTGTATTGCCCACCACCGAACTAGGCGTTAAACGCGAATCGCTCATATACGCGAGGCAGGTCGGAAGGACTCGACAACTGGAGGATGATTCGCTAATGAAGAGAGGTTCCCGTGCTTGGAAGAAGCAGGGGAAGCAGCGATGGAAGTGGCGAAAGAAGAAGCTCCGAAGGCGTAAGGCGGCCAGGAAGAGGGCAAAGCAGCGATAGTTCGGTATCCTCCAATCACCTATGTTGATGATTTAATCCGCCTCGTTGCTTTGTGTTTCCATGAAGTCTGGTGCCCTCTTGGGTGTGCTGATTCTAGCACCTGTTTCTCTTGGAGGTTGCATAGGCGTCAGGAATTGACCTCGATTACCGTATGGTGAAAGTTGCACACCTCGTCGAACTGGTTGATCCCTCTGCAATTGACCAAAACCTCGAACCCCCCGGCACCCTCCTTCCTGTTGATGACCTGGTGTGGTGCCTCCTCGGAGCAGGAGGGGCACTTCAGTATAATGACGTCGCCGGCCTTCTTGCCCCGGCTCATCCTCTTCTCTCGTGCCTGGGCCCTCTCTTTCTTGGTTCTCCTTTCCCTCCTGTAGAACTTGGAGTATATCTGCAGTGCGATGCTGCTGAGCGCCAGTACCGATGAGAAGACCACCTCTACCTCAACAGGAGACTCAGGGAGAGAAGTGGAATGGACAATTTGCCCTCCATTTCCAATTAGGCCCCCAGAGAGCAAACCCGACATGAAGATGGGGACGACCTGCCTTAGGTACATCCTGAAGGCTAGTGTGAGGAAGGTGGAGGAGACTAGAAGGAGGCTGGAGAGGGACGGATGGGAGAGCTCGGAGATTATCGGTACCTCTGAGAGGACTTCCTGCAGGTCTATCCCCCTCTCGTAAACCAGGTACTCGTACCCTAGGACTATCGCTATGGGCGGGCCACCTACAACGATGTAGTTCTCAGCGACTTTGGGGAGGGTGTATCCGAAAAACAACCCCAGCGCTATACACGAGATCTTCACGGCCTCCGGGTTGAGTGAGCCAGAGGTGAAGAGGTCCATCGAGTCCAGGAGCGGAATGGCAAATTCCGTTCCAACTAACAGCCCCAAGAGAGCACCCACCACTCCGAATGCTCTGTAAATCCTTAGTCCCCTCCCGGGGACGAAGTTTGGCTTCACCGAAGCCATCACGGCGGCTCCGACATCGCTGGTCATACCGGACTTCCTCGGGGCAACTTTTCCTGTGGGCTCTGGCGCTCTTCCGTAGCTGGGCTCCCAAAAGAGGTATATCCCCATCAAGATCATTGATATTCCGATTGGCCCCTCCATGGACAACGCTGTCAATACCGAGTTATTACGTATCCGCAGACTCTACCCTGGTCAGGAGGAGTCAACTTCCTCTACCGAGTTCCTCTGACCGATCCATCGCAGCGAGAATAGCCTCTACGACTAGTCGGGTGTAACCGTTTTCCTCCAGATGGGAGATTGCAGCATCTGTGGTCCCGCCACGGGATGTCACCGCCTCGCGCAGTGAGGTTGGGTCGAGGTCCGATTCCTTGGCTAGCATTGCAGATCCGAAGACAGTGTGCAAGACCAGTCTTTCAGCCATCTCCGAGGACATTCCCATTTCTATCCCGCTTTGAATCATCGCCTCCATTGTGTGGAAAACGTATGCAGGGCCGGTTCCGCTGAGTGCTGTGACCGGATCCATCATCTCCTCTGGTGCCTTGAGGCAGACCCCCACTGCACTCAGTACCGCTTCCACCCTCTCGAAGTCCGACTCCGTCGCATGTAAGCCTCCGCATATCACGCTGATCCCCTCGCCGACCAGGGCCGGCAGATTCGGCATTACGCGAATCACCGAGGGTTTGCCGCCGAGGCTCTCCTCGATCGATTGCGTGGTCACTCCTGCTGCGATGCTCATGATGGTCTGATTGGCATTTATAGACGGGGAAATCTCATCCAACAGCGAAGGCAGGTTCTGGGGCTTTGCCGCAAGTACGACCAGGTCCGCGGACGCGGCGACGTGAGTGGCTTCAGTGCCGTCCACTACCCCCATATCGTCGCAGACGCGCCCAACTAGGTCCTGATCCAGGTCGCAGACTATGACCGACTGTGCGGACACCGTGCCCCTGTCGATTATGCCACGCACTAGGGCTGCTCCCATGTTGCCCACTCCGATTACCCCCACGGCAAACTGCATATCGCTAGTCACAGGCAGTTAGTCATGGACATCCTATTTCAAACTGACAAACTTAATGTGCGGATTACATCACCTTATTTGCCGGTCTCCAGTGCCCATTGACATGAATACCACAAGAGAGGATTACCGTTTGACTGGCGTAGTGGTTTCCTCCGTACTATTGATCGTTGGCTTGGTGCTGAGTGCGGTCGATGCAAATTCGGCCACCTTCAGAGGGCTCCCTGCAGTAGCATGGTGTGCTATCATAGTCTTCGGAGTCCAATGGCTTGCTTGGATCCCCGCATCCATCGGCCAGACGGAGAGATTCTACGACCTGACTGGTGGGATGACGTATCTCTTGGTAGTCGCTTTCAGCCTGTGGGTGGGCTCTGAGTCCGGGGATTTCGGCTCCAGGGAATTGCTGATTAGCGCTCTCGTAGCCATATGGTCCGTCCGCCTCTCTGGTTTCCTTTTCCTAAGGATTCACCACAAAGGCAAGGATGGCCGGTTTGACGAACTGAAAACATCTCCAGTGAGATTCCTAGTCCCGTGGACCCTGCAGGGCCTCTGGATCTTCCTGACTGCTAATGTCGTTATCGTTGTCAACAGCCAATCTGGCCCCTCCTCCTCACTAGGGATATGGGACGGAATTGGGCTCGCGATCTGGATTCTCGGCTTCTGGATCGAGGTGCTCGCGGACTCGCAGAAGACTAGGTTCAACTCCAACCCGGATAACGAGGGCAAGTGGATAGACCAGGGCCTCTGGTCTCGCTGCAGGCACCCGAACTATCTGGGTGAGACCCTGCTCTGGACCGGAATAGCGGTCTTCGGAGTGGCCTGCTTGAAGGGTCTCGAGTGGGTCGCTTGCATATCCCCGGTCTTCGTCTACCTGCTGCTGACTAAGATCAGCGGGATACCCATACTGGACAGGAGGGCACTGTCCAAGTGGGGCGATGATCCCGGATATCAGTCGTACAGGGAGAGGGTTCCCGCGATATTCCCCCTCCTTAGGATCAGAGAATAGTCACTCTTCTTCACCGATTGTAACCGCGTCCTCTTCGAGCATTATCTGCTTGAGGATGTAGAAAAGTATCCAGATGAAAAGGGCCCAAACGGAGCAGTACTGCAGCCATTGCCAGTGGATTCCCGGGAGAAGCATGGAGTTGTCGGGGACAGGTTAGCCTTGAACGATTACCCGGCAGTCCTGTTTGTGCCACCACTAAATCAGTGGGGGCTAATCCTCTAGGATGAATTTGTAGAGGCGGGCATGGAGGAGTGATGAAGCTGGATTCTGAGGTTCGAATCCCCATCCTCGATATAGCCAAAGGTATACTCCACCTTGACCTCATATCCTTCTGGATCGGTGAAGAAATAGTTGCCCATCGCAAAGGCCCTATTTCCGTCGGTGGTCACCCTGTCATTCTCGAACCTCACCTTCGTCCAGCCCTTTATGGCAAAACCCTCGTCCTCGGGGCAATCGTTGTTCGATGCTACGAAGTAGGACAATGCGGATTCTAGAGTCGGTCTGAACTGATCCACTGCAGCCAGGGTAGGTTTGAACATGACTGGTCCGATCTGATACGCGTACAGCGTATTGATGTGATTAGTCGCGATCCCGACGTAGTCTCCGCCATTCCTGTGGGCTTCGGAAATCGCCACGATTCCATCGCCCCATTCCTGTTGCGCCCTTTCTACATCTTCCAAGCTAACCATCTGAATTAGACCTCCCTATGTCGCACATTTCAATGCATTGAGTGCCGTATTAACGTGAATGGCAGTTCCCAGCGACAGAGCGTCCTCATCTACCTTGAACTTGGGATGGTGCACGCCATATGACTCCATTTCTGGATTTCCGACGCCTATGAAAGAAAAGCACCCGGGTATCACTTCCGTGTAGTAGGAAAAATCCTCCCCACCCATTATGGGCCCCATTTCTTCAACCATCCCCTGTCCTAGGATTCCTTCCGAGGCGGATTTGCTCAAATCCCAGCATCCGGCATCATTCACTGTAGGTGGAAAATCGTTCCCTGGAAACGTAACCTCGGCCTCGCATCGATTGGCCACGGCTATTGATTCTGCCACCTCTCTAACTCTGTTCTGCAACTGGGAAATGCCCTCGCTGGTCAGTGATCTTATCGTGCCCTGTAATTCCATTGTCGGAGGTATAACATTCGTCGCAGTACCTGCGTTTGCCATTGTGATGCTGATTACACCGGATTCCAAGGGATCCAGCTCACGGGAGATCAGAGTTTGAAGCTCGACCACTATCTTCGAGCCGGTAACCACTGGATCTATCGCAAGGTGAGGCATGGCTGCGTGTCCCCCATTTCCCTTAACTAAAATCTTGATTGACGACGTAGCCGCCAATAGAGTTCCCTCTCTTGATGCTAGGGTACCAACGGGTAATTTGTCAGTGACATGTAATCCGAAGATTTGCCTCACCTCGGGATTTTCCAAAACCCCCTGCTCCCTCATCATCTTTCCACCTGCTCCTCCTTCTTCTGCTGGTTGGAAGATCAGCTTGATTGTGCCATCTATTGCCTGTTCATTTTGTTTCAGGACTCTTGCTGCACCCAGCAGCATTGCGGTATGGCAATCATGTCCGCAGGCATGCATTTTCCCATCAATTTCACTTCTAAAATCCACATCTGCTTCTTCGTGGATAGGCAAGGCGTCCATATCCGCCCTTAGTGCGACACAGGGATCGCCTCCGTTCCCAATGAGGCCTACAACACCTGTTATCGCTATGTCTTTCTCGTATGGAATGCCTAACTCTTTCAGAGTATTTTGAACGAGCCTGCTCGTTTCGAACTCCTCGTACATCAATTCGGGATGGCGGTGGATTGTTCTTCTTTTGTCAACTATCCATTGATGAATATCTTTCGATTGTGAAAGTATCTCGCTGATTTGCATGTTTCACAATGTGGCGTACTAATATTAGAATTCTGCCGGCTAAATTTAGAACCATAATTTCTGGTTGGCCTCGTAGGTATCGTAGAATTTCTGATCGCTCGTTGTTAGATAGATTATAGCTTCTGACAATGCAATTATTGCAGATGCAAATAGTGGGAATACCAGGATCATCCCTACCGTTGACATCAGGAGTAAGATGATTCCTTGGTTATTGTATCCCAAATAGAATTTGTGAACGCCAAAACCGCCCACCAGTAGTGCTAGAATACCTGCAGTCAGCCTATTCTTCTCTGGTGGTCTGCCGTCCAATGTTATTACCTTGTTACTGATAGAAGCTGGAGTGGGTTGGTTGGAGCCTCCTCCGCCATTGTTTTCTTCATCCTGCCACCACTGCGAAGAGCTGTTTGCCACGACTAGAGGGCGAAATTTCAGTAGATTAATGTTAGCAATTTTGTGACTCTCGAGACGCGGTACAGGGGCACTCATCCCATGGACCAGAACCCAGAGATCTGTTGTGCCTGCGGAAGTCACGGACACCGTTTTTTTGCTAAATCGCGCCTGGCATTCGCAGGGTAACTCGCCCCGACCTTTGGGGCACTTACGCAAGGAAGGCTGAGAAGCTCATTACGCTGATAGCAATACCAGCGTATGACCCAATCAGCAAAGTCAGTATCATTCTAATCATAAGATTGACGATAGACGTACAGGTTATCAAGGCGTGTTTTGGAGCAAGGGCGTGATGGATACACGTCTTGATAACCCCTAGGTAGATGGGGCAAATATGTTGAGAGAAACAATGGATATCTGGTGGTTCCTTCAGGGACTACTAGGCGGAATACTAGCGTGATACTATCACGCGATACGAATAGAGATGGGATTGAAACTCCCGCTTTCTCTAATCGAACACTAAAGTTATACGAAAATCAGAGGGAGGGGCGACTCTCCCTCTGAAACAAAACAAACCCGAAACTAGAGATATTAATTTGCATACCTCTAAATAATAATCAGCACTGGGGTATTCATGCCTTGTGCCTGCTGTGACTGTGACCCCTGTGGCCCTAGTTGTTCATGCGATGGGTGCTGCTGAGTCAGCATCTTATCTATCGTAGAACGCTTAGGGAGGGAAAAATAAACGGTAACCTATTGAGCCTCCTTCTGTAGCGGATTTCATGTCTGGATGTCTCGAAAACTTTCCAAACGAATTGGAACCTAGTTTCTCCTGCCTTTCTGACTCCCTTTCTGCTGGACCTGCTTCTGGTGTGTTGATTCTCATAATAGGCATACCTCTGATAGGGGTCATTAAGGCCTACCTGAGGAAGTTGATGGATAACGTCGACTTCGATGAGGGTCTCGAGAACTTCCTATACAGAATCGCCGGAGTTGCCCTTTGGGCATTGGTGATTCTCACAGCGGCTGACGAGTTCGGGATCAACGTTACCGGCTTGGTGGTCGGCCTAGGATTCATCGGGCTCGCGGTAGCGTTCGCGGCCCAGGACACAGTGGAGAACGTCATCGCAGGTGTATTCATCATCATTGACAGACCATTCAGGGAAGGCGAGAGGATACTACTTCCGAAGAATCTGGGGGGAACTTACTCGAAGTGGGGGGATGTGACTTACATCGGCCTCAGAACCACAAGAGTTAGGTCTACAGACGGAGTTCTGCTGACCATCCCGAACAAGCTTCTGACCAAGGATGCAGTAGCGAACTTCAGCCATAGCTCCGACATGGAGCTAAGAGTCAGGATTCGCCTAGGTCTGACTGCCACGTGGTCCAATGTCACCAAGGCTGAGGAGATAGTGAAGGACATCGCAGACAACCACGCTGATATTGTGAGCAGGCCTAAGCCACCAGAGGTTGTACTGAGGGGGTTTGGAGATCAGGAGATAGTGATGGAGATTCGCTACTACGTCGACAATGCGAGAAAGATGAGGCCATCCAAGTCGTTCTTCGTCACTGAGATACTCAGGAGGTTCGAGGAGGACGGCGTGACCCTCGCATTCCCAGTAAGAGTGAACATGAACAGCGATGTAGACTTGGAGGGCTTGGGCTTCTGATCATTGAAATTCTAGACCTTGGGGATAATCTGAATGGGTTCAGCTAGAGCATGACAGCATTGAGCAGCCAACTCGGTCCCTAGCCCACTCTGGCCTCCTAGTGAACCATTCTTCCTCATTCCTGGTTTGTTCTTCGTACGGTTTCTTCAGCATCTCGTGCAGGGCTGTTGCCACGGAGTAGTCTTCCTTTTCGGCGGCATCGATTGCCAGTTGGGCCATCCAGTTCCTCAAGACGTACTTCGGATTGGCATTCAGCATCGACTCCCTGTCAGGTCGGCCATCCACCCGGCCCCACCACCTGTCCAACCAGGAGTTCCACTCATTCTGCGGGATTTCCTCCACTTTGTAGAAAGCATGGGTCAGATGGTTGGACTCAGGCTCTTGAATTGTAGATAGCCTCCTGAAGAGTATAGTCATGTCAGTCTCGGTCAACTGCATAACTGATGTCAATTCAGAGACTAGGTCCTCATCCCCCTCATGGAACCCGTCGAGGCCGAGTTTCTCGGCCCACATGCGGCTACTATGTCCCCTGTAGGACTCGTAGTATGAGTCTAGGGCCTCGTGCAGGGACTTCGGTTCTTCCATCAGGGGGGAAATCGACTCCAGAAGTCGAGCGAAGTTCCACGCACCGACCTCGCCCTGCTGGGCGTATCTGTACCTCCTGGAGCTGGAGTCTGTAGTGTTTGGAGTCCAGTCGGGATCGAAGCCCTCCAACCACCCGTATGGGCCATAGTCTATGGTCAGTCCGTGGATTGACATGTTGTCGGTGTTCATCACACCGTGCACGAAGCCCACTCGCATCCAGTGCGCGATCGTGAGTGCGGTCCGGTCGGCAACCTCCTTCAGCCACTCCACCAGGCCCTGGTCCGTATTCGAGGAGTGGTGTGGGAAGTGCTGCCTCACGGTGTTGTCGACCAGGGCGCGGAGAGTCTTCTGGTCCCCTGCCATCGCATGTATCTGGAAGCTACCGAACCGGATGAAACTCTCAGCCACCCTGCACACGATCGCACCCGGCTCAGGTGCTGGATTCCCATCGTACATCACATCACGCATCACTTCCTCGCCGGTGGTGACCAGGGATAGCGCTCGAGTGGTGGGAACGCCGAGATGATGCATGGCCTCGCTGCACAGGAACTCCCGCATCGATGAGCGGAGGACAGCCCTTCCATCTGCGAATCGCGAGTATGGCGTTTTGCCCGAGCCCTTCAGCTGCAGCTCCAGTACGCCCTCTCCCGTGTCAACCTCTCCGAGAGTTATCGCCCTGCCGTCCCCGAGCTGGCCGGCCCAGTTGCCGAACTGATGGCCCCCATACCTCTGGGCATAGGGATCCATCCCCCCGGCCTTGCCGTTTCCACCTAGCAGACCCTCCTCCGCGACATCCAAGCCTAGTTCGCTGGCCATCTCCTCGGACCACATCCTTAGGATCGGGTGCGGCATTGACTCTGGGTCTACCCTAGACCAACAGGCGCCCGGCACCTGCCTAGGGCCTCCACCGGACACTGCATCCCCTGGAGTTTCATCGAGAAAATGGCTGACCCAGTTCAACGAGCCCAGTGACTTCTGTGCCATGATTCCGAGTCATGCTTGAGACAATTGAAGTTGTGCATACCGAGATTTATCCCTTTTATTGTATTTAAAAAAATAATTCATTACTAAATATGTGATTTTCCGGGCATGTCCATGCAAGAGTGGAACAAAGCCGTCTTCGAGCTATGCATGGGGGATGAAACAGAGGAGAGAATTCGTAAGGCTACGATAGTCCTCGCGGTGGTGGGATTTTTCGTCCATATTTCGTTTTGGGCCCTCGACAGCACAGGCAGGATATCGATAACAGGAGAAGCATCGGAGCTGGTCAGCTCCCCTCTCTCGAGCCTGTACACCCCCTTTTCCATACTTCTGGTCTACGAAGTTTACCAACTGACTAGAACGATTCCAGATTCGTTCTCCTCCTCAGTGGGCAAGCAGTATGAGATAGCAACTCTGTTGGTCGTACGGGACATCCTGAAACGACTATCAGAGGTTGAGAGTTCAGAGGGTTGGGAGATAAGCTCGGACTTGGGATTCCTATTAGTTGAGTGCGCAGCCTTCTTGGCTCTTTTCTACACCTCACTGACTTACTTCAGGATAAGTGAAAAGTCGACCAAGTCTGGCGAAATGTCTGGGGATATCGCAGTTTTCGTCGAAGCCAAGCGGTTGGTTGCCAATTTCATGCTGATTGTGTTTTTGATAACGGCCGCCTATTCCTTCATCACATGGATTGCATCGGTTCAGGACGGAGGCGGCTCGGTAAGTAGGGTGATATTCTTTCTTGACTTCTTCACTTTTCTCATATTGGCAGACATTCTGATACTGCTTATCTCATATTGGTTCTACACTGATTTCGGGAATCTGGCCAGGAACACTGGTTTCGTTCTATCGACCGTGATCATACGAGTTGCCATCTCCTCGGAGGGAGTCTCGGCGATGGTCCTATTCAGTCTGAGTGGTCTGCTCGGAATAGCAATCCTTAGGATGTTCGCACAGGAATCAGCACCCATAGTGCGTGGAAACCCTGAATAGCATCATACCAACATGGCTTTCATCTAATCGAGTTGATGGGAAATTAGCGATTGGAACGAAACAGGACATAATATACTGAACGGATAGGTGGGTACTATGCAAAGATATACCATCTCTGGATTTACGATACCTCAGGTCACTATTCTGGCTGGAGTGCTGATGGCGACTCTGGGCCTGAGTTTCTACGGCTTCACCGACTACCTGACCGCCCTGTTCCCGACATTCTTCGGCATCATACTGATAATCGCTGGGGCTGTTTCAGTGTCGAGGCCTGAACTGAACGCGCTGTCTATGCATCTTGCGGTGCTGGCCTCATTGATTTCGGCGATACTAGGATTTACGTCGGCCTTGTTTGGCACCTGGACAACCACTACATCACTGATTGAACAGATGTTGATGTCTGCAATCTCAAGCGCGCATCTCTGTGCCTGCGTTGCCTCGTACTACTATGGCAAGGCCAATTTCCCAGGAGACGCCCAGACCTGCGGGGTTGACGAGAGTGTTGTTGCAAATAAGGCCAGAAACCCTGGACCAGCCTCGGTTGTGGCAATCTCTCTAGAACCCTGAGACAACTTCGTGCAGAGCTAGTGATGTTTTCATGCTAGACAGCCTAGGTCTTCCGGAACACTTGAGGGAGAGGTGCATTGAAAGATCTGAGATGGGCGTCCGGCCATCTTACGTCGTACATTGGATGCGCACTGCAATCAGGCTGGACGAATGCCCCACTTTCGATACTGCGAGACTTGCGGCGAATTCTCTAGGAGTGCCGCTCCTAGTATACCATGGAATCGATGAGAGGTACCAATACGCGTCATACAGACACCACAGATTCCTGCTCGAAGGTGCTGCTGACGTTGCAGACAGAGCGGAGTCTCTCCAGGTCGATCACCTTGTGCACGTTTCCAGAGAAGGTAGCAGGGGGCCATACCTACTTGAACTAGCAAAGGAGTCTGGCCTAGTTGTCACTGATATGGTCGATCTCCAACCATGGAAGAAATGGGCAAAGAAAGTAAGCGAGGTCTGCTGCCTATTAGAGGTAGACTCCCACTGCGTACTGCCACGGCCCGTTTTTGGAAAGTCGTTGGACAGGCCGTTTAAATTCAGGAAGGCAACAGATGACGAAATGCGTGCAAGAGTAGGAAGAAATTGGCCCATAGTCAGGGACGAGGTCAGGAGGATGCCGGAGTCCTGGAGTCCTCCCTTCGAACCCGTAGATGTTCGTCTGGAGCTGTCAAAGGATGGAGGAGCGGAGCTCCTTTCCAAGTGTGAAATCGACCCCACCGTTGTTGCGGTTACTGGAATTACTGGGGGTTCTTCCTATGCGATAGAGCATTGGGAGAATTGGTGCGATTCAGGGATAAGGAGCTATCACATGAAGAGGAATAACGCAGCATTGAGCGATGGGGTTAGCAGAATGTCCCCTTGGATTCACTATGGCATGATTTCCACGACCAGAATGGTTCGAGACGCCTCTTCGATAGGGGGGAAGGGGGCTGAGAAATTCCTGGATGAGATGCTCGTTTTCAGAGAGCACGCCCAACACCACGTGCATGCCAAGGACAATCCAGATGATTGGGCCAATATCCCCGGTTGGGCAATTACATCCTGGAACGACAGGCGCCCGGGAATCTCCGAGTTGTCTCCGATCGAGCTCGAGAGGGGGAGGTCCGGCGACCGCCTTTGGGATTCTGCACAGACGGGACTCGTCAGGCACGGAACCATGCACAATAACGTGCGAATGACATGGGGGAAAGCATTTGCCGGATGGAGAGAGGATGCGGAAGAGGCAATGAGTCTGGCCCTAGAGATGAATGACAGGTTCGCACTCGACGGCAGAGACCCTAGTTCCATTGCAGGGGTCCAATGGTGCTTCGGCCTGTTCGACAGGGCCTTTGGGCCCGTTGATCCGATAATGGGGAAGGTCAGGAAAAGGCCCACTCACGTCCATGAGAATCGTATTGACATGACCGCCTACGAGGAGTTAACGAACAAAGCTACGATGAAGTCTTCCATGGACATAGGAATTGTCGGCGGAGGCCTCTCGGGGATGTTCGCTGCGAGGCTGCTTTCCGATCTAGGGCACAAAGTCACAGTTTGGGACAAGGGTTCTAGGATAGGGGGCAGGATGACCGGTTGGCAGACCGATGAGGGTTCCAAAATTCATCTGGGAACAAGAGCCCTTGACTCGATGCCAAGGTGGATGGACAGATTCGTAGATGAGTGGGCTAGGCTGGGATTGGTCAGTCGCCAGGGAGGTTCGCTGATCCCCGATGCCCCTCTCCCGGAACTTCTGAAACACTTGTCTGAAGGGTCGTCCGTCTGCCTAGGCACCAGGGTGACCGGGTTGGAGCTAATGGAAGGGGGTATACGAGTTACCAAGGAGTCCGATGGAGATGTGGAAGTTTGCAGATACGATAGGGTAATTGTAGCCGTTCCCGTAGAGCAGGCTTCGGAAATAGCAAGTGACTTGGACATAGACATCGATGGCGAAAGTATTCCCAGTATTGTTGCATGGGGATTCTGCGATTCAATCCCCGAGGAAGTACCGGCGGGTTTCAGAATCCATGATTTGGGGAACTCGACAACGATGGTTGAGTTATCTACAGAGATGAGTGGTCAGTTGATTGACCAGGACAAGAGCTCGTTATCTAAAATTATCACGCACTCAATAGGCATTTCCGGAGAGGGTTGGAAGTCCCATAAGTGGCGATACAGCAGGGCTTCCTCGGGGCCTGGATCCGTAGTAACCAAGAATGGGGTTTCTTTCATTGGCGATGCTTTCGGACATGAGATAGGATCTGCTGGAGCATCTCTGGATTCGGCATCGAGGGCAGTGTCAAACTTGCACTTGTCTACTATGGAACCTGCATTCGGAAGGAGGCCGGTGCAATCGTCACTGACTGATTGGTAGGTCCGAATTACAGGTTTTTCGAAATCAGAAAAGTTTGGCCTGGCGTGAATCCCTGGCCCCCTTCCCCCTCCGACTGACTGCTGGCCTCCTTCTACTGCCGTGCTTCTGATACACCTTCTTGCTGGCTTCCCTCGTTTCCTCCCCGCTCCTTGCTGCGTAGGTTCTCCTGACTCCTTCTTTCCTAGCCGATGCCTCGTCCACTATGGGTGAGGGATAGTGCTTTCCAATCACGCAATCCACCTCATTCTGGATTTCTTGTGGCATCTTCCAGGGCTCGTGGATGTATTTGTCCGGCACACTTCCCATCTCAGATACCCAATTTCTGATGAACGTCCCCTTTGGGTCGTGATCCCTGCCTTGCTTGATTACAGAGTATGCTCTGACGGTGTTGATTCCGGTAGTACCGGACTGCATGCCGACTTGAGACCAGTGAATTCCGGGCTCATAATCCAAGAATTGTCTAGCAAGATGTAGCCCTGTCTCCCTCCAAGGGAGCCAGAGGTTGTACGAGGCTGCAGACATCATCATCGCCCTCATACGGAAATTAATCCAGCCTGTAGCAATTAGACTCCGCATACATGCATCGAAGAAGGGCCATCCTGTGGTCCCCTCGGACCAGGCTTGAAACCTCTCTTCGTCCATCTCCCTTTTCATGCTCCTATCTATTAGAGGGTTCTGAGCACGAGTGTCCAGGGTTGGTTCCATCTCTAGTTTCTGCATGAAGTGACAGTGCCAGGCGAGCCGGCTCTGAAAGGAGGAGAGGCTCTGAAGCCAACTCCCTATATCCTCACCTCTCGACCTAGCCTCCTTCAGACGCCTCATCTTTGAGGAAGTGGTCTGCACCACACGCCTAACGGAGATGCATCCGGTGCTGAAATATGGCGCTAGTCTAGAGCAGTTATCAACTGCCAATGAGGGGCTTGACATGGACCATCTGTATGACTCACCTCGACTGCTCAGGAAGCTCCTTAAAACGTCCATAGCAGCATCTTGCCCGGGTATTGGCCTGTGAATAATCTGTCTTCTTCTCATGCCAATGGATCGCATTGTGGCATTCGCATGTTTCGATTGAACCCCTGCTATTCTCTTGGGAGGGGCCAGGAGATCCAGGCCCATTCTGCGATCTCTGGATGTTTTCCACTCATCCCTCCCCTTCATTCCCCTGATCACCC
This sequence comes from uncultured Candidatus Poseidoniales archaeon, assembly GCA_902625325.1. Lineage (GTDB taxonomy): Archaea > Thermoplasmatota > Poseidoniia > Poseidoniales > Thalassarchaeaceae > UBA36. The sequence continues at coordinate 28,921 of CACOAW010000005.1, read as the reverse complement.
CATTGTTTGGGTACTCAATCCATTCGACTTTGTTCTCAATGCACCATTCACTTACTCGCTTGTCTCTGTCGAAAGACCATGCTGTGCCTGTCTCCTCGTGACTCCTAATTCTTGAAATGGTGTGCTTCGCATGGATTTCTTCCATCGCCTCAAGAGCGTCATTATGCATGATGTCGAGATTGGCCCCGGTCGCCTCTAGTTTCTTCCTGAGTTCGTACGCACAGTCGAGTTCCCACTCGATGTGTATGGGGTCGCAGTCAGGCTGTGCCAGCCTCTGAGGCTCTACCAGGAAAAGGCATAGAACCGGTAGATTGCTATTTGATGCTTCGAAGAGAGGGGGGTGGTCCAGTGTCCTCAAGTCCCTCTTGAACCAGACTACCTCAATTGCCATATCTCCTTGCAAACTCAAACGGATATGAAGTGGTGTTTCGCAGAACAGACGGGCGTCGTACGTGTCAGTGAAAATGATGGTTCGATGGTTTCACAAGTACGTGTTGACGCGGGTGAATATGGAAGAGGGTCAGATGGATGTGTCGACTTCGGGTGTGCAGGAGGTTCTGGTTCCAGAAAGGGTGGTTGACGCACTCCCGACCATGTACTGCTTCGAGACCTGCCCGTTCTGCTTCAAGGTCAAGGCCATACTTGGGGCGAGAGGGATTGAGTACTCCAAGGTAGAGGTAGATCCCACTTTCAAGACTCAGCTTAAGTGGTCTGACTGGGGCAAAGTACCAGTTTTCATCGATGTCGATGGAACCCAAGTGAATGACTCGAACCACATCCTCCACTACATAGACTCCAGGGGCGCCAACTCTTTCCCCCGTGAAGGTGAGGATCCTGAGCAGGACCGATGGATGGAATTCTCTAACAAGGTTCTAGGGAAGTCGATCGTTGCGGTGATCTACACCTCCTACAGAACCTCCCTAGGAGCACTCGACTACGTTACCAAGGTCGACAACTTCTCGTTTGGGAGTCGCCTAGTGAACAAATGGATGGGGGCATTCATCATGCGCATGGTGGGAAAGAGCAGAGCGAAGATGTTCGAACTTTCTCCTCGAGAGAATCTCGAGTACCAACTGGACGAGATGTCCAATGGGATAGAGGGGGACTTCTTCGGCGAAGTGGAGCCCAACGGAGCGGACTTCGCCAACTTCGGGATACTTCGTTCCATGCAGGGATTGAATGGGTTCGATATAGTAGAGAGTCACGAGGTAATTTCCAGTTGGTACGCAAGGATGCAAGAGCACTCCGGAGTATACTGACTGTCTCTAATGCCATTATGAGATTCTAAGATGCTAACCTCGTTAAGTAGGCAGTTGGAAGAGAGAACTCAAGACCTCGTGATGTAGCGAAGACACGTGGACCCGGCACTGGTTCTCATCCTTCTACTGCACCCTATAGCTGCACTTTTGGTGATTAGGGAGTTCATTCTGCAACGAGATTGGAGAAAAAAGAGCTTGGAGCTGAAGGGGAAGGAAAGGGCTTCCGAATCAAGGCGCCACGAGATAAAGGGGGAGCGTCTTTTCCGTCTGGTCATCGCAGTAATTGGACTTGCCTTCCTGGCTCGTTTAGTATCGGCCTCTCTGTCAGGCGAGGATTTAGGATATGATGACCTGATGCCTGGTCATTTCCATGGGTGGGGAGGTTTACTCGGGCTTTTATTGATGACTTATCTGTGGGTTTTGGGTCGAAGGGCAAGCGCGAGGAAGGCTGCTGGCAAATCATACTCGAAAACGAGGGTTTCGCACGGAAGGTTATCGGACGTGATGATGATGCTAATCATAATTCACGCCTTCCTTGGTTTTCTGTATCTCCTACAACTCATAGGAAATCTATGATGGGGATTATTCGGAAATTGTGATCTTCGATTTTATTGTCACCTAATTGGGGGCATTTTTTGAACAACCATTTATTTCCACTGCGACGTTCTTAGGTCAATGAGCGAAGTTATCGCGCTTCTCGGGGCTGTGTCAATCCTCACCGTTGCGGTGCTGGATGCAATCAGGTTGACATTAGGCCAGATATTCTCGCTTATGGACGGCTTCTAGTCAAAGGTGGCATTCAGCAGACTAGATTACTCCTGAGTCGGAACGTTCATTCCAAACGACAAACAGTGCGATGATGCTCACGATGATTTCTATTGATCTCTTCATGAATATTTCACTGGTCATCGCAATATCATCTATTCGCTATTCAGTGGCGCGTCGCTGTGGGCGAGTTGGAGAGCTACTCATCCTCGGAGATGACTTGGATTATATCGTTGGCAGCCTCGATGCAGACCTGCATAAGTTCGGTAGTTGTCACGGATGCGAGCATTTGCTGCTGTACCTTAACTGAGCTGCATAATGAGGCTGAGACCTGCCAGAGGAAAAGCTCCTGCTCCTGCGGATCAACGGATGAAACACTGTCCTCGTAGTCCATCTGCTGCCCCCTGTACATGCAGCTCACCATGATCAGGTTGGATAGGGGGGAGATGTAGCCGACGAACGACTCGAAGTCCTGCTGGTCGTGGTTATGCACTATCGGCTCCATGACCTCGGCCTCACACCTGAGGTAGAGTTTCCCATCTACTGGGTTGTCCGCCTTTTCCATCAGCTCGTCCACGGCGGGAAAGTGGGTTCCCGAAACATCATTGTCGAGCACTGGTTGGATTACCTGTGTTGACTTGAACCTCCTTCCTGAGATGATGTTGATCATGATGTTCGAGCCTGACTCCTGGTAATCCTCGATCTCGACCAAAACACCGTACTTCGCGGGCTGCGTCCAACCGCCGATATCCTCTGTATCCGGATCATAGGTGATGTAGCCGAACGGCTTGCTGTCCAAGATGCAGTCGTCCATCATTTGTTTGTAACGTGGTTCGAATACCCTGAGAGATGTGCTGGACATGGGCATGAAGTCGGGTCCAAGAATAAACAGTGGAAGTTTGGTTGAGGGCATGTTTAGGCTACCGAGCAGGACAGACTTAAGCTTCTGTTTCCCGTAACCAGTTTTGACTGGGTTTTCCCTACTCATTCTGTGATGTGAGGGCCTTCTCTGCTTGGTTGAAGAACTCGTTCTCCAGTTTTGAAATTCTGGTAACGAACTCGTTTCTTGAGGCCCCTTCCTCCTTCCATATTGGCACCATGGATGTCCAAACCCCCTCTCCCTTGACCCTAGACCAAATTGCAGCACCGACATGCACAGCAATCAGTAGATAACTCAGTGAGGCTGATATCTCGTGCAAAGCGAGAGAGAAGTCCTGCAAAGGCCCGTCCTTAATTCCCTGTGTGAACAAAACGGCTATCAGAAGCCCCGAAAGGGGCAGCATAGCGAGGCATAGGTACATCGACGTGTGGATCCCCTTTGCCAGATAGCGATGGGCGAGAGGGACCGGTTCAGTGGCGCCCATGAAAGTCTCGAACCTTCTCATGTAGGAGTACCTAATCATCACAATACCAAGGAAGACTGCAGCGAAGGCAACCTCGAATGCTAACAACGCGGGGTCCTCGAGCTCCTCCAACTCGTCGATCTGCTTGAAAACCCCATATGCGTAAAGGACGATGAACCCCCAGTGGAAAGTCTTCCCAAGAACAGAATGTTGCCTAGCCCCCCCCCTGCCTGTTCCATGACGGTTCCAGATGATTCGTTGGGTTAATGTTCTCGTGTTTCGTGTTCAGTACTCTACTGGAACTGGGTCCAAAGACCTCCAGAGGAACCAGCAAGCAGCACTCCGGTATGGCCTCCAGGCATCTGCCACCGCCAGCATCTCGCTCTTGGATTGGGCCTGTGGGTCAAGCATCCTGATTCCCTTGACAACCCCCAAGTCCCCCAGGCTCAGAACATCCGGCCTCATAAGCGAGAATATGAGCATCATCTCCGCGGTCCAGGGCCCAACTCCCTTGAATTTCACGAGATGCCTGATTAGAGATTCATCATCCAATTCCTCGTAACCGTCTGGGAGAAGTGGGGTTTCATCGTTGGCAATACCGAGAATGTACTGGCTCTTCTGCCTGGAGAGTCCGCAGGACAGTAACGCGTCAAAAGGTAGGGCACTAAGTGCCTCCTTGGTAATCTCACCACCGCTAATCTCCTCCAATCGACCGTGTACCGCATCGGCAGCCATCACGGAAATCTGCTGACCGACTATGCTCCTTACCAGGGTCTGGAATAGTTCGCCCCTTCCGGACAGCCCCTCCCCATCGAATTTCTTAACGATGCCGCCGATCAGCGGATCTCGGGATAGTTGAGCGGTGGCGTCATCCCACCAATCTGGCCTTCCTACCTGCATGGGCGTGCAACAGTACTGTCGCTCTATGAGTTTACTCGGAGCGGATGCTGACTAGTTGCCGCACCCACAACCTGGGTTATCGCATGATGGATCTGCCTTCTCGACTCTCGTCTTCTTCTTCGGCCTCATTTTCTTGACCATCTGGCTGACCTTCCTCTGGCCCTTCTGTGTTCTTGGGTTCATGTCTCCTTCTGGTGTTCGTCATTATTGAAGATTCCTAGCCTTTCATAGTGCAATGGGGCTTCCTCATCCGCCCGAGGAGACGACCACCAATTCCAACTTGACATCATCCTTGATGAGGGATGTGTGCGGAAGTATGGTCTGACCTTGTACGGCAAGAACGGTGGAAGGGGGTATCTCCAACTTCTCCAGGACCTCGTTAATGGTAATCGGCTTGCTAGACTCCACCTCTAGTGATTTGCCCTCGTGCTGGATCTCGACTCTCACGAGTCATATGGGGCCGGGTCAGCCTTATGTCTGATTCGCAGGTGGGGAGTTCGCTGCCGAGATCGCATAGCCCGGTATTGCGGTGGATTCGAAATCCACTGTCCATTGGACGCGGGGGTTCAAATCCCTCTCTCGGCGCCATCTTCGTTCCATCTTGATCAAGGAGTAGGCTTTTGAGCGCGAGTTATTCGGTTATACTATGGAAATTGAGAGCGAGTATGGCCCAGCATTTACTATGATGACAGCGAATCTGGCACCAGGAGAGCAAATTAAGGTCGAGCCCGGAGCAATGGTAGCACAGTCCGAGGGTCTGGAGATGAAGACAGGGATGGGCGGCGGAGGAGGTCTTGGCGGCTTCATGAAGAGCATGATGAAGAGTGCCTTCGGGGGCGAGTCATTCTTCGTGAACACGTACACTGCAGGACCTTCTGGGGGATGGATATCCCTGGCTCCCTCTTCACCCGGAGATATTGAGACATTCGACCTGGATCCCGGACAGAGTTTCTACATGCAGGGTGGTGCATTCATGGCCTCGACTATCAATGTGGATACATCGACGAAATTCCAGGGGGCAAAATCTCTATTCTCGCGGGAAGGGGCTTTCTTCCTGCGTGCAGAGGCTGCCGATGTCCCAGGAAGTGTTTTCTTCACGTCTTACGGGGCTATGAAGGAGATAGAAGTCACCCCGGACAAGCCCATCAAGATAGACAACGGTCACGTGGTGGCTTTCTCCGAGGGACTCAATTACCAAATCTCCAAGGTCAAGGGACTGGGTTCGTTCTTTTTTGGCGGAGAGGGCTTCACATTGGACTTCCACGGTTCCGGCTCTGTCTGGATTCAGACCAGGAACATCCAATCCTTGGCGAACCAGTTGATTCCTTTCTTGCCGGATCGGAGTCAGTAGGATCAGAAACCGGGCGTATCTTCCGAGTGCCTGAGAATCACTACCCTGGCACCGGGACCTATCCTCACCTGGGGGCGTCCGGCCCATTCGCCCACCTCGCCGTTCAGTATTGCGATCTCGTCCCCTCTCGAAATGGCGGCTGCAGAGACCGGGACGAACTGCCTGAACGCGACCGAGGCTGCCGAGCCGGTCTTGTCCATCAGCGTGATAGACCAGCGGTTAACATCCACGCCGTTTGGATATGCGTCTATCGACCATACCCTACCCACCACGCTCACGCGAGTTTCCACCTCAACCACAGGGGCGGAGTCGCCCTCCGAGGCCATTGATACGGAGGAGTTCCCATCCAGGTCTATCTGCAACTGGCCTCGCCACAGGGACGGCATCCCGTCGTCAATCCTAACGCGCGAGCCCTCTTTTATTGTCCTGGTCACCCGAGTAGGGTTTCCCTGTCTAGAGGGTCTCACGCGTGCCCTGTCATAGCCATCCTGGAGGGTGAACTCAAGGCTTACTGAGCCGTCTTCGATAATCTCTGGCCCTTGAAGACCCACGACTTCTCCTATGACGCTCGCACGGGTTTCAATTTCGCCTATCGGAGTGACTGGCCATGCATGGCCGAATCTCTCCACCCTGGTCTCCAGGGGGAGTTCGATGTCGTGGTCCGAGCCATCGCAAATACCACTGTAGTCGCATCTGGTGCATCTAGCCCTCTCATCGGCGTGGACAGGGATATCGGCGGGAACCCCTCCCCTCTCGAAGAAACGTAGCGGAGAGGGTTCGGGCGGGCACTCTTCGATTGAAGGGTCCCTGGAGTGAATCTTCCCGTAGAGCCCCTCCAGCTCTGAGTCCAGGGCATCCATCTCTTCCTCTGAGGGGGGGGTGACTTGCTTCACAGTCCCTGTCCCGAGGTACCAGATTTCCAGGCCCTCTACCTGCTCCTCCCTGTCGTGGGTCTCCCACCACAACCACGCGTACATCTGCAGTTGATCGAGGTAGTCGCCCGAACGGTCGCCTTTTCCAATCGAAGCCTTGAGGTCGACGATTTTGGGAGTCCCGCTCCATCGGTAAACCATGTCGTACTCTCCCTGGAACCACTCGCCAGGGTGAGCGCTTGTCTGGGTGAAGGACTTAGCATCGGGGTCCACGAACCAAGGTCTGGAGACCTCCCATGCCTCCGCCCATGTTATCGGGCCGCTACCTGCTGCTGGGTGAGGCTTGTCCCATTGACGAGGGAAACCATCGGGAGCGGGCCATTCTTCTCTGGTGCCTGATCTCCAAACGTCCAGAGTCGGGCCCCCTCCCGACTCCATGCATGATTGGACCTCATCGAGGTGCAGTTTGATCGCGGCCTCAACCATGTCCCTTCCCTCATGCTTGTCGATGTCATCTGCTGAGCCTACCCTATTCGGGCTGGACTCCCAGTCCGCTATCGCAGACTCCCAGCACCTATCGAAGTGTGCGTCTGCCCTCGACGAGGCCCAGGAGTTCAACGACTCTCGATCATCTGGAATCGAGGATGGATCTAGTAAGGGAAGGCCAGGCCCTACCCAGAAGTCTTGGCTGTCCCAGTCCGGGGATCCGTCTTCTGATAGAGGCGAGGTCATCGAGGAGCGTGAGTCGGCAGTCATTAGAGTGGGAGACTCCCTCAGAACCCTGCATACACACTCTTCTACCGCGTTTCCCCTCAGAATCTGGGGAGGAAGGGGCGATTTTAGTCTAGCCATCCACCCGTAGTACCAAAGCCTAGGACACTTCCTCCATGCGTTGACCTGAGATGCGGAAAGCCTCCGGTAGGGGTTCACCTTTGGGTTGTCGGGGTCTGGCCTCCTGACCGGCACGATGGACTTTGGGAGTCGGGGACATATCAACTTGAGGAGGTTTCACATGCCAAACAGCCACCTAGGCTGTGCGAAGAACCAACCCATACGGGACTTGCATGCATCGAAGAGGTTCACCCTGTGGCGACCGACTCGGACAAGCTCCACCCCGGCCAACTCAAATCTAGCCCCCCAATCTTCCCTGATATCTGAGGGGAATGTGCGGGAGAACCTCTCTGGGGTCGCCATTGCCTTCCAGTTGCCTCTGCTCCGGAGCGCTTCCAGGACTTCGGACCGACCGTTTTCCGAATTCAGGTGCTTTATCTCTACCATCACCGTCTCCGCTGTTTCACCAAGTTCATCGCAGACTTCCGAGAAGAGCGGGATCGAAATGCCCTGCTGAAGTCCAGCCTTCTTGATTTCCGAGAATGTCATCTGTGAAGTCTTGGAATGTTTGCCGCTTACGCTTATGGTATCATCGTGGAAGACGAAGATGATTCCGTCCGAGGATTCTCGTATGTCGAACTCCCAGTATCTGAAGCCTCTCATTCCTGGCTTTCCCAAGGATTCTCGATATCCCTCAAGCGTGTTCTCAGTACTCGTTCCAGAGGCACCTAGCCTGTGTCCAGAATTCTTCATTCCGACCTACTCCTCTTCGAAACTATTCAGCCTTACTGCCGTGACCTCGGTCCTCTCGTGAGTGGGGAGCACCTCGATCATGAAAACGGGGCTTTCTACATGCTCGGCTATGTCCTCGGCTACGACCAGGGGCATCTCGATCCGGTCGTTATCGTCATCCCAAAGAAGGAATCTCCGCGGCAGACCGGTCTCCTGGGTGATTTCCGAAATCCAATCGTCTTTAGAGATTTTATCGGCATCGATAGCTCCGAAAATCAGAGTGCCGTCCTCGGTCAGGACTTCGTGAGGGGATATCGTAGACTCACCCCTTCTGAGGAACCTGCGCCTTAGTTGTCCAGCGTCCTTGAATACTGCAGTGCAGAACTTGAGGTGGAAACCATAGGGTTCCCGGCTACTGCCATCTAATGGATCCGGTAGACTCTGCTCTGCTGCATTGACTCGTGATTTCATGTCCAACGCCAATTCGTTGGAACCAGAGGCTCCGGCGGTAATCTCTGTGGAGAGGTTGAAGCCTCTCAGCTCCATATTCTCATGGTTGCCCACCGTAATCTCCAGTTCGTTGAGGTTCATGAACGAGATGTCAAAGGATCGCAATTTCTCCAGCAGGGAGAGTAGCTCCTCTCTCCTGTCTGGCTCACAGGGAATCTCCACCCCGGTTAGAATGCCTGATTCGGAGCATGCTGAGATAGTCGAACGGTACCTCTCAGCATCCAGGCTCAGCAGGTGGAATCGTATCTCATCCAATCCGGCATCCGCAAACTCCCTGGCTAGTTCGGGGTTGAATGGAATGCTCGTGTACATGTGAAGATGGAAGCCGGGTCCGAACTCGGACTTCAACCGGGATATCCCCTCTAGTGTTCTCTCCTTAGCCATTAGAGGGTCGCCACCGGTAATTCCAGCTCCCGTGGCCCTCATTGCCCTAGCCTCCTCAATAACCTCTTCGAAGGTCTCGCACCTACGCTCATTGGCGAACATCCAGTCGATGTCCCTACGAGTCTCCGAAAGGGGGCAATAATCGCACTGCCAGTGGCAATTCCCAGTGATGAAGAGGACCATTTTGCTGCCCATCTGGCATTGGATGCACCCCTCCGTATCCGAGAGGTCGGGCGCCTCTGCGAGAGTTGGTATCAGAGGGAGGGTCATCATTCTGAGTCCGCCTCGTGTTTCTCCGCGGTTCTGAGGAGCCATTCGTGGAACCCAGAGTCTCCGGACAGTTCCGGGTGGAAAGAAAGGGCCATCCGGTTGTTCGTCATCACTCCGACGACCTCATTGCCTAATTTAGCCGTGACCTGGGCCTTGTCCCCAGAAGAGGTGAATCTGGGGGCCCTGATGAAAATCCCTGGGAATTCACGCCCTAGAACCAAGGCATCTATGTTGGACTGGAATGAGTCGGCTTGGGTTCCGAAGCCATTCCTCTCGATATTGGCATCGACCAGGGGGTCGCCTCCGTCTCGTGGTTCGGCCAATAGGATGGCACCAGCGCAGGTACCAAGCACTGGCCTTTCTGTGTCAGCCCTTATCCAATCGAAGACAGCTGGGAGGAGGGATGACACCGGGTCATTCCCTGTCAGCCTCATGGTTGTTGACTCTCCCCCGGGCATCACCATCGCATGGGCTTCCGAGGAATCTAAGTCCGATGATTTCCTCAATTCGTGTATCTCGATATCTATCCCTGTCTCTTTAGAAGCCCGCTCGAGGGCCGCAATATGCGAGTGGCGAGCGCCTTGGAGCATCACCAGGCCGATACGGAGCACGAATCGGCGGCAGGACAACGAGAAATGAACCCTGTTGCTCATCCGATGGCCTGAAAGACCGCCCGTGGCCCCGTGCTGGTATGGGGCCATCGGGTCGCATCCACAACTTCGGCGCGGGTCCTGCCGTTCTCCCACTCGAGGTCGTAGAGGAGGTTGCGGAAACCCTCCCTAACCTAGGCGGGAGCGGATTCGGACTGATGGAGGTGTCACACAGGAGCCAAACCTTCCAGGATGTGATTGACTCGGCCATGTCCAGGCTTAGAGGTTTGATTGCCATCCCCGATGATTACAAGGTCCTTTTCCTCCAAGGGGGGGCCTCGACCCAGTTCTACATGAGTGCACTGAACCTGATGAGCGAGGGCGGGATGGCTGACTACCTGGTCACAGGAATCTGGTCGAAGAAAGCGCTGGTGGAGGCCAATAGGATCGGGGACGCGAGTGCCGTTTGGGACGATTCCGATGATGGATTCAGAAGCGTACCTAGTGACGGCGATTATTCCGTGAGGGACGGTGCTGAGTACCTTCACTACACATCCAACAACACGCTATTCGGGACTCAGTTCCACCATCTCCCCGATAGTGGCGGAAAGCCCAGGGTAGTCGACGCCAGCTCGGACATCTGCGGTGCCAAGATCGACGTTTCGGAGCACGATTTGATATACGCTGGTGCCCAGAAAAACCTCGGACCGAGCGGAGTGACCGTGGTAATTCTCTCGCCTTGGGCTTCTGGCAGATGCAAGGAAGGACTGCCCACAATGTTGGACTATCAAACCCACATCTCGAAGGGATCGATGTTCAACACCCCCAACACATTCGGGATTTTCGTCCTGGACAGGGTCCTAGCATGGGTCGAGAGGAACGGAGGGCTAGAGGGCGCCATAAGTAGGAACAGCGAGAAGTCGGGGGTTCTGTACGACATACTCGACTCCAGCGACTTCTGGAGGCCGCATGCCGACTCCGGATGCAGATCGATGATGAACGTGACATGGAGGCTGGCTGATGAGAGCCTGGAGCAGGTCTTCCTGGAGGAGGCCGGAGACAGCGGGATGGGCGGCCTGAAGGGCCACCGTAGCGTCGGGGGGATTAGGGCCAGCCTGTACAACGGGTGCCCCATCGAGAGCGTGGAAGCCCTCGCATCCTTCATGACTGACTTCGAGAGTCGCCACGGATGAGTGGGACGATGGAAGCGAGGGGGATCCTCGAACTGATTGACCTGACCCTGTTGGACAGAAGCGCCTCCGAGCAGGATATTGCGAGTCTCTGCAGAGTCGCGAACGAGCTAGGCACGGCTGCCGTCTGCGTCTTCCCCGAACACGCCCAATCAGTCAGGGACAATCTGGGAGAGAGAGTCTCACTGGCAATTGTGGCGGGGGGTTTTCCCAAGGGGAACGAATTCCCAGAGGACATCTCCTTGGCCATATCAGAGGCCGTCTCATGCGGCGCTGACGAGATTGACTGCGTACTGGAGCCCAGAGACACGGAGGACTTCCCGGGGCAGGAGGAGTTGGCCAAGCTCATAGCGATGCGCGAAGCCTCCTCCGGACTTGTTCTCAAGGTAATTGTCGAGACACCGATGCTGGAAGAGAGGCAGATCAGGGCAGTCGCAAGGATGGCCCTCTCGACGGGGGCGGACTTCGTCAAGACATGCACGGGAAAGCGTGGCCCCTGCTCGGACGAGCATGCCAAGATACTGGCGGATGAGGTGAGCAGGCACTGCCTCTCGTTCGAGGGAGCCCCTGGCATCAAGCTGTCAGGCGGCATCTCGAGGAGGGAGGACGCGGAGAGATTGGTAGGGCTGGTAATGTCGAGGGACGAGTCGATTTCTGGGGCGGGGAGGCTCCGGATAGGGGCATCGTCGCTGGTGGATGGCATGGTCAGTGGTGGGCTCGGCAGGAATTGAACCTGCGATCTTCGCCGTGTGAAGGCGACGTCATAACCCCTAGACCACGAGCCCGGCATTTTTGCCAGCAATCTCCCGCGCATAAGATTGGTGACGGGGAGGCATCATCGCCACGCGGGGGTCATAAGAGGCAAAGGGCTCGGAAACCCGTGGCAGAGGGCTTCGATACGGGAGTTCTGAGAGAGCGGGACACCTGGAAGGCATTTGGCATCGGCATCGTCCTCTTCTGCACCATTGCCTATGCATCGCTATCCATATTCGGGCTGTCTTCGTCCATCTACGGAGTCTCTGAGGATGCAGAGCAAGTCCCGGAGTTCGAGGTGATGACGATGAACAGGACTGGCATAGACGACTCCATTCCTCTGGAAGATGGGATGGTGAAACTCTCGGACCTCAGAGGAAGCATAGTCATCCTCGATTTCACGGCTGTCGACTGCCAAAACTGTCACTATGTACAGAGCCACATGGAGGGCAACCTGGCATCTTGGCAATCGCTAAGTTCGGAATACCCGGTAGTGGCACTTTCAATCGGGTCCTGGTACAGATACGAGTCGTTCGAACGCATCAACGACACGTTCGGTGACCCCTCGTCCAGCAAGCACATGCCCTGGCCTGTGGCTAACGGCGCTTCGGACTCGATAATTCTCGAGAATGGAACAAGGGGGGATCTCGTCGAGTACTACGCGGCTCAGAACCTCCCCCTCGTGTACGTGATCGACCACGAGGGGTACGTGGTGGCAAAGGAAGGTACGGGCACCCCCCTCGACGGTTGGAGGTCCTTCGACCGGGCAGTTGAGAGGGCGATAGAGGGGGATGCGGAGAGCCTCAGATTCGGCATCGAGAAGGCTGACAGGTCGTTCTCCGGGGTCTTCGTAATCGGCCTCTTCCTCGGAGTCCTGGTCTATTTCTCGCCGTGCGCCTTCCCCGTTCTGCCGTCCTACATCAGCTACTGCCTCAGCCTCGGGGTCAGGGAGGACGAGCTCCGCGAGGAAGGCAAGTTGGAGGGGGCCGCCCCCAGCCCATTCGAGGTGGGGGTGTTCGCCGCTCTGGGACAGCTGACCTTCTTCGGAACGGTGGGGATAGTGATCTTCGGGCTAGACGAGTTCCTGAACCTGTCAGGGGTCCTGCATGACATTGCCGTGGGGATCGCGCTCCTCCTGGTCGTGCTGGGAGCCCTGATGCTCTTGGGATGGACGGCCCACATACTCTCCGGGGTGCAGAAGCTATTGGACAGGCACATGACCACTGAGGAGGACGACAAGTTCACCCCCAGGCGGAACATGTACCTGTGGGGTATCGGCTACAGCGCCGCATCAGTGGATTGCACCGCAGCAGCGGTCTTCCCGTTCATCGCATGGCTAGCCGTGGTCGGGGAGGGAGCCCTCCTGATGGGCATGGGCGGGCTGATCATCTCGGTCTCGCTACTGATGATCGGAGTCACCTCGATGGTCGGAATGGGGAGGGGGGCGATGGTCGACTCGCTGAGGAGGAACTCCCCCCTTGTCAAGGCAATCGGGTCCTGGATGATGATGTTCGCCGGCATCGGGCTACTTGCCTACCTGACCCAGCCGGATATCGTTGCGGGAGTGATCGGCTAGTTACCCTCGATCGGCTGGAGCATGTGCTCGACCACTGGCCTGACCGAGTCCCATATCCTGTCATGGACCTCTTGCACCGTGTGCCTGGTCGGAATCAGGGTAGCGCCCCTCTCCTTCCCAGCCTCCTGGAACTCGTTCCTGAGGATTTTCTGGTACTGCAGGAAGGACGAGGTGATAGATGAGGAGAGGGCGAGGTCCATGCCTGCTTCGAAGTGGTTCAGCGCCTCCAAGCTCTCCCCGAACATGATTCGATTCAACAGTCGCCGTGGTCCTGCGTGCAGTACGATCATGGCATCGGGATCGGGGGTATTGGAGTAGAGTGAGTCGATCCAATCACCATCCCCGCCCCTCACCTGCTCCCTAATCCTCGGAGTGAGTGTGTACCGATCCGCGATGACCACGAATCCGGCGTCCAGCAGCGGCTCTGCCTCGTGCTTGATCTGGTCATGCAGATCTGTGGCGTACAGGAGCGACCTAGTGCGCCAGTTCAGCTGGTGCATGTCAGCGGTTCTTGACTTCACTATCTCGCCCATCAGTTCTGAGCGGGCCAGCCCTATGATGTGGGTTGCGATACCGTGCGCCTTCAGCCTGGCAGAAAGGAGGCGTGTGTGCAGACTCCTTCCTACGTTATCCGGCCCCTCAATTACGATCAGCTTGCCCGCGTGACTCATCATCCCTCACCTTCCGAATATGTTAGCCAGTCGATTTCAGACTCGCTGAGGTTCTGTGCTAGCCTGTCCGATTGGTCGATGACCTCTACCTCAGAGAGGTCGATGTTCTTGTCGAATGCCTCCCTCACCCTGGACTGGACCTCCGCCACGGTTCCCTCGGCATCGAGGCGTTCGATCCTGCCCTCGTCCACGAGTCCTGAGTATATGTCCGAGACCTTGCCCTGGAAGATCCTGTAGGACTCGAATGGGTCGGTTGTCCAGCCCATGTCCAACCCGGCCTCGTAGAACTTCAGGCTCGGTCGGCCCTTGGCGATGCGGTCGAAGCTGACGTCCACTGGGACTTCGAAGTACAGGGTAAGGTCTGGCTCCCTCGCGAATGAGTATGTGTCCTCTATGACCTCCCGGGGGACGTCCCTGGAACCGTCCCTCGCCATGGCCGTGTACTTATAGCGGTCGCAAATCACTATCCCGCCTATCTCCAAGACCGGTTCTATCTGCTGTGCCCATCTGTCTGCGAAGTCTGCGGCATGTATCATGTGGAATGTGATTGGTAGGAGCCTACGGGTATTCTTCCCTATCTTGGTCGCTTGCTTGACGATCTTGCTGGAGTTCCACTCGGTGTGGAAGACCGGCAGTCCCTTGGCTCTCAGCCAGTGGTACAACAGCTTTGCTTGCGTGCTCTTCCCGGATCCGTCCATTCCCTCGACGGCAATCAGGATACCCTTCTTCGACATTGTCCCACCATCCCCATAATGCTCTAGGAGCAGGTCATGGGCAAGGCTGGAACCTATTAGGCTGTGGTTTGTGGAAAATAATGGGAGAAACATCAATTGTTGTCCGATTCTTCAGAGTGCCATGGAGTTCTTGGCTCTGGCCTTCGTTGCTGCGTTCCTAGCCGCAGCCCTGACCGTACCTGCTGGCTTCGGGTTGTCGACGATGCTCACTCCGGTGGCTCTCCTGATGATGGGGCCCCACGAGGCAGTGGCAGTGGTCGCAGTGGTGCATGGGGCGCACAATGCAGCGAAGTTCCTGGCTCTGAGGGACAGCGTCGACTTCTCCGCTTTCAGGCACTACGGCATCTGGCTCGTGGTGGGTGCGGTCGTTGGGGCCGCTCTGCAGAGCAAGGTCCCACAGGACCCCCTCCTCGCCCTGATAGGTGCCTTCCTCATCCTCCTACCCCTGCTGACCCTAAGCGAGTCGTGGACGGGGATTAGGATCCCGGAGGCAAACGACCGGATAGGCGGGTTCGGGTCTGGCTTCATGGGTGGACTTTCCGGGCACCAAGGTGCCTTGAGGGCGATGTTCCTCACTCGTCGTCTTCCGGACAAGATGGCATATGCCGCCACTGCGAGTGTACTCGCGCTCTGCGTGGACCTGTCGAGAGTCCCGGTCTACCTATACTTCCGACCGGAGGAGATAGGGGAGCACCTACAGGTCACCTTGCTACTAGTGGTGGCCGCTTTGCTCGGCGTGAGAGCCGGGAAGAGGTGGTTGGAGGCCATGAAGTCGGAGTGGATTCACAATCTGGTCATGGCAGGGATCGTGGGAAGCGGGGCATTCTACATCTATGAGTCAATGGCATAGTGAGTTCATCAGTTTCTTTTGATTGAGTCATAGGCAAGCATGTTTAGCAAAATCTCACCGAAATCTCTCGCATAGGCACATAGCCTCCTAATAGATTCGGACAACCTGTCTTCGAATAACAGTGGTGCTGCTTTGCGCTTGCCGGACCAGAGGCTCTCCTCGTGTTCCTCCAGTTCCAGCTGGGCTGACTTCAGTGAGTTTCGAGCCTCCTCAATTTGGTATGCGTCTCTCTCTCTCAGGTTAATCATTAGCGTCTTAATCGAATCTAGCCAAATAGGGAGGGCGGATAGAGGCATGTTCTGGATCTTAAGTTTTGGAATAGAGTCTGAATCCAATGTTAGTCTTGCCATTTGGTCTGCATGGTCCATCATCCTCTCAAGGGAACGTGCAAGGTTTGCGTACTCGACCCCCTGCTTCCTACTAATTCCCAGTGATTTTACAATCTGCGAAGATGAGAGCATCGAGCCTACCTGTCTCTCAATCAGATACTGTAGACCATCTACCTCCCTTTCCCTTTCATCGTGATCCGATATCAGATCGGTATCTGCTCCTTGGAGTGCCTCTATGATGTCTCTAACTAATGATGAAAGGAGAAGATACATGCGATTCAGGCTGGCGCTCAGTGGTAATTCTCCGGCGTTTAGCAAGCTAATCAATCGAGAATATGAATCACCCTCTTCTCCTATCTCAAAACCCCTAGTGGACCTCAGGAATCGTCGGATTTCGTTTCGTGTTTTTCTTTTAATATCGGATTTGCTTCTGATCACAATCTCCTGTACCCCTGAGATATATGCCCCCATGAGGTGATCGTATAGAGCGCCTGGCGGAAGTCCGTCCAAATCAATAGTGATCTCCGTCCTCTGTTCTTCTGATTCTTCGAGGGGGGAGAGCATCAGTTCACCGCTGGACCTCCAGTCGATTCTGATGCTGTCACGAGAATCTAGGTTGTTTGCAGAGACCCATGGTTTTGGCAGGGAGAGGGTGTATGTTGCGCCTCCGGTAAGTTGCAATCTTCGGACGTCTTGTTCGCCTGGGCCGATGGGCATGAATTTGTGTATCTAATTATTAATATATAGATTACGCTACTTCTCTATGATATACCATCCTGAGTCCGGAACACCCATGGAAGGAGTAATGTGGCTAGTACTGATTCTGTCATTGATAGTTTGTGCCTACATGGCTTGGAACATCGGAGCAAACGATGTTGCGAACGCTATGGGGACATCTGTTGGCTCGAAGGCCCTAACCCTGAAGCAAGCGGTGATTATTGCCGCCGTCTTCGAGTTCTGCGGGGCCTTCTTCGCAGGGGATGCGGTGACTGACACAGTACGGAAGGGAATACTGGTTGTCGATTTCGAAACCGTGACAAACGATTTCGCTAACGACCTGATGTACGGGTTCATTGCAGCCATGATGGCGGCTGCGATATGGCTGACGACGGCCACCAGGCTGGGGCTGCCAGTCTCCACCACCCACAGCATAATCGGTGGGATCATCGGAGTCGGACTGGTTCTAGAGGTCCAGCACGATACTGAGCTGATCAACTGGGAGAAGACCCAGGAGGTAGTCATGTCATGGGTTGCCAGCCCGCTGATGGGGGGACTTCTGGCATTCGGAACGTTCTGGATAGTCCGCGAGACCATCCTCGAATCGAGCAACCCCGAGGAGAGGTCGAGGTGGCTCGCCCCGATTATGGCAATCCCCACGTTCTTCGTTCTTGGCATAGCGCTCCAGTTCAAGGCCCTCAAGGGGTTCTTCTCAAGAGCGGAGTCCAATGGCTGGATAGACGACAAGTACGAGTGGATCCCCGTTAAGGAGAATGGTTCATTTGACCCGTTTACACCTTCCTGCCCATCTAAAGCAGAGATAATCACCGATGAATGTTTGAATGCTGTATACGAGGGAGCCTGGGTTCCAATCAACTCAATAATCCTCGCATTCATCATAGCAGTGATAGCATCAGGAGTTCTCGCTTACGTACTGAGGAACTACGAGTTCAAGGGTGAGGAAGATGGCTTCCATGGTGTCGAGCGAATATTCGTATGGCTCCAGGTAATCACCGCAGCATACGTCGCTTTCGCACATGGGGCTAACGATCGTTCCAATGCCATAGGGCCAATGGCTGCAGTCTACCAGGTCATATCCAGCGATGGGGTGCTGGCTGCCAAGGCAGACGTCCCGGTTTGGTTGGTTCTCCTCGGCAGCGCTGGAATAGCGATAGGTGTTATGACCTGGGGCTGGAGGGTCATGGACACCATAGGGCACAAGATCACCGATATCACCCCAACCAGGGGTTTCGCAGCAGAGTTCGGCGCTGCTACCACCATCCTGATTTTCTCAATGCCATTCCTCGCCGTTCCCGTTTCGACCACCCACACCCTAGTTGGAGCAGTGGTGGGAGTGGGTCTCGCAGGGGGTGCAAAGGCAGTTGACTTCAGGGTGTTCGGCAAGATCGCTTCCTCATGGGTCGCAAGCCTACCTGCAGCTGGTTTCGGATCGATAGCAATCTACGTTGCCTCTGGTTCTGACCCGATAAAGCTCCTGGTCATCATCCCAATCGCCTTCGCGATCGTCGCGTATGTGATCTGGGCAACATGGGACGATGAGGTCTACGTCGAGGACGCCCTGTCCGATGCTGGTAGCGCAGACAACAAGGGAGCACCGACTCACTTCGAGCTCTTCCACGCTCACGCAGTTGCCGTGGAAGAGACGGTCGAGCACATGCTGAGCGCGGTAAATGCCGCCGCGGATGGTGACGACCCGGAAGGCCACATCACATCGACGGTCGAAGCGGAGCTCAGGGCAGACGAAGTGAAGAACGACATCAGGAAGAGGCTCGGGTCTGGCCAGATATCCGTACTACAGGGCAAGGACGAGTTGTTCAGGATGGTTTCCAGGCAGGACAGGATTGCGGACTATGCACAAAACGTCGCTGAGCAACTATCCTTCAGGGAGCTGTTCGTCGACAAGGAGGCCCGGAGTATGCTCAAGGAGATGGCAGAGGCCGTTGCTAAGACCACTTCCCTCTACGAGGACGCTGTCTCCCAGCTCAAGGACGTGGCTCTTTCGGGTTACACCAAGGCGGGGAGGGACAGGCTCGGGGAGTTGATCGACGAGGTCAACCTGGCGGAGCACGAGGCGGACCTGGTTGAGAGCAAGGCCGCTGCCTACGTATTCAGCCACGGCGAGGATGCGCCGCTGGCTGCTGTGCACATGTACAGGGTCCTGCAGAGGATGGATGACGTGGCGAACGCATGCGAGAAGGCTGCCAACGGTCTGCTGTCCATCGTCTACAACTAGTCGGTCCACCCGCACTTCTTTGCGAAGGCCGAGGGGCCCATCTCCTCGATCTCGTCGAGGGTGGGCTTGGTTGCTATCCAGGCAAGCTGTGCGACTGCTATCCCCGTCACCAGGTCGAACAGGTAGTGCTGCTTGGTGGTCAGGATGCTGATGGAGAGCAGGGCCCACTCTACCCAGAGCACGACTAGGAAGATGTTCCATGCGCTCGACTCCGCTGCCCTCCTCGATGCCCATACCGTCATGAGACGTGCGAGCAGGTAGGAGTGGACTATGTGCAGGCTCGGCCATGCGTTCCAGGGGTTGTCGGAGAGGTGGATGAACTCGAAGAGGGCGTACTCCCATCCGTTCAGGGAGTCCCAGTCGATCTGGTCCCTCATGTCGATCTCGGCGGGGAACAGGAGGAAGATGGCGCAGCAGAAGGCCGTTACCATGATCAGGGTCTGCATCCCCACGGCGAGTTCCGCTTGGCCCCTCTCGCTCCGCGGGCACAAAATCAGGGTGGCGGGGTAGAACAGGTACAGCAGGGCGTATGGGAGGATCATCCAGTTGAAGACCGGGAGCTCGCGGTCCAGTGCGATCTCCGGGTCCCAGACCGTGTCCAGGTACATGCTGGCTATGTTGTTGGTGGAGAAGTAGGGGACTGCCACCAAGACCACACCCAAGACGAATACCTCCAGGTGGAGCCTGGCTCCACCGAGTGAATGCCTCCTCGACCATGGCCCCTTCCACAGGCCTGACCATGGCTTGACCCTCCAGAACACGAGTGCATCTAATCGCCAAGGACCTATCAATCCCTCAGTTTGTGTTCCGGAGGACATCCGCCTATGGGCTGCTCAAATCCATGAATAGGATCCTGTCGCAGAAATTCTCCGCCTCCTCGACGTTATGTGTGACGAGGACGGCAGGGCACCCCCTGTGCTTCAGAATCACCCTGACGTCGTCAATGAGCCTCGCGGACAGGTCCGCATCGATCGCGCTGAACGGCTCATCCAGCAGGAGGGCCCGCGGATCGGAGAGCAAAGCCCTGGCTAAGGCCAGCCTTTGCGACTCCCCCCCGGAGAGCCGGGAAACCCCCCTTTCCCCGAGTCCCTGCAGCCCGACCTCCTCGAGTGCGTCCTCGTGGCCGTGGCTGCTCGCGAGCGAGAGGTTCCCGGACACCGACAGGTGCGGGTAGAGGACTGGCTTCTGGAACAGCAGCCCTATGCCCCTGGATTCGGGTGGGACGTCCGTGATGTCCTCGCCTGAGAAGTAGACCCTCCCCCTGTCTGGCTCCTCCAGCCCGCATATGCAACGCAAGAGCGTTGTCTTCCCGCATCCGGATGGTCCGAGTATACCGATTATCTCGCCTTCCCCAAGCTCGAACGTGAGTCCCGAAAAGAGCGCT
Organism: uncultured Candidatus Poseidoniales archaeon; assembly: GCA_902625325.1. Classification (GTDB taxonomy): domain Archaea; phylum Thermoplasmatota; class Poseidoniia; order Poseidoniales; family Thalassarchaeaceae; genus UBA36. Next base: position 8,656 of record CACOAW010000005.1, on the reverse strand, counting down.
TTCCCGTATGACTTCGACAGGCTGGCGACTTTCAGGATCAGAACATCCCCCCTCTCTCGTTCGACCTGGCTCTCTCGGCAACTGCGAATAGTAGTATTGCCATCACCGCCAGTGCCGTGGCGACGGCGTTGGATGCAGCCTCGGCCAGGGGGTTCATCGGCATGCCGCGCCAGCTGTCCGCCAAGAGTGGCAGAGTGGCCCAATCGGAGTTTGTCGCCACGATGAACGACGCCCCGAACTCCCCGAGCGACATCGCCAGGCAGAATATCGCGGCCACGGTGATGGGACCCTTCATCAAGGGGATTCTCACTCTTGTCAGCCTTGCTAGGGGGCCCATTCCGAGAACCCTGGCCGCCTCGTCGTACTCTCTGTCGATGGACCTGAGGCCGGTCAGCATGATGCGGATAGCGAAGGGCGTGGTCAGCATTACGTGGGCCAAGGCTGGCAAGGGCCAGAACTGGGAGAATGCTGTCGGGTCCAGCTTGGTGACTCCAAGCGTCACCCCTAGCCCGATCATCGCGGCGCTGAAGGCGAAGGGAGCCATTGTGGCGAAGTCCAGCGCCTCCGACATTCTCCTGTTCGTTCTCTCCAGGCTGTGAATCGCAGAGGCGATGCAGTAACCCAGAGGCATCGAGATGGCCAGGGAGATGATGGCGTAGAGGATCGAGTTGGCCATCGCGTCCGACAGTGGCACCATCGAGAATGAGCCATCCCTGGCCAGCTCCCATCCGTCCAGGGACCAGGTGTCCGCCGCCCTGCCTGACTCCACTGTACGGACGCGGACCGAGCCGATCGCGACTGAGACGATGGGGGCGATAGAGAACAGCAACGCGGGCGCCATGAACACCCACCCGTAGTCGAAATGGCCCCTTGCCACTCGTGCTGGGGCCATTGGGTACTGCCTCTGGAGCTCCCTTTGGATTCGGGATGCGAGCCAGAGAGAAATCGACAGGACTGCGAACTGTATCAACGAGGATGCTAGGACTATCTCCGAGGTGAACGCCATGTAACCCTCTATCCCAGCGGAGGGGGACGAGATTGCCATGACGCTCTCCAGGGTGTTGTCTCTGATGGTTATCCACCTGACGAGCGCGAAGGAAGTGAAGCTGAACACGAAGGACATGCAGAACGAAGCGCTGAGCGGAGGGATGAGTACTGGCAGCCAGAGGTGCCTGATCCTCCCGGATATCGTCCTCCCGGCCGGCAGGAGCCTGAGCTGCTCCTCCATCGAAGGGTCCAGGGTCGCGAGTATCGGCTCGCAGAACCTGATCACGAGTGACATATTGAACCACGCGTGGGCGATTATGAGTGTCCAGAACCAGGTGCCCTCGTTGCTCCTTATGCCCAGGGCGGAATCGCCGGTCAGGGTCAGTATGCCCATCGCGGCTATTATCGAGGGCATTACGAACGGGACCGTGAGAACGGCTCGGATCATCGATTGCATCCTCCACTCATACCTCCCTAGCATCCAGGCAACCGGCAGGCCGAGCGATATCGTGGCGAAGGACGAGATGATGGACTGCAGGAATGTGAACTCGATCGCCCCTGCTGACATGTAATTCCCGTCGAGCGTCTCTATCCATGCCCGCGGATTGGCCCCAGCCACACCTATCAGCCTGAAGACGGCCAGGGCTATCGGGGATGCTATGAGAAGCAGAAAGGCTGCAATTGCGAGAGTTCGGGTGCCTATAATCAGCCTGTAGGTCCCGGAACCCAAATCATTCACCCTCGGTCATGGCTGAATTCCACCTATCCAGCCATGCGTCGATGTTGAGGGAGATTGCCATGGATGTAATGTTGGCGTTCTGATCAGGAACTATCGAATGGTGCCTGTAACCGCCTTCTTCGGGCAAGTCCTGCCCCTCCAGGACTGAGTACATCATGTTCTGGGTAGGCATGAGTGCATTGACCTCCTGCGAAAGCAGGTACTCGATGAATAAGTCGGCGTTCTCGGCATTCCCCCCCTGCACCACCGAGGCGTATTCGACTTGGAAGAAGGAGGCTCTGTCCAGGTTGAGCGATGCGGATTTCGTCCAGTTGCCGTTGTACCAAGCCTCGACGCCCGGTGAGTGGCAGTATGAGACAGTGATGTGCGCATCACCGATGTATCCTGGCATGTACTCCCCATAGCCGCCTGTGTAGTGGATTTCGTAGGCCTCGCTCCAACCCGGAGTGATAATCACGTCATTGTCTCTCATCGAGGACCACCATGTGTCGAACCCGTTGTAGGAGTCGGTGGTGTACTCGAAGTAGTCCAGAGTCGCGAGCATGAATCCCCTTCCAGGGCTACTAGACATGGGAGACGGTATTGCGACCTTCCCCTTCCACTCCTCTTCGGTGAGATTCCAGAGGCTTGTCGGGACGGATAGGTTCACGCCATCAACGATACTGGAATCGTAGTTGAGGCATATGTGGCCCATATCGAATGGTATTGCTAATTTGCCTTCATAGGGAGAGTAGGCCTCTGAGGAAATTCCTTGTATGTCGGTTTTGCTCTCCGATAGCAGATCGAAGTCAATGGCGGTCTGCAGGTATGTGTTGTCCAAACCGATTGCCAGATCATTGGCCCCAGTGCCTTTCTGCTGTATCAGGTAACTGAGGATGGATCCCGAGTCGTCGAGTTTCACCATCTCCACTTCTATGCCCGTCCGATTTTCGAAGGTCGATATCATGTCATCGGACAAGGCGTAAACGTCGTAGGTCACGATTACCAGGCTGTTGTCGTCTTCAGACTCACTGGATAGGCAGCCTGAGACTGCTGCGGTCATCAAAATTATTGTTAGGGCTGCGGCTTTTGTGCATCCGATTTTTCTGGTTTCGTTTTTAAAATTCATTCTATCCCTCCGCTGGAATTACCCAGATCAGGTTCACGGGTCGTCGCCGGGGCGACCTCTCAGCAAATTGCTCCCCATCCACGCCAGCGGATGCCTGCAATTCAACCTTCCCGACTCTCACTCAGGCTGCATGAACGGGTAACCCCAGTCCTGTGGGATGTCCAGCGTGCGCTTCACGGAGCGTGGGCTGATCCATCGGAGCAGGTTGAGCGGTCCTCCGGCCTTGTCGTTGGTCCCGCTCGCCCTGGCGCCACCGAACGGCTGCTGGGCCACCACGGCACCGGTTGGCTTGTCGTTGATGTAGAAGTTCCCGGCCGCGAAGCGCAGCGCCTCGAACGCCCTCTGGACGTCCTCCTCTTTGTTGGCGAAGATGGATCCGGTGAGGGCGTACGGGGACCCCCTGTCGCAAGTCTCCAGTGCCCCCTCGAAGTCATCGTCCTCGTAGACGTAGACGGTCAGGACCGGCCCGAAGATCTCCTCGCACATCGTTTCTGAGGACGGGTTGGTCGTGACTATTATCGTCGGCTCGATGAACCAGCCGGTGGAGTCGTCGTGACCGCCCCCAACGACCACCTCGCAGGAATCATCGTCCTTGGCCCTCTCGATGTAGCCGGAGATCTTGTCGAAGGCCCTCTGGTCTATGACGGCGGTCATGAAGTTGGTGAAGTCCCGGGCATCGCCCATCTTGATCTTGGAGACCTCGGAGCACAGGTCGCCACCTATCGAATCCCATACCGATGATGGAATGTACGCCCTGCTGGCCGCGCTGCACTTCTGGCCCTGGTACTCGAACGAGCCTCTCAGGAGAGCCACCAACAGGCCCCGGTGGTCGCAGTCCGGATGGGCCACGACGAAGTCCTTGCCTCCGGTCTCGCCCACTATCCGAGGGTAGGACCTGAGCTCTGGCAGTGCCTTGGCGATCTCCTGCCAGAGCCCCTGGAAGGTCGATGTCGAGCCGGTGAAGTGCAATCCCGCGAAGTCCGGATTGGACAGGGCCGCACCTGTGATCTCCGCTCCCGAGCCCGGGAGGAAGTTGATCACCCCCGGAGGCAGCCCCGCGTCCATCATCAGCTGCATCAGGACGTAGTTGGAGTGGTAGGAGTTCCTGCTCGGCTTCCAGACGGAGGTGCAACCCACGATTGCGGGTGCGCTCGGTAGGTTGGCGGCGATGCTGGTGAAGTTGAACGGGGTGATTGAGAGGACGAACCCCTCTAGGGGTCGGATCTCGGTGGAGTTCTCGACGCCTGCGGGAGAGACCAGTGGTTGCAGGTCATCGTGGAAGCCCCTGGCATAGTGGCAGTTGAACCTCCAGAAGTCGATCAGCTCGCAGGCAGAGTCTATCTCGGCCTGGAAGGCGGTCTTAGACTGGTTCAGCATGGTGGAGGCGTTGACGCGCATCCTCCAGTCCCCGGCCAGCAGGTCAGCGCCCCTCTCGAAGATGGTGCACCTGCCCTCCAGGCCAAGATCTATCCAGGACTCCTGCGCATCGACCGCCGCACTGCAGGCCGCCTCTATCTCCTCCTTCCCGGCCAGATGGACGTTCGCCAGGACGTGTCCGTGGTCATGGGGGACCACCTGGGTGACGGTGTTTCCCGTGAAGATCAGCTCACCATTGACCACGCACGGTATCTCGATTACCTCTGCGAGCTGTCTGTCCATCTCGTTCTGCAGCGCCGCCCTCTCAGGGCTTCCTGGCGCGTACCCCATTATCGGCTCATTCACTGGCTGGCCCATAGGGACACCTGGGGGACGAATCGTCTAACATAGTTTCGCAGGTTGATTCTGGGTTACTCCCACTCCTTTGGCTCGCCCTTCTTCTCCTTCTTCCAAGTCCTGTAGCACGGCTTGCAGAGCGCGACCTTCCTGACCTTCTTGGAAATACCAGAGGACCCCCATACGTCCACTGCCCTATCATAGGCCATCTTCCTGCCACCGGCCTTCTTGTCGGCCCACCTCTCGCATCCTTTGATGTCGCATGGGACCTCTCCAACGAATTCGGGCTTGTCCTCGTTGGACGCGCCCCCGTCTCCGGCTTGGGAAGAAGCCCTCCTCTTGCGAGCCCTGGACTTGAATCCCATGCAATGCCGGCGATGCGCGCCGATTAGAAGGTTACTTCGGACATTTCCACGTCGAATGGCCCGCCTGCGCTGGCTACAGAAGCGAGGCGGTCCGGGCCGACCCCCACGCTGACTACTGGCACTCCTGTGATCTCCTCGATTCTGGATAGGTAGGACCTGATGGGTCTGGGGAGGGAGTCTATCCCCCCTCCCTTCCTGGACTCCTCTGCCATCCCGATCCACTCCTCCTGGTCCAGTGCGGGGAATCCTGGGTGGCTCTCGTAGACAGGCGTGCATCCTGCGAGTTCCTCGGATGAGGACGGGACGTGGTCAATCTCCCTTCCATCCAGATTGTAAGATGTGCAGATCTTCAGCTCGTCCAATCCCCCGAGAACGTCCAGCTTGGTGACGACGAGTCCCGTGTATCCATTGAGTCGCTGGCTCTCGTTGAGGGCGACCGCATCTAGCCATCCGGTCCTTCTGGGACGCCCTGTAGTGGTTCCGAACTCGTGACCGACCACTGACATCTGCTTCCCGGGACCCCCCTCGAGGGATAGTTCAGTAGGGAAGGGTCCGTTTCCGACCCTTGTGGTGTACGCCTTGGTTATCCCATAGCACTGGTCTATGTGTCCTGGATGGATGCCCGCACCGTGTGTGGCATTCGCCCTGCACGTGATGGACGAGGTAACGAAAGGATAGGTCCCCTGATCGATGTCAAGCATCGCTCCCTGCGCCCCCTCGAGGAGGACCTGTTCGCCACGGGCGAGGGCCTTGTCCAGCATCGGTCCGGTTGCGCAAATTGCGTCGGAGAATCTCTCGTGGACCCAAGTCAGCTCGGACTTGAGTTGCTCTGGGTCGATTCTTTCTCCGACCCCCACGGTGTTTAGTTGGTCGTTCATCCTCTCCGAAATCTCGGCAATCTCGGAGTCCCTTCCCAAGATTAGCCCGATGTCCACGAATCGCAGACCGACCCGCTCGGCCCTGTCGCGGTACGCTGGCCCTATGCCCCTGCCTGTAGTCCCGACCAGCTCGTCGGCTGAGTCGTATAGCTTGTGGAAAGGTAGGATTACAGCTGCCCTCTCGCTGATGAAGAGGCGTCGCCCCTCTGGGCTCTCCCCGGTCAGTTCTGCCCACTCGAATAGCTCCCTATCCAGGACCCATGGGTCTACCACCATGCCGCATCCGAGCACCAGATTGCAATCCCTGGCTGTGATTCCGGATGGTAGCAGGTGCATCTTGAGAGTGGTCCCCCCGGCCACTATTGTGTGACCGGCGTTATTGCCCCCCTGGAAGCGTACAGCCCATTGGGAGTTGGGGGCCAGTTGGTCTATGGCCTTGCCCTTGCCTTCATCCCCCCATTGGGCCCCGAGCACCACGCTGGCAGGCACGGCCCGGGAACATGGCAATAGGTGTTTGAATGCTTTGGATGTGATTATTTTCTGTCCGTTGCGTTGGGAAGCGATTATGAAGGTCAGGAAGGTCGCGCAACATCATGGCACAGAGGCACCCTGAGGCAGAAGCAAGGCTTCTGATCAAGTGGATCTGCATGAAATGCTCAGCCACCGTCCGTGCTCACGGCGGGGTCAAGCCACCGAAATCATGCAGGAAGTGCGGCTACACGGGCTTTAGGAAGAAGGCGGCAGAGCGCAGGTCGTCATGAGCATGAGCGTCGGGTCTGCAGGACTCGAGGGATTCGCTCTAAGTTTGGGGCTCATTCTGGCAATTGGCCCGCAGAATATCTTCGTCATGCGGCAAGGGTTGAAGCGCTCACATGTTTTTGCTACCTGCCTAGCGTGCTCGCTTGCCGATGCAGCACTGATAGCTGCTGGTATCCTAGGTGTAGGAGCGATAGTGGCGAGCATCGATGGGGCCGAGGCTCTCATCGCTTATGCTGCAGGCGCTTTCCTGTTCGGATACGGGGTACTGAGAATCAGGTCTTCGATGGACTCGGAAGGATTCATAGTGGAAGGAGAGGCTTCGGAAAGCCTGTCAAAGACCATGGGGGCCGTTCTCGCTTTCACCCTACTCAACCCGCACGTCTACTTCGACACACTGTTCCTGATTGGGGGTGCTTCGACTAGTTTCTCAGGGGATGAGAGGTTAGCTTTCGGCATCGGGGCATCTGCGGCTTCTTTCCTGTTCTTCTTCTCCATCGGGTACGGTGCTAGGAGGCTGTCCAAGGTACTGGATAGCCCCGATGCTTGGAGAATCATAGACAGAGGCATTGCTGCCGTGATGTTCGCAATTGCTGGGGCAATCGTCCTACCGTACCTCTGAGAGGATGTCAGATAGCGCTGAAAGGAGAGAGTCGATCTGCGGGATGTCGTTGTCGATGTGAGGAGAAACGCGCAGCATCCCCGATCTGCTGGTGGTGAGTATCGAGTATTCGGACTGGAGCCTGTTTGATACCTCTAGGCTGCTCAGACCGGAGGGCATCCTCAGGCTCACGATGGCGCTTCTCTCGGAGTCCGAAGTCGGCGAGACTACTTCGATACCCAGTCCCTCTGCCCCTGTCATAAGATGGTCGGCGAGCTCCAAGTCATGCCTCCAGACCTCGTCCATCCCCATCTCGAGAAGTTCGTCGATGGCAGCCGCAAGGCCCAGCGCCGCACCGAAGTGGATGGTAGTGAACTCGAACCTGCTCGCGTCCTCTGGCAGTTCGAGCCTATCAGCCCTCAGGTCCCAGATATCCGAATTGCTCCTGAATCCCATCAGCCCGGGTTTCAGAGTATTGACGATCGAGGGCGAGATGAATCCGACAGCGGCCCCATACGTCCCCCTGAGCCACTTGTATCCAGAGGACACTATGGCATCGGCATTAGTCGAGTATGCGTCAATGGGAACCATGCCCATGGACTGTGTCGCGTCAACAACGAGCATGGCTCCGACGGAATGGGCCGCATCGGAGATCCTCCGCAAGTCATACCTCTGCCCGTTGGAGAACTCGACGTGAGAGACGGTGACGACTGAGGTTTCCGCGTCTATCAGTGATAGGAGGTCGGAAGGATTGGTGTACAGGTTCTCATCGTGGTCGGCAAGCCTAATCTCAGCCCCGTTCTGATCGGCGACCCTAGCCCACGGGTATACTGTTGAGGGGAAGGACGACCTCGTGGAAACCACGTTTGTCCCTTCTTGGGGGGACATCGCCCAGGCGATGGAGCAGAGCAACTCCGTTGCGCTGGATCCGACGCATACGTCGGCAACATCGCAGGATAGTAGCCTGGAGGCAGCCTCTCTCAGGGGCATCATGCCGTTCTTTTCGGCTTCGCCATCAAACTCCGCTGCACCTCCCCTGGCCAGAGATTCGGCCCAGTCCGAAGAGGCAGAATGAGCTTTGGGGGAGGTCGTTGCGACGTTCGCATAGGAGAGGTTCGTCCACTCGGGCATTTCTAACGAAGAGGCATGGCGGGGACTCGCTATTCAATTCTCAGGAGCGAGTGACTTCGTTAAGCATCTCCTCGAGTGCCGTCTGTAGTTGCAGGCAAAGGGGACCATAGTGGCCTGGCAGGTTGGGGTCGTTGAAAATCTCATCCAGGATAGAGGCGGTCATCCCAAGCCTGACGTCCATGTCTTTGCTGGCATTGAGGAGCCACTTCTCAACTGCGTCCTTGGAAGCCGAGCGGATATTTCGAGGGACTTGGTTGTCGTCTAGTTGGCCCAGCACATGGGCGATCTGCTTGATTCGGGTATCGATATCTGACAAGGCCCCATCTCCGGTTCTTCCACCGCAGGCCCCTCCTTAAGCGCATCCCATCGGGGGGGTTT
>CACOAW010000004.1 GCA_902625325.1 uncultured Candidatus Poseidoniales archaeon | reverse complement strand
GCCCTCGGTGCCACCGTCTCCGGTTCCGTCACCTTGGAAGTCTGGATCGTATGCGTCGGGTATCCCGTCGCCATCCGAGTCCGAGGCGGCCCCGTCGTTGGGGTCGTTCGGATAGGGGTCGTTCGCGTCGGAGGTACCATCGCCGTCGGTATCTGCGTTGTTCGGGTTGGTTCCTGCCTGATACTCCTCCAGGTTGTCTAGTCCATCCCCGTCTGGATCTGCGCTGCTGTCACTGGCGGAGTTGGGGTTCAGTCCGTAGTTGACCTCCCACCCGTCCGGCATACCGTCGTTGTCGGTATCTGCGTTGTTCATGTCTGTCCCAGCGGCTTGCTCTTCCGCATTGGTCAAACCGTCACCATCCCAGTCGGCTCCTCCGTCGGAGGGGTCAAGGGGGTCTGAGCCATCGGCTGCTACTCCGGTAGAACCGGCCATCAGCACCAATAGCATGGCTGTCAACAAACTTGCTTTCTTCTGATTGTACATTTGTAATTCACTTCCTAGTTTTCCGTTTATCCAGAGTAGGTTGGATGGTTGCTTAGAGCGAGTCTAGACACGTGTCCGGCAACTGTAAAAACGCTGCACTGAGCGCAATCCCAGATGTTTTCGAACACTCTTGATTCTGTCCTGACTCCTCCTCTTCTTGTCATCCAATCTCACTGGCTTTCTCAGGGAACCCTCCGTTCCCTCTGGGTCTGGAGAGGCATGTTACGTATTTCAAGGGTTCCTGCGCTGGTCTCACGGGGTAATCTTTGCCAATTCTGCTAGGAACCTGGTCTTCCCCATTATGTGAAGAACCGGGATGATGAGTGAGGAAATCGCCAGGACGCCGAAGAAAAGCCCGGACCAGAGCTCTATACCCCTGCCTATGGAGAGGTAGAGGATCCACCCCATGAGCACCGATACCCAGGGTAGGTGCCTCCTCGTGTAGAGGGACAGCCTGGCATTGAGAATCTCGTCCGAGTACAGTTGCGGGGTGTCTTCGGGATCCGCCAGACCATGCTCGACCCCGCACCTCGCGCAGACCTGGTACCTAGGCCCGTTCCCGGTGATGAACTGAGACTGAGGATAGTTCTGCTTGCACAACCTGCATACTGGCATTAGGCTCGCAACAACCAGCGGAGGATTGTCCTTCAAGGCTACGGTCTGGGAGCCTGTCTCACTTGTCATCCAGGGCATCATCTAGGAATGACACATCGATGTCGTCATCCTCTTCCTCGAGTTCGTCTGCTAGGTCGTTCAGGCCCTCCAGGCCGATATCCTCGGTCTGCGCGCTCAGAATCTCCCCGACCGAGTCATCAGGCTCCCATGACTCATCCAGCGGGATTTCATCCATGGTGGTTTCTTCCACATCTTCGGTTTGGTCCTCTGAGATACTATCGGTCTGACTCAGAATCGAGCTCGAGGCTATCTCCTCCTCCTCCGATATGCCGAGGGCCTCCCTGGTCAGCTCCTCCTCCAACTCCACCTCCTGTGTCCCCAACTCCCAGGGTTGTGGCGCTGATCTCTCCCTGGGTCTGATGATTAGGGCAGCGCCAAGGATGATCATCAGAGCGGAGACCATCAGGATGACGGTGTTCAGATCACCGTCCACCAGTTGGTCGAACCACGACTCTCCCCCTGATCCTGAACCATCTCCATTTCCTCCAGGGGACACTTCGGAGAGTGGGTATACCCTGATGGAGTCCACGGCTAGCCTGTGGACTTCCCCATCGAATGCGACTACTGCTATCCAGTACGCGGTCGATGGGTTAACCGGGGTCGGGCCGATGAGCTCGAAAGACGCGTTCGTGGATGTTATCGAGGACTGAACAGGAATGGCGTCCCTCGTGTCTGAGAATTGCATGGTGCTGGCATACATCGTGTACGATTTCACCTGGGGATCTTCAGAGTCTGTCCAAAGGACCTCGATTCGATTTCCCGATGGGTCCCAGTATGCCATGATCTCTGAGACCTGGGGGAGGTGCATTCCCGGATCCTGTGATTTCTCGTCCACTGGGCTTATCATGGATGTCTCCAGATTGTCAGTCCAGGCGTTCCCTGATGTGTCCACAGGCACCACTGCAACCCAGACGGGTATGTCTGGTCGGATGGCTCCACCTCCGGAGACCGTCTCGAGTAGGGTGCGTCCCCACTGGGTCCTGTCGAGAGTCAATGCTGGCTCGAGACCCTCGGTGCTGTCGAATGGGGCTCCTGCGACCGCGAATAGGAGGTATTCCCCGATGTCCTGGGCCGTACTGGAGGGGAACGTGACGAAGACCCCGTCGCCGGAATCGGGCGACCTGTCCTCCAAGTCTGGGGCTGCTAGCCTCTCAGGGGGGAACATATCGCCCCTGTTGTCTATTGGGGTAACTAGAGCCAAGTGATCGCTTAGTCCAGACAGGAAGACGTTGCCTGCGATGTCATGGATGGTGACCGTGACGTAGAGCGGTATGTCAGGCGATATCCGAGATGGTGTCAGTGATTCTGGTTCGGAGCCATACAGAGCAGTCGTCAGAGTCACATCCAGTCTTGGAGAGTTTCCTATCTGCCTCTGGTCTATGGTCAGGGCGTTGCAGACGCCACTGGCCTCGCATGATTCGTACACGTCTGTCAGGTCATCCAGAGGGAAGTCGGATGCCCAAACGGTGTAGTGGCTGAAGTCCTCTGCCATCGTCCTGTCCCAACTGACGTCTATCGCGGTTCCATCGTCCTCGGGGTGGTCCCAGGCTTGTAGGCCAGAGACTAAGTCGGGAGGGGAGAATTCGGAAGAGTCTAGCTCGGAGTAGCTTGCTGTTTCCACCACCAGGACATCGTCTACGTTCTGATTGCCCCAGTCATCCACTGCTACGACCCCTATCCAGTAGACGATGTCGTTCTCCAGGGTGGTGTTTCCGATTGAGTCTATGATCACCTCATCGGTGGTGCAGTCGGGAACGATTTCAGCAATGGGCCAGCCATCCACGGAGGTAGGAGCGGTCCATCCAGATGCAGGGAGGATGTAGATGACGTGGTAGGAACAGTCCGCCTCCTGGTTTGGGTTCCAGCTTACCTCGATTCGGCTTCCCTCGTCGTCGGGCGCGTCGTTCGCGGAGGTCCCAGTTATCGGCATTGGGGCTATCCCGTCATTGAGGCCTCCAGCAGTCACGACTGGACCCACGACTGTGGCGTTAGAGGGATCGAACTGTCCCGACTCGTCGACGCATACGACTGCGAACCAGTATGGGACGTTTCCATCTAACTCAAGGGTGGTCGAGTTGCCAGCAGCGAATGCTAAGTCCATCGGTTCGGAAAGAGCCAGGGCGTTGGTTATCTCCTGTTGGACTGCCCATATTCTGGTTAGTTGGGGGTCTAGCTCCTGACAAGCAGACCACTCTGCTGTCACGGTTCCGGGAACCCCTCCTGACACTGGTTGGACGTCCAGCCATTCAGGCGGGGATGGAATCTCATCGGTCGGAGTGGCGTTGCCTTCCCATGAAGTTGGGTCTCCGAGGCTTCCGTCTGGATACTCGATTGCTATTGCGGCCCTGTACTGCCTCTGGTCTGATAGCGGTACCTCAGAGCCATTGCTGTTGCCTGTTTGGAACACAGTGGTAGTCTGAGACCAGTACGGGATTCTCTGGTATGAGGGTAGGTCGTCGAGGTCGTCCTTGGTTGGATTCCAGTCTGGATTGTCAGTGGAATCCCAAAGATACACCCTGTAGGCGTACCATGCAGAGTCCTGAGCAGGCATCCAGGATGCATGCAGCACACCGCCTCCGTCATTGGGCCTGTCATGGAGGCTGGTCATCACTGTGGGAGCCTCAAGTCTCTCCCAGTCGTAAGTAATCCTGATCTTTAGTTTACCATCGGTGGGCGACTGCATCTGGAGGTGCACTGTAGAGGATAGCGATCCTGGTTGAGTATCGAATATCGCAGTCTGGAATGCCTCCTCTATTCCATGGTCAAGAGAGGCCAGGTCCCAGCTTCCAGTGTAGTTCAGGTTGGTCGATCTGGCCCATACCCACGAGCCGCTCTCTGGAGAAGAGAAGGTGAGCGCCCCAGGATAAAGGAGAATCTCAGAAGAGTTGTCCTGGTTCTGGTCCAGTGGAATCGTGATAGGGTTGTCTGATGACGCGAATACGGTCTGCATCCCTGGTCTGGTGCTTTCCGTTATGTCCATGGTCCTGTCAGCGAAAATAGCAGTTAGCGGGAAGGCCCTCCGCTGATTCTCCCTCGGAATCTCCCGCAGGGTCTCCATCGGCTTGAATATGTGAAGTCCGTCTTCTCCGATTACGGCTAATCCCTTCCACAAATCTGCATCTCCAGATACCGCTCCAGCCATTTCTCCAATCTTGACGACTCCATGGTCGCCGGTTGCCTCTACAATGCTAATCTTGCTGGCTGAGATAGCAGCTAGGTGATTTCCATCCGATGTCAGTTCCGTGATTGGCCAAGCCTGGAGATCTATTCCACCTGGTCCGGCCTCTATTTTCATCGATGATGCGTTCCAGTGAACTAGCGGCTGGATGGAGGTGGCGATATGCACTCCCCAGAGATCGGTCTCCACGGCGCTTACGTCATTGCTGGGGATCATGTCGATATTGTACGTCCCGTTCGGGCTGTCGGTTCCCAGGTCCCAGGCAGAGACCCCTGGCCTGGTCAACCCCTGTCCATTGTGGGAGATGAAGAGGGCGGCGTCATGGTATATGGTTACCATAGAGCCAGTGGATGTGTCATTCACTTCCCTGGAGACCGAGTCTGCATAGACAATCCCGGAAACGAAGTCTCCGACAAGGCCGTCCGCTCTTCCTATCGAGCCAACCATCCCGAGGTTCTGGTCCAGGACGACCAACCCAGTCGGTCCTCCGACAAGGACAGAGCCGTTTCCCAGAACGGGTGAAGGAGGGACGAAGAGGTGGTCAGAAATAGGCGTCGGCAGGCCGTCGACAGTTGTGATAGGGTCGTCCCAGTCATACTTTGTCTGGTTCCAAAGGCCTATTCCACCGTGAGTGGAAATCAGGACATGCTCGCCGAACTGAACGAAGTCAGTGACTATGTTGCTGGGCAATCCAGCCAACAGGCTTCCCTGGCCCCAAGTGCGCGAGAGCGGATCGAAGGTCTGGAAACCGGCAGAGCTGCCGTCCCAACCCATCAAGCCTACGTACATCTGCTCTCCATCCATAAGAAGCCCATCCATCTGATTGTGGAGAGATGGGGGGGTTGTTTGGAATGACCTCTGGGTGAGGTTGAACGAGAAGAGCCCGTTCCCAACGGTGGATGCCCATATCTCCTCGTCCACTAGCGAGATCTCGTTTATTGATTCGGTGAATGCTTCGAAACCGTATTGCCAGAAGACTGACCCATTATCCAGAATTTCCCCCTGCAGTACCGTAGAAGCCAGGTACGAATACTCGGAAGACCCCACTGTCACCCATACGTGGGTCCCGTTCGAAATCATCTCGTGAACGACTCCAGAGGGGAGGCCAACGAGCTCGTCGAAGCCTCCCTCTATGAGGCCGGTCGCATCCAGCCTATCCACCCTGTTAATCCCTGAAAGGTCGCCAGACCTGCCGATCGCGTAAGAACGCGCAGCAGTGGGTGCTCTGACTATCGAGCATGAATCCATACCCTGTCCGATTACTTGCCCGGAAGTCGCAGATGTGCCCGATGTCAACACACGAGTGATTCCCCCCTCACCATCGAAGTGTGCGACCAACAGTAGGTCCTCGTCGAAGAGCATTCCACCAGGGAAGACTGGGTCCTCCGAGACACCCATTTCCGGGGTTAGAGTATCTAGGAAGTTATTTGATGAATAGTCGAATCTATCTATCCCTACGTTGTCGGTATCGAATCCCACGTACAGAATCTCATTCTGTTCGTCGCAGGCTAGCGCTCTCGCATCCCTGTCAACCATATTCGAATTGTCCTCTGTAATCGGCGTAATCCACTCCTCTGTCACGCCATCGCCATCATGGTCAGAAAGATCGAAGCGAGCTATCCCCCCGCCATTGACCCACCATTGCCATGCGGAGAAGCCTACCGCAATGTGTACTATGTCTTGGCAGAGCACGATGTCAGCACCGTACCCATCGGGGATATCATTGGTATCAACGTCCCAAACAGTCCAGTTACTGTTGTTGCCTGAAAGTCGCATGACATGTCCGTCATCACCGTATCCAGAAGCGGCCCAGAGGTCGTTCCCTACCACTTTCATGGAGTAGAAGTCCAACTCAGAGTCTTGAGGGAGGCCGTCTCCAGGAAGCCAAGACGAGAGCCAAGTCTGGTTACTTGGGTCCCACCTAAGAACCCCATTCATGCTGGCGAAGAGGTACTCGCCTTGGAATTCGACCATCCCCCTGATCCTTCCGTCTACGTCGTCCCACTGATTGAGAAGAGTCATATTCGGGACGGAGAAGCGTCTGAGGATATCCTCCCCGTAGGCTACCCAAAGCTCGCAAGAAGCGTTTAGGGGGAAGCAATCCCCTAGGTATTGGGCATTTACCCTGCCTACGTCTCCAATGGTCTGTAAGTCATCCTCCCAGTCTCCTGAAGTCGTATTCCACCTAAGGATAGTTCCTGGGTCTCCAGAGCCGCCCCAGCCCGATATCTCAACCACACTTATCCAGACTTCATCCCCTATCTGATTCATGCCGTGGACGACCCCGTTGAAACCAAGGCGAGCACCGGCGTCGATGGAGGGTAGGGAGGTATTGTTGTCCAGGTTAATCCTAGCAACCTCATCCCTAGTGTTCCATGGATTTGCCCTTTGTGGGGAGTAGTACATCAAGTTGTCAACAATCAGTATCTCAGCCGGTGAGTAGTTCGGGAGAGTAGGTCCGTCCTGGTTATTCCCCCTATCCCACTGAACTAGGACAGTGCCGTTGACCAGGTCGATTAGGGTAAGGCCAAAGTCCCCCCCAGCCCACATTGTACCCTCTTCCCTTCCCTCTATCAGAACCGTAACATCGTCATCGTCTAGTATTCCTTGGGAACCGTCCCAAGAAGATAGCCAGTTCCCAGATGTGAGATTGAAGCGAGCTATTCCCAGGTTCTCAAATCCGAGGTAAAGAGTGTCGAGGTGCTTGTGGGCTCTGGCCCTCTCGGTATCGTCTCCTGCCGTCCAGACCTCAACTACTGTCCCATTTGAGGTGTTGATTACTGCGGCACCCTCGGTTGTTCCGGCATAGAGTAGGTCGGGACCGATCGGATCAACGGCAATTACGAACCGAGAAGGCATGCCATCCCCTCCCCCTCCTCCGCCGCCATTTCCTCCAGTGGTCCAGCAGTCCTCGAGTGTAAACTGAGATTGGGGGTTGTTTGGGTCAGGCCAGTTCCACATACAGGCCCCTCTGTTAGTTCCAGCATAGACTCCGTTGGCATCGCTGGAAACATCGTAGAACTCGAAGGGATCGTTGTTCCAGCCGGGAATGCTTGTGGGAAGCAATTGCCAATTAGAACCGTCCCACCTCGCCAAGCCTCCGTTTGAGTTGGCCCCGGTGTTCTGTACCTCCGAGCCGACCAACAGGCCACCAAAGAAGTCCAATGCCAGAGTGTTCACATCTTCATCCGGAATTCCATTCGGGTCGTCCGGAGTCCACAGGTCAACTATATCGCTCGTCAGCCTATCGATTAGAAGTATTCCTAGTCCTGGAAGGCCTAGGTAAATCACCTCCCCATCGACTGCAACGGGAGCCGTGTCTAGATTGTCCACACCTAGAGATTGCCAAGAGCCGATTATTTCGGGAGTGCTTAGATCGATTCTCATCACTCCAGCATCCTCTGTAGCGATGTATGCGATTCCGAACCTGGTGGCGATATCCCTAATTCTGTCAGAGTCGAGTCCCTCTGACTCAGAGAATGTCCCGATTACGTTATTCGAAGCGGTGGAGTAGAGGGAGATTCCTGCATCTGAGTGTCCGATAACTAGAGTTGCAGTATTGGAGTCGAAAGCCAAACTGGTAATCGATTCCGAGTTGGTTCCTTGGATTTTTCCGAAGTGGGACCCGTCTACATTGCTGAGCCTGTGGACCCCACCACCAGAGGTTCCAATCCAGACCCAACCGTCTTCGTCTTGTTCTATCGAAGTGATTGAAACCTCTCCCGATTCTATCGAAGGGATGCTGTCAGAGATATCCACGGGCTCCTTCCAGAGATTGTCTCTCTTGTCCATCATGTCGATGGTCGTACCAGAGGCAATCCAGAACTCGCCTGCCTCTCCGTCATCTATTATCGCTGTGATCTGTGCATCCTCGATTGAAGGGCTACTGACTAGTGGGAAGGATCCGTCTGAGACATCGCCCAGGATCCTACCCATCGTCCCAGTGGAGTCGCCGATTAACGCCAAAGAGTCTGAAGGGGAACGAGATTGTCCTTCTGGCCAAGGGCTGATGCTGTTTCCGGAGCCCGAGAGACCCAAGTCAGACAGGGAGATTTCACTGCTGAAGAGCAAGACTTCGGTATCGTACATTTGGACCTGCTGCTCACCCAGAATGTACAGCCATCCCGGGGTGACAGCCAGACCGATTGTAATGTCAGAAGATAGCCAGTTAGATGAAGTCCAGGATGGAACCCACGACTCAGACGAGATGTCGAACCTGTCTATTCCAGAGTCGGAAGTCGCTATGTAAAGGATGTCATCGGAAACGGCGATGTCGGCGATTGAATTCCCGGAGAGCAGGTTGGAGTCGTCCCAAACCAGGTTTCTCTCAATTACTATTGACGTTGGGTCGCCCGATGAGACGTTGTACTCTATCACTCTGATGCCATGGTCCTCGGTTGCGATGAACAGGGTCCTGCCATCAATGTACAATTCCAATGGAGTTTCCTCCTGAAAGGTAGAACAGAAGTCTAGAGACTTCCAGAGAGATCCCTTTGCGGGCATCAAGTAATGGATAGAGCAGTCGGATGCTCCCCACAATACTCCGAAAATGTCCGTTTCCAATGCAAGAATTGGATCCGTCATTGATGAGTTGATTTCTTCGGGAAAATCTGAAACATAACCTGAGTCTGAGAGGCCTATGGCGGTTACGTTTCCTCCTTCGTCACCAACGTAGAGCATGTCCCTATTCGGATCAGTTGCGATAGATCTCCCGGATATATCTGGAATTATATCGATGATGCGCTTGTTTGCGTTGTCATCCAATACCAGCAAATCGTCGTCGACCAGAATGTATAGGCTTCCATCTAACGGGTTGTATGCACTACCATGGATTGAGACCTCTATGGGGCTGAATGATAGCTTTGGATCGACAGGACGAAGGGCCTGGATAACCAAGTCTGTGATTTCAATTCCAGTTGGAATCTGCCAGGATGCGTCACTGATTGTGTTTGGCTTTAGGGATGAGTCGAGAATGCCGTCCAGAAGGCTTGGCGAGTTGTCTGAGAAGGCGTTCTGCCTCCCTAGATCACCGCGTCCGCTCCAGTCCAAAACACTGGTCTGAGTGTCCATAACTGCAATCTGAGGTTGATTCACCCAATATCCATCGCTTCCGTTAACGGCCACTTCGAAAGTCAGGTTGTCAATCACGGCACCGGGTGCGAACTCCACGAAAAAGTCAGAAAGTGCGGGAGTCCCGTTTTCAGGGTCTGATCCGGTAGCATCTAGGACAATCCAACCAGTGTCGTTGCTACCATTTACACCCCATGACTTGCTGGAGATGTAGTTAGTATCTATGTAGTCTGATTCCTTCATTTCCAAGTCTGTTGGATAGGACTGATTTGCACCCCATGGGAGTAAAATCATTAGAGTAACCAAGGCAATTGCCTTGCCCCCCTTACCGGTTGTCTTGCCACTAGCGTACATGGAACGAAGGCAGTGCCTCGTTGTGCAATTTATGAAGGGTAGGGGTAGTCGTCCGCGACTTGCTCATCATCTGAAAAATGTTAGATGTAAAAAAACCGTAAACAAGGCCATATTGGCCGATAATCATACGATAATGAATAGGATAGCATCAAAGGAGATGGTTGTTCCGGGAAATTCGAGGTGACGCTGTGAGCAATGACCAGTTGCGCGAAGACGCATTGGAATACCACTCTTCCGAGCCAAGAGGGAAGGTCACAGTGGTCCCAACAAAGCCACACGGCACGCAGAGGGAGCTCTCCCTTGCTTACTCTCCTGGTGTGGCGTATCCCTGCGAAGAGATTAGGGATAACCCCGCAGAGGCATACAAGTACACGTCAAAGGGGAATCTAGTGGCAGTTATCAGCAATGGCACTGCAGTCCTAGGGCTGGGAGATATTGGTCCCCTGGCTAGCAAGCCAGTAATGGAGGGCAAGGGGCTTCTGTTCAAGGCATTCGCAGATATCGACGTTTTCGACATAGAGGTAGATAGAACCGATGTGGATGGATTCGTTGAAGCGGTGAAGGCAATAGCACCTACCTTTGGAGGTATAAATCTCGAGGATATCGGGGCACCTGAGTGCTTCGAGATTGAAAGAAGGCTTGTGGAAGAGTTGGACATTCCGGTAATGCACGATGATCAACATGGAACCGCAATAATCTCCGGAGCAGCCTTACTGAACGGGCTCGAAGTCGTTGAAAAGGAGATTGGGGATGTTAGTGTGGTAATACTCGGAGCCGGGGCCTCTGCCATATCATGTGCGAGGCATTACCGAAGACTAGGAGTGAAGCCCGAGAACATGACGATGGTCGACTCGAAGGGGATTGTAACATCCACGAGGATGGAGAATGGCGAGTTGAACGAGTACAAGTCTGAGTTTACCAGGGACGTACCTGAAGGCGGAATCCGTGAAGCCTTGGATGGAGCAGATGTTTTCCTTGGACTATCCAAAGGAGGATTAGTGTCTCCTGATATGATCAACAGTATGAGGGAAAGGCCCTTGATTTTCGCATTGGCCAATCCTGATCCAGAGATTACCCCCGAGCAAGTAGCTAGCGTAAGAGATGATGCCATAGTTGCAACTGGAAGATCCGACTATCCTAATCAGATTAACAACGTTCTTGGGTTCCCATACATCTTCAGAGGGGCCTTGGATGTTCGAGCCAGCGAAATAACAGAGGGAATGAAGATGGCAGCGACCAAGGCGCTTGCTCAACTTGCGAAGGAGCCTGTGCCAGATGACGTTTCATCCGCGTACCAGGGTGAGCAGATGTCATTTGGGCCCGACTACTTGATTCCCAAGCCTTTCGATGCGAGGGTGCTAATCTGGGAAGCAAGCGCAGTGGCTGAAGCAGCTGTAAAAGAGGGGGTTTCCGGACTTACTGCAGACGAGTTCGACGTAGACTCATACCGAGAGAGGTTGGAGTCCCGACTAGGACTGACCAGATCAATAATGAGGAGAGTCATAAATCAAGCCAAGAGGGATAAGAAAAGGATTGTTTTCTGCGAGGGAGAGGATCCCACTATCGTAAAGGCAGCATCCCAGTGCATTTCAGAAGGAATATGCGAGCCAATTCTTCTAGGACAGAAGAAGAGGATTGAAGCAGTTAAGGAAGAGCTGGGGCTGAGTTTTGATTGTGAAATGATTGATGTCAGATACGATGAAAGGAGGAGAGGTAGTTACGCAGACGAACTGCATCAGCAAAGAGGTAGGAGGGGACTGACGAGGGAGGATGCGATTAGACAGTTGAAGTCAACCACATTCTTCGCTCCGATGATGGTCAGAATGGGCGATGCCGATGGCTATCTTGGTGGCATTTCCCACCAATACCCGGATATAGTGAAGCCTTGCTTGCAGGTAATCGGACCTGATCCGAATTCTCACAGAATAGTGGGGATGTACATGATGACTGTGAATGGTCAGTTGATGTTCATCGGGGATGCAACTATCAATATTTATCCAGATGCAAGAACGTTGGCAGAGATAGCCGTTCAGACGGCTAAAGTTGCGAAGAGGTTCGGAGTGAAGCCGAAGGTTGCAATGCTTTCCTTCTCGAATTTCGGGACATCTGCGGAAATGAGGACAGATAGGATCGAAGAGGCAATCGAGATAGTAAGGGATATCGACCCTGATTTGATAATTGACGGACCCATGCAGGCAGATACCGCCCTGGTTCCTGATATACAACAAGACTACCCATTCATGTCATTCAACGGCCCGGCCAATGTTCTAATTTGTCCCAATCTTGCCTCCGCAAACATTGCCTACAAGTTACTTCAGAGAGTAGCGGGGGCCGAGATGACTGGCCCCATATTGGAGGGCCTCTCCAGGCCTGCTCACGTCCTTCAGCGTAGAGACAGTACGAGAGACGTGGTGCATATGGCAGCGATTTGTTCAGTAGATGCTCAGAGAGCGGCCAGTCAGAGACTGGTCGATTAGACGAGTGGTGTTGGACCAGCCGCAATTACTTCCTCGGAGCAGCCATCTGCATACTGCTGGAAGTTCTCAATGAACATCTGTGCAAGAAGGTTAGCGACGTTGTCGTACCTAGTCTCATCATCCCATGTTTCTCTGGGCTGTAGTATACGGTCTGGCACTCCCTCGCAGGTGGTGGGAATCTCAAACCCGAATCGTTGGTCTTTGACGAAAACGACATCGTCCAGATTTCCATTGATTGCTGCATTGAGAAGATTTCTAGTCCAGCTAATCTTGATTCGGCTGCTTGCATCCGCCCCACCGGCAATCCAACCAGTATTGATCAGCCAGCACTTTGCACCATTCTCACGGATCTTCTTCGACAACAAATCTGCATATATACTCGGATGCCTCGGCATAAATGGAGCCCCAAAGCAAGTCGAGAACGTGGCCTGGGGTTCGGTAACACCCATCTCAGTACCAGCAACCTTAGCAGTATATCCCGACATGAAGTGATATGCGGCTTGTTCGGGAGTTAATCTCGAAAGCGGGGGGAGCACACCGAAAGCATCACAAGTTAGGAACACCACATTATTCGGATTGCCAGCCATCGAATCCGGAGTACGATTTTCTATGAATTCAATTGGATACGATCCTCTAGTGTTCTGAGTTAGAGAGCCGTTGTCGAAGTCAGGGGATCCGTCTGCATTCAATACCACGTTCTCTAGAATTGATCCGGGCATCTTTGTAGTTGCATAAATCGCCGGTTCGTCCTCCTCAGATAGGCGGATTAGCTTAGCATAGCATCCTCCCTCGAAATTGAAGACCCCGTTGTCTGACCAGCCATGCTCATCGTCTCCGACAAGTGCTCTGTTGGGATCTGCAGAAAGTGTCGTTTTACCGGTACCGGAAAGCCCGAAGAAGAGAGCAGCGTTGTCCCCGTCTGTATTGGCAGAACAATGCATTGGGAGAAGTCCCTTTGAAGGCAAAATATGATTCATTATCGTGAAAATAGCCTTCTTAATCTCGCCAGCATAGTGAGTCCCCCCGATTATCACCATACCTCTGTCCAGAGCAATGATGACAAAGACGTCAGAGTTCACTCCATCGCTCATACTGGACTTCATCTCTGGAGCATGGAGAATCGTGAACTCGGGAATGTGAGATGGGATCTCCTCTTCCGTAGCTCGAATGAACATATTGTGCATGAATGCTGCATGCCATGCCTTCTCAGTCACTAGCCTAACTGGCATCCTGTAGTCCTTGTCGGCTCCGCAGAAGGCGTCCTTAACGAATACATTCTCTACCGAATTAAGGTGTTTTTGGACCTTTACTAATAGCCTATCGAAAACCGCCGGAGCCGTCGGTCTATTGACCTCCCCCCACCAGACCTCCTCTGCCATTCCAGCCTCATCCACGATGAATCTGTCATTTGGTGAGCGTCCTGTTCTCTCTCCAGTAACTGCAAGCAGTACAGAGTCTGATGTGAGTTTGGCCTCGTTCAACTCAACCGCCATTTGATGCAGCTCTTCAGGGCCCATATTCCAGTGTACGTTTCCACTGGGTTCCAAACCATACTGTGACAAATCGACAGCCCTAGTTTGAGAGGAACTCTGAATTGCAACCCCCCCAAACCAACCCGAGAGGGGACAAGACTTCAAGGGTTACGGCTCGAAAAATTTACTCTTCATTTCAATAATGTTCGTTTATCGTCCCATTAGGGGATGTGATTATGCAATACATCCTCTGTAAGGAGGCCAATGGGAGACGATGAGTCACCAGACAAGGTCATACGAGAAAGAGAGTTCAGGCTTCCATCTGGAATCGACATAGGAAATCTGAATGTATCTGAAAATGACAATGATTCGAAGAAGGCTCAAAAACAGGACGATGCAATAGTGGGCTTATTCGATCCATTCGCTGAGTCCGATGAAGATTCACCAGGAAGGGTAAGCAAAGACGGCAGTGTTTCTTCTCCGCCAGAGAGAGATATTGTCTCTCAACTATCAACGGAGGGAGAACAGAGGGTAAATTGGATTCTGATGGTGTCGATGATCGTAATTTACAGTGCCATAAGCATACAGATTGGTAGAGTGTTTGAGGCCCAAATCGGGACAATTCTACTTTTATCTCTTGCATTTTTTGGTTTTGGTCTAGGGGAATTATGGATTCCCAAGGAGAGGCTTAGCCTACTGGGAATAACCTGGGTGATTATCTCGATGAAGGTCCTCTACGGACTAGCAATAGAGTTGAGGAACTGGGGAGTTATCAAGGATGATCTTTTGCTCGGAATCGTATTGTTACTACTTGTAGTGGTCAATATTTTGGTCGCCTACAGACACAATCATGACGCAATAGCTGCTCAATCCACGCTGGTCCTTCTTGCAATCGGATCAACTGCAGGGACAGAATTCGGGGAGTTAGGGGTGGCAGTTATGATCCTGATTGCAACTATGATTCTACATGGGATTGCAATAAACAGGGAATCTGGGAACCTAGCCTCCCTCGGAATTGCGTCTTCTAATCTATGGATTGGGATGCATGCGATAACACCGCAATTTTCTGCCGGACCTCTGCAGGTCTTACCAATTGAGAATCCATTACTATTGTTCCTACTTCTAATGGTAGTCACCTCGTTGAACGCTTACATGGCAACTGCATTCTCGAAGAATGAGAACTGGTTCTCCAAGGGATTCGAAACTTTGGGTCTTGGAAAACCAGGACTATGGGGGGTCTCGATTTCGCTAGGCATGGTTGGAGCCGTTCTGGCTGTCGCATCAAATCGTGAGGACTTGGGGTACGCTCTGGGAATGGTTACATTCCTCGGAGGAGCATTTGGTGGTTCATACCTTGTTGTAAGGGGGGTTCAGTCACGTAGGGTATCTAGGCCACTCCTGATTACTGCCACACTTCTCACCCTGATATTGTTGAACGATGGATATGTTGACGAGTCGCTCGGAGTGTCGTCTTACCATATCTTCACAGTGATTGGAGCTGTGGTAACTGTCGCCATTATCCTCAGAGATCAAAGCAGCGTCTCTGACAGGGTCCTATGGGTCGGATCTGTTGCCGTATTAGCAATACTGGTCCTGCTTGTCCCTACTGATAGCAGGTCTGATGGAGATGGTGGATTCACTCTTTTGGGGATATTATCGCTACTACACATTGGAACAGCGGTTCTGGCGGTCAGGAGAAATTCTTCCTCCCTGACGGGAGTTACTGTAATTCTTCCATGGTCGTGGATTGTTACGGAGAAAATCATCGAAGAGACCTTGCGAACGATAATGATCGCTAATGACCTGAATGAGTATAATGGAATGGTTCACTTGGAACCTCTGCCCCTCACGATTTATCTGTCGCTTTCATCGGTACTTCTGTTTCTGGTAAACTCAAAGATGGGCGATAGCGGGGTAAATCTTGCATCTGGATTCATGGGGATTACCGAAATCTCTGCTTCAATAAGAGATTCAGGATTGCTAAATCTATGGAGTATTGGCCTGTGGTTGCCAATGCTGACAATTGTCTTACTAGCTCAGTTTGATGGATTCAATACATTTTCTCTGGTTTCTCTACTAGCACTAATTTCCTTCTTGCACATCCTGAGTTTTGCTCTTGGACTGAGGAATAGTAGTGAGGAGGGTATTATCTGGATCGTCGCAATTACTTATCTGACTATCCAATGGAGACATGGTCTCGATGAGTCAATATTTGTTCTGATGTGTCTATCCATATCTTCAGTATTGTACTTCGGAAAAGACGCTGTTTACGGCCTGGGAATTGGAATGGTCGCCGTTCCAATGCTTGTTTTCTGGACAGGGAGGGACCCCTCTAGGGGGTTATCCTCACCAAAATGGATCTCTGATTTGGACTCAGTAGTCTTCTCTGGTACCTTATTCGATACTGAGTTCTTGGCTTTAGCATGTACAATTGTGGTTCTATCTGTCTATTTGCCCAGAGCTGAATATATGGAAAATATGCTTAGGCCAGCTTGCTCGGCGCTGATTCTAGTCGTTGTCTCGAGTATTCTGTCTTTGGAGTCCGACAACGCTCTTCTCCAGTTTTCATCGGCGATGGTTTTCATTTTTACTTCTTTTTGGCTTATCTCCAGAGGGGAGATTAGATCGGAGCTGAAGACCATTGCTAAGAGAGAGACGGTGATCAGCATGGTCTCTAAGGGTGGCCTTTCCCCCGGCTCGGGGCCATTGTCATCCTACAGTCCTAAGGTGGCTGAGATGGAGCAGTTACGAA
This sequence comes from uncultured Candidatus Poseidoniales archaeon, assembly GCA_902625325.1. Lineage (GTDB taxonomy): Archaea > Thermoplasmatota > Poseidoniia > Poseidoniales > Thalassarchaeaceae > UBA36. The sequence goes on along the minus strand of CACOAW010000004.1, from coordinate 124,244 downwards.
GGAGCAGGAGGGAGTTGTCAGATACAGAGGACATTTCACAACTTCTTTCATCTGAGATTACTCACACTCCTGTGGTTGGAATGGTCATCCTCATGATAGTATTGCTATCAGGGATTCTAGGTTCTGCTGTACTGGGAATGGGGCCTTTGATATTAGTCTCAACAGGTGTTTTCTGCTGTGCAACGGTATTCCTAATCAAAAAGAGAACCAAGGGACTAGAGTTGGATTTACCGCACATCCTGGGAATGGAGATGCCCGTTGCACTCTCAGTGACTGGGGTGTGTTTGATTTTACTGTCTGCACACGTTTTCCCACCGGGAAGTAGCCCTAGGCTTCTTTTGGATATGGCCGTCGCATGTTCGTTAATTCTTGTTTTGTTGATGGTTTCACTGCTGGAACACAAGAATCTGATTGACAGGATATCTATCGCTATCGACTGGTTTGTTATCCCGCTGTTGTTGACGCGTCTTATTGGGGGGGCATTGGTTGGGGCCTTGCCTCTCCCGTTCACTGTGGAGCCTTTCGATGGAGATAGTCTGGAGTGGACTATGCCGTGGTTACTCCTAGAGTCGATCCTTGTTTTGTGTGTTATTCTGGGTTTCTGGATCGAGGGGAAAAGGAGTAATGTTGGTAGCCATGAAGTGGATGGCTTCGGTTCTGGAGCCCGAAGTCTAGCGATTGTTATGATGTCACTCGGGCCTGCTGGGATTCTTGCAGCTTCTAGCTCTGCTTTACAGAGTGTCAGGGCCTCAAGGCCGTCCGAACTAGGCATTGCACTCCCCAGTGGAGTCCTAGCTATTTTTGCGCTATCCAGATGGAACGGAAGATTACTCGATTGGTTTGGAGAGATTGTGCTAATATCCGGAATAGTTGTATTGATTGCATGTGCACTTACTGTCGTATTGAGACTACCCAAATGGACATTCACTCTAGCCGCTAACGGTCATATTTTCGTTATCTCTGGGGCCATTACAGTTGGAATGGTCGGTAGCTTTGGTTTCCCGGTTCTAATGATTTTGATGTCCACTGAGATTTGGATTATCGGAATCCTACAACTGAGAAAGGGTTTCAGGATCTGGGGTCTAGCAGATCTCGTTGCTGCCATAGTGTGCTTCCTTGTATTCGCATCTGGGGATATTGGGCAGAGCGAAATATTGCTTGGAATGACCGTTCTAGCAGTGGAGCTGGGGATAGTGGCCTGGCTAGGACAAGCCAATCAAGATGAATTGCTCAAGGACTAATCCGGAAGTGCCAACGTTGATGACATACTGGTAATTCTAACCACCTGTGACGAGGTCGTGGATATCCGATACTCCTGATGAGATTGAGCACCCTCCAATCCCTCTGGGACTCAATAAAATGGCTGTTCCCAGAGTCACCATTGTTCTCTCTATTATTACCGGAATAGGCCTGTTATTGAGTTCGGTCTGGGTGGGAATTTCTGCAATCGGTTTCCTTGACGAAATAGACACCGTTTTCGGGACAACAGATATTGACGTCCTAAACGAAGACGGCCGGTGGCTCTGGGAAGTTGGGTTGCTATTTGACGCATGCTCTCCTAGAGAAGATGACTGGGAGTGGCCTCATGGATCTCTATCGGAGCAGGAAGGTGTATTCCTACTCCCTGGAGAGGTTAGATGCGACTGGACGCACCAAGGCAATGGAGACTCGGCGAGTGTGGTCGTCTACAATAGAGCGAATCAGACCCTCAATCTTGTATTGGAGATAGCCGGAGGAGGAGTTGTTTTCGCCTCAAATAACGAGCCTTACGTGATAGTAAACGATCTAGCGGGAAATGATAGCATTGTAATGGAGGTAAATTTGATTGAGGATATCTCAGAGAGAGAGATTAGCATTACTGCCACCCATATTTCGAGCCTAGAAGCCCAAGTTAGATTAGATGTGAATATCTTCCAAGGCCTAGAAAATAGAGATGTTCACATACAGAATGGTGATCCTTTTGCTATACAGTATACTGTATGGGATGCTGATTCAGAGGAAGAGTTGGACAGCGGCGACTGGAGTGATTCGGCGGGTGAAGGATGCAATTGGTCCATCGAGGGTTTTTGTTGGTCTGCCATCGGACTGGACATTGACAACGATAGAGGGCTGATTCCAGGAATCAATACCGGAACGACTCATACAACCCTTCTACCCCCTGATATTGCTTATGGCAACAGCGATGGGCACCAGCTTCAGGAAAAATGGCTGAGGTTCGAGTTGACCCTTAGAAGTGCCCCGATATCAGAGTGAGTTCCACGAAAGAGACTTGACTAAGTTCCAACGGGAACGACCGTGGAAGAAGGGGGGCACACTGCAATAGTTCCTTCGAAGAGGCTGGTTACTAATGCAAAGAGGAAGAGTGAACCAAAGTCCTCGAGGAAAGGAGAGCCTTCTTTCTTCATGAGCGAGGGTATGAAGAGGTTGTCCACCCCATGGTCAGTAGCCTCGATTAGAGCTAGACAGATTGATCCTATGGTGCTTCCGGCTGGTATTATCCTAGATGCGGCTGCTGGTTCAGGAATCCAACTTATCGCCTTCTCAAAAATTCTGAAACGTCCTGCACTTGGTGTGGAGATAGATCAGGATGTAGCCAAACTCTGTGCCGCAAATATGTATCTAAATTCTGAGGGAGATGTCCAACGTTCTCTCGACAGAGTCTTGGCGGGCGATGGTTGTTCTGCTGAATCTGCAGTTTCGACATACTGGTCTAGCCTGAGGGAAGCGGGAATCAGGGCTCATCCTCCTGTCGCAATGCTACATATTGATCCGGCCAGACCTAGAGATGCTCAAAATCATAGTCTGGATGAGATGGAACCTGACGTTAAATCGGTTCTGAAGGGCTGGAGTAGTCACCTACAAACTGGACCGAAAGGTCCTGCGGTATTGTTAGATCTTTCTCCAAGACTTGACTCAGTACAACGTGCAATGATTGATGGCATTCTCGAGACGACTTTCCCTGGCGCTTCATGGACTTGGGAATGGCTAAGCAGAGGCGGTGGTAGAGTAGATAGGCTCTCAGTATGGGTAGGGTCCCTATCATCTGACAGTCCGAACAGATGCATAAGAGTAGGAAGGAAGAGGGTAATGTCCAGCATCGAAGGAAGAGGCTCCGGGGCTAATTCCACATCATTCGGAAGTGTAATGGAAATTCCACGGGGTGCATATCTAACAATAGTGGATCCAGTACTAATCGAGAGTGGCCTCCAGAATTCATGGCACGGCAAGGCAATCACGAGTGGGACCGGTTCGTCTTGGGTTAGAACCGAGGGGAGGAGGCCTTTGCTCATACATACAGACGAAATATCTGATGACGATGATGTGAGGGGCTTTGTAGTGGCGACCGGCCAGATTGTGCAGCACAGGTTGTCCCCCCCAGAGCTGAATACTATTGATCAGGTTGCATCTTCTGTGGCAAGGAAGGGGATATCCAATGTCACCCTTAGATGCAATCTGGATCCAGAGATTCATCCTACTCTTCAGAGGAGAATAACTCGGGAGTTAAAGGGGTCAGAAGGCACTAAGGGTTTCATGGTAGACATGGAGATAGAAAGACCCTCGGGGGCTCAGAAGATATACGTAGTCTGCAAGGAGTAGTCATACCACCAAAAAATTCCATCTCCAATCGGTTCAAATAGGGACTCTAGGTCGCGAGGATGCCCAAAAGGCCACCGAAAGGTGAACACGGGGGAACCGTAATGCCAAAAGTAGACGAATCTGAACTAGGAGACGACTTCTCATATATTGTCAGAATAGCCGATACTGATATCGATGGCTTGAAGCCAATCACATACGGATTGACATCAGTCAAGGGGATAGGAATCAGGACATCGATGATGATCTGCAAGATGTCTGGAATTGACGGTACCAGGCTAGGAGGGCATCTATCTTCTGATGAGCAGGATCTGCTCAGAAACGCTATCGATGAATATGCGACCAACGTTCCTTGGTGGATGGTTAACCGGCAGAGGGATTTACAATCAAATGAAGATGCCCACATTATTGCCAATGAGGTTGGGATGACCAAAGATGATGATGTGGCGAGGTTAGCAGAAATCAAGACTTTCCGTGGAATGAGGCACAGGAGTGGACACAAGGTGAGGGGGCAGAGGCTCAGGTCGAACGGCCGGAGAGGGTCTGCACTCGGCGTCCAGAGAAAGAAGTGAGGTTAGACAATGGGCGAACCAAAATTCTCCAGGCCTAGAACACAGACTCCCACGCACCCCTGGAAGCAGGCTAGGATTGACGAAGAGCACGATCTCAAGGAAAGGTACGGCCTGAAGAAAGTCGGTGGCATGAGAGAAATATGGAGAGAGAAATCCGCACTTAGAAGACATCGGAATCAGGCGATGAAATTGATAGGAAGGGTCGACTCAACTGAAGGGCACTATGCCAAGGAGAAAGAGCAGTTGCTAAATTCGCTTACAAAAAAAGGGCTCCTACAAACGGGTGCAGACGTAGGAGACGTTCTCGAGATTAACGTTGAACACATGCTATCCAGAAGGCTACAGTCAGTAGTATACTACAAGGGATTGGCCCCGTCTATGAGAGCTGCAAGGAACCTAATCGTACACGGGCATATCTGCATCGATGACCAGAGGATGACTGTGCCGGGTTATCATGTTCTGAAGGAGGAAGAGGACTCTCTAAGATATAGCGAAAACTCTCCTTTCGTTGACCCCGAACATCCATTCAGGAAGGAGTTAGAGACTCTCAGGTACCAAGAAGAAGATGAAGAGGAATTGGAAGAAGATTCCGCAGAAGAGGAGGAATCATGATGGGTCACAAAGCTATTTTGCACATCTACAGTACTTTCAACAATGTTCTGATTACCGCTACCGATCTTACTGGGGCAGAGACGGTCTGCAAGGTGTCGGGAGGGATGGTGACTAAGGGTGGAAGCGACTCTGGTGGGCAGTTTGCTGCCACAAGGGCTGCTGAGAAGATCGCCGAAATGCTAGCTGAGAAGGATTTTGATCAAGTTATTGTGAAATACAGAGGAGCCGGGGGCAATAGATCGAACAGCGCTCCTGGAGCAACCGCCGCCATTAGAGCGCTAACTCGTGCTGGTGTCAGGATAACGAGGATCGAGGACGTGACTCCAATGCCAACTGATGGAACCAAGAGCAAGGGTGGAAGAAGAGGCAGAAGAGTCTGAATTGGAGTGATAAGATGGTAAAGACCAAGATACTGAAAGAAGAGGACAACAGAATACAGGTACTTCTGTCTAAGACAGACAGGAGCTTCGCCAATGCGCTCAGGAGGTCACTAATCTCTGACACTCCAAAGATGGCTATTGACAGTGTTAGATTCCAGCTCGGTACAAAGGAGCAAGATGAGGAGATATGGGAGACTACCGGACCCATTCCCGACGAAATGGTCGCTCAGAGACTGGCCATGATTCCTATTCCTACAGTGCATGACAAGTTCTACTTCCAAGATGAGTGCCCTAATTGCAAGGATCTTGTTGAGGCCGACAGGGGCTGCTTAGAATGTCAGATGATTTACACATGCGTGGTCTTCGGAACTGAGGAAGGACGTTGGGTTACTGCAGGCGACATGAAGTATCTTGGAGAGGAAGCTCTTGAGATTCCAGACGAGTTCAAGAGCATACCAATTACCAAACTAATGAAGGGGCAAATGATAGAATTCTATGCGACTGCCATCATGGGTCGAGGAAGGGACCATACAAAGTGGTCCCCAGTATGTGGTGTTACTTTCCACCCCAGAAGGATTGGGGTGCTGAACAACAAAACCAAGGCGAAGATTCTCTGGGACATGGACCTAGAAATCTCAGCCAAAGATTTCAACAAGGATGGAAAGTTGGAAGATGTTGACAAGGTTGCCATTCTTTCTGATGAGTTGAATCACGTAGGAGAGGGGACAGAGGCATCAAGGACTTTCAAAGATGCGATTTCTCTCGAAGAGGTCTCAGGAGAATTTATCCTATCGTTTGAGACAGATGGTTCAATGAGTCCAAAAACTGCTTTCATGAAGGCAACCGAGGAGCTTGCAGGAAGGTTTGAATCTCTTGAGAAGGACCTTGCAAGTTCTCTATGAATTACAATGATTCATTACCATCTTGCTCGGTGAATTATCATGTCTCTAGTTCTGGGCAGGGGCCAATGCGGGGCGCACATCACTCTTCTTTTCACGATTGAAGATTCAAGTGAAGACCCATTGTATCAAGGAAGCAGAGGTGCGGGTATTTGCCTCAAAGACGGAGTAGAGGCCATAGCGAAAGGAGAGAGTGGCTCCGGAGAGATAATTGTTAGATTCAAGAATCGAGAATACGAGTCAAGAATTTATCAAGACGTTCTGTCGGAGTTAGTGGAGAAGATTCCTGAGATAGGAGATTTTGATTGGGAGCTGGACATCATAATGTCTTTGCCAACATCTCAAGGTTTCGGAATGTCGGCTTCGGGTGCAGTGGCATCATCGATGGCTATTCAGAGAGCAATCGGAATCCCCCACGAAGAGTGTGTGAGGAGGTCTTTTCTCGTTGCCCACATTGTTGAAAGAAAACGGTCTAGCGGTTTAGGTGACACGACTGCACTTTCCTCTGGAGGAGTCGAGAGAAGAATTGCTGCCGGTTCCCCATTTTCTGGACCTCTTTTGGATAATGGGCCAGGAGTATCCCAGGGTTGGTCTGTAGATATCCCGATTCTAATTTCTTGGAAAGAAAAGACGGGCAGGCACACCTCAAGTTACATCGATAATGAAAATTGGAGAAGGAAAATTTGCTTGGCAGGGGAACATGCAATGGAGAGAATCGGGAGAGGGGAATGGAAGGAGCACAGATGGCCGGAGCTTATTGAGGAATCACTGAGATTCTCATCTGATAGCGGTCTTGAGAAGGATGCATCGAGATCGGAAATTATCGAGTCTGTGAAAAAGGCGATAAATAGTTCAGAATTCTCTGAAAGTTTGTCTGCTATGCTTTGTATGTTGGGCGAAAGTGTCGTGATTGTACCAAAGAACATACATTTGCAAGAAGATTGGATTTACAAGATTTCTGAGGAATTGGAGGGTTACGGACTCTCTTCGTTCTCCAGCAGAGTAGGAGAATTACGGTAGAGTCTAAGACTTAGAGTTCTCATGGAAGTCTTCCAGTGGCTTTAGATCCAAAGGACTGGAGTCCAGTTTGATTGCCCCTCTTAGCCTTAGTCCATCACAGAAGCCATGTCGATAAACTAGGGCTCCATGCCCATACTCGGCTACATACCTGTCTACCTGCTTCTGGGTTTTCTTCTTTGGAAATTTTAGATCGGCCCCGAAGAAGTGCTTAGCGTCTATCCAGGCACACGGAATCCCATTTATTCTGACATCATCGATCAGAAGTAGGTCTGGAGTGATGATTGCTCTTCCTTCCTCTTTTGTCTGTTCCCTGAGGAGTTCCTCTTGACGTCTGAATCGTATCCCTAAAGAGGAGAAGTGGTCACATAGTATCTCTTCGAAAACCTCGGCTGCACTCTGAGTCTCGGTCTGGTTGACGGAGCTAACTCGGTCAACTGACTCAGCGAGTTCGAATTGCTCCCTGTCTCTCTGGTTTAATTTGGAGGGATTCTTGTTTAGTGTGTCCTTAATCCGGGTCTTGGTCCAGCCTCGTCCGGTTAATATAGCCCTGAATGTGTTAACTGGTGGTGCATCAAATCTCTTGGAGAGAGATATCACGCTTTCTCCTGAGTCATACCTCCTGCTGAGCTCATTCGACCTACGCATTAATTTTGAGTGAGAGTAAACGCTCTTCTCCTGATTTAGTGCCGCTCTGAGGGAAAGGGCCTGTTCCAATGAGATTGGTAAACTATCCAAATCCGAAGCAATTTCTTGCACTCTCTCCTCAGGAAGAAAGCCAAATTCACCCGGGATACAGGCAATCTTCCCTGCTCTATTCTGAACCTCCCTAGAAACCGCGTTAGTGTTCCATTTGATTTCTATCTTCCTCGGGGGTGGATTAATTTCTGCTGGTATTCCCATCGGTCTGGGATCTTGGTCAAACCTTGACAGTGCTCTCTCGATGTCCTCTGTTTTGGCGGCCCTGCCATTATCCTTGGAGGGTTTGTTTCCCTTCCTCGGTCTTCGGCGGCGGCCCCGACGTCCTCGACGCCGCTTGGCACTCCCGTCTTCACTCAATGGTACCTCCAGATGTTGGAGCCCCATGAACCCACCTGTCGGAGACTACTTTCTCATTCTTGCATAAGCATCGTAGAAGAAGTCCCGAATTGGCCACGGTACGAGAAACATCGTTGATGCTAAGTACCATGGAAATGTTAGTTGTCTGCATACTCTCCAAATTGCAGCGCTCTTAGGAAACCATCTCCCGTCATTAGAAATCAGGAAAATAGAATCAAGCCCCTCCATTTCCTTTGGGATGTCTACTAAAATTTCCTTTCCTTGTTCGCTGTTTTGGCCCACTAATTTTACTCTCGAATCCGGATCTCTTTTCTGGATGAAATCTGCCCATCTGGTACATTTACCGCATTGGTCGTCGAAAAGGACGGTGGTAGTAGATTTTGCAGCCATAATTCACCTACAGGAAAGCAATTCCGGGTTCTAATGGGAAGGAAATTCTCGCCTTACCCCCGACGTCTTCTCCTTCTCCAGCCCTGTAGGCTTCGACATTCTCGACTCCTAGGGCGTGTGCGATGAAAGCTGAGTTGGCTGAGATTATACCTAGTTCATCGATTCCCTCTGATAGTAGATATCTGGATCCATCTGACCAGGTGTAGATTTTTCCTCTAGTTTTCTTGCCACCAACTGTAATTGAGTTCCATGTATGGAAAACCTCCCCTCTTAATGACTCTTCATTGAATATTTTCAGAGATTTGACATGCTCCTGACCGTTTGCTTTGAAGTCAAACTCAGAGAAATGAAGTTTGATAGCCTCCGACGCTAGATCTAATTTCCAGATTGGAGACGTCTGTATGACTACTCTGGAAATCGGTTTCTTGGAGTGTCTCTCTGCTAGAGTCCTGAGGTTCCTAGCACTGGATATGATGTTCTTAACGTATTCCTCTTCTGCCAAGATGTGCAAGTCATTTGATTCGATGCTGAGAGTAGGAATCTCAAGTGATGCAAGGAGGTCTCTTCCGCCGAACTTATTCCAGAATTCCTCTGCAATGTGAGGTGTTGCGGGGGCGAGCATTGGAATCCATCCCTCTAGGAATTTCATTGCAGTAGTTCTATCTAGGCCCCCTCTTCGAAGGTACCAATTCCAATCCGATAGCATTTCGAAGTGGCTTATCATAACTCCCTCCCTTAGACTTACGGCGGACATTGCTTCGATCCATCTATTCTGACTCGCTCTCATTCTCGATAGCAGCCATCCATCAATTTTCGAAGGAGCATTCGATAGTGCCATTGCTTCATCGATGGCGCCGAAAAGAGAGTTGATTTGGCGATGGTTTGCTTCCAAGGCACTATCTGACCAGTCCATTCCTGCCTCAGGATTAGCACCGAAAAGGATGAACAGCCTAACCGTATCCGCTCCAAATCTGGAAATCATCTCTTCGGGGCTAACGGTGTTTCCAAGAGATTTGCTCATTTTTGCTGATCTGCTGGAAAGTTCTTTTCCACAGGTTGGGCAAGCGGATTCGAAATAGTCAACATGATACTCAGAATTGCAATCGGAGCAGTAAGGGGCAGGAGCATTGAGCATGCCCTGACAGACCAACCTTCCGAATGGTTCCCCGACCTCGTTCATCCCCGCATCTCTGGTGAATTTTGTGAAGAATCTAGCATAGAGTAGATGCATGACAGCGTGTTCTATCCCCCCTATGTACAGGTCAACTCCGCCATCCATCCAATAATCTACATCAGAGCGATTGAACGGGGAGTCGTCGTTTTTTGCATCGCAAAACCTCATGAAATACCACGATGAGTCATAGAATGTGTCCATTGTATCGGTCTCTCGCCTTGCCTCACTTTCGCATTTAGGACAAATGGTTTGCACAAAGCTATGATGCGACTCGAGAGGATTGCCATTTTGGTCTTCGGTGAAGACTACATCTAGGGGTAGCTCAACCGGAAGATCTTCTCGAGGCACAGGGACAATGCCGCATGACTTGCAATGAATCATGGGGATAGGAGTCCCCCAGAACCTCTGTCTGCTCAGTAGCCAATCCTTCAGCCGATACTCAACTTTGCCATGTCCTGCTTGCTTCTCTTCTAGAGCAGAAATTACGGCACTCTTTGCTTCATCTCCGGAGAGTCCGTCAAAACCGTCTACTGGAGAGTTAATCATTGGACCGTATCCTTCGAATGCCCTATTCATTGGTTCGTTGGTGTCGCCACCCCGGTTTTCTTCGAGTACTCGCCTTATCTCAAGATCGTACTCGGTTGCGAAATCGAAGTCTCTTTGATCGTGTCCTGGGACTGCCATCACCGCACCCGTTCCATAAGTAGAGACCACGAAATTACCAGCGTATATTGGAATCCTCTCATCGTTCAGTGGATTGATTGCATGCCTCCCTAGGAAGACCCCCTTCTTCTCCTTCAGGATGTTTACTCTCTCGAACTCAGACATTCGTGAGCATTCTTCTTTGAGGGCTCTCCATCCTTCTTCCCACTCACTACCTGAACACAATACTTCACACAAAGGATGCTCTGGCGACAAAGTGAGGAAAGTTACTCCGAAAATAGTGTCAGGCCTGGTAGTAAACGCTCCAATTACTGATGAAGAGTCGTCCACTTGGAATTCTATATGTGCTCCATCGGAGCGTCCAATCCAGTTCCTCTGCATAGCCTTAACATTCTCGGGGAACGAGATATTTTCTAGTTCATCGAGCAACTCGTCGGAATACTCGGTCATCCTTACGAACCACTGTGCCATGTCTCTCTGGACTACTTCCAACCCGCATCTCCAGCATCTATTGTTTCTTACCTGTTCGTTAGCCAGAACGGTATCACAGTCAATGCACCAGTTTACTGGAGCCGACTTCCGCTCAATCAGGCCTATCTCATTTAGGATTAGGAACATCTCCTGGTTCCAACGGTAGTAATCCACATCCGATGTCGCCAAGAATCTCCTCCAATCGTATGAGTAGCCCATCCTTTCTTGGTCGGAACGAATGCTAGAGATGTTGCTATGCGTAACATCATGAGGATGCCCGCCTTCTTTTTTGGCAGCATTCTCCGCTGGCATTCCGAATGAGTCATATCCCATCGGGTAGAGTACGTTCTTTCCCATTAATCTCTGGAAGCGTGCCATCGCATCGCCGATAGAGTAGTTCCTGACATGGCCCATATGCATGTGTCCAGATGGATATGGGAACATCTCAAGGCAGTAGAACTTGGGTTTAGAGTAATCAATTTCAGCCTCGAATACTCTTTCTTCGGACCATTTCTTCTGCCATCTGGATTCGATCTCTTGGGCGTCGTATGGCATTTGCTCAAACTTAGCGCTTGGTATCGCTTGTATATGCATTACGACTTTGTCCTATGTCTTACTCGGAAGGTTCATGCTGTCCGAGGGAGAGTTTCATACTTCGATTTGGGAAGATGGAGTAGAAGTCTGGGTAACCCAAATGGGCGACCTGATGAACATGAATACTGCCTTTGTAGACCGCGCGAATGAAATTGTCGCAATCGTTGATCCATTCGACGCCGAGAAGTGGTGCTCTAAGATAGAAGAAGAAGGGCTCCGACCTACACACCTCCTGTATACGCATACTCATCGGGACCATGCAGCAGGATTTCCAGGAATGATCGATAGATTCCCCAATCTTGAGGTCTGGGGGCATGAAGATGCAAGAGTGCCTAGCCTATTGGGGAACATTGTATTCAGAAAGGTGGACTTCACCAATACTTGGGATTGTGAACCCGGGGAAAGTGAGGATTGGTCTGCAGGATCTATTGAGATTACTGTTACTCACTCACCCGGTCATGCACCTGGTCACGTCACCTTCCACGGACATGGAGTCTACCATGCTGGTGATCTTCTCTTCGTCAGGAGCGCTGGGAGGGTAGATCTTCCCGGGGGGGATCCGCAAGCACAGCAGAGGAGCTTGATTAGAGCCAAGCAGATTCTCACTAGTCTGCCTCCGGATTGGAGATTGATTCCAGGACACAGATATGATAATTTTAGGGGCGATATACCAGACTGGGTTAGTCTAAAAGATGCGTTGAAGCATAACTACTTCCTTTCCAATATTACTGAGATTGAATGAGTTATCTGCCGAGCATCCTTCGAACTTGGGTGCTTTCTTGATCCAAAGAAGGTGTTTCTTCCTGCCTGATCTTCTTTAGGGCGTTCAGAGGAATCCAAGCATCAGGAACTAGTCGCCAAGGAGTAACTCGTGCCATTATCCCCAGCAGAATCTGACTTCCTGGAATCATGAAAACTCTCAGAGGAGGCACTACTAAACTCAAAGCGGCCAAGTCGTCTCTAGCCTGAATTCTCTCCTTTCTACTGACCCTTCTCCCAATCATTATGTTGGCCAATGTTCCTGATGTCTTTTGGAAATGCTCAGCCCCGATTCTCGAAGCATCCCAAGCCTTCTCCAATCCCTCTCCCCACTTGCGTGGCTCCCTTGCTACTTCTCTAATTTCGTTCTGAGATTTATCTGGGAGTCTGCGATAGGCTAACGAAGCTCCCGTGATGACCCATGGAACCCATCTAAACGTGAATCTGACAGCGTTTGAGACTCTACCCAATGTAATCACTCTGTCTTGTCTATTCTCTCTTTGTTTAGATTCCTCTTTTCCAATTCTTTCTCTACTGTGCCGGAAGGTAGTGTTCCTTCCTGCTCCAATGCCGAAATCGCTGCGACAACAATGCTGTTTGTGTCTATTTCGAAGAATGAACGGAGGGCTTCTCGTGTGTCGGATCTTCCGAACCCATCTGTTCCGAGTACAATGTATCTGCCTCCTATCCATCTCTGAATCATCTCAGGTACGGAGCAGATGTAGTCGGAAGTAGCGACTGTGGGCGTTTCGTCTCCAAAACATCTGGAGACGTATGGTTCGTCGGAAATTTTAGGATTCAGGCGTCTTGATCTTTCATGCTCAAGACCTTTCCTGCGAAGTTCCCCATAGGAGGTTACGGACCAAACCTCTGATGATATCCCGTGTTCACTGAGAAGTTCCGAGGCTGCCTCCCTAACATTCCTCAGAATTGGGCCGGATCCGAGTAGCCGAATCTTTCTTTTTCCCTCTCCTACTTCCTCTATTTTGTACGCTCCCCTAACGATGCCATCATCCACGTCAGGTGGCTTTGGCATCTGCTGCTGATTCTCGTTGTAAAGCATAACATAGTGGAAGACATCAAGATTCTGGCCCCACATCTCATCTATTCCATGTCTGATGATAGCTGCTAGCTCGTAGGCACATGCAGGATCCCAAGCTCTACAGTTAGGAACTGCCGAGGCCATCAGTAGACTGTGTCCATCCTGATGTTGTAGACCCTCTCCGTTAAGCGTAGTCCGCCCTGCTGTCGCGCCCATCAGGAAGCCGCGCGCGCGCGCGTCTGCAGCACTCCAAATCTGATCCCCTACCCTCTGAAATCCGAACATTGAGTAGAAGGTATAGAAAGGCATAGTAGCAGAGTTTGCACTAGAATACGAAGTGGCACTTGATATCCATGAGGCAATGGCGCCTGCCTCCGAAATTCCTTCCTGAAGGACCTGCCCTGATTCCGATTCCTTGTAGTTTAGGAGCATCTTATGGTCTACTGGAGTGTACTTCTGGCCTCTAGAAGCGAAGATTTCAAACTCGCTGAATAGTGGATCCATTCCGAAAGTTCTGCCTTCATCAGGGATGATAGGCACGACTCTGGAGCCTATCTCTGATTTCATCAGATTTCTTAGCAGGCGAACGAAAGCCATGGTCGTAGAAACCTCTTGACCTTCTGGGGTACCCTGGTCGAATGCTGAATATGTGTCTTGTCCGGGAAGATCGAAGTTAATTTTCGAGGGTTTTCTTGAGGGTAGATATCCACCGAGTTGGGTTCTTCTTTCGGTCAGATACTTGATCTCATCCGAGTCTTCTTCTAGTGCGATGAAGGGATTTTCTTCGAGTCTGGAATCCTCGATATCAATCTCCAGAGCATCGCGGTAAGCTTCCAGGTCGTCGACAGTCATCTTCTTTTTCTGGTGAGTTGAGTTCCTACCCTCGAAAGAGTCGATTCCCCAGCCTTTCACTGTATGTGCCAAAATTACAGCTGGACCCTTGGCAGAAATAGCTGATTTGTATGCAGAATACACCTTTACTGGATCGTGACCTCCTCTGGTAAGGCCTTCTATCTCAGAATCAGAAATTGAAGTTCCTAGGGCCTTCAGAGACTCGCTTCCAGAGAACATCTCTTCTCGGAAATCGTCGATTGATAGAGTGCTGATTCGTTGCCAATCCCCATCGGTGATACCCTCCATCTTCTCCAGAAGCTCTCCTTTTGTGTCTCTTTGGAATACTCTATCCCATCCTGACCCCCAAATTAGCTTAATCACTGTCCATCCTGCTCCTCGATAGAGGCCCTCCAATTCCTGGATGATGCTGGAATTCCCTCTTACAGGACCGTCTAGCCTCTGTAAATTGCAATTTACTACTACGATTAGATTGTCCAACTGTTCCCTACCGGCTACAGCTATGGAAGCTATTGACTCTGGTTCGTCCATCTCTCCGTCCCCTAAGAAGGCGAAAACTCGACTCTCCGATGTATCTGCAATTCCTCTTTGGTCGAGATACTTCCAGAATCTCGCCTGCATTACGGCACCAAGTGGCCCTAAACCCATCGAAACGGTAGGATACTCCCAGAAATCTGGCATAAGTCGTGGATGGGGGTATGAAGACAGCCCCTCCACGAAGGCCTCCTGCCTGAACTTTGAAACCTGATCTATGGAAATTCTTCCTTCTAGGAATGCTCGAGCATAAATTCCAGGACTAGCGTGTCCCTGAATGAATAAGGCGTCTCCGATGCCATTGAGGTCCTTTCCCCTGAATACATGCTGGAATCCTACTTCGTACAAAGTCGAGCTTGAGGCGTAAGTGGAAATATGACCGCCTATCCCGTCAATTCTCCTGTTTGCATCTGAGACCATTGCGGCCGCATTCCAGAGTACGTGATTCTGAATCTTCTTCTCCAATGTTAGGTTTCCAGGATATGGAGGCTGTTGTTCAATGGAAATTGAGTTAAGGTATGGGGTTCTAGATGGTGAAATTTCGATACCCAAGGAAGACGCTTCTGACATTACCTCCTGAAGAAGTAGCCGCGCCCTTGACGTGCCCTGTGAAGATGCCAGGGTCCTCAAGGATTCCAGCCATTCATCCGTCTCCTCTGGGTCGGTATCGGGAAGAGTCTGTCGTGGTTCTGGGGGAGGCATGGCAATCACTGCCCTGTTGGGCAGAATCTCCAGTCAAGAGGTGTTTTTTGAATGGGTCGACGGTTGTGTCTGCCTATGATGGGGATGTTCTTGGCCCCAACTCTATCAAATGGCACTCGTGCATTGTCCTGATTCCAGCGACAGTAATTGGTGAGTCTCCCGAAACGCATCTCTCTCCTCTCCATTTCCTGACAGTTCTGATTACGGTCTCTAAACCGGCTTTGTTGTTGGGATCGACCTTGACTTCTACAATCATTTCGCCGATCTGTCCCAACCAATCTAGAACTGAGTCTATACTTCTCCTGGCATATCCGTGTCTTTGTTCAGAGCTCCTTACCCAGTATCCCAAATTCCAAGTCGCCCTCTCAGATCTAGTAACCCTATCAAAGCCGACTAATCCAATGACAAAACCATCCCAAGGACGTATCATCACCCAGTGATGAAGGAGGCCCGATCTGCCCTTCCTCTCTGTGTCTCTGATGAAATCCTCAATCTGAGGTCTTATTTCCATATCTGGATTAATCCAAGGCATTGCTCTCATCACATCTGGCCAGGTCTCCTCGAATGCTTCGACTATTTCTGCTATGTGAGACTTTGAAGCTGGTCTTAGAACCAGCCCCTCATCCACTCGAATGGTGGAAGTGGCTCGTCTCCGCATAATTCTCGGGGAAGGGTCCCACCGCATCAGTTCTGCGTCGAAGTCTAGGTTATGAAATCAGTTTCTCACTTGCTCGAACTAGGTCAGGGTCATCTGGATGCAGTTTTATCGCGGATTCCACCATCCTTGTGGCTTCTGAATTCCTACCAATCGACATTAGTAGCCTTCCTACTGAATACACCAATGAGGTCCTGTTCCCCAGATGAGGACCTACTTCATCCAATAGCACGGTGGCTTGGGCTGTATTCTGCTCCTTAGCTGATCTGATTGCAGATTGCAATTGTTTGATTATTTCTGCAGCGGGCCATTCCTCTTGTTGCTGCCAAGGCCAAAAAGTAGGGGGCTCTTCAGAATGCTCATTTGGTTTTGGAGGGTTTTCCTGTTGAGGGATGACTGGAGCCGAGGGCAACTTTGGTATTGTTTCTGAGGGGGATACGACTCTTTCCTCTTGTAAAGGAAGAGAGGTGATTTTAGGGATTGAGAATGAAGGAGCAGGGGGTATTTGCGGAGAGGTGTCCAGTTCCGTGGACTCTGTGGAGAATGCCGCTTCGAATTCGTCAATCTTACCATCTCCATCGAAGTCTTCTGGCTTCAATCGTGGTTGATTGGAGAGTGGCACCCCGCTCTCCTCTGCATCGATTAATTCACTTGGAGGGGTAGGCTGTACGAACGTTGGTGTTTCAGAGTTTGGTTGAACTAATTCGATTTGTCTCCGCTCAATAATTTCCTCTTCCTCCGGTAAATCCTTTGGAACCTCAAACTTCTGGACAAATTGGGGGATGTCATCTGCAGTCAGTTCGTATTCTTCATCGACATCTTCCTCTGAAGGGAACATTGAGTCGAAGGTTGGCTTTCTATCGAGTACGATTTCTTCTCCCTCCTCATATTGTGATACTTCGACCGTTAAATCATCTAATGCGAATGAAGGGGGGGGCGATTTCCTCCTCCTCCTGATGTTCAATCTCGGTCATAAGTTGGTCTAGGAGATCTGTAGATTCATCTTCTTCTAGGCCGGAATTCTGCTGGAAGAAAGGTCGGTCTATTTGATAGTAACATCGCGTGCAAACCTTTGTTCCCTCTTGATTAGTATGCTGACAGGATGGGCAAACTAAGCCCTTGGAATTTGAATTGCTCCATGACTTGAATCTGTCAAACACCAGTCCCGTCCCCCCTGGATATCCCCCTCGAGTACTTCGAGCGTTTAATTCTCACTGGAAATGGATTGATTATTGAGTCAGAGGTTCATCAAGTAACCGTGATAGGGGCTAGAGGTGACGGTAGGTCGTGGCAGGTTCTGAGAAGGATATTGCGAGTCGCTTCCAGAGGAGCCAGGACCACCATGAGGCCTATCTTCGTCTAATCAGATGGGAACTAGAAGATGAGTTGGCAATGACTGAGGAGAGATTGAGGAATTGGTCGGATAAGAAACTCGAAGCAAATGGGATTGCTCTTTTTGGTTTGAGCGCTAAGACTGATGGCTGGTTATTCGGCCAACGAGTGATAAGATTTCGAAGAGGAGCTGGGAGGGGCCTGGGCTCTCATAGATTCAGGCAGGGCGACATCATCATGCTCAGTAGGAGCAATCCATTAACTGAAAAACCCATAGAGGCAATAGTCAGCAATAGAAGCAGAGACTCGATTAGAGTGGTACTACCCGAGGCTCCAAAGGGACTTAGAAAAGGAACGTGGAGAATTGACAGGGGAGCCAATCGAGTTGCATTCGATAGGATGAGAGATGCGTTGAATTCAATTTTCGAAGAGAGTGGAGGCGCCCCACTAAGGGAGCTTCTACTTGGTCTTGTACACGATCCAGAAGCCACCGCTTCCCTAATTCCAGAGATGAAAGGGGCTAAGGAGGTCAGGGTTCCACTTCCTAGTGACCTGAACGAGTCCCAGAGGGAGGCTGCCAAGATGGGAATCAGTAGGAGATTGACTTTGATTCAGGGCCCCCCGGGTACGGGAAAGACTCATACTGCGGTAAGAATATTGGAGAACTGGGCGATTCAAGATACTGGTACCGTTTTAGCTGTCGCAGATTCTAATGTTGCTGTCGATAACCTGCTAGAGGGCCTGCTTGAAAGAGGAATTAGGACCGTGAGGCTCGGACAACCAGTGAAGGTTAGAGAGAGTCTGAGAGAGGCCACAATGGATGCTAGAATGGAGAGTCACGAGCTTAACAGGGACTTAATCGAGGAGATTGAGAGGAATGAAAAGCTATCCCGTAGGATAAAGGGGATGCGAGGAGGGAAGGAAAAAGGACTTGCACATAGGGATTTGAGTCGAGGGTGGAAGGAGGTAAGGAGGCTTGAAAGACAGATTAGGGATGATATTCTGGATAGGGCTCAGGTTCTGTGTTGTACGTGCATAGGTTCCGGACATGATTTACTCGACGGAAGGAGTTTTTCTAGGGTTCTTATCGACGAGGCAACTCAGGCGACGGAGCCAGCATCATTGGTTCCTCTGGTTAAGGGATCTAGGCAGATTGTCCTTGTCGGAGACCACAGACAACTGCCGCCAACCGTCATTTCACGTCGAGCAGAGAAAGGTGGTTTGGATAGATCCCTCTTCGAACGCCTAGTTGAGATGGGTATCGCTCCGCTCATGCTTACCACCCAATACAGAATGCATCCTTCAATTTCCGATTTTCCGAACAAGAGATTCTACGATGGGAAACTCGAGGATGGAGTGGATAAATCGGATAGAGAGGCTCCTGCAGGTATGCTCTGGCCAGATTGGGATGCTCCTCTGGCATTCCTACCTGTCGAAGGGGAGGAGTTACTATCTCCAGACGGAGCCTCGAAGGAGAATCCTGTTGAAGCTTCATGGGTTGTTAAGATATTGATGGGACTAATCGAAGAGGGTAGACTAGAATTTTCAGATATAGGGATAGTCACCCCATATGCCGGCCAAGTAAGGGCGATAAGGGACATGATTCCAGAATCAATGCAGGATGTTGAGGTCAGGACGGTGGACGGGTACCAGGGAAGGGAGAAGGACGTGATAATCTTCTCCAGTGTGAGATCCAACCCCGATGGCAATGTAGGTTTCCTTTCGGATGGTAGGAGATTGAACGTAGCACTAACCAGATCTAAGAGAGGACTCATAGTGGTAGGTAACCCGGAAACTCTCAGACATGACGATAATTGGAGAGCTTGGATTGATCACATCAGGAGTAGCAAACTTGAGGCATGGCATCTCTTGGGGACAGCGTGAGGCGTAACGATGGGTGATCATGACTCCCCAATCTCCATTCATGGAGGAGGAACTCTAGCCAAGGCCATTGTTTCTCAGGAGCAGGAACACTGGTCAGTCCCGGATGGTACAATCCTTTCTTCTGGATCCAAGAGGCTCGTAGCCTTCGTGATTGACGTAGTTATCGTTGTCTCGATTCTAAATTTAGCTACTAGAGGAATGATTGCAAACGCATTGAACATCTCCCTGTGGTCTTCCTCGGATTTCCACTATGCTGTTGCTTTCGCTGCTATTTTTCTCACCACCCACTGGCTGTACTGGAGATTGACGGGTTTGGCATTGTCTAGGTCTCTTGGTCAAAAAGTCCTGGGAATTGCCATCGTTATGGAAGATGGGAGTAAAGTGGAAAGCAATATTTGGGATAGGAGGGCCTTTGCGAAGTTACTCTACCTGCTTCCAGTTGTAAACCTGTACTTCGGTATTTACGAATTAGCTAGGATTTCGCAGAGGCATACCCATCAATCAAATCTTGATCTAAGTGTAGGTACAATCGTCGCACATTCTGAGTCTCTTCCCCCGGCGAGTAGGAAGAATATCAAGTAGGTGTAGACTTGGAAGACGCCATCGAATGGGTTCTCTCAGGAGGTTGTATCGTTTATCCTACGTCTACGCTGCCTGCCCTGGGATGTATCCCAGATTCAAATGCCTTAGACAGGCTTTACCGGATAAAGGGAAGGAGTAGTGGAGCTCCTGTGAGTCTCGGTGTTGTGAGCCTGAGTCAGGCTAGTGAGATAGTTCATGTCCCTGATGACGTAAACGAAATTCTTGATGTGTTTCCAGAAGGATCTCTGACTGTTATACTTAGAGCGAAGAATGAGATGGACTCTAGACTCGGGGGGAACAAGGTGGCCGTCAGAGTGGTATCGAACAGAAAGGCCAAGAAGTTGCTCAGTAGGACGGGTCCGCTGACAGCAACTAGTGCAAATGTTTCTGGACAGGAGCCCTTGTTAGATTGTGTAGAAGCCGCAGAGTCTCTTCGAGGGGCCGAGGAATCAATTGTCGGTGTCGATGGTGTCTGTGAAGGAGGACCACCCAGTACTTTGATAGCATGGCATACGGTCTGGGACTCACCTGAGTCGTCGAGTATTGAGGTAATCAGAGAAGGGAAGATTAGTTCCGAGGAAGTTTTGTCATGGTGGAAGAGCAGAATCTGAAGCAATGGCGAGATGCTGGTCACGTAGCCAGAAGAACCCTTGAAGGCATAAAGGGAGAGATTGTAGAAGGAAAGGAGTGGTCAGAAGTAATAGATTCGGCAGAGAGGTTCATCAGAAGGCACGGAGGTAAGGCTGCATTCCCTGTGACTATTTCTGTTAACGATATGGCCGCACATTACACCTCCAACACAGAGCGGACTCCTCCTGAGGGCTTCGAAGGCGAGATGATCTTCCAAAAAGGGGATTTAGTCAAGCTGGATGTTGGCGTCCACATCAAAGGGGCCCTAGGAGACAATGCTCTCACAGTAGAAGTGGGGAATGGGGGAGAGCACACTGAGCAGATAAGAGCAGCGAGAGAGGCACGAGACGCAGCTATCGAAAAGATGCACCCGGGAACACCATGGCATGTGGTCGGGGAGGCAGCACAACAAGCAACGATAGATGCTGGCTTCGAACCAATCAGGAATCTTAGCGGTCACAAGATGGAAAGATGGAATCTACACTCTGGGGTTTCAATACCTATGTTCGCATGTGGTCCTAACAATCCTGGTTACAGAGGGGAGGTTGAGGAAGGGGGGGTATATGCTATTGAGCCATTCAATACCACAGGAAAAAGTGGGATGATTGAGAATGTACCTCCCTCTGATTCGTCCAATATTCTGAGAGTGACCGGAGATGTGAGGATTAGAAAGGCCCTGTCCAAAGGTAAGTTGAAACCACTGGGCGCTACTATGGCGAGATATATCGAAGAGAGGTACAACACCCTACCTTTCGCAGAGAGATGGGCATTCCCTCTGCTTAGCAAGCCCTTCCCAGAGGAGAGCGAGGAGTCCCTGAGAAGGAAATGGAAGGCTCTAATCAAGAAGTTGACATCGATCAGGTTCCTAGAGGTCTACAGCGCACTCAGGGATGTCGATAAGGGAGTTGTGGGGCAATTCGAGCACACGGTATTCGTAACAGAGGGCGGTCCAGAGATTCTGACAGTGGAGTAAATAGACATTCTTTTTATCCGGATTTGGCTAGATATTCTTCCGTTCCTCACAACGATTAACTATTGCCTCCTGTCTGTCACGTTTGTACAGGACGAAAGGTTCTCGCTGAGTGCATCCCATCCCCTCGCATTTATCTCTCTCCTGTACACCTTTTGGTTGGTTAGCAGACTGCTTAAAATTGGCAGGAAATTTGCAAGTTCTAATCTATATTATGTTTCTCGGTTTGAGAATCCCCAAACAAAGTCACAGCGATGATAGCTGAGAAAATGAGGGTCATCCCAACTATCTGCTGCAACGAAGGCTGCTCAGAAAGAAGGATTACGGCCCAGACTATTGTGAGAACCGGTTGTAATAGAACCGCGAAGGAGGTATGTGCGGCTGGAAGGCGAGGGAGGGCGAATGTAATAGCAATCCAGCCAATTACTTGGCACGATATGGCTAATAGGAATAACCACCCATGGCCAGGCCAGTTCATTGTGAAGTCTATTGGTTCGATGTCCAATCTTTCCAAGGGAGCGATTCCGACCAGAAGAAGGCCAATTGCTGCTCCTATGGTAGCATCGAATTGGAGATTCGCGGAGGGGGCTTGGATTCTATTTGAGTACCTGTACAGAATCAGGAAAGAAGAGTAGAAGATTGCTGCGACGATGGCTCCGACGACTCCCTTCAATGGATCTTGTCCATACGGTTCATCATCCCAGATACCAGCTATGAAAACGAGTCCGATCATTACCATCGGCAGTGCCAGCAATATCATCCGATTCGGCCTCTCACCGAATAGCCACCAGCTAACTAATGTGACAATAATTACCTGAGAGTTTCCAATCAATGTTGCTATTCCACTTCCAATGTAGTCAATGGCACTGTGATATCCTGCGAAGTCAATGGCTAGAAGGATTCCAGCGGCAAAGGTGAGCATCCTGCTGTTGAAAGATCTGTTATCTTCCCTGTTCAAATACAAAACCAGGATGAATAGGATTGGGATTGCGTAAACCATTCTGAAGAAGGCCCCGGTAATCGGTGTTGTTTCGGATTGTATGTAGAGCAGTGGGGCAAACGAGAGCAGGGAGGCGCCCGCAAGGGCTATCAGCATAATGCGCCGGTCATCTGCCGGCGTCGTCATCAGCCTCCATCACTCCGATGCATTACTATCATCGCTAAGCATGTTCTGAAGATCTCCTGATTCATACAGCTCTAGGGCGATATCTGACCCCCCGATCAATTCTCCGTTGATGAAGACTTGGGGAATGGTGGGGAAATCTGACCACTCCTTCAGCGCTGATCTTGCTCTAGGATCCGAAAGGACGTTGACACTAGCAAATGTCTCCATCCCAAGTTCATTTGCTAGCATGCTGATAACTTGGGCTCCTCTTGCTGAGAATCCACATTGTGGTTGGTCGGGTGTGCCCTTCATAAAAATCACAATTTTATTGTCATCAACAACTTTTTGCAGCTCTTCGGGTGTCCAGTCAAAACTCATTTCAATCACTCCTTCCTTGGTCTTCTGATATGGACTCCAAAGAACTCTGTCTCTTGACCATGTGGGTCGAAAGCTGTCTTAGAGTTCTTCTCTGCTTGTTTCGGAGTCATACATTTTAGATCTAGAGCATGCACAGTATTGTCGGTGATAAACTGCTTGAAATGGTTGAGAATTGGCTTCTGTCTTTGAAGCGGCATCACACCCTCAAAGCTCTGTGAAATAACTCTGACATGGAAGTGGTCGCCCGTTCCATGTAAATCGGATACTTCCACTTCGGCGTCGGGAACTATCTTGAGAATCTCGGTTGTCATCCAATCGGGGGTTACCATGGTCAAGGATAGGGGCATTCCGATATTAAACTAAGTTTCCATGGCACTAGTTATTGATTCTAAATTCTCAGATATGGTTCCGTCATTGTTAATCAGTCCTGATCCGACCACTGCGACATCGACTCCCCAGTCTGCCACTAGTTTTGCATTGTGATACTTGATCCCACCATCGATCATCAGTTTCGTTTTCCTTCCACCATTTTCAATCTGCATATCTATTTTCTTCCGCAGAGTCGTTACCTTTTCCTCTACTTCTGGGATGAAAGACTGGCCTCCTTTTCCTGGGACTACGGACATGACTAGAACTAAATCTAGATCGTTCAGGATAGGCAGGACGTCCTTTACATGTGTTTCAGGGTTTAGAACACAACCGGATTGGATACTGGAATTGTGGAGATCTGAGATTAACCTTGGAAAATCATCTACAGCCTCAATATGAGCGATTACCATGTTCACTCCTGCATCTGCATATTGCTCCCATGTCTCCTCGGCATTGTTGATCATCAGATGACAATCGATGAAAACGTCCTGCCCTACTCTTTCTCTTACTGACCTGATTAGTGCTGGCCCAAACGTGATTGTCCTATTTATGACCCAATTGCCATCCATTACGTCCATGTGTAACCAATCTATTCCAGCATCGATAGCTTCATCCAGGGTTTCGCCTAATCTGCAGAAGTCTGCAGTAAGTATACTAGGAGTGATCTGCATATTTCCCGTCTAGGGGGAAGGGGGGATGGTTCTCAATACCTTCTAAGAATGTCTTAACACCAACACACATGTTGATACGAGGCAATTGGTTGGGAAGAGTGATGGGCAAGGTTGTTGATACTGGTGATACAGACTTTGACGTGATGACAAAGAGTGACGAGTGGGTGCTTGCAGATTTCTGGGCTCCATGGTGTGGACCCTGTAGGATGGTGGGGCCCGTTCTATCACAGATTGCAGATGAGAGGGAGATTACTATTGCAAAGGTGAACACTGATGTAAATCCACTTACCTCCGGAAGATTTGGAATTAGAGGTATACCCGCCCTAATTCTGTTTAGAAACGGAGAGGTAGTCGACAGGATGACTGGTGCAATGCCAAAGCAAAGTATGGATTCGTGGCTAGACAGACATATGAGTTCCTAGTTCTCATTTCTATTCAGTCTGTCCAATCTTTCTTGGAAGGGCTTTCCAACTTCTCTCAATAGCCTAGCTCGGAGAGCTTCGTGTAACCACATACCCTCTTCTAATTCTAACATCAAACCCCTCTCGACTAGTTGTCCAGGAGGGTTTCCATCTACTCCAGCGGCCTTGGCTAGTTTTTTCCATGGTACTGGCCTATCAGAGGTGGCCAAAACGGATAGTATCTCCCTGTGTGGTCTTGGAAGAACATTGAGAATCTCTTCATCCAGGAACCTGAGCCAGTCTTCGTGCATTGTCTGTCCGTACATCTCGAGCAATTCTACGGCCAGAGGATGCCCCCCTGTCACTCTATGGATTTCGGAAGCATGAATGTTTTCGGATATGTTGAATTGTTCTATCCATGATTCTATTTCCTCTTGTTTCAGGCCTGATAAAGCCATTTCTGATACCTTATCCAAGGTATGCACATATCTACGATCGTAGAATGCCAAATTCGTGCGGGAAATCAACAATAATCTCAGATTAGTATTTTCGGCTATCTGGAGAAGTGCCCCGAAGAGATGGTCTCCCTGACTACCAATATTGTGAACGTCATCCAGTATTACCAGGGTTTCGATTCCTTGATCATGCTCAATCAATGAGTCCTCATCTTGAAGATGGGCAGTCAGACGGCGTCTAAATAAGTCAATTTCCAGTCTCGCTGCTGGTTTGTAGGGGAGGGTATCTAAGACGTTGTAAGGATCATCAGATTCATCTCTGATACCTATTCGATGTAGGAGACTAGTGGCGATACCTAAGGAGGAATCCCAAGGCTGACAAGGATAGTACATTGTATTTAGCCCACTAGAATTGGTGATTAAGTCAGAAATCCAGTGTGAGACAAGAGTGGTCTTACCACATCCAGCTATTCCAGAAAGGGTGAGGAGTGGTTTTCCTGATTGATACCAGTTATCAAGACTGGTCATTTCTTCCTTTCTTCCATGAACTATACGAGTCTTCGGTGGAGCTGTATTGTATGTTGAATGAGCACCAGTGAGGAGTGAAATCGACCCTGGTTTCGGCTCTGCAGTGCCTCCGGCCACGAGAGCCCCAAAACGGATATCCCCGAAATTTAGTACTCCCTCATGCTGTGCATGCATCAAAATCTGTAACAGACTTAGTCCCGCCTGGAGTTTGGTCGCAGCCTCATCTGCTCGTATTTCTAGTACCTCTCCCTCTTTCGATCTAATCAGTACTAAAATGGAACGAAGTTCAGAAATCCTCTCTCTTGCGGTTTCCCTCCCTTCATCGGTTAGTTGCCATGTCTTTTGCCTTCGGTTGTCCCCTCTGACTGGTCTGCTGTGTTGCGAAATAAGTCCCTGAGAGTTTAGTTGCCTCATTGCTCGAGAGACATTTGGAGGATGCAAGGCGCAGGATTCTGCTATCCCGGAGCGAGTTACATCTGAGGTGACTATGAAGTGGTCTGCTTGGAAGTCCTGCTCCCAGAGATGTAGAATTATCCTATCAGGAACCGGGACATTGGGGCTTGAACTATGGCGTGCCACTGAATTGACGGTAGGGGAATGTAGCATCAAGGTTAGGGACTTGCAATTCAGTCTATTTCAACAGTGCAAAACGAATATACTGATTGCATAGGCGGTAAAAACAGTTGATTGCAGTCTCTAACAACAGAAGACAGGCTCAATATGCTTCCTAGTCCCATGCTTACTGAAACTGGCATCATTGATATCGGGCTAGGAATGTAGTCTTCGCCCGTCTGAGGTTAGAACGATCTTCCACTCTAGGAAGCCAGTGTTCTTCTTCAACGTCCTTAGATTCGGTATGACCGTCGCCCATGCATCCTGAAAATACTGGCGCCAGCAAGAGTAAGGCCGCTAGATAGATTCGATGTATTTCATACCGGTCCACTATTTTCACGGTTAGGCTAGTCTGCATGAATTTTAGGGATTAATGTGAGGGTGTTTCCGACTATTCTTTCATCATCATCCTAAGTTCCTCTACTGAGCGTTGTTCGTCGAAATAGACTACTTCTAGGGAATCATAAAGCTCCGCATCTCCGAGTTCCTCCACCAAAGGTAAAATGCTGCCATAAGTTTCCGCGGCTGCCTTTTCTGTTTGATACGCCTCTTCGAGTATTTCCTTGTAATTTGAAGTGTGAACTATCGGAGATGGGTCTCTCTCAGTTGTGGCAGTTCCATCCAGTTTTACGATAGCGGAGCGAACTGTGGCAGCGTGCATCACAGATTCGTTGACTTCATTGCTGAAGTGAGCGGATAGGTGGAGCCTATGGATCCCCGACACGTATGCAGAATAGTGAGCATACATGGCTATTGCTCTTAATTCCCAAGATAAAGCTTGATTTAGCGCTTCGACTAGCTGGCTGTTCGACATATCTCTCTTGGCGTTCAATTTGCGGCGAGTGCTATCAATACTCGCTTTCGACTAGAGTTTTTTCGGCCGCAAAATATGTGTCTATGCCCTGACTCGATAAGGCGTGAGCGCGTACGAAGAATTACTGACGAGGCTGAAGGATATCGACTTGATTAGACAGATAGGGAGCCTATTGAGTTGGGATCAGGAGGTGCTGATGCCTCCAAAGGCGGCTCCTCTGAGGGCGGAGCAACTTGCTTGGATTTCGAAGACTGCCCATGAGAGGCTAACTGACGCCAGAATAGGAGAAATATTGGATGAGATTGAGTCCAATGAGGACATGGATACAATTAGATCGGCGAATATCAGGCTTGCGAGGGAGGCTTTTGACAGGGCAACAAAGTTGCCTACAGAGTTCGTTGAGGAGATGGCGAAGCATCGTTCCAAGGCTCTGATTTCTTGGACTGAGGCAAGGGAGAAGGACGATTTCTCAATTTTCCGTGATGACCTCGAAATAGCGATTGGTCATGCAAGGATGAAGGCCGATTTCTTCGGGTATGATAGTCTGAGATACGATGCCCTGCTCGATCTTTACGAAAGCGGTCTAACCGTGGAAAGACTCGACCCCCTGTTCTCGGGACTTAGAGAAAATGTGGCACCCCTGATTATGGAAGTAGTGGAAAGGGACGAAGGGCCAGATCTCTCTTGGGTTACAGAAAGCACATGGAGTCAGAAAGCACAGGAAGAGTTGAGCCAAAGTGTTTCTGAGGCGATAGGTTTCGACTTCGAGGCAGGGAGGAGGGATCTGTCCACTCACCCTTTCTGTGGGGGGCCTAATCCCGACGATGTGAGATGGACAACTCGCTATAGTAAAGACGAGCCGTTCGGATCGCTATTTGGTTCAATGCATGAAACAGGTCACGGCACGTACGAACAGGGTAGACCTAGGGATTTGGACTTCCAACCAGCAGGAAAGGCGAACGGTCTTGGGATTCACGAGAGTCAAAGTCGCCTCTGGGAGAATCAGGTAGGAAGATCCAGGGAGTTTTGTGAATGGTCCATCCCGTTGTGGAGGAAGTTCTTCCCAGAAAATATGGACGGAGTCAGCGCTGAGCAACTATGGCAGGCAGTTAATTTGGTGAAGCCCGGTCTAATCAGGGTAGATGCCGATGAGGCCACATATAATCTACACATCATGATAAGGTATGAGATCGAAAAGCAACTCATCGCTGGCGAAATAGATGTAGATGATCTTCCTGCCGCTTGGGACGAAATGTACCATGAATACTTGGGAATTAGAGCTCCGAACCGTACACTGGGGGTGCTTCAGGATATTCACTGGTCAATGGGTGCAATCGGCTACTTCCCAACGTACACTCTCGGGAATTTATACGCTGCTCAACTGCTCGAGTCAGCCAGAGAAGATCTCCCAGAACACGATACTCAGATTAGAGAGGGGAACTTCTCCCCGCTACTAAAATGGATGAGAGATAATGTCCACTCGAGAGGGAGCGTGCTAGAGCCAGCAGAGCTAATAAAGGAAGCAACTGGACGGAATCCTTCCCCTGATGCTTTCATAAGATATCTTGGCTCAAAGATTGAGAGGCTGTACGGAGTTAGCGCTTAGAAGATTTGGGATGCACATGACAATATCCAGTCTTACTGACTATTCCTCCCTAGTC
Organism: uncultured Candidatus Poseidoniales archaeon; assembly: GCA_902625325.1. Lineage (GTDB taxonomy): Archaea > Thermoplasmatota > Poseidoniia > Poseidoniales > Thalassarchaeaceae > UBA36. The sequence continues at coordinate 95,883 of CACOAW010000004.1, read as the reverse complement.
AGGAATATTGGAGGGGAGTGTGCCTTCGTCAGAGTCTCAGGGGAATTACTGTTATCGGGTTCCAAATCAGGAGAGGTTGCTTGCTGGGATTTGAACAGCGGTAAAGAGATGTGGAGATCCAAGTTTGAGGGTCCTTGTTCCAATGCGGATTCCAACAAAGATTTCCTATTCTTCACAGAAACAAATAGAGTTCATGCAATTATGTTGTCCTCTGGAGATGAGGTTTGGTGCGTGGAACTTGAGGGTTCGGGCGATCTTGTCCGAGTTTCATCAGAATGTGTTTGGGTGACTTCGTCTGTTTACAACTTCGAGATTCAGGACTATTCAGAGGGTTCGGTATGGAAAATTGACTATTCCGGAAAAGTTAGGTGGAAGGGTGACACGAAAGGGAGAGCCTGGTCTCTTTCTGATTTTCAAGGACAAGCAATCATGGGACTTAGTAGGCCTAAGTGTGGATATGCCACTGCATCCGAAGCAGGAATTGAATATCTTGAGTTAGAAGAAAAAAAGCCGATAACTGCTGGATGTAAATTAGATGGGGGAGGGATGGTTTTCGGGCATAGCAATGGATCAGTGACTGAGATACATGGAGGAGTTTGCTCCACGGTTAGCATAGGAGACTCTGCTATCCGCGCGATGGATTGCGGAAGTAGTTGGGTAGCAGGGCTCGATTCTGGGGTCGTTTCAACCGGAGAATTCCCTGGATCCTGGAAGATAGAGTCTTTGGAATCCATTGATGTAGTTTCATTCGGCCCTTCGTTGGACGATGTCGCAGGCATATGGTACTCGTCATGGAATGATAAAGCAGGAGTCTTCCTAGTCGACTCTTCAACCGGGAGTATGCAGCTAGAGCTCTCTCACGAATCTAGGATAGTAGCGAGTTTCGCTACTGAGAATACGATTTGCTTTGGGGATTTTAGCGGATGTTTACATGTAATCGAGAAGGAAGTTCTTCGGCGTCGTTTCGGAAGGCTCCCAGAAAGAGATATCCAATATGGAAAAGAGTCGGAGCTTAGGAAGAAAATACGTGCACTCCGAGGTGCTTAATTTGCAATGGAAAAACACCTCCAAACACCCTTATTTCCAGTGAACTGCTCTAATAATGACGAAATGTTTATGAGCCACCCATCACCCTGTGTTCTTTGCCGCTCCGGGGGAGTGGTGTGAGGGCGCTTTGGCGCAACTCGCGGGCCACAAAAACCGAGCCCCGAACACGGGGCGGTAGAACCGAAATTCGAAAGGAAATCGGGGAAAGGCTGGAGCGTCTGTGGACGCGAAGGCCGCGGCGAATAGATCGGACAAACTGGAGGTAACGAAGGGGAGAGCGAGGTAGGAGCTGAAGAGATACACATGCGTAGGGGGATGAGAATGAACCTGGGTCATGTAGGTGGGGAACGAGGAAGAGATAACCGGACGCAAGGAAGGGGAAGGAAACCAAGGGAAACACCGGGCAACAAGGGCGGGGAGACCCGTGGAGAAGCCAGTATCGAGACGTGAAAGGAAAAGCGGAGACGAAGTACCAGAAGCGGATGCGGCGAGTGAAAGGGAGATCTATCATGAGTCGGAAAATGACAAAGGAAGAGCATGAAGTTCCGGAGTCTTCTACCCGGGGAAACCCGGGCCTTCGGGCCCGGGGGACACCCGGACCCTGCGGAGTTAACAGGGGGGGAAGCTCCCCCATGTGCTGAACCCCCTGTTGCTCCCACCTGAAATCGGCCCAATAATTTTCTGAATACTAGGGGAACTATTGCTTATTTGCTTGGCCCGGTCATATCACTAGGTCTGACCCATTCTTCGAACTGCTGCTCATTCACCAGGCCCAATTCGATAGCGCTTTGTCTGAGAGTAAGCCCTTTTTCATGGGCATTCTTGGCGATTTTAGCTGCATTGTCATATCCGATGTGTGGATTCAGAGCGGTAACTAACATCAATGAGTTCTCGAGGTGCTCGGCAATCTTTGCTTCGTTTGCGCTGAGCCCGAGTATGCAATTTTCAGAGAAAGATACACTGCTATCTGACAGCAGCCTTGTACTGTGCAGGAGATTATGGATCATCAACGGCTTGAAGACATTCAGTTCAAAGTTTCCTTGACTTCCACCGATGGAAATAGCAACGTGGTTCCCCATTACCTGGCAACAGACCATAGTCATGGCCTCAGACTGTGTTGGATTGACCTTGCCGGGCATTATACTAGAGCCAGGCTCGTTAGCGGGCAGAGAGAGCTCTCCAAAACCACATCGAGGTCCGGAACCAAGCCATCTAACATCATTGGCTATCTTCATCAACGAGGCTGAAAGTGTATTCAGAGCGCCCGAAGCTGCTACGATGGCATCGTGAGCTGCTAATTGTGCAAACTTATTCTCTGCGCTGATGAAGGGCAAACCTGTCTTCTCTGAAATCCTAGCAGCGACCAATTCTGCGAAATCGGGGTGAGTATTGAGGCCGGTTCCGACTGCAGTCCCTCCTAGTGCTAGTTCGTACAAATCGTTCAGGACCGTTTGAATCCTTATCAAGTCGGCATCCAACATCGACACGTAAGCACCAAACTCCTGTCCAAGTGTTAGTGGGACGGCGTCCATGAGGTGAGTCCTGCCGATTTTGACTATCTCAGAGAACTCTTCCTCCTTCTCCGCTAGAGAATGTCGAAGTTTCAGTACTGATGGAATTAGCCGATGTTGTATTTCTTCGGCTGCAGCAATGTGCATTGCAGTTGGAAACGTATCATTACTAGATTGAGCGCGATTTACATGATCGTTAGGGTGTACCGGAGACTTACTGCCCATCTTTCCTCCAGAAATCTCAATAGCCCTATTCGCAATAACCTCGTTTGCGTTCATGTTGGTCTGAGTCCCAGACCCCGTCTGCCAGATTCTTAGAGGGAAATGGGAGTCTAGATTTCCAGAAATCACCTCTTCGCATGTTTCCGAGATTAGTTTTCCAATATCATCTTCCAGTACTCCGAGCTTGACATTTGTCTCCGCAGCTGCCTGCTTTAGGATTCCGAATGCACGAATCACAGATCTGGGCATCTTATCTTCTCCTATATCGAAGTTGATCAGAGACCTTGCTGTCTGTGCTCCATAGTATCTATCAGCAGGAACTTCTATGTTCCCCATTGTATCAGTCTCAACCCTCACTTTGAGATTAGTCTTGTCCGGTTTACGAGACTCAATCTCTTCGGAGGTGGGCTTGTTGATAACGGCTCCAGAAAGGGAGTTTTCAATCATCTTGGAGATAGTGGCAGACCTTCCTGCCCCTCTACCCTTACCAACCCTAGCGTCCAATCTTCTAGCAATATCCTCAGGAATACTGACTGAAATTATTCTACGATCACCGACACGATGCTTCGCCATGCTATTAGTATTATTAACTTATTAATAAATATATTTACTGTAGTCTAATGATCATACTCTCTCTACACTGATTATCTTCTGTGGCGACATCGGTCTATCTCCGGGTCGAGTCTCTGTAGACTCAATCTTTCTGACTACTTCCATCCCCTTAGAAACCTCTCCGAATACAGCGTGATTTCCGTCGAGCCATGGAGTGGGGACCGTGGTAAGAAAAAACTGGGACCCCCCCGTATCTCGTCCTGCGTTTGCCATTGAGAATATCCCAGGCTTGTCGTGTTTCTTCGCTAATGCTGATACCTCACAGGGTATCTTCCAGCCGGGACCTCCGGTTCCGGCTCTCCCATTGTTTGCATCGCTTGAATGTGGGCATCCTCCTTGGATCATGAAATCTTTGATTACTCTGTGGAAGTGTAAGCCATCATAGAAGCCATCGTCTACTAATTTCAGGAAGTTGTTTGTTGTCTCTGGGCATTCCTCTGTGTACAATTGAATGTCTATTTCTCCAGCACTCGTTGTCATCCTTACGTATGTCATACTATCCTTGTAGAAAAGCAGGTTCAATATGGTATTGTATTGCAGCTATGCAACTGTTGAGCCCGGCAGAGTTCCATCTGGGGCCTCTAACAGTCTGACTGTACCATCCGCATCTAGGGCGCCCAAAACGAGGAATTGGGAAACGAAGCCCGTGGGTAATGTCTTCTCTCCTAGGTTGATAGCGGCTATTACCATCCTTCCAATTAATTGCGAACGGGAGTAGTTTGTAATCTGGGCTGAGCTCCATAGTCTTCCAACTATTGGTCCAAAATCAACTCTAATCTTGTAAGACGGCTTTCTCATCTCTGGGAATTCCTGAACATCATCAATTATTCCGGTTCTCATATCCAAAGAAAGAAACTCTCCGATTCCGATATACTCCTTTCTCTCAAGTTTGGAGGGGTGATATGGCAGATTTTCTGGATCAATGTCGTGCTGTCCCATGTCTTCAACTCGCGATATCGGATTTGAGAGTGAGGGGAATTAGGTTTATTCCAGCCTCCTCGAATGCTTCCAATCCTCCCTCTTGCCTATCTAGTATAGTGATGCAACAGACTACATCGCAACCCATCTGATTGAGGGTTCTTGCCGCCTTCAAAGCAGATCCCCCAGTAGTTGTGACGTCCTCAAGAAGTACTACTCTATTCCCGGGCTGTAAACTAGATCCTTCTATCCCGGGGGGGTTTCCTGTCTTTCTTCCACCCCTGCCCTTTGGTTCCTTCCTAACAATAAAGCCTCTCAATGAGGATCCCTTCTCCGCCTTAGCGATTGATATTCCCGTTAACGGTACAGCTCCTAATTCGAGGCCTCCTACTGCATCTATCTCTCCGATCTTCTTGATTTGGTCATGAATTAGGACTCCAAGGAGATGAGCGCACTCCGGGTCCATCATGACTGGTTTCATGTCAAAGAAATGCTTACTCTTCCTTCCACTCGCTAATGTGAAGTCCTCTTCATCGGAGAAAAGATATGCAAGATCTCGTATTCTGTCAATTAGTATTTCTCGAGCCTGTTCCACTGATGTTGGGGTCATTCTACCTGTTTTGGCCTAGACGTAATGTGATGAAGATTACCGTCGTTGAGGTGAATTTCGAGCAAGATGACGGTGAATGTTCTTGGACGGTCTCTTCGGAGTGGGTAGTGCTGTTGCGAGGGGAAGGCATGTCGAAAAACACCAGAGCCGAGGAAATAGATGTAAAGAGGCTCGAGATCGAGCGCTCGTATTATTACGAATCCCTGGATAAGGAAATAGAGGAAGCGTATACAATCGCAGCGGAGGCAAAAAAGAAGGGCCTGGACTTTTCTGAGACAGTTGAGATACCTAGAGCGTCGGATTTGGCTAGTAGAACCGAGAAACTCCTTGAAGACCCGTACCTCTATGTTGATCAGGATAACAGGAGTAAGCAGCCGCTAAAAATTGAGGGATATCTTAGGGAGCTGCTGCAGAAGCACGACAGGGAAAGTGCTGCAATCATGATAGCGATTCATGTTACAAAGGAGATGTATTCTGCAACAGGTGACAGAAGGAGAGCTATTGATTCTGGACTAAGAGTGGGATTGGCGGTCCTCACTGAGGCTGTCCTAGTGGCCCCATTGGATGGTATAGGTGAAGTCAGAATAATGAGCAACTCGGATGGCTCTGAATTTCTTTCAATCGATTTCTGCGGCCCCATCAGGGCTGCAGGAGGTACTGCTCAGGCTCTAGGTGTACTGATCGGTGACATCCTGAGAAGGGAGATAGGAGTGGGCAGATACAACCCAACTGTTCCCGAAGTAGAGAGAGTGAAAGAGGAGTTCGGGCTCTATCGTGCTAATCTCCAGTTTAAACCAGAACCAGAAGAGACAGACCTGATCGTCAACGAGTGCCCGGTAATGATCAACGGCGAAGAGACCGAGAGAATGGAGTGTGCGGGTTACAAGGAAGTTCGAAACATAGTGAATGACAATGGTTCTTTCAGAACCAGAGTAAGGGGGGGCGTGATGCTAGTAATCGCAGAGGGGCTTTGCCTTAAGGCTCCGAAAATCCGCAGTCACACTGAGAGATTGAGGGTTCCGGGGTGGGATTTCATTTCCAAATTCGCTGATAAGAAGAAGGATGGAAAGCCGAAAACTGCCGAATTGAAGAGTAGGGTTCTAGAAAAAGAAGGACGATATATGGAAGATGTGATTGCGGGCAGACCTGTATTCGGAGAGCCGCGAGAACCCGGGGGCTTTAGGCTACGATATGGAAGGAGTAGAGCTACTGGACTTGCGGCGGCTGGTCTAAATCCGATTACAATGGAAGCATTAGGTGGATTCCTTTCAGTAGGGACCCAGATGAAGATCGAGGGGCCGGGGAAGGCCTGTGCAGTTACACCATGTGTGGACATCGACGGTCCAACCGTTCTACTGCGTAACGGGGAATTCGTTAGAGTCGGGAGTCAGGAGGAGTGGAAGAGGTGCGAGGGTGAATTGCTCTCGATATGGGATGCTGGGGAAATTCTACTTGGATATGGAGAATTTCTGGAAAATAACAAATCTCTGTCTCCATCTTCCTATTCTGTAGATTGGTGGTCAGTTGATCTTGCAGATTCTCTTGACTCTCACGAGAAGCTCGAGTCTTTCGCTGAGATAATCGGGGTAAAAGTAGGAAAATTACCACCTGGAATGCCATTCAATGGAGCAATTAAACGAGGAGGAGAATCTAGATTAGAAAGATCTTACAGGAGGAGGGAGTGGGTTTCCTATCTCAGAAATTTAGACCTATCTTGGGATATGGTCAAAGAGATATGTGAGAGCTTTGGAACTGCTGTCCCCCCTCCATGGAACCTCTGGTGGTCGGATTTGCCAATCCAATTCCTACCTCCTTTGGCTGATGAAATTGTATCTAAAGGAAAAATCGAGGGTTCTTCCCTTAGGATAGGGAAATCGGTGGAGGGTTGGCCATACTCCTACGATATAGATTCAATTGGAGTTGCGAATCCGATTCTTGGGGAGTGGCCACGTTGGACAGACGTTTACCGTCATGGATTAGTGAAATCTTCATTGATGACTCTAGGGCTTGTTCACCATCATGATGGTTCTGATATCGTAATTCCTCTACATTGGGAGGGTCTGCTAGATGGTTTGGGTCTTGGAGAAGCCGACGGGATGGTGATAGTCAGAAGGGAGGTTGATTCACTGGTTTCGCAGACAGTAGGAAAGGTGTCAGATGTATTGAATTCCAAAATATCGGAAGATGGGGAAAAGAGAGCTGTTGATGACTATCTGGTTGAAAGGTCTCTTAGTTTGGTTCGAAAGGTCTCAGAGCTTCCTAGATGGGAAGACTCTGTCCCCTGTAGAATCGGGGCGAGAATGGGTAGACCCGAGAAGTCCGGTGTTAGGGAAATGAGTCCGATGGTTCACTCGCTATTCCCGATTGGAGAGAATGGTGGACCTCAGAGGTTGGTTTCAGAAGCATCCTCGAGAGGGGCTATCAGAGTAACAGTCGGTCCGAGGATTTGTCAAAAGTGTGGTAGGGAGACACCTCACGTAACTTGTCATCACCGACCGGACCCCGAGGAACCCATAGAATGCGGAGGCAGGACCTTGGCGGGACCTTCAAGAAATAGGAGAGGTAGTAGGAAGGGAGAAATCACCGCAGTAAACCTAGGATCTATTCTGGAAGTAAAGAGGAGGAAGCTTGGCCTAGATAGGATTCCGAGCAAAATCAAGGCAGTGAAGGGATTGGTCTCGAAGGACCAGGCTCCCGAGCAAATCGAGAAAGGGATACTAAGAGGATTACATGGTTTGTCTGTTTTCAGAGACGGAACAGCTAGGTTCGACATGAGTGACGTGCCAGTTACTCACTTCAGGCCATCAGAGATTGGCACGTCGTGGAAGAGGCTTGTTGAATTGGGATATACCCATGATTACGATGGGGAGCCATTGAAGAACGACGAACAACTACTGGAGTTGCTCCCCCAGGACTTCATTCCTTCAAGATTAGCCTCCGCTCATCTACTTTCGACGTGCTCTTTCGTGGATGATCTTTTGACTAGATTCTACGAAATGCCACCATTCTACATGGCTAAGAGCCTGGAAGACATTGTTGGGCATATCGCGATTGGGCTTGCGCCCCATACCTCAGGAGGTGTAGCATGCCGAATAATTGGGTGGACCGATGCCTCCGCAGGCTACGCCCACCCACTATTTCATGCTGCTAAGAGGCGTAACTGCGATGGGGACGAGGATAGCATAATGATGCTGATGGATGGTCTACTGAATTTTACACAGATTATCCTGCCTGCAAACAGGGGGGGTAGGATGGATGCCCCTCTAGTCCTGACGACCCGTCTTAATCCGAGTGAGATCGACAAGGAGGCTTTGAACGTGGATTGCGCTTGGTTCTACAGCAGAGATTTCTACGAGTCTACTCTGGACCGACCGCATCCGAAGGAAATCAGGGATCTGATGGACATTGTAGAGGATAGGCTTGGCATGATTGGTGAGATACGGGGCTACGGGTGGACTCACGATTCTGGACCATTGGACGCGGGGCCGGAGAATTCCTCATACAAGACTCTAGTCACGATGAAGGACAAATTAGACAGTCAGCTGAGTCTAGGCAAGGTTCTACGCTCAGTTGCTGCAGATAGAGTCGCTAAGCAGGTAATCGAATCGCACTTCCTACCGGACATGAGGGGCAATCTGATGGCATATACCAGACAGAAAATAAGATGTGTGAAGTGCGGAGAGTCCTACCGGAGGATGCCTCTGGCAGGAAAGTGTATCAAGAATAAGCCGGCATCTGGGGGATTCTCAGGAGGAGAGTTGGATTCGGGTTGCGGAGGGAACGTAGTACTGACCGTCTCTGAGGGCGCTGTTAGGAAGTACATCCAGATAACTGAGGATATCATGAGTGAATTCGGGATAGATGACTACACAAAGCACAGGGTTGGGTGGATGTCTTCGAGCGTGGACTCGTTGTTCAACAATGACAAGGTTACCGTGATGACTCTGGAGGACTTCATCTAATCAGGTATGACAGAGGATCTCCAAAGAGGAGCATTGGAAGTATTGCCAAGAAAAGGTAGACTAGAAATGGATGCTTAGTAGTTATCCAGACACTGTCCAAGCCCAATTCCTCGAGAAGCTCGAGCTGCTTGTACTCGTCTCGGGCATTTGATAATCTCCTAGAGGGGAGTATCCGATCTACTGCACTCATCTCTCCGCTTTTCTCAATGGCTTCAGTTAGAATCCAAGATTGGTATGATCCAGAATCTGGAGTTTCCTTGATATCGGAGATTCTTCTTTTCGTTGCGTGCCATGCCATCTTAATATCTGATATTGAAGAAATGTTACCTCTCGCGGCATTTTGAATGAAGATTATTGGTGGTGCGACTAGGAATGCAGCAGCGGCCCATATGAAGAGAACCATTGATGGAGGCATTCGGAATAGTGGGTCTTCCACTAGAGGATACATCTGATCCGGTACGAATGACCATGAGGGGAATACCAGAGTTACAAGAATGAGCGCCTTTACATCCGCCCCTCCCTGGATTAGCCCTATCCTCCACGAACCATAGAAAATCGCAGAGGTCAAGAACGCTCCATTCATGCTCCACCAGAGAGTTGTTTCCTTTGATTCATCGCCCAGAACCAAATCTACGAAATTTGTATCCGAGTAGGCGTTAGCTCCGTATAGGAATCCAACTAAACCTAGCGCATACACAACCGATAGGAGAGCCTGGTTTTGATTCCAGTCTCTGAACTCTCGTGGATCCGGGGGAACAGAGAAGCAGAAAGAGAAGATTGCAACTAATGAAAATACCATGCAGAAGTTGGCCAGACCCATGTTCTCGGATGTCATCTCCGCCAAGAGAATGAGTACAACCGGACCAGACCATCTGATCCAGTGTCTGTCCCTTACTGACAGTGTCTCGAAGTCTGAACGTGCTGCAGCGGCCATGAAGATAGTTAGAATCGAGATTCTCAGGGTGGACAGGAGAGGGTCGGCCACGACTGTTGGCAAATGGCGAATAGCATCAAGTCTTCTGCGCTATAGCTATGCCCCTGACTGGAAAAGGCCCACGGACTGGTCCAGGATCCATGCGCTGAAGAAGTTCGCCAGGCCTGCCACCCACATCATCTGGATCATCTGTCCGAGGACCAGTGTGGTCCCGCCACCCCTTATTCTCGCAGTGATGAGGCCGAGAATGACAATGGAGATTACGATGAGGAAAGATCCCATGTATTGGAAGACTCGGATATTCTGTTCAATCCCTCCCGTTTCGGCCAAAGCCGGTAACGCGACGTCCACGCCTCCGGCCGCAGTACCGACCTCGCCCGCTCCATCGACCAGGCCCGCAGCCACCGATGCTATCGTCTCACCCAAACCAGCGATGATCGATGTAGTGATGTTTAGTGCGATGATCATTGCGATGAGGAGACCGTAGGAGACGCTCCTCATCACGTTGGCTGAAATCTGTCTCCTCTGCCGGAGCCCTAGCAAACTAGTCGTACTCTGGGAGACCATGTCTCCGACCAGACCAGCCTCACCAGTGGAAGAGGATCCCTCGATGAATACCCTTGTGAACCTGGATACTAGCATTGAATTGTTGTCGGCTGCGAACCAATCCCAAGAGTAGTCGCTGTCTATCCTCATGGACAACCTCTTCTCGAGATTGGAGATTGAGTCGTCTAGGGCTCCGAAATCAATACCTGACAGTGCCTTAACCATGGCGCTGGGTTCCTGCGCCCTGGCCTGTGCGGTTCCACCGAAGGCTCGAATGAACTCTGGGAAAGCTTCGTCCCTCCTTCTCACTCTTGCCTCCTCCTGGAGGGTCAGTAGGGCTGGTGCGAGCAATGGCGACATCATAGCAGCAATCACCAGAAGTCCGAAGTAGTTCCACTGTTCGAACAGGATGTCCGTCCCGTAGATAATGAAGACAGTGGAGATGATTAGTACCATTACCGTACCGAGTATGCCCGCGAAAATCCACGATCTACGCATGTCAATCGCCTGTTCTGTGTTGAATCCGTGTTTGGCGAAGAGGTCCTCGTCCGGAATAACCAGAGTGAATAGGTACCATGCTCCAATCTGTAGCAAAGCGAAGAGTGTCCCCGTGAGGAGAACCCACCTCGCTCTGAGTATCACCTCGAAGGGATTCGAGGTCTCTGATCCCGTCTGGAAGAGTATTAGATGGAGTCCGGAAACCACTAGAAGAAGAAGCCCTGTAGTAGTGAGGGACACGAAGGTCTCCCTTAGAGTATCCAACTGCTCGAGCCTAGCATCGTAGATGGTGGTGTAGGCCTGCTCGAAGGTCTCGTTCTCACTGGAGAAGAACTCCCCGATTGGTTGCCCTACTTCCACGGAGAAGGCCATCCTGTCTAGGAAGTCGCTCCATATAGCCGACGGGCTCTGTCTTCCGACTATTCTTGCCGCCTCGGGTAGGTTAGTATGCCATTTGGTGACTAGTGTCTCTATCGCTTGGATCTCGTGAGCCAGTGCTCCATAGTCACCCATCTCCTTCAGTACGTCGAACATCCCCTTCTCGGCCGACTCTCCCATGGAAAGAATGCCCATCCTCGTCATGAACATGTGCATATCCTGCTCTATCTGGATTGCCTCTGCTGAAACCTGTGCCACCGGATAAGCAAGAGTGCCGGCAAAGGCCAGTGCCGGGAATAGGAGAATCATCAGTACTGCGGAAGGTCCCGTAATGACATCGCTCACGGTATACCAAACTGCAAGACCGGCGACGAGCCCAACTAAGGACACTGGCAGTGCGAAGAAAAGGAGGTAGTTCCTGAATGGCATTCCCAGCCGGAGGAGGGCGATCTCCCATGTGCTGGCCTTGTCCTCCATATGGAATCAGTCCTAGTGATTGACTCCCGTCCAGGTCTCCAGTGCGGATGCGAACCTGTCCCAACCCTCTTTGTAGTACACGTCTAGTAGGTCGAACACGTCATCGTAGTGAGTGAGGTCTCTGTCGCACATCCTCTGGATGGCCTCTGTCCTTCTCTGCAACTCATCGTAGATGTCTCGTTTGCTCCGGAATCCCATCCGGGGGGCGATCTTGTTCTCCAGCATATCGGACTGGAACATCCCTCTGAAGTAGACCTCGTCTGCCACTGGATCCCATTCGAACATGTTCCTGGTGAGGATACCGTCAGCGGTCTTGTCGAATCCAATCACTTCGCTGACGCCGGTGATCCTCCTGGCTATGCCCCCTCCTGGGGCCTCGACAACTTCCTGGAAGATTGCGAAGTTCAGGTTGTCGAAGAATCGGGCTGGGACGTTGATCGGGTCTCCTGTGAATCTCTGGATTAGCTTGACGATGTTAGAGGCGTGGAAGGTACCGACCACGGGGTGCCCTGTCTGCATAGCTTGGAAGGCGATTGCTCCCTCTACCCCCCTGATCTCCCCTATGATGATGTATCGGGGTCTGGATCTTAGTGCGGCCTTGAGCAGATCGAACATCTCCACTCTGGAGTCCTCATTCTTTGAGTCCCTGGTGATTAGCCTTTGCCATATTGTGTGGGCTACCTTGACCTCAGGAGTGTCCTCTGCTGTGTATATCTTGACGTTGTGATCTATGAATGGGAGTACCGCGTTCAGCGTGGTGGTCTTTCCGGAGGCCGTCTCCCCTGAGACCAGCATGGACATCCCGGACTCCAGACCAAGCCAGATATATGCGGCCATCTGAGCGGATAGTGTCTTCCACTTGATCAACTGGATGATGGATATGGTCTCCTCAGCGAACTTCCTTATTGTGAATGAAGAACCCTGGATGGAGACGTCATCGCTGTAGATTATGTTGATTCTGGACCCATCTAGTAGGGCACCGTCGACGATCGGCTTGCTGTCAGATACTGGTCTCCCTATCCTTTCTGACATCGACCTCAGGTACTTGGTGAGAAGCTCCTGATCCCTGAATGCGATATTTGAGGTTAGCATAGGGAAGACCTTGTGATCCATATTTATCCGAGATAGTCCGATCGAGTGTATATCCTCCAGCATCTCGTCGGCTAGAAGTGTCTCTAGAGGGCCGTTGTTAACCAAGTCCCTGACCACCACGTACTTGAGACGGTCGAGTTGTTCCGGTGTGACTTTGATTGGAGCCTCTCCCATGCCTATTAGTTCCCTTGCTTGGTTTACAACTGGATTGGAGAGAAGGGATGATGTAGTGGTGGTGGTCATTTCATCCATCATTTCGTGAATCATTGCGATGAATTCCTCGTCATTGTCGAATCGCTCCTTCTGGGGGGCGTCTCTGAGGAGCCTCTCCACGATACGGTCCCTGATTTCGTCCTCCTCCTCTGTGATGGTGGGCTCTAGCCCGAACCAGAAGGTGTTCCCTGCTCCTTCGGCTCCCTCAGGAGGGGAGTAAACATGTGCGAAGCAAGGAGGCTTTGTGGCGTAAATCAGGTTACGTGGGCTGACGCTCTTCGCATCCCTGTCTAGGGGGCCATAGTAAATCGGCCTGGAGCCATGCTCTGCCTCGAATTGCTCGACCCATTCGCGGATATGTGGGTACTCGGCCATGAGACCGCCGAGGTCGCCAGGCTCGATATTGAACTCTGGCTCTTTTCGGCCTTCTTCGTTGGACTCTTGCTCAGTAACCATTCAATCAACCTCATGCTACAGCTGTGATATCCACGATGAATCCCATCTCGGGCATAACCTTCCATCCGATTCTCTCAGTAACTGGTCCCGCGGCCCTTAGGAACCTGGTGACACTGACAGTCCTGACGAGCTGCCCCCCTACTACCGCGGTCATCATATCGAGGACTACCTCGGCAGAGTTCTTCATATCCCTCAGTGTGTTGTTATCCATCTCATCCGGATCAAGGGTCAGAATAAGGGTCCGGCCTTCGGAAGTGAATTTCCTCAGAATTCTCAAAAGTTCTTTTCCTGAAGTCTCCTCTGGCATTAGCTCGGAGGCCCTGTCTATGATTACCACCTCTGCTTCCTTAGAGGCTGGAGACTCGAGGAGATCCAGTATGGTGACTTGATCGTCGGATGGTTCTGCGATTACTCCGAAGCTGGATACGAGGTGGAATGAGCCCTCGTCGATTCTCTTGTCCATGTAGTATCCAATGCTGGACACTTGCTCCAGCCATCCCCTTGTAGTCAGCTCTGTCGTGAATAGCGACACTTTGACATCGTTCGCAGTCATTCCGAAAGACATGCGCTGTCCCATGATGCTTTTTCCTGAGCCGATCCCTCCACAAACAAGCATGAGCGCCCTGTTAGGGATAGCGGTTCCCATGCTCTGGCCAAGGCTGTCTTGGATGACGCCGAAATCGAAGTTGTCTACGTTAGGGCTTGACAATTCTTATTTCCTCCCTTAGTGTATCGAGTCCTGTGTAACCGGTCGCTGTTGATGAGACGCTGACTGTCATGAGGAGATCATTGTCCCCTTCTGAAAGCGACGAGTCAAGGTCTGAGTTTGTGAGCGTGAACTGAACAACGTCCCCCGGGAGCCATTCCGTGGTAACACCGTCAGTTACTGTCACTGTCATCGTTGTGCCTCCTATCACAGCTCCCACTGAGTTTACGTCCAAGAAGGTGTCCCCAGAGTTCTGAAGGTGGATTTTGACATTGTCGCTGTTGTCCCATTGGATGTTGATTGGGTCGGAGACCAGGGAGACTCGCGTCCTGACATCCTCTGCCCCCTGTTTGCCCCTCTCATCGAGAACGTCATCCATGTCATCCCAAGTCTGCAGTAGGATTCCGGAGACCAGTGCTGCGACAATAAGGCCCGCACTGAGGAGGATTATCTCTGAAGGTCCGCTTGCTGCCATTGCTTTCTCTCCTCAGGTAACTGTAACGTTCTTCGCGTCGTTGTAGTCGTATATAGCAAGGAAGGCCCTGTCTGGGTCGGCATCTATCTCAAATCCATGAGTGGTGGAGTCCAAAGGGAATGCATCCGTGGTTAGTTGCTCACCGGGAAAGAGGTACAGATTGGAACCGGAATAGTGGTTCACAAAGGGAGTGAATGGGGTTCCTTGGGCTTTTGTCCCAGTGTCCGAGAGAGTCATGAAAATATGGGATAGGTCTACCGTTTCAGAACCTGTGTTAATGACTGTTACAGTATTCTGATCTTCGATGCTTGATACTGAGTAATCGCCAGAGTTGGGGCTTGATCCGCAATTAATCGTAACTATCTCCCCTATCGAATATCCGTTCCCTGGCACGAGATTGAACCCGAAGCCGACAATTTCGCCTGCTGTTACAATAATATTAACCGACGCTCCAGATCCAGTCCCCGAGCTTACTAGTTCACACTGATCACCAGTGGTGTAGCCAGTACCCGCGCTGTTTGTAGTAGGTGAGGAGAACGATAGCCCTGCAATGGGGCCCGTCGACTCCTGTTTGTCCGTCACGCTCAGGATTGTCACCTCTGGTTCGCTCAGCTCAAACTCGGAGTTCTTGACAGATTCGTCGATGCTTTCGACCATGGTCAGAGTGGCCATCCCGAACACCATTATGAAAACGGTGCCGACAACCATCGCGCCTATGCTGGACCCAGCCAATCAAATCCCCCCCCTAGGGAGTCCCCTGGGTCCTCCAGGCCTCTATCATAGCGGCGAATGTGAGTAGCGTCCTGTTGTTAACGGATGGAGCCTCTTCTGATTGCTCTCCGGGATCTGCAAGGCTCGCTATTGCGACTAGCGCCTTCTCTTCAGAGGCTGTGATTACCCCTGATTTAGATGCCGCCTTCAGGAAGTTTAGCGTGTCTGACCCAGACAGATGATCTAGAAGAAGGGCGACGATCTTCGTTGGGTCCATGCTTGGGCCGTGCATGAGCGCATCGGCTTCCGAGGACTTCAAGAAGGGGTTAACCGCCAAAGACTGGGCCTCGTAGAGATCGAGTAGCCCCGGACCCCCCGCAAGGCCTGCAGTTGAGGGTGCTGACATATCGGAGGGGCCCTCGACTGGTCGGCTGGTGACTTCCCCATCGTCTCCCACTGTGTGAATCACGTCCCCTCCACCGGCTTCAGAGGATGGTGCTGCGGGAGCCGCGGTCACCGACTCTGCCGCTATCTTGGCTGTCTGCTGCGCCGTCATCTTGATGTTGGCCTCCATGAGGTCCATCGCAGTCTCAAGCCTCTCGAACCTATCTTTGACCATGTCGACGAGCTCGGGTATCTTATCCTGGCCCTGACTGGCTTGTGGGTCTCCTAGAACACCGACCCTGGTTCCTGAGGGTGCGAATAGCCATGCCTCGAGATCAGTGGGTCTGAACTCGGTGGGGATATCCACGTGTTCTACTGAGAGCCTAGATACCTTGTCCAGCCGGGAAGCCATGCCCGCATCGGCGTCGGAGGAGCTACCAGCGGACCGAATCCTGTCCATCAGGCCCATTGGTGCACCTCATTTCGCCATCTCCGATAGTTTTCCCTCGCTGTCGTGGGCTCACATCATCGACTTGCCGAGTGTGATCGACTCTATCTTCAGATTCGCTAGTGTCTCTCCACCGCCATCGACGACTACCCTCAGCTCGAGTTCCTCTCCAGCTCCTGCCTCTGCATCGCATCCGGGAGGAGTTGCAGTGGCGAAGTCGTCATCGTCTATTGTAGTGTCTGTAGCATCAACGTTGGTCGCTGCAAGGTCTATCTCGAACTTGAACGTGGTTCCCGCTGTAATCTCGGTTCCGGATGTGATGTCAGTTCCGTCCAGCTCTTTGGAATCTGCAGTGCCTGAGTCTACTGTCGCGAATGTTTTAGACGCATCGCTGTAAGTCACCTTGCAGGATACGTAGTATTTGATGTCGTCTTCCTGCACGTTCAGAGAACCGGATGAAATCCTTGCAATTACCTCCATAGTGGCAACGTCGGTGTCGCCAGCTCCAGCACCCAAAGCGTCTGCTACGGTCTTTACGTACACGTCAGCAATTGAGACCTTTCCAGAAATCTGCTGCCTGGTGTCAGAACTGGTGTTCTCTGCATTCTGCTGCAGCTCCTCCGCCGTCTTGATGATTATCGTAGATGCCACAGCGGCCACTAGAATCAGTGCGATGAAGACGATCATCGCTCCGATACCGATTGATCCCTCGTCCCTCCTGTCTGGACTTAGTTGTTCGTTGACCATTTCAGGTCACCTCCTTACCTGAAGTTATTGATTCGATTTGGAGTTCTGATATTGTCGTCCCTCCGCCGTCTACTATCATCTTCAACTCCAGCGTCTCACCGACTCCTGCTGATGCGTTGCATGCTCCTTCGCCTGCATCGAGGGCATCGTTGCCATCGCTGGCTGTGTTGGGGGCGGCGGTGTTCTTGTCTAGGTCGATGTCGAACTTGAAGGTGGTTCCTGCCGTTAGCTCCGAGGTGGCCTCGTAGTCAGAGCCGTCCAGTCGGTCCGCATTCACAGACTCAGGTGCGGCTAGGGCACCGCCAGATGGGTCCGTGGTCCCGAGGTTTCCAGTTACGAGACCAAATCCGTTCGCACCTCCGCAGACGACTACCCAGTCTATGTCCTGGACCTGCACATCGGTCGATCCTGATGCGATCTTGGCAGTGACGATGAGTGAGTCGAGGTCATGTGTCCCTGTTCCATTAACGAGTATCTGGATAATGTTCACCTTTCCTGAGATCTCCTTTCTCGTGTCGTCACTGGTCGACTCGGCGTTCTGCTGCAGCTCTTCGGCAGTCTTGATTATGATCGTCGACGCCACTGCGGCTACTAGGATCAGGGCGATGAAGACGATCATCGCACCGATACCGATCGAGCCTTCCTCTCGATTTCTTTCTACTGTCTGGTATTCTTCGCTCATTGCGTGTTCACCCGTGCCCCCCTGTGAATGCTAATCATTTATGATATTACTGGAAAATGTGCTTGATTATCCTGTTCTGGTGGGAAGATCAGGATCCTACTCCTACTGCCTCGCGCAGGTTCAGCACCTCGATAGGAACGTGGACGACGTCCCCTGGCCCGAGGTTCTCCACGAGTGGTAGTCTCATCGTCTCGAAGCCCTCTGGCATCCATGGATCCAACAGGAGCCCCTGCATGGTGTTCGGAGTCCTGTTCTCGACCCTTGTTTGGACCCTGAGGCTCCCGTACTCTACGTCGTATCCGGTAGTGATGTTCAGGCTGCTACCGAGGAGTGCTGTGGCGGGGAAGGATCCGGATGGCCTGATCTCGATCCCGATCTCGATGAAGCCATCTGGGGGTATCTCGGGGATCTCGCACATCTTCGGAGTGGCAGACCACCCGTACGGTATTGGCGGGGCAAGCCTCATGGTGGAGATGTTGTTCTCCCCTGTGTTCTCCAGTGTGATCACCATCAGGGCGTGGTCCTTGCCCTCGGGCCATGTGGTCCCTATAGAGAGGAAGAAGCTGTTTACGAGGAAGGGGCTGGCAGCCTCGTTGACTGCGACTGGGCCGAGTGCGCTGATTGCGTCCTCGAACGCCTTTGCCGCGGAGGCGAGGTCGGAGTCGAGCGCATCCTTGCCCTGGTTGACCAGCGTGAGTGCGATGTCCTCTGTGTCGCTGAGCTCACCCATCTCGTTGAGGTGCCTTCCAAGGGTGTTCAGTGACCTCTCGAGTCCGTCTTTGCCCATGGATGCGACTGCGCCCTCTACGCAATCTGCTGCTGCCCCCCAGTTCCCCTCCCTGAGGTGCTGCAGGCCTAGCATCGTCAGATCCCATGCGCTGCGATCGCCCTCTGACATCTGTTCGAGCTCCTCGAGGGATCGCTCTAGCGATGATAGCGCCCTGTAGAGGTCCATGATCTGGCCTTCTGCCTCCTCGACCTCCTTCGATAGTTCCCTGAGCATCTTTCTGGCGCCGATGGGCCTGTTCGCCCAGATTGCGAATTGGATATTCTCGGCCTCTTCCTCGATGTAGTCTATCCGCTTGAGAGTGGCCTCGGCCCCTCCCGTCGCGGGTGCCTTCGTCCGTGCCATCTCAGTTCCTCCCTCCTGGCTTCTGGCCTGCCCTTCCTAGGATCTTCTTGATTCTGATAGCTCGGAGCTCTATGTCAGCTAGTTCGCTGTAAAGCCTGTCGTAAGAGCTGTCCAGGAATCTCAGGATGAGGTGCACGAGGATGGGCGATGCCACCATGAATCCGATTATCGACATCAGCGACGATGCCCCCAGGTCGATGGCGAGGGACGGTGATATCAGTACGAATGGAAGGAAGGCGTAGGGAGAGCAGGAGATGATGGCACGGAGCTCGTTCCTGGTATTCTGCTGCTCCTTGTCGTGATCCTCCAACAGTGCCATGGTTCCGATCCTGGCCTTCTTCCTGTCGTCATGGATCGCCTGGAGCTCGCTGGAGGACAGCCATGCCACGAGCCCAGCGAACGAGATGGACGCTAGGGCGCAAAGGAGTGACAGGATCGTGGAGGCGCCGGTTAGCGAGAGGGCCCCGAATGCCATAGCTGCCACGTAAGAGGATGCGTGCAGGCGGCTCTCTTGCTCTTCCAGTCCCTGTCTCATGAGCGATGCCGCCAAGAGGAGTAGGAGTGCTGCGATTAGGAGTGCAGACGGGAGCTGGAATCCGGATAGTTCTACGGCTGGGGTGGACCAAGATTCGATTGCCAGGTCCTCCGTCAAGACGTCGTTTTCTACGACGTTGCCGAAGATTCCGCCCATCTGCATTATGATGTCCGGATAGGTGATGTATGCGGTGCAAGTCAGTGTCTCTGAGGACATGTACCATGGGATTGGGTTTAGTTCCACGGCCCATGAAGCAGTGAAGTTCCCATTTGCCTCGAGGGCTGGTATCGGGTACGATGCGAACATGTTCGTTACGTCTGCGTAAGGCGTGGAAGAGCAGTCGAGGTGCAGTTGGGACTGTGTTGGCATTACTGCATACCCTGCATTAATCACGGTAACGTCGATATAAGTGCTCTCACCCTCTACACCCTCTCCTCTGAATGTGATGCTGTTCACGAGAGGGTCTGTAGATTCTGTCATCCTGAGTTTGACGACCAGATCCGTCGAGTACTCCGTTGTCTTGGGCTCCTCTGGGTGTCTTAGTTGCAGGTAGATATCCCATCCGTCTCCCGCTGCAACCCCGTCAAGCTGCTTTTCGGGGATAATTACCTGGATTACGATGGTGCCCCCGTGAGCGGGGTCTGGGCTTCCTCCCTCATAGGGGGTAGTAGCGTCGAGTTCCCAATCCGAGTTGCATGTCTCTTCCGTCGCATCCGTGGCGGCGATTCCCTTCCCATCTATGTCTGCTAGTTCGCACTTTGCAGTGCCTGCATCGGTGTCGTGATCGACGTATAGCCACCAGTGTACCTTGGGGTAGCTGCCTGAGTCCACGAGGCGTTCTGGGGGGTCTGCTGATGCGTCGTAGGGGTCCATATCCCCGTTCATTGCCAGTGTGTAGGACCTTGGGTCGAATGAGCTGTCTCGGTAGTTTATGTCCACCCATGGTATCTCTATCTGCCTGCAATTCGGGTCGTCGTTGTTTTCGCACTGGTACTGGCCGGCGGCATCGGCGCTCAGGGTGTAAGTGTCATCGGTCTGGGCTCTGACGACGGTGATCGGGAAGGAGTTCTGCTGGGTCTCCATCGCAACGTCCACTGGTACTCTCTTCAGGATGAATGTTCCTTGTTCGCCCATAATCGTGTCATTGTGTGTCATTGCGAATTCGAAGGTGATTGAGCTGGTCTGCCCAACCTGCAGGTACAGGTTTGTGGAGCCTAGCGAGTTTCGGACTTCGAACCTATCTGGCTTCGAATCGTCCTGTTCCATGTCTATGGTTTCCCACTGTATGGTGAGGTTGATCGGTGCGTTGCCCTTGTTCTCCATTTCGAATTCGATTGACCTGTCCACCCCGGGGACTACTGCTATCCTCTGTGGGGACTTGGTCAATTCCACATCGAAGACGGGGAGGACCTTGATTTTGAGCGTCGAAGTACCAGCTGGGACGCCCCCGCCCATTGCGACTCTCTCCGCCAGTGGAACGGGTTGAGCCACTCCATCGACCATTGTTGTTGCAGGCCATGTGGGGAAAGGGTCGGTGATGTTTACCGCTCTCATGGTTAGGTTGTGGATGACGTCGGCTACGAGAATCTGGTCCCCGTCCCTGAGAGGGGGCAGTGTGATGCTAAGGAGTATGGTACGAGACTCATACTGGTCTAATGTGAATCCGGATTCGTTGACCTGGTAAGACCAGTTGGTCATCCCCTCCGGGAAGGTCACCGTTAGGTTTAGTGTCTCCATGAGGTTGCCGTCGTTCCGTAAAACCACTTCTAGGTCGAGGGTGTTCCCCGGAGCTACCTTCATTTCGGTGGGAGCTATGAATAGTATTGCGTGATCAGGGGCAACCTGCACCTTCCATTCGCTCGTAGACATTAACTGGCCGTCGTGGGAGGCATTCAGGAAGAACGTCTGGTCTTCATCGGCTCTCGAGTCCTCTCCGGCAGTGGAGTAAATCCTGACGATCCCCTGCGACCCTGCCGGTACCAACAGTGTGGATTCGGTTACACAGGGCTGCATTTCCTCGGAGAAGCAGACCCTGATCTTGTCCACGTCGAGATTGTCTAGGGACAGGTTGTAGGTGACGTTCTTGTTTCCGGTGTTATTGAGCAGGGCAATCAGGGTCTTCTGACCCACTCTGCTCTCGAGTGAGGGGGAAGGGGTGATTACCGCCGTAGAAGTAGGTGGGTAGAGTTCCGCCGAGATGACTTCGGTGAGAGTGAAGAGGGCAGGGGCATATGCAAGCAGTTCTCCGGTTTCCGTGGAGTTGGCGTATACCCAGACCTGATGCGTCTCATCCGCTCTTGCAGAGGCCGGAGGAGTGGCAGTGACCGTTATTGGCCGCTGGTTCTGGGTTGATGAGCCATCATTGTACAGGTTCGTCATAGAGGGTACTAGGTTCGCCGCGGTGGACCCCAGAGTGATAGTCCATCCAGGCTTCGGGACGTATCCTATGGTGAAGTTTGCTGGGTCGTTTCCTGTGTTCTCCAATACCACCTCAGAGGATATGGCAGTCCCAGGGTCCCCGTTGGCTGCCCCTGAGGAAGTCAGCTCTGCCGACCAGATTTCAGCTATTGACATGGAAACCGTGGCTGTGGCGTTACGTGAAATTGCCCCGGAGAACGCAGCCCAAGATGAGGTCGCCATGAACGAGAAGTTGAGGTGACCTGCGGATGGGTACTGGAAATCTGGGGTGGGGCCGAAGCTAAGTCCCACCATGCCGTATCCGGTCTCTCCAGGCAGGAGTTCCAAGGTCGAGGCGGAGGAGGAGGAGGAGGAGGTCTGGACCGTAGCTGTCCAACGAGAATTCTCAATGAGACTGGAGCCAGCCGGGGTATCCTGAAGGAAGACCTTCCCATTGCTACAGGTGGATTGTGTCCAAGGGCTGCCAGATGAGGCAGTAGTTGGCGCTAGAGAGGTACATGGCATGGCACTGAGAGATACTTGAGCCAAGGTGTTGTTTGAGCCGAGATTGTGAACTATTGTCACTTCGAAGCCCACGAACCTGTCGGTATTACCTCCCATGATGTCATTGACTGAGATATCATCGATTTCACTGGTCACGGAGATGTCCAACTCAACAACGCTGTCTATCATTAGCGTGGTCTGGTTGACTGCTGGGACTCCTCCCTGTAGTGGTATTGCTTGTATCATCAGGTCTACTCGTTCTATAGATGAGACCTTCCAAGACGGATTCAGTGGCATCTCTAGCTCCGGAGTGGTGATTGTTACGGGAAGCGTCCTGGTCTCATTTGGCAGCAGGACGTCGGTGATTGTGACAGGTGAGTCTATGATCCAGTACGGCACCGATTCCGTCGCTCCGACATCGATCTGGTACTGGGCTGGCGCGGTACCTGTGTTCATCAGGGTGTATTGCAGGGTTTTGGGGGAACCGGGGGTTATGTTCGCGAAGTTTTCGCCCATCGAATGGCTGTGGTTCTGGAAAATCTCCGCGCTGAATGTACCCCCGGCCATCACCATAGTACTGGCTGTGAGCACGTATCCCGCTGTGTCGCTTTGAATAGTCACGGTCACTATTACGGCGTCTCCGTTGGCGGCATCTGCAGGAACTTCGACCGGGATCTGGATTGCATGGGTTTGCTGGGCGCCTACATTGAGTAGGTTGTTGGAGTCATGTATCTGGCCTGTGATATTTACCCAGTAGTTAGCGGGATCGGAGTTGTTGCTTTGAGTCACGGTGAAGTTGTCTTCAACGGTTCCAGAGTTCTGTAGTATGAAGTTCAGCGTTGCCTGCGAACCTGGGTCGACGTTCCGGTTGTTTGCTGGTATGAGAGATGCCCTTAGGGCGACGAAGCTAACGATTCTGGAGTCGATCGTGACCGAGCCCTGACTAGAGCCCGACACAAGTAGGCTGCCGCTTAGGGTGTAATCCCCTTCCAGACTGGAGCCGTCGAACGATATCGTGATGTTAGCAGGAGTTGGGGGGTCTGCAAGGCTCCCGGGAAGTAATTGCTCTGTACTCGAGGACAGGGAGACGCTCGGACCACCCAGAGAAGGAGTCAGTGTTAGCTGGGCTGTGACGTCGACTGGTTGATTCCCCGTGTTGACCACAGTGATTGCCCCTTCCCAGAGGGCTCTTGCGAGGGAAGATCCATCCGATGGTAGGGAGTCTGCGATATCAATGGCAGATTCCACCTCTGTGACACTGACGCCAGATAGAGACATCTGGTTATTGCTCGAGTCGGAGTCGGATGAGGATGATGATGGGACCCATGACGCAGTTATCTCATACCCTGTTCCGGATAGGATAGAGGCGTCCCAGTACATCACGCTGTTTACCTGTCCGCCGGGAGCGATGGTGGCAGTCCTGTTATCAACGACGACCCCGTTAACCTTGAGTGTGACATTCCCTTCGGCAGCAGACCCGCCCTGGTTGGTAGTACCGACTATAATCACGTGATTAACAGGAGCAAGGGTAGGGGTTCCTCCAACAATAGCGGAGGGTGTGGTGACGTCGAGATCGGTTACTACCACATCTGGGCTCATTTGACGAGTCGAGCTTGGCATTGGGTTCTCTTGGTCTGGAGCAATGGGAGTACCAGCGAGCAAGGGGGAGAGGAAAAGTAGAGCGATTAGAATCGTGGCCTTGCTAGCCGTATTCGTTGTCCTATGTAGGTTTCTCGAGGACTCTAGACTAGAATCTGTAAGCATCGCTTCCGCTCCCCTCCTCGTAGAGGAGACTAACCATCAATATGAAACAACCGGAGAAAATAATTACGCTTCTTGGTTCGTCTGGGTTGCAACCGATGTTATGAAAAGTCACTGCTCACGTTCAGTCACGTGGCGGACGCTGTATCCCTCGTTGTCATCGGACTAATTCTGATAGCGACCTTCAATGGCCTGTTCCGAATTTTGCGTTCACAAAATAGGAGGACAATACTTCCTTCTACAAGGAGGAACGTTCCAGAGGAGATTCTTGCAGGATCTACATCAAGAAGGAGGAGGGGAAGGGGGAGAGACCGATCTGGAACTCCAACCGTATCAGGTTCACTAGGCGAGGGCGCGGAGGCAATTGGTGCCGGAGTGCAGGAAGCAGAGATATCAGAAAAGGGCGCTACTGCACTAGAGAAGAGGCTCGAGAGGGAGGGAGCAAAGAGGGGCTCTGTCCAAATCAGTCTGATGTGGGACAATTGGAATGACCTCGACCTACATGTAATCACTCCATCTGGAGAGCACATCTATCACGATAATAGGACTTCAAATTGCGGTGGAGAGCTAGATGTAGACATGAACTTCAAGCCTACTTCGAAATCCCCAGTTGAGAATATTGTCTGGACGAAAACTCCTCCTCCAGGAGTCTATAGAGTTGGAGTCAGGCATTACAAAATCCATACAAAGGGGTTGTTCTCATGGCTACCTCTTCTAAGAAGGGTGCACAAAAAGAATGAGACGGGTTTCACGGTCAGCCTTACAATTGGGGAGAGCAAACGGTTCTATGAGGGGTCCCTTGTCAAGAGTAATGACCTGCAATTCGTCGCTAAGTTCGCCATAGCTGGTCCAGATGGAGAAGTGCCTCAGCCTACGGTGAGTGATGAGGAATTGACTGAGGAAGTAAAGGAGGATTTCACCGAGGCTAGAGATGTGGATGAACTTAGGAGAAGGGTGGGGACGGTTCAAGACGGTGCATCAGTGGTTCTCAACTGGGAAGGTAGTTCTGACTTGGGGCTCTCAATAGTTGATTCTAATGGGGAGGAGTTGTCTTTCTTCAATCCGGAGGGCTTGGGAGGAGGGAAATTCGACATGGAGGGTTACGACCCTGAGTCCGGTTCCAGAGAGATAAGATGGGGTTCCTCCCCTCCTTCTGGGACTTATTCAGTGGTTGTAAGGCACTTTGAAACAGAAGGCGAAGAAGGTGATGTTCAGTTCGAGGTTAATGTGAACAACGGCGGGGATAAGCAACAGTTCTCTGGATCTATTCAATCAAATGGCTCGACTGTAGAGGTCGGAAGTTTCGAAATCTAGCTGTCCCAAAGTCCTTGGATCTGGAGAATTGATTTCATCCACTGTAGTTTCTGGAGCTTGGAGGACTCCTCGGTGTCTCCTGACCATCGGCCAACAATATCCGATCTGGTGCCTAGCAGCTTGATGTTTTCTTTTCGCGTCCCTAGTGCGGTCAAGAAGCATGCTGCGCGGTCACCATCAGTAAACCCACCAGGATTGTACATCCCCCCGATTGGATTCTGCGTTTGGTGAGTTAGGACGAGCTCAGGAGGGTTTGTCTGTTCCTCAGCCAATTCTAGTAGGGCGTCCCAGTCTTCTCTATTGTCTCCATGGGCGTGTAATACGAACGGTATCGATCTCCTAACTGCTTGATAGGTCCCTTCTCCACCGTCGGCATCGCTAACCATGCACACAACGCGGGACCATGCCTTCTCAGAAAGTGAGGCGGGCATCTCTGAAATAGCTCCAACCGCTCCATCTGCAGCTACAATGAGCGTTGGACCGTCCAGAATAGAGGCTATCTCATCTGGCTCTACTGCTGCTCCGAGGATTGCTACCCGCGCTTCCCTAATCACGATTCTTCGAAATATCTTCGATAGAGTTGCATCTCTATTGTGCCTGGCCCAGATCCCCACGGTTGAGTCTTCGACCTTTCGAAGCATTGAAACTGCGCTATCTTTGTCGTCCTCCTCGGTCCAACCGAAGTATTCTCTGACTTCATCCTGAATACCAATCAGCGTTGGGGAAGAAGGCGTCAAGTCAGATGGAGTTTCTTGTTTCGTCATGCTCTCCACTGGAAGGGCTCGGTAAGTATTGAAGAACCCTCGCGGGACTCTTAGGTACGTGCCGATGCCAATCAGGGCTCCTAAAATCGATGATGAGGGTTTACTCGCTCGGTATCCCTTTCTTCCACAGGGAAGAACATTCATTCGTGAGATTTTAGAAGATAACGGAATAACTGTTGAGGATCTAATTGAAGCCCCTTGGCTGGAGGATGTGAGAGTTAGGGGAAGGTTAAGGCTGGTGGATTCAGTGCTACAACAGGAGGATGCAGGTTCCTCTTCCACAATTGACCTTTCAACAGACGTTGGGAGGATGACGGAGGTACTGTCCTTCCTTCATGCAATGCTAGTTGTCTGTGCATCATTCGATGAGAGGTTGCTTTCCAGATGGATTGAGGGTGAGTCTAGCAGGGCGGATAAGTTACTGGGAATGGACTCAAAGAACTTCAATTTGCTTTCCTCTTCTTTTCTCTCCGATATTATCGTGGAAACTAACTCTGAGGGGGCTGAGGTCTACTGGATTCCAATGGTAGACTTCATCGAGCTCAGCCCAAAAATTTCCGGAAAATACTGGAGGTTGGTCAATAGACCTTTGAGAGATGGTTGGGTTTGTATTGATTCTGGGGCTGGAGAGACGGGCAGAGAGAGGGCTTCCCGTTTGATTAAGGAGAGAGTCAGAGAGAGTCTAAAGGTTAGTTGTGAAGAAAGGATTTCCAGAATGGACGATGAGTTTGCAGCTAAGTTCGCAGACCCTGTGGAGAGGATTACTGGACTGCTTTCTGAGAGAGTCAAGGAGGAGATGCCCATGACGGCAGCAATAAGGGATGACTGGCCTCCGTGCTTTGAATCGGCTGTCTCTGAGTTAAACCAGGGGGTGAATGTAAATCATGTTGGAAGGTTCTTCCTTGCCGCTTTCTCCAAATCGATAGGCCTCCAGCAGGAGCAGACCTGCAACTTTTTTTCTAACGCTCCAGACTATGATCCCGACACTACATCATACCAAGTGGGTCAGATTTACGAAAGAGAGTATACCCCCTCAGGATGCTCTTCTCTCAAAACGAATGCAAGGTGCCCTGTGCAAATCGGGGAGGATCCCCTATGTGACCAAGAATGGTTGACCCATCCACTGAAGTATATCAGAGCGAAACAGAGGAGGAGGTATGGGTCAAGCAAAGCTGAATCTGGCGGAGATGCTGGTGACTCGGGTAACGATTCGGCCAATTCCTCATAAGTAGGTGCTTACCAACTCTCTCCAAGGGGGGCGTGGGCATAGTACGAACACTGGTTCTCACAATTGACAGAGACAATGATTTGGGAGTAAAATCGGGAATTAGGGGGCCAGTCGTTGGCAGGAAATCCTGCCTGACAGCGGCTCTCAGATTGGGTATCGCGGACCCAGAGGAGTCCGATACTAACGCGATTCTTGGTGCACTGCACCATCATGATAGGCTGGCAGAAGGAGCCGGGGCTAGCGATGAGGTTCAGATCGCTATTCTTACAGGTGATGTTAGGGTAGGCCCTAGGAGCGATAGGGCGATAGCTAGCCAGTTGGACGAGGTGATACAGGATTTCCAACCAGATGCAGCGCTCCTTGTCACGGATGGCGCTGATGACGAAGCTTCTCTGCCCATTGTTACCTCGAGGGTAAGAGTAGACACCGTGGAGAAGGTTATAGTCAGGCAGTCGAAAGGAATCGAGGGCACCTACTACTACATCGTGAAGGCCATAGAGGACCCCAGATTTAGGTCTAGACTTCTGGTTCCACTCGCAGTTTTCCTGATCATAATTGGTCTAGGCCTAATCCTACCAAACGGAATAGCTCTCATCGGCTCTCTACCACTCCTGATAGGATTGTGGGTCTTGGGTAAAGGGCTGGGTCTTGAAGCACAAATGGAGAGGGTAGCAATGGAGATGAGAGACAGCGCTACTGGGGGGCTTTTCTCGTCGTTATTTTGGGGGATGTCAATTGTGAGCTTGTTCCTAGCAATTGCTACTGTTTGGGCGGGATGGGACGATCCAGTTCCAGATGGGAATTCTCAGTTCGAGCACTTGTTAGGGCTTGTTGATGAGGTTCTACAATGGATTGTGGGTTCCGTATTCTCGTTCTTACTTGCTCTGGGAGTTCTGAGGTGGAAGGAGGGTTCCTTCACAGGAAGGAGCGTTCTACTAATCGGTCTTGGGGTAGTTTTCTACACCTTCGTAGCGGCAACAATCGACGTGGCACTCGTGATTTCATCAGGGCAGGAATATAGTCCCACGTTCAATCAACTAGGGGACGATTGGGGGCTACCAATCATGTCCATGGTAATGTACTACCTCCTGAGAACAATAGTCCAATCATTCTCCGAGGACGATGACTTAGTCCAAGGAAGTCGTTTCTGGGGAGTATGATGGGGAGGGTTGCTGTATCCATACTTTGGACTGGTTCGAAGGAAAGAGGTGAGGCGCTACTGGCAGCGATAAGCCCCGACGATCCGGATGATTTCACGGTTGAGTTATTGGATTTCAGTGACTATGTAGAGTTGAGAGTAGGGGTTACCACGGACGGGCTAGGTCAATCGAGATCATCGGTAGATGACATTCTTGCCTGCTTGTCAGCAGCTGAGTCCGGGCTTGACTCACTAGATTGACCCTATCGAGTATTAGTACTATTCAAGGGGGGGCTTACAGTGCATGATGCGTGGAAGGACTGCCGCATGACCGATCCCACTTGCTATGCTATGCAAAGGAAGTTCCTCATCCGACAAAGCTGTTTCAGGATTCGATAAGGAGATGGTTGACTGCTCACCTGTCAGATGACTCTGCAATGGATCGAAACACGGGGGATATTGTTGAGGCAGTAGTGGTATCGAAAGGTGCAGGAGTGTTCTGTGGCAGGGTTCCAGTGGACTTGCTTTTCGCTGAGTGGTTTCCCTCCTGTAATTTAACTTGGAATGTCGAAGAAGGAGGAGATATCACAGTAGGTAGCCAGATTTTGTCAATCTCCGGGCCATCGGATAGTGTCTTGAGTTGCGAGAGGGTTGTGCTGAACATTCTTGGTAGGCTATCAGGCATTGCCACGAGAACCTCCGAATGGGTAAGCAAGTCAGAGGGTGTTTCCATCGCATGCACCAGAAAAACTGCATGGGGGCTGATGGACAAATGGGCCGTACACGTAGGAGGGGGACTAACGCATCGGCTCAGTAGGACGGATGCATTGATGATCAAGGAGAATGACTTGAGTGTAATCGGCTCTAAAGGTGATGTTGAATCAGCAATTTCATCCGCAATTTCTTCCATTGATTTTGAGAAAGGTGCCGGATTTGTCGTAATCGAGGTTCAGGACTCTTCGCAGGCGATTTCAGCAGCCGAGTCCTGGTCAGAGAATCAGAAAATCAGAGGAAGGGAGGAAAGGATAGTGATACTGCTAGACAATATGGGACCAGGTGAGTGTAGGTCTGCAGAAATTCTACTAAGAGAGTCTGGGTTAAGGGAATGGTGCATTCTCGAGGGATCAGGAGGAGTAACGTTGGATGGTTTGCATACCTGGATTGAGAGTTCCATGGTAGATGTGATTTCTTCAAGCTCAGTTAACATGGGAGTCCCCTCACTTGATCTCTCAATGCTAGTTGGAGGGAGTTGATGACCAGGATTCCCGATAGCCACCCCAGGAAGAAATCCCTAGAGTCGAGGCAGAAGATAGTGGATGGCAGCTCCAAGGGTCTGCTTGCGGACTCGGCAATGATTGCTCATGGCAGAGGAGAGGCTTTCGACTATCTGCTCGGAGAGAGGACCACGGATTCAGCCAGAGAGGCCATTCGTGAGAGTGCGGCCCGCCTCAGGAATGCCCGAAGACCGGTCATCTCAGTTAACGGAAACACGACGGTCCTAGCAGGCGACGGAGCGATTAGGTTGGCTGCAGTCCTTAGTTGTCCTATTGAGGTGAACCTCTATTATAGAACCCCGAGCAGAGTCATGGGGCTGATCACGCTTTTGGAAGAATGCAGGTTTGAAGTGTCCCAAGAGGATGCACCTGACGGGTTCTATGGGGACTGGAAGGAAACAGTCGAGGGAGTATCGCTCCTAGGGGAATCTCCTAATTTCAAGATAGAAGGTTTGGAGGGCCCACGCTCAAACTGCACTGTAGAAGGAATAGGCGGAGCTGATACCATCCTTGTCCCTCTTGAGGACGGAGACAGGTGCGAGGCACTGATTAGTCTTGGCAAGGAAGTCCTAGTGGTCGATCTGAACCCTCTTTCAAGAAGTGCTAAGATGGCTTCGGTAACGATAGTAGACGAGGTTTCCAGAGCGTTCGAGGGTATTCTGTCCTGTCTAATCGATGACTCCGATTACAAACAGACAGAATGGGACAATCGAAAATCTTTGAACAGGTCCCTGAAGGAAATCAACAATCATTTCTCAGAATAGGCCTCATGTCCTGTTCAGCTACCCAACTCTGTGAGAATCGCTGCACATCTGGACGCTATGGCCTCACCGACCTCCGTGGTTGAGGCCTTGCCTCCCAAGTCGTAAGTGACGGAGCCTCCCGAGGACATGTGTTCTGAAATGGCTCTCTCAATAACGTCCCCGCACAACATCGCTTCTTGATCGTCATTCCTCAAACCAAGTGAGTCGAACATCAATTGGACAGAAGATATTGCTGCAATGGGATTCACTTTGTTCTGCCCTGCGTATTTCGGGCTGGACCCGTGAACTGGCTCGAATAACATGTGTTCATCTCCTATGTTGGCGCTAGCAGCCATACCCATCCCCCCCTGCAATACTGAGGCTAGATCTGTGGCTATATCTCCAAACATGTTCGGGAGAACGACCACATCGAGATCCTCTGGGCTTCTGACTAGCCACATAGTGAATGCATCAATGAACGCCTCGTTGGTTACGATGCCTTGGTATTCAGATGAGACCTCCCTGAAAACATCCCTGAATAGTCTGCATCCCTTAGTGACGTTGCTCTTGTCGACACATGTTACCTTCTGAATGCTACCAAGTCTGGATTCACGTCTCTTGGCTAGTTCAAATGAGAAACGGATAACTCTCTCGCTACCCTTCCGTGATATCGGCCTAACGTCCCATCCCACTTCTCCTTCCAGACCCGGGAATCCGTCGATAACAAGTGGCTCATCCCTATCCTCTCCTCTGGCTGCCATTCCAGACCTCCTTAGCAGGGCATGGTACAGGCCCTCGGTATTTTCTCTCACCATTACGATGTCTACGAGTTCGTTGTCCCAAACATCGATGAAGCTTCCATGCACCTTGTGCTTGACGCCCTTGTGGAGTTTGACCGGTCTAACGTTAGCATACAAATCTAATGCTGACCTCAGTCCCAGAAGTGCCTGCCCTCCAGCGATATCACCATTTGGGAGATTGGCTCCTGGCCAGCCAACTGCACCGACCACAATGGCATCAGATTCGTCCCTGCAGTATTCGAAAGAGCCAGCCGGCCACTCCTCACCAGTATCCAGATAGTGCTGGCCACCACAAGGAATCTCGGTGGTTTCCAATGAAATTGCTCCTGAATCATGGAAGGTTGAGAGTATCCGCTTAACTTCTTTCATAACCTCTCGGCCAGTCCCATCCCCAGGTAAAAGTGCCAATCTGTACGGCGCCATTGACCGGGGCACAACCCTTTCATTCATCAATCCAACCCTGCCGACAGGTTTCCTCGCCGAGCAGATAATTGATAGACGGTCAAGTTGACAACAGGCCCATGGGAACCAACTCAGAAGAGGATAAGAGCGGACCGAAAATCGACATCAGAACACTACCGGAATCCGTATCCCTTCTCTGGGAGTCAATGCTACGCAAAAATCCAAACTGGGACTTATCTAAGTGGCTAGACGAAAGGGCCATTGAAGAGTTGGAACTACTGGAGTCGCATCTCGGCAGGGAGAAACTCAGGTACGAACAGAGACTTCATAGAATAGAGAATCTTTCCAAACAGATTAACAGGAGAAGAGAGAGCTCTGGGACATCTCCATTGCCCGATCCAAACCAGCGGAATCTGTTCGACGTATACGGTTCTTCGGAGGAGGCCCTCAATGCAGAAGGAAAGGAGATCGATGGAATTCCGCTGGTTGACCTCGGATCGCTCTCGACTGATGATGACCTCTTGCTGGCTTACATTAGTCAAAGGATTCTGATTGTAATCGAGGAGGCAAATGAGAAGGGAGAGGGTTTGCATTTTGATAATATAATGCGGCTACTGGAGTCTCCTGGAATAACTGCAGAGGACATTGACGAGTCGATATCTTGGCTTCTTCAGAAGAACGATATTATTGAGATAGAAAGAGACGTTTTTGTCATCAGCTCATGACAATCGTGCCCTTAATCAATACAACCATTCAAACACGAAGAGCGAATGGGATGTACAATCATGACAAGCGAAACTTCTGGGTGGTACGCGAGACTGGATCATGAGTGTCCAGAAAGGACCCAGCAAATCGGAATTTGGCTCGATTCTTGGCTTGAGGCAACTAAGAAAGGACTCCCGATAGCAGCTACCCTCCCGAACAATTGGCCAACTCTTCCTGCAGGTCTACTCAGTAATCCAGGAACGGTTCTGGATCATCTAATCGCTAGGTTTGATGCCCAGAGCGATGGGCGGTCCCCGAGGGGAGTTTATGCACCTCCGGCACGGTTTGTGGATGCAATACTGTACGATGAATTACGCCATGGGAGCAGTAAGAAGAAGGAGCCCCCCGCCACGCTCTCTTTGGCTGCCCTTCCACCTAGTTTCAGGGGTTTTGCAAAGCAGATTAACGAAAATATCGACGATAGCGGGGACTCCGAAAGCGATAGTCCGGAAATGGATAACAGAACAATTTCGGGGATTCCGATTCCGTTTGCAGACCCTTGTGTGGGTGGCGGTCTCTTAGTCGAGAGAATATTGAGGATACACGCTGAAAGAATTTCAGGAAATACACTGAATGAGAGGAGAGAGGACACTCTTCGACTCTTAGAGGGACTACAGTTGGTTGACAGTTCCGAGGTGGCGGTGACCTCGGCTAGGAAGAGAATCGTGATTGTCCTTGCCAGGCTAGGGCTTGTAGACCTAGATGGAGAGGGGGACGAAGGAAAGATTGGTCTCAGTGAGGCAGAGATGATCATCGAGAGTAACGTGCGTTGTGTTGATCCTTTACTCGGCGAGTGGCCCTGGAACGAGGGCCCCATGCTTCTCGTTTCACGCCCTCCGTGGCTCAGAATCAAGGATAGGTTTCGAGGACATCCAGATGGGAGTGCTCTGAGAAAGAGGCTGTCATGTCAGCTAAGGGAGTTCCAGGAATCGGATGGAAAAACCAGATTTTCAGCAATCAAAGGGAATGTGAACTTATACAGACTTTACATCGAGAGATCAATGCAATTGTGTCAGAAAGGAGGAAGAGCAAGACTAGTAGTACCCAGTTCGGTTCTGAGGGAGAAAAGCAGCCTACCGCTCAGGAAACTGCTTGTTGAGTCGAACCAATGGGATTCAGTTTGGTCATTTCCAGAAGACCATAAGCTTCTCTTCGGTGGTTCCCAAGGAGTATCTGTAATCGGAGTTACCGTTGGAGAAGAAACCGATGTTCTAACCAGCTTCGGACCTCTACAGATTGATGACCTCTCGTCGGGCAAGGGACTTGTGTCCGATGCTCCATTCTTTGAGTTGGAAAGAGGACCATGGTCCTCTTGGACAGATGCATCATGGGCCGTTCCAAAGATGCCCAGGTCGCCGATTGACAGGACTAGGACCTTGTCAGCAATAGGGAAACTGGCAGATAAGCCTCGTCTGGTCGAAGACGGAACTGGCTTGAATCCGAGTACTAAAGTCATTAAAGTCAGAGTAGGGGAAGTTGAGAGGTCTTCTTGGGAGGATGAAATATGCGAGTGGAGAGAGGGTCTTCTTCCATTCGTGAGGGGATCTCATATCCATTTCGAAAATGGTAAAGGGGTAATTAGACACCCTGCTTTCGATACCAATAATGTAGGTGATTTAGAGGCTAATAGTTCTGGATGGTCAGGACCCAAGAATATGGCCGTCCAGTCTAGAATCGCGTGTCAGGCGGTGGTGAATCCTAACTCTGAGAGGAGATTGGTCTGGGCGGTTATTCCAGAGGGCTGCGTTATCGGGAACTCGGTAAGCTTCCTCGATCTCCCCCCCGTTGTTACAGAGCGGCTAAAGGATAGGTTCGGAACCATTGAAGAGGGTTTGAGAGTCCTCGCTAGCCAGCTGAATTCAGAAGACCTGGATCTGTGGTCGAAAGCATGGGCGGCAAATAATAATGTGAATAACTATGAAATCGAGACTCTACCGTTCGAAATAGAGGGTGGGGAATTTGGATTGCCGGCATAGCCAAATAACGACACTGAGATAATTTGCGGATTTAGGATTTCGGTTTCCTAGTTCCGGAAAATCACCCATATCGAGAATGGATTAATATTCAGGGTTTGCATACGGAGGACGTTCCGGACTTGGAATGCATTTAGGAGAGTAGCATGGGAATCAATCCAAAGATTGGCATTACTGGTCTCCCACGCTCGGGAAAGTCGGCTGTACTTCAGAAAGTTGTAGACATGATTTCCGAAGAAGGTAGTGGGTTCAGGAGGACCAAGGGTCCTAGTCCCCCCGAGCACATTATTGGGGGCATGAGGTGCGAGCCAGTAATTGAGAACGGAGAAAGGGTCGGATATGCCTGCGTGAACATACTTACCGGTGAGAAGGGAGTGATGGCGCATAGAGAAATAGACTCTAGGAATCGCATACTTGGCTTCGGCATAGACCCAAGTGAGATCGATAGGGTTGGAGTCCCCGCGATAATTGACAGTATAGGAAACTGTGAGATTTTAGTGATAGACGAGGTTGGGAAGTTCACTGTCGAAAGCGAGGGTTTTGTCAACTCGGTTAGGTTGGCATTGCAACATGACCTACCTACTCTGCTGACTCTTCACAAGAAAAGTCGGCACCCCCTATTGCAGGATATCAGGAGGAGAGACGACGCGCGTATACTGGAGGTTACCCCAGTAAACAGAGCCCTACTTCCATACAAGATTCATAAGTTAATCCAAGAGTTATGATACTAACTTAGGTCAAGTTGATTCGAAGTGTCGAATTCGTAAAGTCATGGAGTCTCCGGCTTCGAGGATGAGCAGGCTCCTTTCGGGATTCATTCTCTGTCTATTGGCGGTGACATCTATTGCAGTAGTAGATGGTAGATTCACTGATTTTTCAGAGTTCGGAGTATTCTCGATAGTCTGTGCAATCTCTGTCTTAGCCTCGATTCTACTTGTCTCATTAGCAGTGGGTAGGGGAAAGGAACACGGGAGATGGCCTACAGACTCGATGATCAGTAGAGAAGCCGAAGGCGAAATGATATCTAGGTTAGAGAGAGAGAGGGACGAGGCCAGCATGCAGGGTCTCAGTACGAAATGGGCCAGGATGGAGATGGAGCATCTGGAGTCAAAACACGGCGAGGAGTAGAGAGCGAAAACTTGACCCTATGTCCACTGCTCGCGTTGATTGGTAGTTACTATGGGAGACGTTCCTGAAGAGCTGAAATACACCGAGGAGCATGAATGGGTTAAAGTTGAAGGAGATGAAGTGAGTATAGGAATAACTGACTTTGCCCAGAATGCCTTGACTGAGGTAGTCTGGGTCGAACTCCCCGAAACCGACATCGAGGTGAGTGCGATGGAGTCTTTTGCGAGTGTCGAATCTGTGAAGTCAGTTAGCGAGATTTATGCCCCTGTCGCCGGTACCATAACTGAAGTGAACCATTCTCTAGAAGATTCGCCAGAGCTGATAAACGAGGACCCATATGGCTCAGGGTGGATTTGTAAAATCAAAGTAGGTCCTGATTTAGATATGACTGGGCTTCTAGATGCGGGCAGTTACTCCAAACTTATCGGAGAGTGACCATGGGGTCTACTCGGCCGGTTCACATCTACGTTGACGGTTCATGCGGAGAGAATCGTAATGTTACATCAGATACCAAGGCTGGATGGGGGTTCTGCGTAATATCAGAGGATAACGGGTCTGGAAACGGTAAGGGGACTCTTTTGACGGAATCATTCGGAAATGTCGTCACAGATCCAGAGGACGGGGGTTTTTTGGGCGCCGAAGTGGGCTCCAACAATACCGCCGAGCTATCGGCGATCGCCCATGCTCTGAGGTGGGTTATTCGGGAGAAGGAGGTAGAGGCAGCAATAGTAAGGAGTGATTCGACTTATGCGTTGAACATAGCCTCGGGGACTTGGAGGGCGAAGGCAAATCAAGAATTAGCAAGGAGAGTAAGTTCTCTATGGAGGGAAGTATCTGACTTGATTATTCTGAGAGGGGAGCATGTGTCTGCTCACACCGGTCATAGGTGGAATGAGCGAGCTGATCATCTAGCATTCAGGGCTATGAAAGGAGACACCCCGCTACCTCTGCAGTTCTGGAAACCCGGGAAGAGATAGTTCACTCCTCCTTCAGAGGGCCGATGACGAGATACACGTATACTGCCTGGAGGCCCAGGAGGAGTCCAACTAGAAGCAAGACGAGCCCGGTCGGCTCAGGAAGGTGAGGTTGCATTGGATTTCCGGCTATCCATGAAATTGTTAGAAATCCTATGGAAGCATATAGAACTAGTCTGGCGGACTCCTCTGGTTTCTCCCAAAGATCAATCCAAGGGACTAGTCCCTTTCTATTGAATGTTCGACGATACCAAGCCACATAGGCTAAGCATGCCCCTACAAGACCGATTAACCCTCTGGAAAAACTTGAGTCATCCCAAGGTCCGCCTGGTGCGACGCCGATCACTAGGGCATCGAGAATCAACAGCCCGGCTGCGACTGCATGCGGTTTCCACTGCGGCTCGCTTTGGCTTACCATGTAATGAGCAGGTCGAGCCGCAGTAATGATGTATTGCTCTCATCTGCGAAGGCTGATAAGACATGGAAGACGTTGCGTTCTCCGATATCATCGAAGCCGCCAAAGCGCTTGAAGGAGTCATCCTGAGGACTCCAGTTGTAAATTCCGCGAAAATAGACGAAGTCGCTGGAAGGAAGGTTTTCATGAAGTGTGAGAATGCCCAACACGTCAAGGCTTTCAAATTCAGAGGGGCTTCGAATGCAGTAAGAGTTCTCGGGGACGACGCTGAAGCCGGCCTTTGCACCCACAGCAGCGGGAACCATGGACAGGCAGTCGCTTTGGCTGCAAAGCAGAGGGGGGTTCCTGCTTACATCGTGATGCCTAATAACGCTCCAAAGGTTAAGATCAACGGCGTCATTAGCCATGGTGCAGAGGTGATCCTCTGCGAGCCGAACCTGGATGCGAGAATTTCTACTGCGAATTCGGTTCTTGAAAGGACCGGTGCAACTTTCATCCATCCTTTTGACAACCTCAGCGTCATAGCCGGACAGGGAACTGTAGCGAAGGAGATGATTGAGGATTGTGAGACCCTCGACGCCATCTTGTCCCCTATAGGCGGAGGTGGCCTGATGTCTGGGACATGCATTTCCACTAGAGCTCTACTTCCGGAAGCCCGTATTTTCGGAGCAGAGCCAGAAGGGGCTGACGATGCTGCTAGGTCTTTGGAGACCGGGGAGTATGTGCCCCAGACAGGTCCCGATACTATCTGTGACGGTCTGTTGACCAGCATGGGTGAGAAGACGTGGCCAATAATCAAGAGTCACGTTGAAGAAATTGTCACAGTCAATGACAATGCTGTACTAGACGCAATGTCTCTGATTCACGAAGAGTTCGGGATGGTCGTGGAACCTAGTGGAGCCATATCTCTGGCAGCAGTACTGAAGGATGAGTTCAGAGAAAAGCAAGGAATCGGATCTATTGGAATTATTCTTTGTGGTGGAAACGTAGACCCTGAGAATCTACCATTCTCCCCATAGAAAATGTACTAACAGGTTATATTCTGATGGTAAGCCTGTGATTTATGGCCCTAGTCTTTGCTAGAATAAAATCGACGCCCGGAGAAGCGCTGCTTCTTCTGACTGCCCTGGTAACACTGGTTTACTCGTTGAACTTCATGTTCTTCTCGACGTGTTACACTACTGCAGGAGAAGATTGCTTCACCTTGCTTGACAATGGTGCTCCCTTCAGCGATCCAGCGTACGGTGCTGGCGCACCAGAGTTCGCATTCAACGGCATCCTAATGTTCGGGATTTTCATGTCGACCATGCTGATTCTCAATGAGGGTGCGCGTGGCATGTGGAAGGTGATGCTCCCCGTTCTCGCTGGACTAGTCGTAGCTAGCGCGGTGATCTGGATGTTCTGGAACGATGCTAGCGAGTCTAGCGAGGCCCCCAAATTCCTCACTCCCATCGTGGCCTTGGCTTATGCCGGCGCGTACATGATGCTCCGTTCGGAGGACGAGGTTGACGAGGGCTTGGACTCGCTCTCGTTCGGTATCGGCATAAAGGACCCAGTGGCTCTGATGGGACTGGTCGTAGTCATCGCCACGGGGATCTTTTACGTGTTCAGGCAGATAGCTGACCCGGAATCCGTAATTGACGCTGCCACTACGGAAAATCCCGCATTGGCTGGGATGTACTACAGAGATGGATTATTACCCCCCTCGAAAGTTACTGTGGCCTTCACTGGGGCTCTTCTACTGACTTACGTATTGTGGGCAGTTGTTCTCCTGACCCAAGGGGCTAGAGGGATGTGGGCAGTAGCGCACCCTGCACTCTTCGCTTTCCTTACCGTGACGATAGCCAACTACTTCGGTTTCGTCTTTGGTCCAACTAGAGTGTTCTCAGAGCAGAATGAGATGGATGCGATTTCGGGACCGGCGACCATGCTCATTTTCCTCCTGGTCTACCTAAGGCTCAGAGACGAGGGCATCGAGGATGGTATGACCTTCCAGGGTGAGCCGCTGGATTCGGGGGGCTTCGATCGTTTCTTCGTGATGGTTGCAATAGTGATATCGGCAGCGTTCATGATAGTACAGATATCAGGTCTGTGATTAGGTGGAGCACGAGCCGGGATTTGCACCCGGGTCCATGGATCTGCAGTCCATTGCATAGCTGCTCTGCCACTCGTGCTTCATCCCGCCGACCGTACTTTCTTTCTTGAAGGCTGTCCGGGTTTCGGCATACCTTCATTGGGTGGGTGCCGGTGTGAAAGGCATGCCTCATGTGTCTTCCCGCTTCGAGGGCCTCGGTGTCGGTTTCGCCCCTTATCTCCAGCCTCCGGGGCCCGAGGTCGTCAGATGGACCGTCGGCGAACCCGGTTTCGAAACACCATCCCCTATCGTCGATGCTGCGATTAGGGGTCTCGAAGAAGGGAAGACGAAGTACACCAGAGGACCGGGTTCACTAGAACTATGCAATGCCGTTTCCGAATACCTCAGAATCCACCATGACATCGAGGCAAGGGCGGATGATATCGTAGTGACTCCTGGGGCGAAGCAGGCCCTTCTGTACTCATTCTTGATTACAACTATGCCAGGAGACGAAGCTATTCTCCTTTCCCCATCATGGGCATCATACGAGCCGATGCTGGAATTCATCGGAGCGGTGCCCGTGCATGTGAATGTGAAAATGGATAGCTTTCACCCTGATTTGGAGGCAATTAGAGAAGCCGTAACTGAGAAGACAAAAATGATCCTCATAAATTCTCCATGCAATCCAACTGGAGCCGTATTCACTCCTGAGGAAATCAGGGAGATCGTGGATATAGCGGTTGAGAATGACTTGTGGATAGTTTCTGACGAGATTTACGCGCGAATGGTTTGGGTCGATTGGCCTCACGTTTCTCCATCGACAATTCCCGGAGGGAAGGAGAGGACCATTGTGGTCAATGG
Organism: uncultured Candidatus Poseidoniales archaeon; assembly: GCA_902625325.1. Classification (GTDB taxonomy): domain Archaea; phylum Thermoplasmatota; class Poseidoniia; order Poseidoniales; family Thalassarchaeaceae; genus UBA36. Next base: position 56,072 of record CACOAW010000004.1, on the reverse strand, counting down.
TTGGTCAAAGTCTTGGGCTATGACCGGGATGAGAGCAGGTTTTCTCACGGGTCCGAGCGAGGCGATGAAAGCAGCGGTGAAGAGCCAGGCCAACTCAGCATCCCATATCCCGACATTCATGATGGATGCAGCCAAGGTAGCACTGGAATGCGAGGACTCGGTACAGGAGTTCAACAGTGAGTACAGGAAGAGAAGGAAGCTGATGACGGAAGGGCTGTCTTCTATCCCAGGAATAAGGGTCCCGGAACCAGAGGGTGCTTTCTACGTATTCGCAGACGTAACAGGGACTGGGATGACCGATATCGAATTCGCAGATGGGGCATTAGAAGCAGGAGTTCAACTAATCCCGGCGTCTCTAATTACAGGAGGCGAGGGTTTCGTCAGAATCTCATATGCTGCTGATGAAGATGACATTATGGAGGGTTTGAGGAGGCTCAAGTCCTGGCTATTGCAAGAGTGAGTTTGAAATCTCGGTGACTTGGCTCGAGACTGTGGACGATATCAAATCTGCAGGTTCCCATGTCCTTCTAGACTATGTCAACTACAAGAGGGGGGAAACTGGAGACGGAGAGTGGGTACTATCGGTTCTAAGGGAGTGCGTAAGGGAGTCAGGAGTGAGGGAGGTCCATTCACACGTAGAAATATTCGATGGAGGAGATAGCCCCCCTGGTTTTGCTGCTGTAGTTCTTATCGATGAGAGCCATGTAACGGCACATTGCTACTCAGAGAGGGGAATTCTAGCCGTCGACGTCTTCACTTGTGGAGATAGCGACCCCTCTGAGGTAGCAGCCATGATCAATGACGCGCTGGTATCCGAGATTCCCGGCTTGAGGAGAGTTTTTGAGAAGAGAGTCGAAAGATTCAGGAGTGATTAGATGAGAATTAGGGACTTCATAGAAACCAACTATTCTCACTTCAATGCCGGTGAACTGGCGAGATGCATAGGTTCCCTTAGGGAGTTCCTAGATGGAGGAGGGAGACTGATGATTTCTCTGGCAGGAGCTATGTCCACTGCAGAAATCGGAAAGAGCCTAGCCCCCGCAATCAGATCTCAGAGAGTGCATGCAATTTGCTGCACCGGAGCGAATCTGGAAGAGGAGTTATTCGGCCTCTTCTCTAGATCTGAATACGAGCATGTTCCAAATTGGAGGCATCAGAGCAAGGAAGAGGATGCTGAGCTTCACCAAAGAGGAATGAATCGTGTTACTGACGTAGCAATCCCTGAAAGTACGTTCACCAAAGTGGGGGAATCATTGATCTCACTGTGGGAGGAATCCGAGGCTGTGGGGGACAGTCGCTTCCCACATGAATACGTATACGACCTCCTGCTTCACGGAGATCTCAAGGTCTCCTCGGCACCAGAGGATTCGTGGTTAGTAGCGGCTGCCGATGCCAATCTTCCTATTTTCACCCCTGGCTGGGAGGACTCAACACTCGGGAACCTGCTTTCTGCTAAGGTCATAGACTGTACGCTCAAGAGCAACGCGATTGTGAGAGGCGGATTAGACGCTATGCAATCTCTTGCGGATTGGTATCGAGAGGACGACTCTCCCACGGGTATGCTACAAGTTGGAGGTGGAATTTCAGGGGATTTCGCAATCTCAGTCGTACCTATGCTTAGGCAGGACGCTGGCGTGGATGTTCCACTTTGGGCATGGTTTGCTCAAATCTCGGAGTCTAGTCCTTCATACGGTGGTTATTCTGGGGCTCCCCCAACTGAGAAGATTAGCTGGGGTAAGTTGGGAGTCGAAACTCCTCAGTTCGTAATCGAGTCAGATGCAAGCATCGTACTCCCCCTGATACTTTGCTCATTGGAATAGTTGAGAGTAGTTCCCAACCTCCTCTGATATTCGTATCAGTTGGTTGTACTTCGATGTCCTGTCTGACCTAGCCGGCGCCCCGGTCTTGATCTGCATTGAGTTTGTGCCGACGGCCAAATCGGAAATTATGTCGTCAGAAGTCTCTCCTGACCTATGACTGATTATAGTCCCAAAACCAGCCGCTCTTGACTTACGAATCACTTCCATAGTCTCAGTGAAGGTCCCAATCTGATTCAACTTGATTAGTATAGCATTTGAGGCTTGGATAGAGATTCCTTTCTCGAGCCTCTTAGGATTAGTCACATACAGGTCATCACCGACTATCTGTACCCTGTGTCCTTCTCTGGAGGTGAATTCCTTCCAAGAGTCCCAATCGTCCTCTCCGAATGGATCCTCGATTGACACGATTGGATACTCATCCAACCAATCGGAGTATTTTCTACCGAGGTTTATTCCAGATACTAGTTCTCCATCAATTAGGTAGTTTGAGCCATCGAAGAATTCCTGAGCTGCTACGTCTAAGGCTATGGAGACCTCTTTCCCTGGAGCGTATCCTGCTACCTCTATTGCATCTCTGACCAAACGTAGTCCTTCTTCGTTCCTAGAAAGATTCGGGGCGAAGCCACCTTCGTCCCCCACTCCACCAAGCAGTCCCTCTTGCTTTAACGTGGTCTTGAGGGAATGGTAAATCTCGACACCGGCTCTTAGAGCCTCCGAAAAGGACTGGAAACCGTGAGGGACGACCATGAATTCCTGGACATCGACATTCGATTCGGCGTGTGCTCCGCCGTTCAGAATATTCATCATCGGAACTGGAAGACTGGTATCGTCTCCGTGACATATACGCTTCCAAAGTTCTCCTTCTGAGGAAGCTCTCAGGCATGCCAGTGAGGCTCCCAATATGGCATTGGCCCCCAAGGAGCCTTTGTTCTCAGAGCCGTCCAATTTTATCAGGACAGAGTCAATTCTCTCCTGTTCAGAAGGGTTCATTCCGATCAGTGCCTCTCTGATTGGACCGTTGACATTGTCAACCGCATCTTGAACCCCCTTGCCCATCCACTGAGTCCCGCCATCTCTCAATTCTACTGCTTCGTGTGTTCCAGTGCTTGCTCCTGAAGGAACCGCTGCCCTTCCCTTCAGTACACCATCGACATAACAGTCGACCTCAACGGTTGGATTCCCTCTTGAGTCGATGATGACCCTAGCGAAGATGTCGCTGATAGCGGCACCCATTGACTAGCCCACAAGACCCTGACTTCTCAAGGTAGCGATTCGAATCTCTATCTGTTAAGCCAACTGAGCCACCGAGAAACCTTACTCTGCATCTCTGGTACTTCCAGCTCTGACCTGCACGAGCATTCCCAGCAGAGTTGCTCCTCATTAGGTGAAATAGAGAATAGTTCAGCTCTAATCAGTACCCCATCTGCATCATTAGATTTGGAACGGTTATCATCTACGAAGCAGTGCAATAGATGCTTAGGGTAATGATGGATCCTGCCAGACTTGGGGCAGCACAACATAGCGCTCCTTGGGAGGAAGATGAGCGAGGACCCAGTAGCTGGGTCAAGTTCATGACCCTCGATCTTGGTCCCATCCAACAGGGATGCCACGTCAATATGGTGCCATTGAGATTCTGAATGGGGAATATCCAATTCAGAAACGTCATCAAGATACTCCTGAATCCTGAGTTGGGAGACTGCTTCCTCCTTACTCATGATAAATCAGAGTAGGTCGTCCCATTTGAATACAACCAATTTTACTTAATTAAACAATGACTAGAAAAGTGTGTTTTTCTGAAAAAAAATGTTCCATAACACCAAGAAATAACCATAAGTTGCATGTTTTTCGGAGATTAGTATGAGTAATGTTGATTCGTTAGACAGATCAATCCTATCCTTCCTCAGAGAATCTGCAAGGGCCCCCTACGTAGAGATAGCCAAAGGAGTCGGAGTCACAGAGAGGACTGTCCGAACTAGGATCAAAAGGCTAGAGGATGAGGGGGTAATCAGAGGATATACGGTTAGAGAGTCCGGAATAGGACTCACTGCGCTAATTCGTCTCAAAGTTGGTTCGGGTACCGAGATTGGTTCTCTGGCTGGTGAGTTCTCGGGGTGGACTGGCGTGGAGTGCGTATACGAAATCAGCGGCGATGCAGATCTAGTTGCGGTGGTTCACGTTGATGATACCGTGGCTCTGAGGGACATGCTGGACAAAATGTGGTTAGCAGCACCCGGAGACATCAGTTCAACTCAGACCGAACTCGTCCTAGAGCAGTATTAGAGTCAGAATATCGTCTATTCAGGTTTGGAAAGAAGATATCTGAAATACTGAATCCTCCCTGATTTTAGAGCCTCGTATACAGGAGTGCCGGGGACCCCCCCGAAAGTCTCGAAGCTTTTCCTGAGAGAAGGCGGAGCACTTTGGCGTATCATCTCCCTCCGGCCTTCATCGATAATATCCAATGCGTCCACTACATTTTCAGTCACATCCGTCCATGACTGTATGGTAAATCCTGACTGGACGAAACTCTGGTGCATTCTCTCCATGGTCTTCTTATCCCTCATATCAGTCCAGCAGAACTTGCCGCCTGGCTTTAGGACCCTGAATACCTCAGAGATGAAGGCTGGAATATCTGCATAGCAATGGGATGATTCGACATTGTAGACGATATCAAAGGATTGATCTGGTAGAGGAAGTTGCTGAGCGTTTCCAACCCTGAATTCTAAATTATCCTGGCCAGAAAACCATTCTTGAGAGAGTCGTATCGCCTCATCTGAATAGTCTACCGCAAGTAGGTATTTTGGGTTGTATTTCCTTGATATCCAACTCGCTCCTCCTCCCCTTCCAGACCCTACTTCGAGGACTTCGTTGCCCTCAATCTCAACATCCCTTATGTTCATGTTGTATAGTTGGATGAACAACCTGTCTCCCTCATCCTCGGACGATAGTTCGAGTTCATCTCCGTCTGTAAATCCGTAGTTCATGAATCGGAAGTTGGAGTCTTTCTGTGATTTTGCCATCCTCTGATATAGACCTCTCCACATTCTCATCCTAACCCTGGAAGGAGCCAGTCGCATTACAGAGTAGAATATCCTCGCAGGGATGCCAGTTGACAAATTAGCACCTATTCCTTCCACTTTACTGAGCAACCGATACTCTCTGTCCTGGACACAGACACCTTCTGCCCTGAGGTAAGTTCGTTTATCGCGTCGTCTAGTTCGGAAGTAGTAGCGTGTGACGGATCTCTGGGAGAGTCGTCCAGGCGACCCCTGTAAACTACGATTGATTCATTATTTAGAAGGTAGAACTCCGGGGTTCTCTCCGCACTGTAGGCAATCGCAACTTCCTGTGTTGAGTCGTGGAGGTATGGGTATGACATTCCCTTGTTAGCTCTCTTTACCATGTTCTCCCATGAATCCGATTCATACTTGACTGGGTCATTTGAGTTGATTCCGACAAATCCCAGACCCTTGCTTCTGGCTACATTAGCTGCGTCCTCTATTCTGGGCTCTGACCCCACCACATACGGGCAGTGATTGCAAGTGAAGAAGATCACGGCACCGTTCTCTCCCATGGCATCACTGAGTGTGAGGGTCTGCCCGCCTGACTTCTCGTTGGCATTTGGAAGTTCGAAATTAGGGGCCAATGTTCCTGGTTCAAGTTTATTCAAGAAGTGCATATTTCAACGCCAAGGCGGCACACAGTTCAATCCTTTGGAACAAGGGCTTCCCTCTTGGTATTGATTTGCTCTCGACACTCCTCCAATCTCCTCCTTGCCAGTCTATTCTGGGAGTCAACATCGAGGACCTGCCGCCAAGCTGTAGCGGCTTTCTCAACGTCTCTACCTTCATGAAGAATTGCAGCGATTCGGAGTCTCGCGTCCAGGTGCTGTGGGTCGGCCTTAACTGCAGCCTCGAAATCGGAAATTGCCTTCTCAGATCTTCCGAAATCCACATACAGAAGTCCTCTTTGATACCATGCCTCCGAAAGTTTGGGATTCTCCTCTATGGCTTTATTCAGGGGTTTCTCAGCCTGTTCGGACCTGCCCATTGCTATCATACATGTACCCAAGTGGACCAGTCCCATCGAATGGTTATGACGTAACTTTAGGAGCTCTCTTAGCTCTGATTCAGCATTTTCCCAATCGCCCTGATTCATCAGTATCTCCGACTTCCTCAAGCGACCGAGTTCATGATTGGGTCGTTCCTCTACCAATTGGGTGGCATCATCTAGTGCCATTGCCAAATCGTCACAGAGGAGGGCTGCTGACGATCTGTTTAGTCTAGCCCTAGCATGTCTTGGGTCAAAACTTAGAGTATCGGAGAATAGCTTAATCGCCTCTCTGAAACGACCCTGCTTGGCTGCGATGATGCCCCGGATGAACGGTACAGTTTGGTTTTCCTTCAGAGTAGTTGTTGCCTCCAGAGTTAGCGCGTTTGCCTGCTCCAAGTCTCCAATCTCTAAGAACAACTGTGCCTCCTCCAGCGAAATCGAAGGGTGTTCTGGAATTAGCCTCCGTGCTCTCACCAGAGCAACTTCTGCCTCATCGAAGGAACGTTGGTATCTGAGTGCTCTAGCCCTCCCAAGCCAGGCTAAACCTGACTCCCTATCAATCTCAATCGCCCTATCGAAAGAGACGAGTGCGTCAATTACTGGAATCTGATCAACTTTGCCGGTCTCATCACGATGATGGTCTGCGTCAACTAGACTGAGTCTCCCTTTCATGATGTGCAATGTAGACGTGTTCCAGGCTTCCTCCGGTGCTTCTTCCAGAGTTTGACGAGCGGAGTCCGGTGAACCGCTGGTTAACCAGAGTTGACTCAGTCTACCCCTGGCCTCTGAATCTCTTGGGGAGTTGTGGAGGTGTTCCTCAAGAACCTCTATTGAGGCATCTGTCCTGCCGTCATTTTCGAGTATTTCGGACTCTAAAATAACAGTATATTCGCCTAAGGCGTTGGCCCTTCGTAGGGATTTCATTGCGTCATTCATGGAGCCAGCCTCAGCGGCAACCAATCTGGCCTTGAGTTTCCATGCTTGGCCGAAATTTCGATCTATCTTGATTGCCGATTCTACCGACTCCAGTGCTGGTCTGAACTCTCCGAGCATCAGTTGCTTGGTCGCCTTATCGACCAGAGCCGATGCGGTTTCTGACGAGTAATGGCCTCCGTCACCTGACTCCTTCGCTCTCTGGGATATTTGAGAAAGATCTCCATCTGTTGCTGATAGAGATGTCCGCGCTCCCAAGCCTTCTAGTCTCTTCGCGTTTCTGACATAACGTTCGTCTTGGGTGCCGTCCAACAGAACGAGTTGCTCATTTAGTAGGTCGATATCATCAGGAACAATCGCAAGTAGCCTCTCTATAGTCCTGTCAAGAGAGTCGAGGTCTCCGCTTTTCCTCTGGATGTCAGAAAGTGACCGGAGAGCTGCTTCGTCCTCTGGATCTAAGTCGTTCGCTCTGTAATAGCAGTCTGCGGCCCAATCAAATCTTTCGATTGAGTGGAATAGTTCACCCAATCTCCGATGCTCATCGGCAGTCAGTTCAACATCCTCAGCCTTCATCTCAGCCTCTGTGAGGATGGCAGCTAGCCTCTTCGAGAGCGGTTTAAGCCCCTGGAGTATTATTCTCTCTTCTTCAGGGTCGTCTTCTTCATAGTGCTCCAGCAAAGACTTAGCTGCATGGCTCGCTATTGCGCATGACTCGCTATTACTGACTGGTATGCCTTGATTGAACAATAACGACTCTGCTGCCTCCAGTGACTTGTGTACTCCAAGTAACTCGTGGACTTCTGGAGCGTCGGAAAGAATGGTGTCGACGCCCCGGGAAAGAAGATCTAGCTTCTCTGAGGTTTGTACCAGATTTCCTTTCATCGAACCTATCTTAGATGCAAGCTTCTGTCTCTGTCTAAGTACAGACTTGTGCTTTATCCATAGAACAAATAGAGTGATCGATAGAATCCCGTATAGAGTCATGACGACCATGGTGGTCTCTTGCATCGCTCCCAGCGGACATGAGAGACTTTTGATGGCTTCTGCTATGGATGCCCCTCAGATGGCCATTAACACTGGGTCAAAGAGTAGCCATACAAGTGCTATTTGTATCTTATTCCAGGTCTCTGATGGAATACGCCTGAACTCCAAGTTTCAGAGATTGGGGACCCACTGTCTTACCTACGACATTGGTTATTCCAGCGCCCGACGCCAGCTCATGAATCCGATCTGTCACCTTGCCCGAGAAGACTAGTCCTTGGGCTCCTTCGGTTTCACCGAGAGCAGACTCTAGGTCCTTCGCACTAACAGGCTCAGAGCCACTGCCATCGGCCTGGACAATCACTGTGTAGTTTCTCTTTAGTCCATCCATCATCGGTGCCCATCCCTTAATTTCATCTGATGCTTCCATAGTCGGCTTTCCTTTTCCGACCGATGCGTCGTCATCCTTCTGGATTTCTGTCTGAACCCTGGCGACGGCCTTGGATGCCGGTTCTTTCTGTCCTAGGCACTTGGTCACTACCTTGCCCTCCAGATGCTCGACTTCCCTACTCTGCGGTGCAAACGCTACATGAGTCAACGACTTACCTAGTGAACCGCTAATCTCCATTAGCAGAAGCTTGCCTCCTCGATCTCCATCCAGGAAAGCGGTAACTGTCTTCTTCTTAGATGCCAACTCCGCCAGTTCCGGCTTGATTCCGGAACCCATTGTCGCGATAGCATTGTTAATCCCGTACTTCAGTAGGTTTCGGACGTCATTTCTACCCTCAACTATTATGATTGCGTCCGAGTTCTTCACATTGGGACCCGCAGTCATCTCTTGGTAGTCTATCTCTGTATCGAGTGTCAACACTGCTCTGACCTCATCGAGGATATTCTTCGATTCCCCAGATGCAGAATTCACAATGTTCAGGAGAAGCTGCTTTGCTCTGTCGATGACATGGTCTCTCTTGGCAGACCTAACGTTCTCTATTTCCTTTACCTTGATTACGGCCTTGCACGGCCCTATCCTGTCGATAGTCTCGAGAGCAGCCCCGATTACTGCAGTGCTAACCTGATCTATTGAGGAAGAGACTTCCAGGGTTCCCTGGACACGTCCCTTGTGGTTGTTCAAACTCACATCCACGTGTCCGATTCTCCCGGTCTGCTGGAGTTTCCTGAGCTGGAGCCCTTCTCCCAGAAGTCCCTCGGTCTGGCCGAAAATAGCACCTACGACGTCTTTGCGCGCTACGGTACCATCGACTCTGATTGTTGCATGTATTACGTATTTTCCTTCATTTGCCATATTTTTCAAATCCTTTGCTTTTCGGCCCCAAACCGGGGCCTTGCCCCCTATTTTGCCAGTTTGGCTGAGGGGGTTCGGATGGGCGCAAGGCGCCCGCGAGTGGGCTGATAAGCAATTTACCGGGCGATAGGGGTATTGATGAATCCTCCTGTTAACCAAGAGGTCTTTTCTGAAGCGATATACCCAGTGGTTAAGTCTAGTATGTATATCGGGGTTCGTGGCTGAAGAGTCCTGGCTCGAAGACGATCGATCTCAAGTATTCATGAACGCATCTATACTGGCTCTCAGAGACGGGCAATTATCCAATGGAGAGAAGAGAATCTTGGTGAAGCTAGCACACGCGTTGAGGCTCAAAGAGGACGAGCCCAAGCGGATTTACGATGCTATTCTATCTGGAGAGACGGAAAGGATCAGTGGAGATAGGTTAGGGCATAGCGATAAGATACTAGTGTACAGCCAAGTACTGGAAGCAATGCTAATCCACACGGATCGGTCAGAAGAGGTGCTTGCTCAAATTGCATATCTTAGAAAGATGTTCGCAATTGAAGAGGCCGAGCACAGGGCCATTGCAAGAAGTCTGGATCGGCAGTTAGAGGAAATCGTCCATAGGTCCTTCATAGACGAGTATCGAGTTCGTCTGAATGAGACTGGAGATGCGCTAAGACAGATTTCTTCACAGCTGCTGGAGCGAGTTGTTCGTCGATAGCGTCAAATTGCCAATAGGGAATCAGTAGTTGAGATGAGTGGAGCATTGGTACTTGATGAGTTCCTCGAGAGCCAACCGAAGAGAGTGCACAAATCACACAGGAAGCTAGCTAGAGTAGTTCGTGAGGCATACCCGATAGGGGTGCCAGCACTGATCATGAAATCAAGCACTGACAGACTGGGAGCGTCCGCTGGATATTCTTTCCACCTTGGAACACCAGATGACATACTCAGAAGGATTGCATCCTGGTTGATTACACGTGCTGAGGGCAATCAGGACGTGCTTTGGAGGCTGGTGCGAGAGCTATGGTCCAGGCACGGAAGAGAAGATGTTGCTCTTTCCGCGCTGCTTTTAGCGAATTTGGACCATCAGACGTCTGGTACTGACCCATGGGATATACTAAGTTCGTTGATTAATACTAGGGAGCCTGCAGATGCGCTCCTGCTAAGTATTGAGGAGGTGCTTAGAGCAGGTCATGGAGGGCCTAGTAATGTACAGTATAGATCATGGTGCTCTGGTAGGAAGGTGCAGACTCACCTGGCGCTTATCTCAGCGTTCGCTTCCCAAAACTCGGGTTTAGACATCCCCACGGAGATTGTTGCACTACTCCTCGATGTGGAAGTTCCAGACGGCGATTCTCTTCTGGGCCGTATCAGGGACAGGTTTTCGGAACTTTAACCATAGTACTAATTCGTCATTAGCCTTCGTTATTGCCATGGTCGAGCGCCTGTTGCCATCGGATGACCCCGTAGCAGAGGAAGTTCTCGAGTGGACAATTAAGAGAGATGCCCAAGATATTGCCCAGTTAATGGAGTGGCTTGTAGGAACCACTGCAAGGAAGGATCGGGAGATGCTCACCAACCGTGCATTGGATCTAATGGAAGAGATTGATCATGCATTAAAGCGGCTTGACGAGCTAAGGTGAACTTATGCGGTCTCTATTGCTTGCAGGGGGGAGATCCTCTAGGATGGGGAAAGATAAGGCAATGATTGAGGTAGATGGCCACTCAATGATTTCGAGAGTAGTCAAGGCACTGACTCTCGCAGGATTGGAGCCAATCAGAATCGCAGTGGCTAATCCTGAAGACATCGAGAAATATGGAAGCGAAGTAGGCGTGAACACAGATGTTGAGTGGGTTTTGGATGCCAGAACTCACGCTGGTCCGATTGATGCTATTGAGGAGGCGCTTTTAGACTCTGGATGCGGTGAAATTCTGCAGCTAGCGGCAGTAGACTACCCCTGGGTGAGAGAGGATTTGTTCATCTCCCTGCAGGACGGTTTGGATGATGATAATGCTCTAATCATGCCCCATGATGGAGAAATTTCTCACCCTCTATTGGCATTGATTCGAAGCGAGGACGTTCTAGGAATCTTGCATTCTGACAGGAGGCCGCTCAGAGCGCAGTTCGCAGAGGCCAAGCATTCGATACTTATTGAGAAGCCCGAAATCCTCCGGAACGTGAACTCACCCGAGGACCTCAAGTGAAACCCCCCCAGAGCAGAGAAGATCGATAATCTCGGGGTAAAGAGTATGCTCGACCTTCTTGACTCTGTCTTTGAGTGACTCCTCATCGTCGTCAGGGAGAATGGGCACCTCTCTTTGAGCGAGAATGGGGCCTGAATCAACGCCCTCGTCAACCAGGTGCACGGTACACCCCGTGGTTTGCACGCCTGCAGCTAGTGCGTCTCGGTGAGCATGGGCACCAGGGAAGTCTGGAAGTAGAGATGGATGAATATTCAGGAGTCTTCCCTTCCATATTGCTACAAAAGATGGTGTCAGGATTCTCATATACCCACTGAGAACAACTAGTTCAACTCCGGAAGATTTGAGTTGTTGTAGAATCATACTCTCGTGTGCTAGGCGACGCTCGGTGCTCTGCAGTCCCTTTGGAAGTGGAATCCCCAACGTGGTGATTCCTGCACTCCTTCCATGCTCCAGTCCTCTGGCATTTTCACTATCTGAAATTACCAAAACAGTCCGATGACACCTAGGCTTGGAAGATTGGAACGACAATAGGGAAGCCAGTCCCGATCCGCCTCCTGAAATCAGAACGGCCAGACTCATAGGCTCTTCGATAGAAGCGGCTCTAGGTAGGACGAACGGCGCCTCCATGCCTTTCTGGTGAGGAGTTTCCGCTTGAGTCTTCGGATTACTCAAACTTAGATGAAGGCTTCATTAACAAAAAGTGGCAGTTCATAGAATGGTGCTAATACGGGATATGAGATTGAGACCATTATCCTAGACGGGCTTTTCGGTATGTTTTACATGGCAAATAGAGTCAAAATCAGAGAAATAGGCTGACTCAAACTCTTTTTGGAGATGACCAATCCGCGGGTTCAGATAAACATGGACTTCGACACAATCTCAGTGAGAGGAAAGAGCAAGCCAGACCCAACAACGGGTGCGATAGTACCCCCGATATACCAGACTGCGACCTATGTATTGGAGGAGATAGGGATCGACAAGGGGTTCGACTACACTCGCTCATCCAATCCCACCAGGCAGGATCTAGAGGAACACTTGGCCGCATTGGAGGGAGGGAAATATGGGATTGCTTTTTCCAGTGGAATGGCTAGTGCAGATAGTTGTATGAAGCTTCTAAGTCAGGGCGATCACGTTGTCTGCTGCGATGACGTATATGGGGGGACTGCGAGACTTTTCAACAACCTGATGACGAACTACGGAGTCGAGTTCACCTACGTTGACTCACAAGTGGCGGAGAATGTCCAGAAGGCCATACGTCCAGAGACGAAGATGGTGTGGGTAGAAACCCCAACAAATCCACTTTTGAAGGTGACAGATCTAGAGGCTGTAGGAAATATCGCAAAGAGTAATGACTTGCTTTACGTTGTCGATACCACTTTCGCGACCCCGGTCTTTCTCAGGCCTCTGGAGTATGGGGCGGATCTGGTGCTTCACAGTACCACGAAGTATCTGAGTGGACATAATCAGATTATCGGGGGTGCAGTAATCACCGATAGAGACGATCTATATGATCAGCTGAAGTACATCCAGAAGAGCGTTGGAGCTGTCCCTAGCCCGTTCGATTGCTGGTTGGTGATTATGGGTCTGAAGACCCTTCATCTGAGGATGCAGAGACATTGGGAGAATGCGGAGAAGATAGCGTCCTACTTGGAGGACCATCCGAAGGTATCCAAGGTGGTCTATCCAGGATTGGAATCACATCCCATGCACAAGGTAGCCAAAAGTCAGATGAAAGGGTACAGCGGGATGATATCGTTCGAGTTGGAAGGTGGCCTTGAGGCTGGTAAGAAGTTAATGAATTCGGTAGATTTGTGCCTTCTTGCAGAGAGCTTGGGTGCTGTGGAGACCATGATCACCCACCCTGCAACTATGACTCATGCGGAGGTTCCTCGTGAGGAGCGTTTGGCTAGAGGGTTTGAGGACGGCTTAGTCAGGCTCTCTGTGGGAATCGAGGACCCAAATGACCTGATTGCGGATTTGGAGAAGGCCTTCGAAAAGGTGTGATCATTCCCATTCGTCGGGTTCCCAACCGTTCTCTCTAAGCCAGTCGTCACTATAGAACTTCGAAAGATATGGATTACCGGCATCTGGGAGAACTGCGACCACCATGGCTTCCTCACCATTTTCCTCTGCCTCATTGGCAATATCGATAGCCACCTTGATCGAGCCTCCGCATGAGCCTCCACAGAACATCCCCTCCCTCCTTGCAAGGGCTCTCGCCCATTGGAAGCATTCTCCGTCATCGACCTGACGAATCTCATCAATAACAGAGAAATCGGTTGCAGATGGGATAAAATCCTCTCCGAATCCTTCGACCTTGTACGTATCTGGCTCCCCCATGGTCCCCTCTTCGAACCATTGTTTGAGAATGGAGCCAACTGCGTCAACCCCCACGATCTTTGGTGGTTGTAATCCATTTGTCTCAGCCATCTCCTTCAAGCACTTGGAGGTGCCAGAAATCGTCCCACCAGTACCCATAGTGGCTACGAAGTGGGTTATCTTTCCCTGAGTCTGCTCCCAAATCTCCGGTCCTGTCGAGAGGTAGTGAGTCAATGGATTCGCCTCGTGCGAGTATTGGTCTGGATACCAGGCTCCAGGGATCTCTCTTGCCAGTCTAGCAGCCACTTCGTAGTACGAACGGGGATCCTCCTTCTCTACTGCTGTCGGACAAACATGGACCTCGGCTCCCATAGCCCTTAGAAGGTCTATCTTCTCCTTACTCATCTTATCTGCCATGGTGAAAATGCAGCGATAACCCCGTTGTGCAGCAACCATTGCTAGTCCTATTCCGGTGTTTCCAGAAGTTCCCTCGACAATCGTCCCTCCTGGTTTCAGTAGTCCTTTCTCCTCAGCATCCAGAACCATTTGCAAACCGATTCTATCCTTTATCGATCCTCCGGGGTTACATCTCTCAAGCTTGACCCAGACTGAGGATTTTCTTATGTCCTCGGTAATTCTATTCAATCGAATTAGGGGAGTATTGCCTATGGCCGAAACCAAGTCGTCATAGGTATTGGCACCTGGTTGCGATGGGTTGGACACAGTTGTGCATCGAACCCCGCTGTATGATGGTTTTCACTCAGACAATTCAGGAATTACCTAATGTCTAAAGAGGCGGATTCCTGTAAATATCATTGCCATATCATGCTGGTTAGCGGCCTCAATCACTTCATCATCACGAATTGAGCCTCCCGGTTGCACAATACTGGTGATCCCGATTTCATTTGATGTGTCTATCCCATCGCGGAAAGGAAAGAAGGCATCGGATATCATCATCGCCCCCTTCGCTCTTTCGCCTGCCCTCCTTGCAGCAATTCGGACCGCCTCCACCCGACTAGTCTGCCCGGGACCAACTCCCACCGTAGAGTAACCATTCTCTGTCTTGCGTACTAGAATGATCGCATTAGACTGGACTTCGGCAATCACGGAGGTACCGAACCTAGCAAGATTTAGTTCGTCCCCGTCAAGCGTCTTTTCGGTAACATGGCTTACATTTTCCCAATCGATGTTAGGAATGCCCTGTATCTGGGATAGCCAGCCTCCCTGTACTTGTCGAATCTTTGGTTCATCTGTAATTTCCCCAAATGGATTGAGAGTCAGAATTCTCCTATTCTTGCTCTCAGAGAGAATCTCCAAGGCATCGGATTCGTAACCAGGTGCAATCATACATTCAAAGAAGTGATTACCGATCGACTCCGCGGTTTCTTTCTCAACCACCCGATCGAATGCGATCACGCATCCGAATGCACTCTCTGGGTCGCTTGCCAGAGAGTTTTTCCAGGCAGAAACCTGATTGTCGGAGATAGAGGCACCACAGGGATTTGTGTGCTTGATGACTACACAAGAGTGAGTGCCGAAATCGCAAGTCTGCGAGATAGACCTGACTAACCTCAGCGCAGCATCAAGATCCAGGTAGTTGTTGTACGATAGGGGTTTGCCACCATGTTGAACTGCTCTCGAGAGCCCTCTTGCCGCTCCATGAGATGGGAAGAAAGAAGCCGGTTGGTGAGGATTCTCACCATACCTTAGTTCTACACCCTGATCTGAAGTTGTCAGAATTCTATTTGGAATTGTATTTTCTGTGAATCTTCCCCACAACCCGTTAGAGATCGCAGAGTCATATGCTGCGGTAGATTGGAATGCAGATATTGCCAAGTCTCTCCTGAACTCTAAGCCAACCCCAGAGGGATTCCCTTCGTTTTTCGAAAGGGCTTCCAGCACCGATCTATGCTGATTTGGGTTCGTGATTACAATAACGTCTGCATGGTTCTTTGCCGCCGATCTCACCATCGTCGGTCCACCAATATCAATCATCTCAATCAATTCCTGTCCGCTAGCTGGGGGGTCTCGCGCAGCGGTTTCTTCGAAAGGATACAGGTTCACGCATACCAAATCAATTGGCGCATAGCCCATTTCCACCATTTTTTCCATGTCCTGTTTCGAGTCACGCCTCGCAAGTATCCCTCCGTGGATTACGGGGTGAAGAGTCTTGACTCTGCCATCGAATATCTCGGGGTGTCCGGTAGCTTCGGATACATCCGTTACTTCGATTCCTGAATCTCTGAGTCTGGTTGCGGTTCCACCCGTCGATAAGATTGTCCAGCCCATGGATTGTAATGATGCAGCCAGTTCTTCGATTCCGGTTTTGTCCCAGACGCTGATTAGCGCTGTGTGTTGCTCCATGGGAACCCGTATGTGAAGGGGGCTTGAAGGTTCGTGGTCGCTATTCGCCCCTAGCTGAAATGACCTGATCTATTCGTAGCATTCCCATTGCCGTCTCGGTAGCCGATTGCAAGGAGTTCTCAATTACTGACCTAGGGTGCCAGACCCTTTCGACTATCCATTTCTTGCCGTCCTCGGAAATTCCAACCGGAGGCTCACCCAGTGATGTAGATCTTAGTTCTAGAATACGGTCCAGCGGCTCCCCTCCAGCGTTCTCAACAAGTGTTGAGGGGATCGTCTCCATGGCTCTAGCAAACGCCTCCATCGCAAGTCTCTCCCTCCCTGCCTCTTTCTCCGAAGCCAATCTAACTGCATGAGCTATTCTGCTGTGGATAGCTCCTGCGCCGGGAAGGACGTGTTCATTCAGAGCCAATGAAGTAGATCTGAGCGAGTCGTGTATCCCTCTGATTACCTCCTCTGTACCTGTCTCACCTGCACCTCCTATCTCTATAGTCACGACCGATGGGTTTGGGCATCCCTCAATCCGAATCACATCTTCTACCTCATTAGAAGCTGGCTTCCTCTCCCACGACGCGCTGCCGCACTGCCCCAAGTCGGACTCCGCTATATCTAGCGGGCTTTCCACTATCCTGGCTCCCGTTGCACCAGAAGCGTTTCTCAATTCAGAAGAGTCCAGTCCTTCCACGACTAGAACAGATTGCTCGCAGAGCATATGAAGAACGTCCTTATCGATCTCACCAGAGCAAAGAACTACCCTTGCACCAGATTCGAGGATGCTTCTGGAAATTTCCTCCTTTCTGTCCTTCTCGGCTTCTATGAACAAGTCCAAGTCGTCGGCACTAGTGATTTTCATTTCCGCATCTCTGGACATTGCTCTTATTTTCAGTTCTCCGTTTAGACATATCACCTTTGCATTTCGTAAGTCGTTGGGTAGGTTGTCCATCAGTACTCGTCTACGGAGTATTATCCCGTTGACCAAACGAGAGTCCCTGATGCTCCCAGTTCCGCTTTTGAACATGGAAACGTGTTGGGCAGATGCCTCGCCCCTGTTGTCTAACACTGTGCTGAGAGCCTTGACAATTAGAGGTGGGAAGGATCCTAGTGTGGTGTCTGCAACTTTACCTCGTAGAGATGTCTCAGCCACTTCCAATAGCTTCTTGTCGTCGCATCTTCTCAGGTCTGACTCTATCTGTAATTTAGCGGTTTGGAGTGATATTTCGTATCCATTGACCAGTGTTAGAGGATGGAGCCCCTTCCTGAATAGGTTATTCGCCTCGATTAACAGTGACCCGCACAACAGCATTGTTGTTGTTACCCCGTCACCACAGTCCTCCTCTTGCGACTCTGCCATGGAGACCATCATTTTGGCAGCGGGATGCCTTACTAGAAGCTCGGCCACTATCTTCGCTCCATCGTTGGTGACTGCTGTGGTACCGTCCGTCTTGTAGAGCATCTTGTCTAAGCCTCTGGGTCCGAATGTTGGTTTCAAAAGATCTGAGAATACTCTCGCCGCAACGATGAGCTTCTCCTGGACCTCCGTACCGCTGGTGACCTTGGTGCTTTGTGGTGTGATTGCGACCTTGGGTCCGTCTGAGTCCCCTCCCATGAGGGCATTGGGTACGAAAGGCTGACATGAATGCTTTGAGGAGGCAAAACGCGCCAATTCTTAGCAAAAGACACGAATGTCTATCATAGTTAAAACTCAGGAATCATTGTGAAAATACGCAGTATGGATGTCATATTCGTCTCCTCGATGATGCTAATCTGCTGCTTTTCTACAATTGGTTCGGCTCAAATTCTGCCCGAGGCCGATGTGGAGTGCGAGGATTCTGTTACGTTGGACATATCTCCAGGTTCTGTAAAACAGGCAATTGTGAATTGCGAACTGACGAACCCTACTTCCGGCTCTGAAAGTATAGAAATCTCGTACCAATCTGGAAATCTGAACGTAGCTGGTCCGGGAAGCATGACTGTGGGAGGAGGAGAGTCTGTAGATTTCCAGATCGCTGTAGCATCTTCAGGTGAAATCCCAGCCGGGATGTATGATATCAACGTGAGTGTCGTAGTCACTGAGTGGAACGGAGTGCCAGTGAGTGTTTTCGGATTCTCCGACGAGGATGTGGTCGAAGTAGAAGTCCTATCGTATACCGTATGCTCTTCATCCGGTCCTTCTGCGATATTCGCTGAGGCGGGAGACGATGTGTTGTTCTCTGTTGTTTACAGTTGCGACAGCAACGAAGAGAACTCTATGGAAGTTTCACTACACCTCCTTGAGGAGGGGAGTAGCCAGGAGACTATGTGGCCCTCTGGGTTCAACGATATGTCTGTAGACACTTGTAGAGTGGAGAATCCGATGGGATCAGTCAACTGTGATTTCGTCCTGACGACCCCCTCCAATCTTCAGAGCAAATGGGAGGGGTGTCTAATCGTAGTGGATGAAATGACAGACCCAATCTGGGGTTGTTCTAGCGAGTTCGCTTTCTCGCTCACGGTTAATGAAAAGGATACCGTCGTTCCATCTGTTGGAATTGATGTTAATGGGACGTTTCTGGAAGAGTTAGGGGTGACCGCCGAGAATCAAAATCTTGTGATTGGTGGGACTACTGGAGTATTGATTCTGGTAGCTTCCTTGTATGTTTTCTTCAGAAGGAAGGTTTAGCCTAGAACGGTTACCATCCACCTGAGTGAAAGTGAAGAGGTTGCGGCAAGGGCCCAGGATGCTATGGATTCGAACTGGAAAATAGTTGTGTAAACGAAATACAGTACGGCTGTCAGAACCAAGAAAACGCAGAGATCCAAAGCATGGCTCCTTCCAAGCCCTGAATTGTTCATGATATGATTTCGTTCCCTAATACCGAAAATAATAGCTCCTAAGGAAAGGAATAGGATGACGTGACCAATGGCCCAACCCACTACATCCCCGAACACGGAAGTAAGTTTGTCTTGGAATTCACCAAATACCATAGACGCAAGGTCGACCACAATCCAAGGGGGCGGTCTAGGATTATTCAATTAAACGCCAGGACTTCCACTAGGAGCTCGTTATTTGCCTCAAAACTAACTCTGTGTCTTTGACCATTCTCTCCTTGTCGAACCTCCTCTCTGTGGTTTTTCTAGCCTCCTCTCCAAGTGAGTTCCGTAAATCTGGATTCTTTTCTAGAAGACTGATAGCCGCGACAAGCTCGTCCAAATCACCCGGTTTAACGAAAAGTCCATCCTTCTCGTGCGTAATAACGTCTGAGTTCCCACCTATGTTTGAGGATATGGTCGGAATCCCATGAGCCATGGACTCTAAGAGGGCCAGGGGAAGTCCCTCGTACCTCAGTGTCGGAATAAGGTAAATGTCGGCCGATGAGTATAGACTGTACAGTTCATCGTCATCGACCCTGCCTCTGAAAGTAACTCTGTTGCCCAATCCCATTCTCTCTACCAGCCTCTTCATTTCTGAGAGATAATCACCAGATCCAACTATATCCAAGTGTAGGTCCAAGTCCGGTAGTTTGCCCATTGCCTTAATTGCCATCTGGAATCCCTTCTGTCTGTCTGCACGACCTGTGCAAAGGAGCTTCAAAGTAGGTCCTGCTATATTCTTAGTTGTCTTTTCTGGTAGGGTAATTCCATTCTCTATGACCTGAACCTTGCCCTTGCAGAAGGCTCGGAAGTCTGCTTCAATAGTTGGTGTGACCAGAATAATCCTGGATACTGCCCTCCTCATGGGAATCTCCCACAGGAAATATCGTCTAATCAGATGAAGTGGAGTCAGAACCAACCAGTGCCAGTACCTTGGACGCCTGTCTGCCGATGCTAGGAACGAAAGAAGCTCTGATCGCAAAGAACCATGGCAAAGCAGGGCAATAGGGATGTTGTTTTTCCTGGCCCATGGAGTGATTCCAAATCCAGCAAATTCGTTGCTGTGAATGACATCAATTGGCGTCTCATTGTGGATGTCTACAACCATCTTCCTTGTCTGCTTGAACCATCCTCGAGAGAGGCGCTTGGGCTTCGAGGGATGGACGAAGTGGATAACGTATCCTGCACCTTCCAGTTTCTTCTCACCATCGGGGTGTGCAGTGGTCAAGACCGTGACTTTGTGCCCCATCTTGACGAAGCCCTCGCAGAGGTCAGTGCATTGCCTCTGAAAGCCTCCGAATCCGTGATGAAGGGTCGACCTTGTCAACACTAGGATGTGCATATATCCGCAAATGGCAAGAATTTTCGTTATAGGCATATGCTTCACATGGACAGGGTTTCATGATGAAAATGAAATGTCATGGCTTTGCTGGACATGTTACGGAGCGTGCAAAGAAGTGGATATTTTCCTAGTGGGTGCGCCCAAAGCTGGAACCACTTGGCTGGCTCATGTAATGGACCAAAATCCCAATATCACGCTTTCAAATCCAAAAGAGCCAAATCTGGTAGCGTCACACAAGGGGACCTTCGTTAGGGATGATGTTGAGCCAGACTGGACAGAGTATGATAGTTACTTTTCTGGCTCTGGTCTAAGAATGGATGCGTCTGTTCATACGTTCGGTTGTCCGATTGCTCCCAGTAGAATATTGGAGAGGTTTCCGAAAGCCAAGTTCATCCTATGCCTCAGAGAGCCGGTGTCGAGGGCGGTGAGTCATTGGAACATGGTCAGGAACACAGGAGAAGCAGAGAAGGCAGGCCGTGATTGGAGTAGTTTCGAGAAAGCATGGGACGATGAGAGTCTTAGAGTCGATTCGTTTTACGGTTCTTCTATGGAGAAATGGTTGAACAAATTCGATCGCTCGAGATTCTTGATAGTTGACAGTTCAAGAATGAGGGGCGACCCCAAACAGGTTCTCAACGAAATTGGAGATTTTCTTGGTCTTGGAAATTGGGAGTACGAGTTTGACATGGGTAGACACGCAAACTCTGCAGAGGCTAGGCGCCCCCTGTCTGGGGCCGGTGTGGCAGCAAAATCTCTGTTCTTACTAATTCCTGGCTTTTTCAAGAGGCCAATCGTTCGATATCTACAGAAAAGAGACTGGAACATATACAGACTTCCCGTACTCAGTCGTAAAGGATTTTTTCAGGCTTTGAATGACGATCACTATAGATTATGCGGAGAAGAGCTGAGAGAGGATTTGGTCTATTTTGGTTCTCAAACTGGTTTTGATGTATCTGCCTGGGTTAACGAAATCCATAGGAGATCTCAGTAACCGAAATCTGCTAATAACTCTGCGTTCTGTTCTGCGAATTCCGATAGTTCTCTATCTTCCCTGTGGGAGAATGCTCTACTCGGGTCTAGGCTTGAGGTCATTTCCTCTAGCATAACATGACTTATCGAAGAGCCTGCAAACTCAGCAATTTCTGATATCTTCATTTGCGGTTGACTGAGTATATCCTCAAACCTAATTCTGAGGACTTCTTTCCTTTGACCAATTATCGAGTTCTCGATGCTTACCTGTTCCGCCCAGAAATCGAGGGCGTTCTCGAGCGTTGCAGCCCTTTGACCCCTCCTTATTGGGAGATGGCTCCTTCTCCATCGATAAATTGGGAGCCATTTCTCGAACCTGTCTGAGTCTTCAACCCAGTTCCTATTGCTCCTCGTATGGAGGCTGGCTGCCACATCCACTCCGTGCCTCATAACGTGAACTATTCTCATCTCTGGCCAGATGGATAGCCAAATAGGTAGTGCAGGACCTGTTCGTGGATCTTTCCATCCCCAAGGCTCAGAAATATCGAAAACTCCGTTCTTGAGAGCCCTACCTGAGAACTTCTTACTGGCCCTGCTGGACAGTCTGGTTATCAAGTATTGAACGACCTTCTCTCTTGCTGGCTCGAAATCTATTAGCTCGGATAGTGCCTCGGGGCGGGCCCAATCGGCTCCAGCATTAGCATAAATCCATTTATTTAGACCAATAAAGAACTTCGACTCATGGTCCTCCTGTAAATCACGTCCCATTAGTATACCTAATTTATCGAGAAGTCTGGAGACTAGGCTGGTACCGCTTCGATGCATCCCAACTACCACAATTGGTTTTGCCACGTAGCCTCCCAACAGGCACTAAGTTAAGTCATAACCGGAGAGAAGAAGCAATATGAGGGGCAGACTGGGGATATCCGTGAATAACCGGGTTGAAGCAGAAGATGCTCGTTGGCTCCTCTCCATGGCGGGCCTTTCAGACTTGGATACGATGGTAAGTTTGGAGGGTGGGTGGGACAACAGCAACTTTCACCTTAGGCTCTTGGATGGCTCTGAGGTCGCACTAAAGGCATGGTTTGCAAATACCTTAGATGAGGTCGGCAGAGTCATAAAACGGCACTTGCATCTCGATTCTCATGGAATCCCAACTACCGTGCCAATCCAAATGCTTGATGGACACTACGTTGCAGTTAAGGACGGTTTTGCTTGGACGTTGCTACCGTTCGTGAAGGGGGGTTTCCTCGGCTCTGACGAAGATTCTCTCCGGAGCTTGGGAGAGACCCTTGCTAGGATGCATTCTATACCTGATGCTGAGTGTTTTCCTCGAGAGTACAGGATGGGTTTCGTACTCTTCGAAGAGGTTATTACTCTTTCAACTAGGATGGGAGGGGGTGGCTCTTTCGGACGATTGCTAGCCGATGAGTCAGAACATCTCAGAAGTATTGTCTCTGATAATTTACCTACGGGGGTTCTTCATGGTGACCTATTTCCAGACAATGTGATTGGTGAGTCAGGTCGGGTCTGCGCTATCCTTGACTTGGAGGAGGCATGGATTGGGCCAAAGTGCTTCGATATAGCAATGGCCTTCGTAGGATTCGGTTGGGAAGGGAATAGACCGATATCCAGTCGCTGGAATTCCCTAATCCAGGGTTACCAAAGCGTAAGGAGGCTTAGTGACGAGGAGTGGAGAGTCATTCCTGAAATGCACAGATACGCCACTCTAGCAATTGCTTGTTGGAGGTTTTGGAAGCACAATCTGAAGGAACCAGATGAAAGTCTCTCCAGGCGGTACTTGGAAATGATTGATAGGCTGGAGGTAGAATTCGATTTCTCAGAGGCGTCACTGTGAACGGAAAGGTCCACTCAATTAATGTGAGCAGCGGAGGTGTGCCTAAGTCCAGAGTTGGGTCCGCTGAAATCATGAAGAGAGGAGTAGAAGGCGATTTCAATAGGGTTCGAGACGGTATGGGCGGGGATACAGATAGAGCAGTCTGTATCTTCTCTCTAGAGATAATCGAGCGACTGAAGTATGAGGGTCACCCGATAGAGATCGGGTCTACGGGTGAGAATCTGACGATTCGAGGAGTGGAGTGGGATTCACTTTCTGAGGGGGCGCGGTTGGAGATTGGCGACGTAGTGCTTGAGCTTAGCGAGCCTTGTGCGCCCTGCTCGAAGATTGGCGGGTCCTTCATAGGAAGGCGATTTAGCAGAGTCGACCATGATCAGGAGTACGGTTGGTCGAGGTGGCTAGCACGTGTTTTACGAGAAGGTAGGGTCTCTGTTGGAGATTCCGTGAATATCGTTATTACTCCTGACCAGTAGAAATTCGCCATGGTTACCACAGGCGATAGTTGGATGATCCACCGAGGAGGTCGAAGAATTGGGATTGGCCAGAGAATCTCCCGAGGTTGGAAGATTACAAAACTGGGAATTGCAGTTGTCTGGTCCGACCCAGAGTTACTCGTGTACACATTCCTGTCAGCTCTATTTTCTCTCGTAGCAATAGGGGCAGCGATATCGGGCTCGGTCGGTCTGGATGCTATCACCCCCAACCCGGAGTGCGTCGACGACGAATGTGGCAGTGCGCTGGTATTCGCACATATGGCAATCTGGTTCGTCTTCTACTTGTTAGTATCTGTAATAACCGTCTTCTGGAACGCAGCTATCGTAGCAAGCGCGTATGAGCGCCTCAGTTCGGGGACCAATCCAAGCTTCTCATACGGCATTGGGCAAGCGATGAAGTGTCTACCACAGATTCTAGTTTGGGGGCTAATTGCAGGAACTGTCGGTCTATTCATCCAGATACTCGAGGGGCTTTCTCATAACGATGACTCGCCGGTTCCACTGAGGATAGTGGCGGGCTTGGCTAGTTTCATCCTTGGAATTGCTTGGTGGATTGTAACTTTCTTCATGATACCTATGATTGTCCTAGAGAGGGCCGGTGTACTAGATAGCATGGGAAGGAGTACAGACTTGTTCAAGAGGACCTGGGGAGAGGACGTGACATCTCACATCGGAACCGGTCTTCTGATGATTCTATGCATATTCATTCTGATCGCATTAACTGTCCCACTGATGTACTTAGGTGATTTCGGGGTAATCCTAGGAATCGTAGTACTTGCTGTGGGGCTATTGTTCACGGTCCTTTTCTTTTCGACGGTTGAAGCTGTGAATAGGGCATCTCTGTTCTACTATGCGAAGACCGGTCAGGCTCCTCCCATGGCCGCCAAAGTAGGAATAAGGTTCTGAGGTGGAATATGACAAGCATTAGTCCCGGTGCGGGTATAATTGAGGAATTGGTTGTGGCTGCGGCGGATAGCATCCCAGAAGGAAAGGAAGACGGACTGTGGAGAGCCTTCAGGAGAGCGTTTGCGGTTTGCTTGCCGCTGGCTCCCGTCATTTACCTGGTACTGTGGAAGCTAGGATACCTCTGAAATATGCAGGCGTGAGCCCACTGACTAACAAGCAGAGGTACCCGAGCGGTCAAAGGGGCTGGGATGAGGTCCCAGTGCGTAGTGCTTCGCAGGTTCGAATCCTGCCCTCTGCACCAAGAATTCAACCCAGAAGAATGTTGTAGTAGTCTGGAGGTATCACTATCCAAACTGCAACAGCGAACAAGGATACTCCCATCCCTCGGTTTAGCAAGGCAGCCGAACGAGGAGTAGTGAAGGCCCTACGTAGGACCGTCCCGAATGCAGCCCAAGTCATGACTGCGGGGAGTCCGAATACTACATTCAGTATCACTAACATTGCCTTTCCGGAGAATCCAGTTCCAAAGAGGGAGCCGAATGTAGTCATGAGGACCAGAAAGTGAATCCACGCCTTTCCATTAACGAACTGAATGGCCACCCCGGTCGAGAATCCAAGACGTCTTTCCTCAATAGAACCGTCCTCTAGAGAGTTTGAAGTCGCGATTTTGTAAGAGAGGTACGCAATGTAACCGGCTCCGACGTAGGTCAATATCTCGAAGAACTCCTGGTTGTTCTCTATGAAAACAGTAGCCCCCCCTACAAATAGGCCCAAGGATGACCAACCTACAGCCATTCCTGAAATCAGTGTGAGAGTAGCCTTGAATCCGTGTTGTGAGCCGTGAGCAGCACAGAGTACATTGTTCGGCCCGGGACTGAAGCACATCGGGATAATGAACACGAGAGTGGCGAGCAGGAGAGATTGGTCCATCATTCCACCTGTCAGGATTGGCTGGCCAGTAGGGCCTGTTCAATGTCTGACCATAGGTCATCAACATCCTCGATTCCCACGCTCATCCTAACGAAACCAGGGACGATTCCAGCCTCTAGCCGATCTTCCTCGGGAATGAAAATATCGCTTGTGTTGAATGGGCAAGAAACTAGGCTCTCAATCCCTCCGAGGCTTGTCGCTTCGAATATAATTTCGAGTGCTCTGACGAAGCGCATTGCTCTCTCGTCCCCACCTTTTACGACAAATGACAGCATTCCTGTCCCATTCGGGACGATTCGCTTGGCTACCTCGTAGTCAGCATAGCTCTTCAGAGAGGGGTGGTTGACAGCACTGATTTCGGGGTTTCCTTCCAGTCTTCTAGCTAGTTCAGAAGAGTTTGATGCGTGTATTGGCATTCGGGCATTAAGGGTTCTCATGCCCCTTTCCAGAAGATAGCACATGAGGGGGTCTGCGGTACCCCCTAGTCTGGTTTTGGTCTTGAATACCCCTTTGATGAGATCGGCTTTTCCGACAACTATCCCTGCTGTTAGATCGGTGTGTCCGTTTAGGAACTTAGTTCCTGAGTGAATAACAACATCGAACCCCATCGAAATCGGTTGGCAGGCCCACGGGGTAGCGAATGTGTTATCGACAACAGAAATCAGGCCGTGCTCCTTCGCTATTGATGACATTGCCTCCAAATCACACACCTTGAGTACGGGATTGGTAATTGTTTCAACATAGAGTACCTTGGTGTTCTCATTTATGGCTGCCTCAAAAGAAGAGGGATCTCTGATGTCTGCCATCGTTACGTCTATTCCGAATCTGGGAAAATCGGAAGTTAGTAGACCGTATGTCCCTCCATAGATATCTGCAGATGTAACCATGTGATCACCCTTCGAAAGCATGGATAGGAGTGTAGAGGAAATTGCTGCCATTCCACTAGCAAGGGTTTCTCCATCCTCGGCTCCCTCCAATGAGGCTACCTTCGATGCCACGGCCTCGGAGTTAACACTTGACCAGCGACTGTAGATTAGGGAGTGCTGTCCACCATCGGCCCAATCTCGATACCTGTCGTCATTGAGCTGATAGGTGGATGTGGTGAAGATCGGGGTGACTGCGGACCCCTCCAAGTGGTTGGTTCCAGACCAGACGGCTCTGGTAGGGAATGCACGTTCTGAAAACTCGTCATCCATGACATGGGATTGGCAAGACAGCAATAACCATACTCATTGCATTCCGATTGCTTTCAGGACTGATTCTAGTCCTGGTTCTACAACTACAGACCTAGCAGCGGAGTTGTCGATAGCTATGGCTGGGTCCTTCAGTCCGTGCCCGGTTACGGTAACTACCACTACAGAGTCTTGAGGTATTTCCCCCCTCGCATTGCTCTTCACGATGCCCGCTATCCCTGCAGCTGATGCAGGTTCAACGAATATGCCCTCCGTCCTGGCCAGCAACCTATGAGCATCCAGTATCTCTTCGTCGGTGACAGAGTCTATTGCCCCTGAGGACTCCTCCGAGGCTTCTATGGCTAGTTGCCAGCTGGCTGGATTCCCTATCCTGATGGCTGTAGCCACTGTCTCTGGAGCATCAAATACCTCCCCCCTAACAATTGGTGCCGCGCCCTCTGCCTGCCATCCCATCATCATCGGTAGCGACTCTGTCCTCTCAGCGTCTTTGTACTCCTTGTAGCCCATCCAATAGGAAGTGATGTTGCCGGCGTTTCCAACAGGCAAGAAGTGCATATCTGGAGATGCCCCTAGATCATCGCAGACCTCGAATGCCGCGGTCTTCTGGCCCTGAATCCTAAATGGATTGATGCTATTGACGATTTCAATATCGTCCCTCAGCCCCAATTCCCTGACCAACTCGAGAGCCTCATCGAAGTTTCCCCTGACTTCAATTGTCTTCGCACCATGAATGAGAGCCTGGGCCATCTTTCCATAGGATATCTTGCCCTCTGGAATCAGAACCACGCAAGTCAGTCCCGCTCGAGAGGCATAGGCCGCTGCTGAGGCACTGGTGTTCCCTGTACTGGCACAAACGATTGCTCGGACGTCTTTTTCAACTGCCTTGGTTACAGCAAGGGTCATCCCTCGATCTTTGAAGGAAGCAGTGGGATTAAGGCCCTCATATTTGATGAAAAGACGGAAACCTCCACCCAATGCCTGTACCAGATTGTGTGATTCTATCAATGGCGTGTTCCCCTCATTCAGAGAAATGATGCATGTATCCTGAGAAACGGGGAGGAACTCTCGGTATCGCTGAATGACTCCATGTCCACCCATGATTGAGCCTGACCGCAATACTCCATGAACCTCCCGATTGAGTTGTTGATCGGAGTAATCATCTGGTAGTGGAGTCGATCCTACTGGCTATCGACATACAGGACGCTACCACTGGACCAATGGTTACTGCGAAGAGGATTGTGCCAATTCCAAATGTACCACCTAAAACCATGCCAATCACCAGTACTGAGACCTCTATGGTAATTCTAACTCTCCCTATCGGAACGCCTGTGGCTCTCTGAAGTCCAGTCATCCAGCCATCTCTTGGGCCTGGTCCTAGATTTGCCGTCAAGTACATGGTACTACCTATTCCAACAAGTAGGATTCCTGAGGAAGCCATTAGAATCGAAACCAAGAAGTTCTCCGTTTGTGGCAGTATTGGCACCATAACGTGAATTGTGAGAGCTATAATGATGATATTCAGGATGGTTCCAATGCCAGGAGTCTCCTTTATGGGAATCCATAGAAACATCACGGCAATACTGACTAGGAAAGTTGCCTCCCCAATTGTCCACACTTCTGCAGTAAGGGCTATCCCTTCTGCCAAAACAGTCCAGGGAGTATTCCCTACACCGGCAGCAATCAGAAGTGAGTCTCCTAATCCGAAAATGAATTCGCCGACTATCAGAATGACCATTGTTGATCGGTTTGGGTTCAATGACATTGGATTTGGAGAACTCCACCAGACAGTGGGGACCTTCTTAGCCGGTCTGAGGGTTTCCGCCAGTCCCATGGTGCACGAGGAGCGTATCACCCTTGAACCCAATCGTAGTATTCTTTCGTAGATTCAACCGACCACCAGACAATCTGTGGGACATCATAGGAATGTTCTGATTTGATTTTGGATATCAATCCATTTTTATTGGAATCAGAGGTCTTCATTTGGATATCCCATTCGATAGCATTATGAATTTCTCCTTCCCATCGAAAAACTGAGTTTATACTACTAATTTCTACGCAGGCGGCCAGATTCGATTCTATTATTGATTGGCACCACATGCCCACTTCAGCCTCATTCATTTCACCGGGAAGGGTTGTCTTGACGATCCACAGGGTTCCGCTCATGGCGGTGCGTGGCATGAAATGCAGAAGAACCCCATGGCATAGTTTGAATGTTAATACCCCTCCCACTAGAACTAGTATGGACGATTGGGAAGGTCCGATAGATACTGGTAGCATCCCAGAAGATGGAAGCTCTTTCGACGTCATAGTAGTCGGTGGAGGTCCTAGTGGATCTGCTGCAGCATCCTACAATGCATTGAATGGATGCAAGGTTCTTCTGATTGAGAAAGAGGTGTGGCCTAGGGACAAGATATGCGGTGATGCCGTTGGCGGGAAATCACTCTCCCACGTAAAGGAGCTAGGTGTCAAGGAGATGGTTGAGAAAACTCCCCACTTCATGGTTGACTCAATAGTGTTCGGTTCTGCAAACGGAAACACTGTCCAGGTTATGCTACCACAGGACGAGTTTGAGAAGAAGATGGCTGGGTATTCCCTCCCTAGGATGCAGTTCGACTACATGATGTTCAAGAGGGCTACTGAGATTGTCACTGAAGCGGGGGGCTCGGTAATCCAGGGATTCAGCGTCAAGGAGGTTCTTGATAATGAGGGGACCATAGTCGGAGTATCCGGTAGCTTTGGTAAGAGATCCTCCGAATCCCCGACTATGAGTTTCACCGCTCCCCTAACCATTGGTGCTGGAGGATACAGGTGCCCTGTAGCCACCAAGCTCGTTGAGGGGGTTCATAGTGAGCCGATGAGAGATGATGACCACTATTGCGGTGGTTACAGGGAGTACTGGGAGAACGTTGGCGGTTTCGATGGAAGCCGAGGGCCTATCGAGATTCACTTCATCGATGAGGTAATTCCAGGATACTTCTGGCTGTTCCCAGTCAAAGAAGGAGTCGTGAATGTGGGAATCGGAATGGTAATCTCTGAGCAGCGAAAACAAAAGGGAGCAGATAAGTCACTGAAGAAGAAGCAGCGCTGGGTCATTGAGAATCATCCCGTTTTCAGGGAGCGATTCAAGGATGCAAGAATCGTAAAAGGGTCCCAGAAGGGATGGCAGCTTCCGTTCGGCTCTCCAAGGAAGAGTCCCCCCTCCTACCAACCCAGGAGGAGCGCCGGCGCGGGTGTGATGTGCGTTGGGGATGCTGCTAGTCTGGTCGACCCGTTTAGCGGTGAGGGAATAGGAAACGGCTTGGTGTCTGCGAAGATGACCTCTAGGTACTTCGACAAGGATAATCATTCAGGGGGTTTTCCCGAGGAGGAGGCAGTTGCATACATGGAGGATCTTTGGGGAACGCTTGGAAAGGAGCTGACTAACTCCCACAGATTACAGAAGGTGGTCAAGTGGAAGAAGTTGATGAATTGGTTCGTTGGGAAGGCCTCCAGGAAGGAAGAGATGGGCGACATGCTGACCGGTATGATCGCTGACAAAGAGGCTCAGAAGGCCCTTTGGAGCCCCTGGTTCCTATTCAAAACTATATTGCTGCCATGATGTGATGGGACGTGGAGGGGGGAATCAATCAGTCTCTAGATGGAATTAAGGCCGTCTTCTTGGACCTAGACGGCACCATATACATCGGAGATAGTCTGATACATGGCGCTTTGGATTTTCTGGGAAGGTTGGAAATAAGAGGCATCAAGAGATACTTCCTGTCCAACAACTCAAGCAAGTCTGTGGAGCAATACCTAGAGAAACTGAGGGGCTTAGGTATCAATGCTGGCAAAGATGAGGTTTTACTATCAACTCACGATCTGATTTCGTGGCTTAGCGAGAAGGAAGTCACTAGTACCTTTCTGGTTGGAACAGAAGGGATGCGCAGTATGTTAGAAGAGAGCGGTATTGACACCTCTGCTGAGCGGCCCGAATTCGTGGTTCTGGGGTACGATACAGAAATTAGTTACGAGAAGCTTGCAACTGCATCCATACATCTTCACGAAGGTGTCCAGTTGGTCGCAAGTCATCCAGATATGGTCTGCCCGTCTCCTAGGGGGGGGCTACCTGACACCGGCGCTTACATGTCCTTGTTCAAGGCGACGACTGGAGTGAGTCCCGCACACGTTTGTGGTAAGCCGAACAAAGGAATGATTCTACACAAGATAGAGGAGCTGGGGCTGAAACCCTCAGAATGCTGCATGGTTGGGGATAGGCTCTACACAGACATTGAGATGGCAGATAGAGCGGGCGTTCATGGAATCCTGGTGCTTTCGGGAGAGGCTTCGGTAGATGACGTGGAGGGAGGCGAGTTACGTCCTTCTCTTGTAGTAGATTCTGTTGCCGAGTTATTAGATTAATCCAGATACAGAAATAAATAAGCGAAAATGGTGGCCTGGGTTTGTGGAAGGAGCGACGGACCCTTCTGCTTTGGAAGGGAGGCTGTACTACAAAATCGGCCTTTTTGTCCATGACTACGCGCGAGTTGTTCTGATATGTTCCCTGCTGCTCTGCGCCGGACTCGGGTACATGATTTCACTGGAGCCACGCTACATCGAAGGATACGGTGAGGGGGATCTTGAGTCAGTTGATGGGTGGTCCGCGGCGGGAGAAGGCTTCTCGGACCCCAATGAAACTGCCTTCGAGTCTTTCCACGTACTATTTCACCATCCTGGTCACTCGTATGACGACCCCGAAGTAGTGTCCGCTATCCAGGCGACAATCGAGGTACTCTCGAGAAATGATAATATCGATCTGGATGTTCCTTGGCAGACCAACGAAGCAAATCGGTCTTCCCTCGTGAGCAGTGTTGATCCCTCATGGTCCAGGGTGTACGTGAAGGTCAACATGAACAGAGAGGATTCGAAAATTCTACTGAAGGATGTATACAAGGATATCGAGCTGCCGAACAACTCTCCTCAAGATATGGAAAAGTACCTCACCGATAATTTGGCAATTGACATTACATTCGACCTAGTTCTGAAAGAAGAGCTCCTAAGGGCCGAGTTGATTTCTGCCCCCCTGACAATACTGATACTGTTGTTTGTTTTCGGGACCGTGGTATCGGCAAGCCTACCGGCATTGTCAGGAATCTACACCGTGATAGCCGCGGTTGGTATTATCCATGGACTCACATACATTGTTGACGATCTCACTGTTTATGCTGTCAATATCGTTTCCTTACTGGGTATCGGGCTCAGCGTTGATTATTCCCTGTTCATAGTGAATCGATTTAGAGAAGAGTTAGGGAGAGGGCATGACAATAGGACTGCGATAGCGATGACCAGCGCCACCGCTGGTAGAGCGATTTTGTTCTCAGGCCTTACGGTGGTCGCAGGCCTGACCGGCATGCTATTCTTCGAAAACACAGGATTACCATCGCTGGGATGGGGCGGGATTTGTGCTACTCTAGTAGCTCTTACATCGTCGGTAATCCTGCTTCCGTCAATATTGGCAATAGTCGGAGACAGGATTAATTCGGGCAAAGTTCCATTGGGCCTCAGCACAGAGGTCGCGGATGATGGCTTCTGGTATGATTTAGCTAAGAGGGTTATGAGCAAGCCCCTTTCGTTTCTAGTTCCCTCCGTGCTTATTCTGCTTGTAGCAGGAGCACCTTTCCTCCAAGCCGAATGGGGCATTACCTCCTGGAAGGCATTGAGTCCTGATAATGAAGCTAGAAGTGGTATGGAATTGACAGATGAAAATTGGCCTCAGGAAGTCTCCAACACCGCTCTTATTGTTTACGAAATCCAAGATGGAACAGACGTCTTTTCAGAGGAAAATATCCGAACTCTTCACGCTTTTTCCAAAGAAATACTGTCGATTGAAGGTGCTAGTTTTGTGTTTAATTACGCTCACTTCAACGCGACCTGGACCGAGGACGAGGTCGTTGAATTTTGGGACGATTCGGATGAAGAATTAAGATTGGAAAGGGGATTTTATGCTGATTCGTCTGTTGGGGATGGTGTAGTTCTCGTTCAAGTTGCGATTGAAGGAGACCAGAGCAGTGAGGCGTCCAGGAAGGTGGTAAGGGAAATCAGGAGTCTTGAAGCAAAAAACGAGCAGTTCGGGGGTGGCTCGGAGGTCAATGTGGCTGGTTTTGCCGCCTACAACCAAGATGTCCTGGACGCCGTAAAGGAGAACTTACCGATCGCGTTGGCGTTCATTCTGACCTCGAGTTATGTACTTATTTTCCTACAAGTAAGATCGGTTATTCTGCCCCTCAAGGCTCTGATAATGAACATACTATCAGTCAGTGCCTCATTCGGAATACTCGTATGGGTTTTCCAGGAAGGGAATGGAGCAGAATTGCTGAACTTCACCCCCCAACCGATAGACCCAACAACTCCTGTGATGATTTTCGCAATTTTGTTCGGGCTAAGCATGGACTACGAAGTTCTGATGCTCTCGAGAATCCATGAGGAATGGGAAAGAACGGAAGACAACACATTGGCCGTGGCCACAGGACTGCAGAAGAGCGGACGAATAATCACTTCCGCCGCCCTCGTGATGGTAACTGTCTTCTCGGCCTTTGGGTTCTCATCTGTATCGCTCATGATGCAGTTCGGGTTCATGTTGGCTTTGGGAGTGGCTGTCGATGCTACGATAGTTAGGGCACTAGTTGTCCCGTCAACAATGAGACTGATGGGGGACTTAAATTGGTGGGCCCCCGCTTGGATGTCTGGCAAGTCTAGATCAGAATGACAGGCGATAGTCTCTTCTCAGCGGAGCCTTTCGTACGGCTATGACGGTGCTGGTTACTGGCGCTAGTGGTTTCGTTGGTAGTCACATAGTAGCTAACCTGCTTTCCAAAGGTGCACAGGTAAGAGCGACGGTGACGGATTCTTCGGATCCTCATAGGGTCGATCATCTGCTATCCCTGCCTGTTTCTGATGGTGGAAGCTTGGATATCGTTGAGATGGATCTTTTAGATGCTGAATCGGTGCTAAAAGCCGTGGCCGGTTGCGAATCCGTGATTCACACCGCTGCAGTTGTCGTCCTGAAGTCCAAGCGGGCGCAAGAGAAGATTGTAGACCCGAGTGTGGTGGGAACCAGAAACGTACTTGACGCAATAGATTCATCGGGAACGGTTAGGTGTCTGATTCACACCTCCTCTACGGCTGCGATTAGACCGGGTTCATGGGAGGATGGTCAGACCCTTACCACGGATACGTGGGCAGATGACGCAACGATTGAGGAAAATCCGTATGGTCTGGCGAAATACAGCGCTGAGAGGTTAGTCAGAGACTGGCATTCATCGAAGGAGGATTCAATCAGGATGGTGACTATCAATCCCTGCGTTGTTCTCGGGCCCCCTCTATCGAAGAGGCACCTGGATGGTAGTCCCTCGTTCCTGATGATGTTGCTAAGGAGAGAGATTCCCTTCGTAATCCCGATGCATATCAGCATCGTGGACGTGAGAGACGTAGCCGAGGCACATGTTAGGGCCATGACTCGAGGAGATAATGCTGGGAGATATCTGGTCGTCTCCGGTCAGATGTGGTGGAAGGATATCTCCAAGGCGATAAGAGCCGAAAATCCATCTCTCAGGGTGCCTACGCGGCAGATTCCTTACTTTCTATCCCTAATAGTATCGATATTCCATCCACGGGTGAGTCTCTCCTGGGCAAGGATGCACCTGGGCAAGAGACTGTTCTGGGATGCTTCCCCGGCCCAGAGAGATCTTGGGATGAGGTGGAAGAAACCGAAGGACTCAGTCCTGGACACCATTCCCCCCATTCTAGAGAACGGCTGGAAGTGAGATCTGCGCCTACTGGCCTATGGCCTCATCTTCCAGGCTCTCTTCCTCGTGCCTTGCCAGTTCTTTCATCCAGAATAGGAATCCTGAGAACAATGCCAGCAATATCAGAGAGGATCCGAAAACGACCAATGGGAGAAGAGCGGTTTTGGCCTTAGCAGATAGCGCTGGTTGCTCTTCGTAATCCGGTATCAGGCTCTCGTCGTAGACGGGCCTCACCATCAGAAGATCGAAAGCCGAGTCCGGATCATAAAGATCGGATGGCTGTGCTGGATCTAAATCTGAATATCCGTCATACCTAAGTGGGACGTCCACCGTCTGTTGCTTTGACACGTCCAAAGTTAGCAGGACGTCGAAAGTGTACGGAACTCGAGGTTCCATGAACTCCGAACCAGATATTATTCCAGTTACGGGGAGGGAGATCGCTGTTCCTGTGACGTCAAACTCAGTCCACTCGCCCCAGTGTTCGGGTTCGACATCCAGTGATATGTAGATAGTATCGCCAACTATGGTCCCCTGACCCTGTGCATCGTCATCACCATCAGAGCCTAGGTCCACGTTTGGTCTGATTTGAGCAATTTGAGCAGTATTGGAGTCCCAATCGAGAGAGCTGAAAGCTATCTGCATCTCATAGGTGCCGTTCGGTACCCAAACGTAGTGCCTGTCTTCGGTTGCATACGTTCCGAAGGTGCTCGTAGGACCGTTGTTAAAGTGGCTCCATTCTCCCTTCCATGCGTGCCTAAGCTGATCTGTCTTCAATGGAAGTTCCCTTGTATCCATTATTTTCTCGTAGTGGTTGTATGCATCCCAGACCGTGACCTGAGGATAGTCTAGGAAACCATCCTCGTCGGGATCCCTCATCACTTGTAATGTCCGAGATAGTGCTAATGCTCTGTCAGTATCGACTAAACCATGACCTACTCTCCAATCATGGCACCTATTTGTCTCCTCTGAGATGTAGCATTCCTCCGGAATATCATTGCAGAGATCGTCGTCATTACCCTCCTCGCAAGAGTTCCTGAGAAGATCGTAGTGAGAAGTCAGTTCCAAAATCAACTCGATCTCATGTACTCTCGATTCATTCCTATCTTCCCAATCATCGAATTGGATACCCTTAGCGGTCTCGTTGAAGTATAGGCTCTCTAGGTGATCGTGATCCTCGGTTTGGTAGTCTGCGACCCCTAGAGACGGTGCAGCCGCTAGCAAGAGTGTGGCTATTCCCCCTATGTGCGGTGTAGCCATGCTCGTTCCCGAGATAGCCATGTAATACAGATCCCCCTGGGTTCTCGTTGATGCGTCAATAGCCGTGGCTCGTGGAGCCGTGGCCCATATGTTCCTACCTGGCGCTCCGATATCAGGCCAGGTGTGCTGTTGGGTAGACCACCCTCTGCTGGAGAAGGAGGTGACTGCGTTACCCTCGTGTACTAACGCAGCAACCGAGATTGCCGAGGGCGTGTTTGCGTACATGTTGGTCCTGAGGTCATTCTCTGACTCCCCTCCACTACCACCACTGTTGGAAGCCGCGAAAATTACTGCTACATCATTGTCATAAGTCAGCATATCGGTCAGTACCGTGACTGCATTTGACGGATTATAATCGCCGTTTGTACCCCAAGAATTAGACACTACTCGGATGTTGAACTCGTTTAATCCTGGCCTGCTATGTTCGTAAGTCCATTCTAGGCCCTCCACCGCTGCAAAGATGGAGGCTCCATCGCCGGTTCCCAAAGCGACTATTGTCGCTCCCTTCGCGGTACCGAGGCGTCTACCTCCGGAAGCATCGCCGTTTCCTGCTATAGTTCCCCCCACATGGGTCCCATGACCGCTGGATGTATCTGAGTTGCAATTCGGGGCGTCAACCCAAGCCACTCCTGTCCACTTGGCTGACCAAATCAGTTTCTCCCCGGTCCAAGGCTCTCCGCAGTCGAAATCCGGATGTTCTCCGTCTATCCCGGTATCAAGATCGACTGCAGTAGCGCCTTTTCCATCATACTCGGAAAGGGAGAGGTCGCTCTCGGTCTTCAATACCCCGTCTGTTCCAATAATTGCCCTGTGCCAGGCCAAACTAGCGTTTACCCATCTGACAGTCTCGTGCATCATTGATTCATAGTCATCCTGATCGCCTGGCAGGTAGAAATGCTCGATCGGGACGTTTGCCTCCATGTGGCTGACGTAAGACTTGGTTGAGAGTTCTGAGATTGCTTCGTTAGTACCAGAGATTAGAGCGCCATGCAGGACGCTCATCTTCGAGATGACTTCTGCGCCTGTAGATTCAACACTATCCCATGTCAGTTCGCTTGGTGAATCGTAGAATTGTACTATGGCCTCAATCTTCTCTCCAGAATTGAGAACCGATACCAACTCCGAGCTCATCTTCGTAGTATCTATTGTACGTGATTGTTCCATCACCCCAACAGAACCAGGAGCGCTTAGCACCAGTAAAACGACAAAAAGTGGGAGGTATCTCACGATTTATCCGTTCATGTGGTGTGATTTCAACAAAACCCCTTGTCGGTTCTCAAATTCTTCAAAATTACATGGATACCAATAATCCGTTTAACTGATGTAGGGAGGGCTAGGACGACAGAGTGTGCGCGCAGCCGCTATCAGTATTGTTTCTCTCCTGGTTTTGGCCTCCCTAGGGGGTTGTTTCGGCGAGGAGAAGGAGGTCATAGAGGAAATTGATCTCTTTGACTCCCTTTGCGCAGAAAACGGGGGATATATCAGCAACACTACATGGTACCACTACGACAATGCCACGGATGCTACGAAGGTCTCTGACATGTTCAACGGGACGTCCGTGCTAGTCGGAGATAACGCGCCTGTGTGTGCAATTGGCACATACTATGGCATTGGAATGACCACATTCGAGCCTACTATAGGAGTCACGTCTCTGGACAACCTGTATATGACTAGCTGGGGGAATGGGCCAGCTGGATCGACTGCAATAGTCAGGTGCTCTGGTCTAATTGGTATGTCAAATGTGAGCGAGTACTCCTGTGAGGACGTCTACAGCGCCCTATTGCCCGTTCCTAACAGCAACGACCCCTACGTCTACGTCGATCCTTGGACCGACCGAATCATGAAGTTCGATATGCATGCATTGTTGGGAATGACGGTGGAATGGTCTGATAATGAAGGTCAGAGCTGGATTGGGCCTTCTGTAGCTACGGGTTGGTCGGTGCAGGATCACCAAACCATAGCCTCCTCGCCATATCCAGCAGCTTTCCACCAAACTACATGGGTGTTCTGCGTCAATGGCAACTACCCATACCCTGTTTGCTCTGCAAGCAACGATGGAGGCCTGACATGGGGCCCGGAGTTGCCTGGAACACCCTCAGACTGTGAGAGCGGCGGGCTCACGGGACACATCACGGGTAGCGAGAATGGGAACTTCTACAGGGGTAACAGAGGGTGCAACGGAGGCGAGGGTTACTCCATTTACAGGAGCACCAATGGCGGTCTGACTTGGACGGAACACCCACTTCCAACTGAGACCAGCGGAACAGCAGAGACTTGGAACTTCGAGGAAGCCCAGGTCGCCACCGACTCAGAGGACAACGTCCACGCGTTCTGGATGGGCATCGATAACATGCCCTACTATTCGTACTCGTTGAACGAGGGAGATACTTGGAGCTCCCCTATCATGGTAGCGCCTCCTATTGGCTTGAACGGAACGGGGTTTCCAGTGATCACCGCGGGAAGTGCAGGCAAGGTCGCCCTAGCTTACCTTGGAGACTCGGGTGGAGATACTTGGAACGGTTACATCACGGTAATCACTGACGCCTTTAGCGATGTCCCATTGCTCACCACCGTACAGGTTAACGAATGGGGGGATCCATTGGATACCTCTTCGGGTTGCGGATACGCCAGGTGTGGTGGCTTTGGAGACTTCAATGACATTGCAATCGACCAGCACGGAAGAGTGTGGTTCGGGCACGCCCACAATGTCGGAGGGGAAATCGGAATCTACGGAACCATGGCGGTAGGACCCACCCTCAGAGACGAGCCTATCGCCCCCATGCCGCTGGGCGGACCAGATACTCTCTAGGAAGCGTGTCGGGCATGGGTCTAGAGGTCCCTTCCGCATCATCGCCGGCTGTTCATAATGTGATGATTGCCAACAAATCTACGAACACCAAACCTGAACTATTGGTTAGGAGATTCCTAAGAAACTCCGGTTTTCCAGGTTATCGTCTCCATTGGAGGATAGATGGAGATGATGGGAGGTACATCTGCAGGCCGGATATCACCTTCCCGGGGAGGAAGTTGGCTATTTTCGTCCATGGTTGCTTCTGGCATCGGTGTCCAACGTGCAATCTCAGTCTCCCGAAATCAAACGTAGACTATTGGAGCCAGAAGTTCCAGAAGAACGTAGATAGGGATAGGAGAAAAGAGGAGTCGTTGGTCAACCTTGGGTGGACCGTTCATACAATCTGGGAGTGCAAAGTAGAATCTGAAACATCCAGCCTGATTGAAATTCTGGTCTCTTAGGAAATACAGCATTTGAAAGGGGAGAAGGTGGCCGTTAGGACATGCGACTTCTTACTTTCCTTAGGTATTACAGGGAGATTCGAAAGGATGGTCCGGCCGACCTAGAGTGGATACAGGCCCAAGGACTTCTAGCTGTGAAGCTTTCACAGATATTCGCTCTTAGACCGGACATGCTAAGCATCGAAAAATGCAGGCAGCTACAGACCATGTACAGGAATGCATCGACAATACCGCCAGAGGACGTAGAAGAAATTCTGCGGGAGAAAGCTCCCGTTGGATTCTACGATTCGATTGCTTGGTTTGACGAAGAGCCGCTCGCGGCCGCTTCTGTTGGCCAGGTACACAGAGCAACACTAGCGAACGGTGATGAGGTGGTCGTGAAGGTCGTGAAGGCTGATCACAAGAGAAAGTTCCAGAGAGATGTGAAAAGGATGATGAGGATGATGAAATTTGCAATTTCTCTGTCACCCAAACTCAGGAGAGTGGGGAACCCTCTGGCGTTGTTGAGGCACGTAGAGGACTACACAACCAGGGAATTGGACCTTAGGAACGAAATCAAGGGAGGCGCAGAGCTTGAGGCAATCCAGGAAAGTCTCGTCGAGGATTTTCCAATGCCTAAACTTCGATTCCCGAAATACTACCCCGAGATGTCAAACGAGCATGTGTTGGTTTCCGAATATGTGCGAGGCAAAACACTGGAAGAAGGAATCAATGACGAAAGTCTACCTTGGGATTATCTAATCGAGTTATTCAGGATTCATGGCGCTTACATGTTTGGAGTCGGGACTTTTCATGGGGATTTACATCCTGGAAACTGTATAATTGACGAAGATGGGTGCTTTGTGTTCATTGACAACGGCGCGATTTGCCAGGCTCCTCGGAATGTTAGTCTGTCACTATTCAATTTCTTCGATGAAATGTCGAAAGGCAATCACGATGCCGCATTTGAAGCTCTACTGGGCGTTGCGAGCCAGAGACCTTCTGAGGACAGGGTTGAGAGGTTTAAGTCCAAGATGGAAGAGATCTATGATGGATTCGGTGAGAAGAGCGTTGGGGAACAGAGTCTGACGGACCTAATGATGAGGACCGTGAGAACCGCCGTGGAGGACGCCGGAGCTGACTTTGGGGAGGAGGGTTTTCCAATAATCAGGTCTCTGATGTACATGGATGGCCTAGTCATTAGAACGCACCCCAAGGTCAAGTTAATTGCTGAAATGGGGCCATCGCTAAACGAGTTTAGAAAAGGACTGGATATGGAGTCGATGTAATGCCAACACACAGCGATGTAGTCATTGTCGGTGCGGGCCCTGGTGGCCTTTCATGCGCTATGCTCCTAGCCAAAGCTGGAGTCAAGGTCACGGTACTGGAAAAAACGGACCGGGTTGGGGGCAGGACGAAGGTCTTCGAGAAGGACGGATACAAATACGATAACGGACCAACCTTCTTCCACTACCCCGAAATCGCAGAGGAAATATTCGATGCACTGGGCCTCGACGCTCACGACGAGTTGGGGCTGATCCCGCTCGACCCCAACTATAGGCTGGTCTTCGGTGCTGGAGGTAGTCTGAACGCGAGTACTGATTTGGATGACATGACATCTCAAATCAAAGATCTCTGCGGAGAAGCCAATGCGACGGGATTCCGAAAGTACATAGAAGATAACCGAGTCAAAATGAACCTCTCGAAGAACTGTCTCAACGCCCCGTGGAGAGGTCCTACTGACCTCTTAAACAAACGTGCGCTCAGGGTTGCGCGTGTCCTCAGACCGTGGAGGAGCGTCGCAACAGACCTTGCGAAGCTTTTCCCTGACGAGCGGATGCAACTTGCGATGTCATTCCAAACAAAGTATCTAGGAATGAGCCCGTTCCATGCTCCCAGCCTTTTCACAATCCTCGCGTATTTAGAGTACGAGCACGGGGTCTTCCACACAAAAGGGGGTCTAGGATCTATCACACAGAAGATGGGGGACATTGCAGAGGAGCTGGGCGTTGACATTCGACTCAATGAGCCCGTGAGTGAATTTTTGTTCGAGGGCAAGAAAGTTGTAGGTGCTAAGACCGATATGGGGTCCTACACAGCGGATAGGTTCGTAATGAATGTCGATTTTGCAACAGGGATGAAGGGGCTGATACCAGACGATTTACGCAGGAAATGGTCTGATAAGAAGCTAGATGAGAAGTCATACTCTTGCTCAACCTACATGCTTTACTTGGGGGTAGACAAGTTATACGATACTCCACACCACCAGATATACGCTGCTAAGGATTACCAGAAAAATCTGAAAGAGGTCACGGAGAATAAAGTGACATGGGATGATCCGTCTGTCTATGTTCAGAATGCTTGTGTAACGGACCCTTCAATGGCTCCTGAAGGTCACTCGACGATCTATGTCCTGGTACCTGCAAGTTCAACTAACCCAGATATAGTATGGGATGATATAAAACACGAGTACATGGATGTGATTCTGAAACAGATGGAAAAACTAGGTTTTCCTGACCTGAAGGAGCACATAGTCTCCCAGACGATCGTAACACCGGACGACTGGGCCTCTAGAGATATATACAAAGGAGCGGTGTTCAATCTTGCACACGGACTCGACCAGATGCTTTGGCGGAGGCCTCAAAACAAATTTGAGGAGCTAGAGAGGCTATACCTTGTAGGTGGAGGAACCCATCCCGGGAGCGGTTTGCCAACTATTCTTGAGAGCGGTAGGATCTCGGCTAAGTTGATTTGCGCTGACATGGGAATAGTACCGGATTGGAATGGGGCTGATCCGTGGTTTGAGGACCTGAAAAGGCCGAAAGTAAAAGTAGAGAGCGTATGAGGGAAAACTATGGATCTATATGACGTATCGTTCTTCCTATCGACAGTTTGGGTCGGACCATTCTGGCTCGCCATGCTAGTTTACCCAGAAGAGGAAAAAACTAGGCAGATTATGAAAGGTCCCTGGCTGTTTGTCGGGCCAATTCTGATATGGTGGGTTGTGACGATTTCCGCGCCCGGCGGACTGATGGACCTAGCAGAGGGATTTAGCGACCCGCTAGCGATACTGGATAGTTTGGCCGGAATTCTGGGGACCCGTGCTGGGGCGTCTGCGGCGTGGGCACACATGGTAGCAGGCGATATTCTCATCACTAAGTGGATGTGGAAGAGGTGTCTCGAAAGTGGCGCTGACAGATGGATCTCGGCGGTCTCTGTCTTCTTTGGAGTAATGCTGATGCCAGTCGGTCTGGCCTTCAATTTGGTAATGGTGAGAGAAGAGTCGAGTTGATCGGATGTCCGACTGGACGGTCAGTCTAGTTG
The DNA here is from genome assembly GCA_902625325.1 of uncultured Candidatus Poseidoniales archaeon. GTDB lineage: Archaea > Thermoplasmatota > Poseidoniia > Poseidoniales > Thalassarchaeaceae > UBA36. The sequence continues at coordinate 13,971 of CACOAW010000004.1, read as the reverse complement.
CGATCCCATATGGCCTGTGGGTGGCATGGGTAGGCATCCAACACTTCCGAGATCCTGCATGGTTCGAACCCATAGTCCCCGAGGTCATAGGGAACCCCAGATTCTGGGTATATGCAAGCGGAGCTTTCGAGATAATTCTAGGAATCGGAGTTGCACTGCCTTGGTTCAGGAAAGAGGCAGCCTTTGGCATGACGCTTTTGCTTATTGTACTATATTGGGCGAACTTCAATATGTGGTTTAACGAAATTCCTCTTAATGGTCGTTTGTATGAGCTCCACTGGCATCTGCTGAGGGGTTTGGGTCAGGTAATTCTAGTCGTCATATCGCTATGGCTAGGAGGTTGGGAGACGGGGCAAAGACTTCTTGCTTCCTTTAGATCTCATTAGAGATTGTTGAGGTGGCTGAAACGACTGTATATATGCTTAGTTAGGTTGTTGTGTATGATGGCCGATGCACTCTGGGAGAGGTTGGAAGAACAACTAAAAGAATGGATGAAAGAGCAGGATGCGTAGTTCTGAGGCGATACTATGGGCTCTTTCCTGTTAGTGGGCGGTAGTAGTGACATCGGGCTCATGCTTGCTGAAAAGCTGATACAAAGAGGTGACAACGTCACCCTGCTGGTAAGGGACGAAAGCAGAATTGCTAGTCTTCCAGGTGAATCGGTACAGGTTCTTGTCGGTGACGCGAACGACGAGAGTCTAGTCTTGGCTGCGGTACAGTCTTGTCTGTCTTCAGGCGATGGTACAATCGACGGAGTTGCGCATCTAGTGGGTTCCTTCGCTGTAAGGCCCCCGCATGCAATGAACAAGGAGTCCTTCCAGGAAGTTCTGTCAACAAACCTTGTCAGCGCATTCGTAACTCTTTCAGTGGCATGCAAACAGATGCTCAGAACTGGAGGAGGGCGGGTAGTTTTCACATCTAGCGTGGCAGGAAGCCTAGGCTTGGTCAATCACGAGGCTATTTCTGCGGCTAAAGGAGGTGTAGAGTCAATGGTTAGATCGGCTGCGGCCACCTATAGCAAAAGGGGAATCAGGGTCAATGCAGTCGCTCCCGGACTTACTGAAACCAGATTATCCTCCCCCATTATTTCATCAGAGGCCTCCAAGGATGCAGCAGTAGGTATGATTCCTCTGAAAAGGATCAACAAGGCAGAGGAAGTTGCAGAAACGATGCGCTGGCTGCTAACAGAAGCCCCTGACAACATCACGGGCCAAGTCTTCCATCTTGACGGCGGAATGTCGAATGTGAGGAGTTAGATGCGTTGGAAGAATGCCATTCGTCTCACTAAGCTGAAGCCAGAGAAGCCCAAGATGGTGAATATAGGACTGAAGACCCTGATGATCGTAGATTATCGTGGGAAGTACCATGCGACCGAAGGGCTTTGCAGGCACATGAGGTGGCCTCTAGGATTGGGTGGAAAGGTGGATGACGGATGCATAACTTGCCCCCTCCACCAGACACGTCACCGACTTGATGATGGGTGTCTTGAGGAGTGGTCCCCCTTCCCTTTGTTCCCCCCATATGGGAGGCTGGTGGGAAAGATGTCCAAGAAGAAGGATCTGGCCCTTTACGAAACCAGGGTAGAAGGTGACTACGTACAAGTTAGAATTTGATTGGGCCATCCTAATCCTCTTCAATCGAAATTCTCTGGCCCGATGGCAAAAACATACCATAATCTGCTGCAAATACTCGTTATTTCATGCAAAAAGCCGCAAAAGGTGTATACCAAATTCAGCCTGATTGGTCCAATGAGGACTGTCCTATTGGTTGTAGTCTCTCTGCTCGGAGCTATGGTTCCCGGATCCCTCGCAGAAGTCTCAACATCCGAACAGGTCGTGGTAACGGTGGATAGCACGAACCTGAGGTTCTCTCCTTCTTCTGTCACCATTACTGAGGGTGATTCTGTGCGATTTTTCTGGAGTGGCGAGCTACTTGCGCACAACGCAGTTGCAGAGGACGGTTTGTTTGATTCGGGGGATACCTCCAGAAACGTGGACTATACATTCACGTTCGAAGAGGGAACAAACGGGACTCACCAGTACGTTTGCGAGCCCCATGAGAGCGTCGGCATGGTGGGGACTGTCATCGTGCAGCCCACGCAAGAGCCGGTTTCTCCTGAGCCCGCCAATGACACGAGCGATTCCGCTATATCAGGATCAAGGGAGTCGTGGATACCATTCTTCGGCTTGGAGATAGTGGTCCTTGTAATGGTGGCAGCGGTTATTTTTCAGTTAGGCAAGGCTCAGGGCATTGGAGACGTGCGTCTGTTAAGCGAACGCGAATCGGAAGAGGAATAGAGGCTCTATTTCATTCCATGAGATTATTCGGAACCGGCCCATATGCGTTTACATGTGCCTGTCCGTCCTCAATCATCCAAACTAGCCAGAGTATGAATCCGATGCACGGGATTAGGACGATTATTAGCATCCAACCGCTCTTCCCAGTATCGTGAAGTCTCCTGACGTTGACAGCCAGGGTAGGTATCAAGAGTGCGAAAATACCTGCGATCATGATCAATAAAGGTACTAATGCAAGAGTTTCGTTGATGCTCCCTAATATAATCGCGCCGACAAAACCAACAATTTGCAAGGACATAGATGCCACAAATAGGCCTAGATACGACCACCAATATTCCGATCTTGATGCCCTCCCTGAAAAGGTAGCATACTTCTCCCTAAATACTGTCTTTAGTGCATCCAAGAACCCCATCATCTGCTGTGGTCGAGGGCTGAATTCTGGCGTTCCTAATCGCTGATGTACGGGTTGTCCGTCTTGTTCCATAACGGACGTTTGACCTGATCCAAATTAAGCCTTGTTACGTCGCACCACGGAAAGGCAGTTTTGGAGTTTTGAAAGCGTTTGATCCACGTCGTCATGGTTTAGGACCATTGGTGGCTTTATCTTGATGACATTATGAAGGGGTCCGTCCGTACTCAGAAGCACCCCCTGATCCCTCATCTTACCCACTATTTCTGACGCCTCCATAGCTGCAGGTTCGAGGGTGCTCCTGTCCTTCACCATCTCGACTCCGAGGAAGAGTCCGCGCCCGCGAACATCGCCTATCAACTCGTGTTCCTGCATTAGAGAATTCAGACCGTCCTTGAAGCGTTCTCCTAGGACATGGGCTCGATTCATCAGGCCCTCTTTCTCGATGACGTCCATCACTGCCATTCCGATAGCACATGAGACTGGATTCCCGCCGAACGTGCTGAAGAACTCCATGCCTCCGAACGAAGAGGCGATTTTTGATGTCGTGAAGACTGCTGCCAAGGGGTGCCCGTTCCCTATCGGCTTTCCCATCACCACGATGTCTGGGGTTACCCCGCTCTCCTGGAAAGCCCACATGTGTGTCCCGACTCTACCAAACCCTACTTGTACCTCGTCTGCAATCAGTATCCCCCCTTGGTTCCTGACTGCTGAGGCGACCTCTGGGAAGTAACTGGGTGGTAGGGGCACCTGCCCCGCACAGGATAGCATGGACTCTATCAGAAGGCCCGCCAATGGGCCCGCTTGCTCCATTCCCTCCCTTGCCTCTGCTGAGTAGTCAATAGTGGGACGACGGTATGTGTCGGGGATGGGCAGCACATGCACCCATGACTCTGGCGAGCCTCTTCCCCCAGGCCCTCGAAACTTGTATGGGCTCAGGTCGATCAACATTCCCGTGTGTCCGTGGTAAGCGCCCTCAATCACAGCCATGTCGTGATTTCCTGTGTATGATCGTGCCAGCCTGACCGCGAGTTCGTTGGCTTCAGAGCCTGAGTTTACCAAGAAACCCACAGCCAAGGACTCGGGCAGGGTGGAGGATAGTCGGCCAAGATACCCGGTTAGCTCCTCGTACACGTACCTGGTGTTTGTGTTCAGAACGGCCATCTGTCTCTGGCCGGCTTCAACGACATGAGGGTTACAGTGACCTACATGGGAAACGTTGTTCACTAGATCCAGGTACTTAGTACCGTCCGAGGCGTGCAGGTACTGCATCTCCCCCCTCACTATGTGCAGGGGCTTTCCATGTGCAATGGAGAGGGCTTTGCTGATGTGCCGGTTCCTCGCCCCCAGAAGATTTCTCAGTTCCTCCATAACAACACCTGCTACAGTCAACCCACTCCCGTGGCCGTCCATAATGGATGGTCAAGTGTCTTCCGGAATCAGGAAAACTGCTTCCGTTCTCCTAATAATTATGAATGACTATGCAGGGGAAGGTTCGTGCCAGGAACGTTTGACAGGACAAGAGGACGGGCTCTGACCCGAGAAGTCTCTCCAAGTTACGCGGAGGCTGTTTCCAGCTATCTGGGTACTAGGGTACCAGACTACGAGGCTGCCAAACGTGCACAAGAGGTGTATTTCGCAGCACTTAGGGCACATGGCACCGAGGTAATCACCCTCCCTACGTTGGAAGATTTCCCAGACTGCTGCTTCGTAGAGGATGCAGCAGTGATTCTGGATGACGTGGCCGTGATTCCGAACCTCGGCCATCCTAGCAGAGACGGGGAGAAGGAGTCGGTGGCAGAACATCTTGCAGATGATTTCGAAGTAATCAGAATGCCTGACGGGGCGACTCTTGACGGCGGAGACGTCGTCTTCTACGACGATCGTTTTCTGGTAGGCATTTCTACCAGAACCAACAAGCAGGGCGCTGATTTTCTGGCTGAGCATGCCAAGGGGGCGGGTATTGATGTGCAGTTGTTCGATGTACCGAAGAGCACGTTGCACCTAACAACGGTCTGCTCGAGTCCGAGGTCAGGCACCATGGTTGCTGCTAAGGGTCATCTGAAGGAAAGCGATCTTTCCTTCGCTGAAGAGGTCATCTGGATTCCCGATGAGGAGGGTTACGCAGCCAACACCATCGCATATGGCGATCGCATAATCATGGCGGAGGGTTACAAAAAAGCAAGGCACTTGTTGATGGATGCGGGCTTCTCGATTACGTCGATTGATATGACAGAGTTCAGGGAGGTCGATGCTAGTCTGACCTGCCTCTCTGTCTTCATCGGATAGTTTGTTAGGAACTGTAGGTTCCGCAAACCATGCACGTCGCAGCAAAACTGACTCTGGGAATAGGGGCTGGGATGCTCGTCTTGGGAATCCTGGTTGGGGGTCTGGGTGCAAGAGGTGTTGGCGCAATAGAAGAGTGGTCGGTCGAAGAAGAGGCGGTCTGGTCCGGAAGTTCTGGGGTCCACGACCACACCGATGCACGAGATGGAGTGCTCTACATCTTTGTAAGCGATGAAGTTAGATGCGACGAATTTACACTTAATGTAAATGTAATCGAAGGGGATAGTGACCAGAAGGCTGGGTACACTGCCGATGCGTGTACTGAAGACGGAAAACTGCCGTTAGGGTATGAAGATGACCCTCCCGGTTGGCTACATATGGGGGCCGTGCGGGGCCTCGAGAGCGGCGGTTCTTACGAGTTTGTTTCAGAGGACTATCTTATTGCAGTTCCAGAGGGAGTTATTGCCGAGTTGATTGGGAGTGTAATCGGAGGTATCTTCGGAGCTCTAGGCGGAGGTTCTTGCGCGTGCTGCGGACTCCTGATACTGCTTCTCGGACTCATATTGGCATTTACCATGAAGGAGGAGGTCCCGACAAGCTACAAGTTAGATGCGGAGGGCAAGATTGTTCTCGACCATTCCGAAGCCGGGGCCAGCCCGGAATCTATGCAGAACTCTGGTGGTCCTGATGGGTCTGTGGGAGGGTCGTCGGAGGAAACGGACGCTTGGTACAAGCAGAACTAGAATAGAGATCGTTTGGTGTCTACCCTGATACCCCTCACCGAATCCATTAACAATGAATCGTAGAGTCATTGCGCAATGGCTGAGCGGCACGCTAAGAATTCAACCCAATATGGTTGGGGGAGAGCCGCCGTTCTACTATCCGTGATTTTCCTAGTGCAAGTAGCGGCCCCAGCGGCTGTTTCAGAGGACTCATTCGATGAGATGACACTCTGCCAGCCCTTTCCGGGACTAGATGGGGTTTGTGATGACAGGAGAGATGCCGATGATGCGACGCAGGACATCACTAGCTGGGTTGAGGGAATGTTTCACTTCAATATGACAAGCCCTACCGAGATTCAATTCCAAGCTTCTTGGGCCATCAGGGAGTGGGATAAGTCGGGGATGGATCTGTTCACATCCAGTTCGATGATCACGGCACTTAATAGTGACAATATCAATGCAAACGATGGTCTGCCCGCAGACGTACTCAGGTCCGCCTTCGACGAGAATACAGATCCTACTGACATCACTTCGCCAACCATCCAAGAATCCCTTCTGGGGGAGATTGATGGTTCGATAAGCGGCTTCTTGGCCAACTGGGGCGGCTCTACGTCTCCTGAGACCACATGGGAGGATAGGGTGTTCCTACCTGATGACTCTGGGGTGGTCTCTGCGGTCGATTGTACGATTGACCCTGCATCCGACAGTGATGGCAATGCCTTTGAGCCCCCCATCTGCATTTCCACTAACGTCAACATTACTCTGCCTATTTCCTCGACTTATGGGCTAAATGGGGTAACCGAGTCCAATCTGAATACCGCCCTAGAGGGTTTACTCGTGATGGGGTCAGAAATCACTACGAAGTTCGACGTCAGGGTTGAGCCTGGTCACAAGGGGACCTATTCCATCCAACCACCATCATATGCCACAGTTACTGATGCGACAGGGTGGGGAACCAACGAGGAGGTTTCCGAGGACGGTGGGGCGTACTCTTCTGGTCTTTGGACTGTGGACAACCGTAACGACCCCAATGGGTTGTCTCCCAGCAGCCAGCCCGCTGACTTGGACATGACCATCGGGATGAGAGACAAGAGTACTACAAGCGTGGTAGAGGTCTCGCCAGATGACAGAAGCCTAGATCTCAGGGTTTCAATCGATCTTTCCGACGAGAGCAATGCCTTCGTGGAGGTAACAGCAGGGATTTACCAGATACAATCCAGTAGCCTGAGTAGCTGGGGCGTCCCAGATTTGATGCCTAGAGACAAGGCGACCATCCCGGTAATCACTTCCGACGGGATTAGGATGGCCTATCATACTGGGCTGCTGGACCTGGACGATCTCTCCAAAAACATCCCAATCTCAGGGATCGGTCAGGCACTAACCGACTCAGGTGGGGGGTCGAGCGTTCAGATGGGTGATTTCCAATGGATCCACGTATCCAGCGCTCCCCTAGATCAGGGCGGTCTGAACTACACCCATTCCCCCACACAGTGTGAGAGGGGAGTGAATTACTGCATGGAGGGATCCGTAGCCATGGATGACACCTACCCGGTATACATGAGATCGGTAAGTCACACCTTCCCATTCAGTCTAGCCGACCTGCTGGGCGGAAACCTGGGTGATTCTGGCTTCATGAACTCGGTTTCTGGGGATGATCTTAGCAAGCTTCTCAACTCAGGGCTGGAGTTTTCAACGGTCCTAAGCGATGAAACCATGGAGACGTTCGTGGGAAGTTTGCTTCCTAACGGAATCAGTGCAGATTTGACGATGGAGATTGTTCTGCCTTCCTGGGCATCTACTCCACAGGGTGGTGACTCTATCGTATTGAATTACAGGGCTTCCGGGGATCATAACGGGGTCATCGGTCTTACCGGTTCTGACTCCTTCTTCTGGAACCACGCGATATGCAAAGACACCGTCCAGAGCGCTTGCTTCGATGGGGGAGGGGACACAGTGTGTCCCTCGACCTCGAAGAGTTGTGCCTACATGGACGTGGACATGGACGTAGGGAAGGTGTCGTTCGCAAGCCTCCCGCTGACCAAGGGCGCGACGGTCGAATTCGCCCTATCCGTTGACATGGTCATCCACAGGATTGCGGTCCCCGATCAGTTGTTCGAATCACTGAACACCGATTCCACCAGCATGAGTCTGGACGTTCTTCCCTCGGATCTGCTCAGGGCGCTTTTGGACATAGGTTCCAGAGGGGACCCTCTTGAGGTGGAGTTCTCATTGTGCGACAATGGGAAGTCGTACTGCGAGCAGAGCATGCCCATATCCTCCAGCCAAACCTCAGGCCTTCCGTGGTACGTAAATGAGTTGGAGAGAGACATAAAGTACCTGATTGAGGACACAGCCAGGGAGTTGACAGAAGAGGAGGGGAACGGTGTCGGGAATATCGACATGTCTGGCTTTACCATCGATATAGAGTTCCCTCACGAGATGATCACGGACAACGACGACGTCATTGGCGACGAGAGGGGCATAATCCTCAGCATCGATATTCCAAAGGTAAGTATGACTGCTGGGATTGATAATTCCTGGGTTGAGTTGATCGGCATACTCAGGGGCAATGGAGAGAGCCCTGAGTTCGGCCTTGTCACCGAAGACGCCTCTATGTCCACTCTAGCCGCCCCATTCGTCACCCCGATGGTTGCAGCGATGGGTAGTTTGGCCGGTGCCCTTTCATCGAGCATGGTCGCACCCTCCCCAGAGGGAGTCAGGGTAAACGGCGCCAACGCTGATCTGCCCACTTCGAAGCTAGCCAACATAGGAGATGATTCTCTCGGTCTGAGTTTTGCAGGCACATACACGATCACGATGCCTCTGGGCATGGAGTTAGAGAATCTGACATCAGAGGAGGGCAGGATTACCTCTGTAATGAATAACGATTCTCGTCAAGTCATCTCATACACGATAAGCCAGGGAATGGGGGACGATAGTGTGGGCTTCACCCTTCTTCTGACCCCGTTTTGGGTTATCTCCCAAGTCCAGTACTACATCATCGGGCTGTTGGCATTCATGCTCTGGAGAGTGAGGCGCAGGATGACAAGAAGGAAGCGAAAGAAGAGGGCAAGAGCACTAGAGGCTCTCGAAGAGATGGCCTCCTCGCCGATAGGATACGTCGCTCCCGAGCCAACCGTCGAGGTTGTACAGGTTACCGACAATGGAATAGTGATCAAGAGAAGGCTGACCGCCACCTAGTGGAGATGACATGCGATTAGCCCTGATGGTCTTCGTGATTGTATCCGCGCCGCTAAGCGGATGTATGAGCGGTGAAGGCGGTTCCCTATCCGAGGAAGATCTGGATGTCGGTCCCGAAGAGTTGGTATCTGGACATTTCCAGAGCGTCTCATTGGAATCAGGGCGCGACATGTCCGTATACGTGCCATACCTAGTCAGGGATCCCATCACTGGGTTCATTCAGAACTCGACCGTTATCGATATCGAAAGGGGGGGTTCCTTCAGTCTTGATTTGCTGTCCCCGCCAAGGGTATCGATGCTAGTTATGCTGGTGGGGGAGCATGGGAGAACCAATTGGCCGGTAAGGGAGGAGGATCAGTCTTGGGAATCTTGGTTAGAAGACGGAGGGGATTCCGGTGATTGGGGCTCCGGGGTTGCTAGGGTGTACGGCAATGGCTCTTTGGACACTCTCAACAGAAGCGAAGACCGCGGGGGCCCTGTCTTCGTGAAGATCTTGCAGACGGTGCGAGGAAGCACCACCTCGGTGGATGATGGTGGCTTTCACTCGTCGGGGATTGTCCATGGCAGAGAGGTCTACGAGCGGCTCTACCGCATAACCGACCCGACCGATTCCCTCGACCCATTCGATGGGAAGGAGGGCTATTGGGACCGGTGGGCAGGCCAGGGAAACGCCGCCTACGAGGATGCTGCCCAATATCTGATTGCAGAATTTTCTTCATTCGGCCTTGAGGTGATGTCACACAGGTACGAGTACACTGATATGTTGGGGGCTCAGAATCCTGAGGCATACAACGTCTGCGCTTACAAGTGGGGTAGCGTTTACATCGATGAGTGGTTGGTCTTCGGGGCACACTTCGACGTCGCTCCTCCTGCCAATCTCGCAGTCCTAGACCCACACATAACAGGTATCAGGACATACGGAACGAGAGTTGGCGCGTATGACAACTCCGCTGGAACATCAATGGTGCTGGAAACCGCACGGGCTTTGTCAGAGTTCGAAAGCAGGCGCACCATGGTATTCTGCCTCTGGTCTGGGGAGGAGGGCGGCAAACGCGGCTCGGACTACTGGACTGACTACTACGTGAAGGAGGACAATCCGAATGTGACTGTTACCAACTACATCAACCTGGATATGGCAGGAGTCAACTGGCCGGGGGGTGGAGGGGCTCCGCATGGAGATCCCGACCCACAAATCGACGAGGATGGTTACCCCAAGGACTCGGAGGTGTGGCCACTACGAGTCTACATCGGGCCCGGCCCCAATCACGATCGTCTAAACCAGCCGGGCATGGTGGGGCTGTCGAACTGGATCGGCTCCGACGCGTTGGGTCTGGAGGAGCAGATGGGGACTCTAGTGGGCGTGAATTACTCCGAGGAAACCTGGAAAACAGACGTATGGCTAGATATGGACAGGCCCGAAGTCATCGTCTACGAAGACACTACTGCCAGGAGCGACCACGCCAGCTTCCAGGACAACCTGGGCACCGTCACCGTCGGGTTCGGTGGCCTTGTTGACGGCTACTGGTGCTATCACCAGACATGCGATACCCTGGAAGAGATGGAACAGTGGATGGACACTAGGGGCAAGGACTACGGTGAGGAGAACAGCGGTGTAGCGAACGTGGTGAATAGCCTCGATATGATCACTTGGTGGGCTCTCATGACGTTCTTCCACTGCGATGAGAATCCAGTTGTGAACGGACTCACCTAGTTAGGATACCCAAACCCATAGTAACGTATACCAGTGTTACTGCAATACTGACGCATAGGTAGAATATCGGCTCTGACCAAGATTTGATCTTTCTCCCATCCAGGGGACCCAAGGGGATCATGTTGAAAGCGCAGAGGATTGAGTTACCCCAAAGCCAGTAATGGAGAATCGAATCTAGCGGACTAATCCCTAATGGTCCTAGAATGAGCCAACAGAAGTAACCTATTGTCCAGAGGACCATATTGGTAACTGGGCCTGCTACAGCGATTTTGCCGAACTGGCCTCTAGATGCGTTACCTGCCACGATAACAGCGCCCGGCGCCATGAATACTATTCCTAGAATAGCAGCAAGTATTAGTCCGAATCTAAGACCACCTGGATCCGCTCTAAACTCAGCCCAGCATCCGTAGTATCTCGCTACAAACTTGTGGGCGAACTCATGTAATAGGAAGGCAGGTGCCAGTGAAACTAATGCAAACAGACAGTAAATCGGGAATCTGGAAGATATCCCAAATATGCCACCTTCGAACATTAGTGCTAGCGCTACAGTGAAAGCGCCCGTAGCGAGGGAGAGATGCCTTATCTCAGTGCTTGAGAAGTGCCATATCGAGCCTTTGTGAAGTGAAACCCCTCCTGTTCTAGCATCTGCGAAGAGGTTGGAAAACACCCTTCCCTCCGAGCCTACTTGCACATGGATTCGGCGCTGCCTCCAGTTGCCATCATCTCTGGCCGCCTGATGACTTGTTGCCCTGTGGTGAGCCTCAAGAGGGTCGTCATCGACCTTCCACCATCTGGGGTCTCTCTCAGCGGCCATCAATTATTGGCCCACATTGTCTGCTATCAATGCTATTCAGTTCAGTCATCCAGCATGCCCTCAATCTCTGCGATTAGTTCGTCCCAAGTCAGGGGAGGTCGTGCATCGCCATCCCTGAGTATTTCCCGCATCTCCTCTATCTGGTCCTCGTCCGGCGGCTTATCGAGCCACCTATTCTGGTTTGCCACCTCCCTGATTAATGAGGTCTTTCTGGATAGTCGCAGGCTTCTTTCCCGCTTTGGTGTGGGATTATCTGAATCCTGCTGATGCTCACGGATAATGTCGGAGTAGTATTGCATCGATTCTCCATGGATTTCATCTTCGATATAGCCGAATGGGTCGGAAAGCATCGTTACGAGTTCTCTTGCTAGGCTTTGCGCCTTGGTCCTAGCCTTCCCAGAGGTGAGTCTGTCTCTGGCTCTGGTGTGACCCTTGATGCAGACCTTGCATCTCTCCGTGCCCGCAACATCAGGAGCATCGCACATGAGGCAGCAGACCGAGAAGCCCATCTGCTCCATGGCCCTTCTGGGGAGTGACACGTCGGATGCTATTCGCAGGAGGTTAAGAGGGTCGCCCCTAACCAAAAATGAAGTCAACTTGAAACCTGCTGATTATTAGTCCCTCCAGATTCCGAGTTATGTGGAAATAAAGACGATGCCTCAGGTAGTGGTGCTGGCAGGCGGTCTGGGGACTAGACTTGGTGGCCTTTCGGAGAGAGTCCCCAAATCTCTAATCGAGGTAGCAGGACAGCCTATCTTGTCGCACATTCTAGACTGGGTTTCTGCTCAGGGTTGCACCAGAGCGCTGGTATTGATCGGTCATCTCGGAGAGCGATTCGAAGATTTTTCGCATGAAGGAGTAGATATCGAGTTCCACAAGGAGAAGTCTCCTCTAGGGACCGGCGGGGCCCTGTGGGGCGCCAAAGACCTCATCGAAGATAGATTCGTTCTCTTGTGGGGGGATGATCTGCATATGATTGACTACCCTTCTCTCTTACGAACGCACAATTCTTCGGGCTGCGCTCTGACTATGACCGTGACCACCAGCCATTCATTGTTCAATCTCGAACATATGGGAGGTCGTGTAATTCGATATGACAAGCGTCTCGATAACCCAGAGGGTCTGAACGGGTACGAGGCGGGAACTAGCATAGTGGAGAAGTCCGTTCTAGATAGTCTCGGGAGAGGTGGAACTTGGAGTTGGGAGGAGGAGGTTTACCCCGCCATGTCGGGATTGATTGCAGCGCATCTTGATGAGACTCCATTCTGGGATATGGGGACTCCTGAACGACTGAGAATGCTAGAGAGTTTCCTGAAGGAAGGCAGAGCGTGAAGAAATCAGAAGCTCCCCAGGAAGCGCGTCTTCTTCTTCGACAAGTGCGAGTATCATCCCTCCGAATCCACCTCCCATAAGCCTGGCGCCTAATACTCCTGCAGTGTTTTGAATCTCCTTGACCGTGCTGTCTATTTCCGGAGTACTGGCACGAATACTTTCGCTTATCGATGCATGGGATTCGTTTAGGATAGTACCCAGCGCCCTTGCATCACTGTTCAGTGCGGTCATGACCCTTGAGCTCTCCTCCTTGGCATGAGTCCGCCTTGTTCCAATTTTGATCTCAGGGCTGCTGTATTTGGTCTCACTGAGGCTCCTCCTGATTCCAGTATCTACCAGTTTGAATCGCCAATCTTCTGGCATTCTGAATTCCTCTATGCTCATTCTTGAAAAGTCCAACAGGGTTGCTATCCCTTCCTTGGAGTGCGTTATGGATATCTGATCCATGAGACCGCAGTTCGAGCGTAGCACTTGGTTTTCGATCCTCTGGGCCTCTAAAGATACCTCCATTGGGTCCGTATTGTTCTGAGAGCACATCACGATTGCGACGCAGAGGGCTGCGGATGAAGACAGACCCGCTCCTACTGGGATGTCGGAATCTACGTTTAGGTCTGCGCTCCAGCCGCCCGCAGCCTCCCAGAGACTGATTACCGTTTGATTCCCTCTACTCCCATCCTTTCTCATTGATGCTGTGAAATCGAGGCGATGTTGACTAGAGAACGTTAGGGATAGTCCCCCGAAGTGATCCGTGTGTTCACCGATAATGTTGATTCTAGCCGGAACAGATGCACTTACTTTCATGGTAATTCCCCGCTATTCGGTTGTTTCCTCGTAACTGGGACCTGAATGGAATCAGAAGCCTACCTGGTCTTCATGGCCGCATTCAGGATAGGCGCACACGACCTTGTATCTCTCTCGAGTAGGTCTTGGGATTTGCATCCTTATGCCACACATGGAGCAGTGGTGGGTGATTGTCTCTGGCTCCTTCTTCTCCATCTCCTCTATGTCCTTGAGATCGCTCAGGACGGTCTCCGAACCGGACGTGGTCCATCCGATTTGATCTGTGTAAGAATCTGTGTCCTCGGATATCTTCTTTGACCTGAGTCCGAGCTTAATCTTGATTCGGCCACCTTTCTTCTTTCCTATTGGAGGCTGGCCCGGCTTTCCCTTCTTGCCGGCCTGACGCTTTCCCTTCGGCT
>CACOAW010000003.1 GCA_902625325.1 uncultured Candidatus Poseidoniales archaeon | reverse complement strand
CTTCAAGGGAATCAGAATCTTCAACCATGAAATGAGCCTCAGGGTACACACTCACGGGTGACAGGTTCGTTTAACCGTTACCTGCTTAGGAAAATCTCTAGTTTATCCAAGAACGTTGAAGACGGAAACGTTCTCGGAGTTCTATGAGCTCTAATGACGGAACTACTCCGCCGGTATTGTTCGTTGTAGGAACGGCTGGTGCTGGGAAGAGTTCGTTGGTTACGTCTTTTCAGAGATGGGCTAGATTCTTGGACATTGATGTCTTAGCGATTAATCTGGACCCTGGTGCTGAAAGGGTACATTATGATCCAGAGTTCGATGTCAGGGACTTGATATCTCTTTCTGAAGTAATGGATGAGTACGACCTTGGCCCCAATGGCGCACAGATACTTGCTGCAGATCTAGTTGCTTCTCAGGCTGTGGAGGTTTTCGAGGAGATTGAGGGGCTTGCAGGGGACATTATGATAGTAGATACTCCTGGTCAAGTGGAGCTTTTTGCTTTCAGAGAGGCTTCTAGCCACTTAGTACATGTTCTTGGACAGGGAAGGGCATGCTTGATTTTCCTTTTCGATCCTTTACTTTCCAGTACTCCGAGTGGGTTCGTTTCTCAGATGTTGCTCTCTTCGATTGTTCATTTCAGACTAGGGCTACCGACAGCTAACTTCTTGTCCAAATCTGATCTATTGGAGCCTGAGACGCTAGAAAGAATCCTAGAGTGGGGGGAAAACCTGGATGTTTTAGAAGCAGCACTGTTTGAAGAATCAGCGAATCAAAGCGGATTTGACGGAGGCGGGCAGAGAGCCGAGTTTGCGATAGGCCAACTTAGGATGATGCAGCATGCGGCAATTCAGCCTGGACTAATACCGATATCTAGTGAGATGGAAGAGGGCCAAGCAGATGTGTTGAGTTTCGCACAAAACATATTTGGAGGAATGTCAGATGCCAAGGATGGGTTCGCAGGAGATATAGAACATGAGAGACAGTGACTCGAAAATCGACCTTCTAGCTATTGACGATTTATCTGGTAGACTCTCTGAAATCGTCGATTGGGCAATCAGAATAAAAAACGATGAAGAGGCACTGTATGACTTCAAACCTCTTGATGGAATGACAATAGGCTCGATTTACGAGAAGCCGTCAACAAGGACTAGGGTTTCATTCGAGGTTGGTGTTAGTAGGCTAGGCGGCCAGCCCCTCACACTGTTGGCTGGAGACATCCAACTAGGAACTAGTGAGACCATAGCAGATACTGCTGCTGTCCTATCTAGGTACATGGACTGCATTACCTACAGGTGTTTCGGCCATGACGACGTTGCTGAACTAGCTAAACATTCAACGGTTCCAGTAATCAACGCCCTCTCTGATATGCATCACCCATGTCAGGCTGCGGCTGATATGATGACCTTAGTAGAAAACTCGGATAAAATGAATGGCCATGTTGCTTGGGTTGGTGACGGGAACAATGTGCTTCATGATTTGGTTCTTGGATGTGCAACTCTAGGATATGATATCGTTTTCGCGACGCCAGAAGGTTTTGAGCCAGACGAATCTGTGATTTCAAGGGCTTTAGAAATAGCTAAGAAGACAGGGTCCAAAATTGAAGGAGTTAATGATCCCAGAGAGGCTGTTGAGGGAGCAGGAGCGATATACACGGACGTTTTTGTTTCCATGGGAGAAGAGCATATGGATGGAAAGATGGGGGCATTCGATGGTTTTCAGGTAAACGAAGAATTGGCCTCGGAAGCTGATGATGATTACATCTTCATGCACTGCCTTCCGGCACACAGGGGAGAAGAGGTAACTGACGGAGTGATGGACTCGCCTAATAGTGTAGTTTTTGATCAAGCCGAAAACAGAATGTGGGCACAAATGTCCATACTTACTCTTCTGTGTAACGAAGTCGCTTGGCAAACCTATTGGGAATTACGCTAGCTTGGAATTAGCGATATAACCAAGAAAGCGATCAAACAGAGTTGCATTGAGGTCTTGATTAGTTTCTGGGCGTTACGATGCTCCGACGCGAGAAGCTTTGGTTTGACCATCATTAGCGTAACTACAGAGGGTATGACGAACGCTACGTGCCAATCAGTAAAAATCTGCAATATGGGTGAGAAGGGGGCCAACATTGCGGCTAGAGCGGTGATAAGAACTAGAGCGGCTAACGAACTCGCTCTTTCTTCTCCTACTCTCATTGCGAAGGTGTCTCTTCCTTTATCCCCTCCCATATCTTCAATGTCCTTTACGATCTCCCGAGAAAAATTAAACAGAAATCCCACAATAAAAACTGACCACGCTCTCTGATTCAGAGGATCGGAAACGCTAGCCGCACCGAAAATAATTACCAGGCCCACGGACATGCTGATAGCCAAATTTCCAGGCAGGCCTCTATCCTTCATCCTAAAACTTAGTTTTGATGGAGATTCATAGTTGAATAGAAGAAGAAGCGCCATCACCCAGATTGCAAGCGATGGAAGCCACCCATCTAGACCTATTTCTCCACTATGAGAGACGTAGGCAGCGACTATCAGAAAGAAGGCCGAGAGCACTGCAGTGAATAGAATCCCCCTACTAGCTGCAACCTCAGAAATCTCCCCCGAGGGGAGTGGCCTATCTGGCCTGTTGATTCGATCTATCTCGATATCCATGTAGTCGTTCAATGCGTTCCAAGAGAACATGAACGTCATCACAGAGAGGCAATGCAAGGCCGTAATGATAGCGAAGTCTCCGCTAGGAAGTCCCTGAGAGGCTAAAATTGATCCCAATGCTACCCCGAATATCCCCGTTACCGAGTTGCCAGATCTGAACAATTCTGCCCATGGGACAATAGTCCGGTACACATTCACACGTCATTGTCAAGGCGCCAAGACTTCATTGCTTCCCCGGCTAATGTTGAGCCACGGCAATTTCATCATGGGAAAGACCCCACACACAGACGGTGTATACACTACCTCTGAATGGGCCTCTGATATGCCCGATTTTGGAAAATCGGGAATCCTTAGCCATTATGTTCCCGACTTGGTTCATGGTTGCACCCCACCTAAATCTCTCATTTAGATGATCGAATATCTCGACCGTGTTCGCCGTTTCCTTTTCCTCTAGTAGGCAAATTACTTCCTCCCTTAGTCTGCGAGTCCTGGACATCACGATACCTCCGCTTTCAGGGGCATTGTGGCCATCATCCTACTGTGCAGTCCTTCCCAACTGCTAGGGCTGATCTCTATTGGGGCTGTTTTTGCCCTAAGGGGCTTCCATGTTCGATTATCGGCCATGTTCCCGGAATTGTCGACAATCGACGTCATGTTTACCATCTCAGATTTGCTCTCTGTACGATTCAAACTGGCTAGTGGAACCACTCGATGCGGTTCCGGCCTCTTCCTGTATCTCAGCACAGTACGCGCCATTTTCCTATTCATCATGAAGGGATGTCGGTTCATTTGGATATTAACTGAGGGAAAAGGGGTGATAGTGAAAGTGAAAGTGAAATTTTACTTATCTCCAGTATGCAACCTTTTGAAAAGAGGTCGCCTTTCGATGGAATGCCGCTCGTGTGGTGTAGTTCGGTCCATCATGTCGGACTCTCGATCCGTCGACCCGGGTTCAAATCCCGGCACGAGCACCAAAATCTTCCAACTGACGCATTACAGTCATAAGTCCACCTTCGTTGGAGCATTAAGGTCATATGCGAATCGAGCGTGATCTGAAGCTTACATTCGATGATGTATTGATTAGGCCGAAGAGGAGTACCTTGATTTCTAGGTCTGATGTAAACCTGGTTAGAGAGTTCACTTTCAGGCATACCGAAGAAACCTGGGGTGGAGTGCCAATAGTTGCTGCAAACATGGATACAACTGGGCTGTTTTCAATTGCAGAGATTCTACAGGGACACAAAATGCTGACCTGCACCCAGAAGTTCTACTCTACAAAGGAGTTCTCCGATGCTTGGGAGAACGGAGTTAATTCTGAGTTCGTTGCAGTGACCTGCGGATCCACAGATGAGAGTTTTGAACTATTGAAGCGGAAAATGGCCACCAATAAGGGCCTGAAGATGATATGCATAGATGTAGCAAATGGATATCGAGAAGTCTTCCTTAACTTCGTCAAGAAGGTTAGGGGAGAATTTCCAGAAAAGATAATCATTGCCGGCAACGTTGCTACTAGAGAGATGACGGAAGCTCTAATTCTAGCTGGTGCAGATATTGTCAAGATTGGAATCGGGCCTGGGTCGGTTTGCACGACTAGAAAGGTGGCCGGAGTGGGATACCCGCAACTTTCTGCTATTTCGGAGTGTGCTGATGCTGCTCATGGCCTGAATGGTCACGTCATGTCAGATGGAGGTTGCTCTTCACCGGGAGACGTTGCAAAGGCTTTCGCTGCAGGGGCCGATTTTGTCATGCTCGGAGGAATGTTAGCGGGTCACGATGAGTCGGGCGGGGAATTGATTGAAGATAGTGGGGGTTCGTATAAGTCGTTCTACGGGATGTCCTCGGCAAAGGCAATGGAGACACACTATGGGGAAATAGCCGACCACAGAGCTCCTGAGGGGAAAGAGGTCAGAGTCCCCTATCGAGGACCATTGGAGGTAACTGTTCAATCCATTCTAGGAGGGTTGAGGTCTGCTTGTTCCTATGTTGGTGCTAGGAGGATAAAGGACCTGCCAAAGTGCACGACCTTCATCAGAGTGAGTATGACTACGAATGAGGTCTTTCAGAAATTCAACGTAGACTAGTTCATTCGTAGTTATTGCACAGCTCTCCCTGTGAGGGGAAGCTGTTCGGATCCTTAGGATTGGTATTCCACCTGCTCTCGCACTTGTTCACGAATCCATCACCGTCAGAGTCTATCATTGAGTCGGAAGAATCCATTGGATCGTAACCGAAGTAGTATTCCCATCCAGACCACATGTCGTCGTCATCTTGGTCCTGATGGTAGACCTCGGACCCGTCGTTCCATTTATCGCCGTCTGTATCATTGTTTATCGGGCTGGTTCCATTCTCGTACTCTTCGAAGTTGGTGTAGTTCTCCAAGTCATCGTAGAATGCCGACCCCGGACCGTACGGGTCTATATGGCACTCGAAGTCCTGAGGATTATCCCATCCGGGACAGTATCGGTACATCAGAATTGTTCGGTTCAACCCGTCATTGTCCATATCCTCGTTCCCATCGCTGATTCCATCCAAGTCTGAGTCGGGCATTCTTGGATCCATTGGACCACGTGATCCGAGTGCGTCGAGGGTGTTGTTATCTACGAGGCCCAGTTCTATTGCCTCCTCTGAGAACCTAACCTCCCAACCGTCGGGAAGCTTGTCCCCATCCGAGTCATGGTCAACGGGATTGGTGTCCCACCTATCAGGAGCCTCAAGTGAGTTTTGTAGGGTGTCATTGTCGATATCATAGATAGAGTCCACCGGTGAACCGAAGGAAGGGTCCAGAGCCCACCGTCCTTCATCTGGAATGTTGAACCCAGAAAGATTCATCTCATACAGGAAGTAGTGGGGATCCAGGATTCCGTCATCATTTCTATCGCCTGATGAGGCGAATCCGGAGACATAGTTCACCCATATCCAGCCTCCTGGTCCCTTTCCGCACTCCATCATTGAATCACATCCTGGCGGGAGCCAGTTGGTCTTGGATATCCAGAGGCTGTGACTGTTGGTATTCTCTTGAACAGAGAAAACCTGCATCTCCCAGCCATCTGGCTGACCATCGCCGTCGGTGTCGTTTAGTAGTGGATTTGTGGCGGTCTGCCACGGTCGTGGAACGAAAAGGACTTCGTCTCCATCGTTCAGACCATCGTTATCGGTATCTGCATTATTCCCATGGGTGATGTACAGGTCCTGTCCGTCGACGACCTCTTCTCCGTCCTCCAATCCGTCGTTGTCGGTGTCAAAAGCGGATGCGTTCGTGAAGTAGTAGACTAGGGTTCCATTATCGTACCAAGGGTGTCCATCCACGGCTTCTCTGTAGTCCTCTAGGCCATCATTGTCGGTATCCTTATCCGTGGCATTGGTGAATGTCTCGTAGTATTCTACCGAGTCGGAAAGCCCGTCTCGGTCTGTGTCGAAAACACCCGGATCTGATCTCACTATGACTTCACGGACACCGAAGTCTACGATTCGAATCTTCCAGCCAATCACCTCGATTCCGTCGATTAGACCGTCGGCGTCAGTATCCGAATCGAGTGGGTCGGTGGACCTGCCATCGACCACCCCGTCCCCGTCTCTATCCCTAGCATTGTACTCGTCTAGGTTGGTGAACCTCTCATGCTGTTCCACGATGGTAACAAGTTCCTGTAGCCTGCTTCTGACTTCGTCGTCAACCTCTACATGGATATGGTAGACCCATCCTGGAGTATCGGTCTTCACTGGTATGTTGACATAGTTGCTGTCAACGACCGTTCGTACCCACAGAATTGTGTTGTTGGCTTGTACGTACTGCCCGGGCACTACATCGATCCTCTCTATGGTAGTGGCCCCTATCATGTCCTTGTAGGTAACCGCGCCGTCCCCATCAGCATCGTAACCATCGAAATCTGGATCCTCATCGGCGTTGCTTCCATCGTTGGGGTGAATCCCACTTTGGAACTCCCACCCATCAGGCATGCCGTCTTGATCTGTATCCGGATCTAGTGGGTTAGTGAAGTTGGATGGTCCCCAGTCGTAAGAAACGGAAAATTCCTCGACGTTGTTCAGTCCGTCTCCATCGTTATCGCCATATGCGTCGGTAGCGTTTGCGGGGTTCAGGAACCAATTGTAGTCAGAGTTGAAGGAATAACAGAATTCGAATCCGTCCGGCATACCATCCCCGTCCGTATCCCAGTCCCCTGGACCATTCAGCTTGCCGTCCCCATCCATATCCTCATTGAACCAGTTCGGATTATCCAGAGGGTTCTTCTTCTGGAGTGTTGTTTGAACTCCTCCATTTGGTAGCTCTAAGGCTGTAAAAACGATATCCGAGGCGAACGCCCTCAGGTGAGGGGCTGGAAGTGTAAGAGTTCCGAAGGTAGGCCTACCGCAGAAGGACTTCAGGTCGACAAGGTGAGTGGATATCTCGACCAAGTCGTCAATAAGATCTCCATCGCTGTCAGCGGCGCGGGGGTTTGTGTCATATTTTTCCTCTACGAAGTTCCTGAGAGTGTCAGGCTCTGGTTGCTCCAAATCCAGGATAGCGTCGCAGGAGTGTCCGAACTGAGAACCCATCTCCTCCCACAAATCATCCCCAATGTCCAACTTAATCTCAGCTTTGACAGAAGGGGTCAGTAGAGGGCAGTCCCAGTTCCCATCCAGTGGGTCCAGTAAAAGGACAATTCCAGAGGGAGTAGTAACTTCGTGCGTATGCTCTGACTCCCATCGGTCATTTAGGCCGTCCCCATCGGTATCCTTCAGGCGGGGGTTCGTCCCTAACTCGGCCTCGTCTAGATTGGTGAGGCCATCCCGGTCTGGGTCGCCCAGTGGACCGTTGTCTGGGTTTGGGAATGTCTCATTCTGCTCCCCTGTTTCCCTCTCGGTGTCTACCGTCGCAACTGGGATGTCCTCGCACTCTACTTCGGTAAGTCCTTCCCCTATGGTAATACAAGGTTCCCCCGTATCCAATGGATCTAGTCCGTTCTCTATTTCCCAGCCGTCATCGAGCCCGTCCCCATCCGTATCTGCCTCTTGCCAATTAGTGCCGTATAAGGTGCTCTCCATCCTATCTGCGATTCCATCGCCGTCCCAGTCACATCCAATAGTTGGGATATCCGGGGGACATACTCTCTGGTTCCCCTCCTTTAGTTCCAAGTCTTCCACCGCTGATTCAAAGCCCCCCCTATCGGTACTGGAAAGACCAGCCCCTACAACCGTGTATAGGCCCGCTAAACAGAGAGTTGCGGTAATCGCAGCAACGGCATATTGGTTGTGTGTCAAAGCCATTAGAATGCCCCGCCCTCGTAGAGGGCGATTCATGCAAATTGCGTTCGGCTATAATTATTGACGGGGTTTGACCTAAGAAAAAATAACAGAAAAGGCTGCATTGAGCGAGTAGGGCTCATGAGCCGTTCAGAAAAGACTCGATTCGATCAAAGGCCTCTGAAAGCAATTCTATTTCGGGGAGACAGACCATTCTGAAGTGTCCCTTGCCCATTTCTGGAGAGAATCCGGACCCGTGGACCAGAAGGACGTGCTTCTCGTGAAGCAGGTCCAATACGAATCTCTTGTCGTCTGCAGAATGCACGGGATCGGTGATTTTCACGAATAGGTAGAATGCCGCTCCAGGAGCTTGGCATTCGAGTCCCTGAATGGATTTTATCCTCTCTAGGGAGTACTCTAGCCTCCTTCTTATTTTTTCACGATGTCCATCCATCCAATCTGATCCCTCCGATAGTCCTGCGAGATATCCGTACTGTGCCGGAGTGGACGCGCAAAGGCGACTCCTGAGAAGTCTCTCAGCCCCATCCCTAACATTGGAAAGGACTCCCGAGGGATCGTGCCATGCCATGTATCCGATTCTCCATCCGGGCGCAAAATATACCTTCGAGACGCCATTAAGGACAATCACTGGTACATCCTGCGATCGCGATGCCAAAGAGACGAAGTTGCCTGAGAAGTCAAGGCCATCGTAAATCTCGTCGGAGATGATGGTGCACCTTGGAAAGTCACGAGCCAGAGAAATAAAGTCATCAATCTCCTGCTTTGTCGGGACGTTTCCAGTTGGATTGTTCGGATTTATGAGGACCAGGAGTCTGACAGATTCGTCCATCTTGGAGCGGATATCGTTGATGTCAATCTTCCAACCATCCTTTGAATTCAACTTGTACTCTATGGTCTTCGCACCATACATCTGTGGATATGCCATGTATGGGGGGTAGTGAGGGCCTGGTGCCAATACGGTGTCACCCGGCTCGAGAAATGCAGCGAAAATAATTTGCAGTGCCTCGGTAACGCCGTGTGTCACGTACACATCGTCTTCTGAGCATTTCCAACCCTTCTTTTTCTCTGCAGAGGCGATTGCTCTCCTTAGCTGGGAAATGCCGTAGGAGGGGCCGTAACCATTGTCTTGTGAGTCAAGCGCGCTTTTGTAAGCCTCTATCATGTGACTCGGGGTGTGTAGTCCTTCGTACGCAAGGGGATCTCCGATATTTAGGCGGATTATTTCGTGACCTTGTTTCTCGAGTTCAATCGCAGGGACAACTACATCTCGAATTGCATATTCTATGGCTGCTGCGCGTTTAGAGACTTCGATCGGATTAAACACATTCTCACAGTCCAAAAATTTCACGCGCCGAATCGAGAGCCTGAGGGATTCCATCGGGATTCGACCCCCCGCCCTGAGCCATCGTTCTGCTCCCTCCTCCTCCACCTTTGATGTGTACGGAAATAGAGTTCAGAATTTCTACTGCATTGTGCCTCTCTTCGGCCATAGAGCCTTCCGTACTGGCGACTATGATCCTCCCTCCTCCTTCCCTAGTTCCAAGGACGGCCAGGGTTGGATTGGATGGATCGCGTGTCAGCTCTCCAAGCATGGACATCAGTGCCTTCATTTCGGCCTCAACTTCCATAACGACATAGCGAACACCATCCTTATCCACGGAGTCTTGCCCACTTCCATCGGTTCTTAATCTGACAATCTCGGCCTCCAAAGACTCGATTCTCTTTTTCTGAGATTTCCACTGTTCAAAGAACCTGGTTACTGCATTGGGAAGGTCCTCGGGGGAAACTCCCAGAACCTCGCTGGACTCGTTCAGCAGACGCTCCTGCTCCCTCGCGTGTTCGCGTGCCGTGTCCCCTGCCACGATTTGCAGACGCTCCACCCCGTCTTGGACTTGACTGGAGCGAATGATGCGTAATTCACCAATTTGTCCAGTCGAGTCGTGATGCGTCCCTCCGCAGGCCTGTGTATCGTGATTCCCTATTCTTATCACTCGAATCTCAGCTTGCTTTGGAGGACCCCCTTGGTATATCTCAAAACCGAATTTCTCATCTGCCTCGGCCCTATGCATCACTAGTTTCTCGACAGGGATATTTGCCTCGATGATTGAATTGGCGTGGTCCTCAATCCTGTCCAACTCCTTCCTTGATAGTCTGGAGTGGTGAGTGAGGTCTATCCTAGCATATCTGAATCCTTTGCTTGACCCTGCCTGCCAGATGTGTGGGCCGAGAAGTGCTCTTGAGCTCCCCCCTACGATGTGCACTGCAGTGTGATGATCCATGAGTTGGCTACGCCTCTCCCGCGAAACCTCTGCAGATACTTTTCCGAGCGGTACTTCAGAGTCTGTAAGATGGAAAATCACGCCTCCTTCAATTCTTGTGTCCACTACCCTTGATTTGCCGATCTGTCCTTGGTCTCCCAATTGACCGCCACCCTCCGGATAAAACATGGTCCTGTCTAAAACTACATAGTGAGTCGGCGTTACCCTCACCTCCGTAGAAAGTTCTAGCAAATTTATCTCAGAATCGCTGAGCTGATTGCAGGCAACTGCCGTTGCCTCAAATGAGGTCTTACTGGTATCATCGTAATAATCCCTGGAGGTTTCTGGAAAATCTTTTGATGGGAACATGCCAATTTTAGATTTCTCCTTCGCTGCAGCTTTGGTACGCTCAGCGTTTCTTGCAGCCATATCTGCAGCGAAACCGACTCTGACCTCTAGTTTGGGCCATCCTGATAAATTGGCTATAGAGATGGCCATTTCCGGATTCAATCCACGTTCCTCAGAAAGGCGGAATAGTATCTCATCCGGTACCTCGCCTGAGTCCTTAGGGAGGTCACGAAGCGCCGTTCTAACCGCTGATTCTCCCTTTCTCAGCATTACGTAGTACCTCCTCTCCTCGATATCTAGGATATCTAGAACTCCCTGTCTGGATTGTGTGAATCCAGAGAAGTCTAGGTGAGAATCTATGTGATGGGATCCTAGTTCGGATAGCGAGACTCCAAGATCGAGATCGTCCTTCATCCTGCAAACTCTCCTGGCCAGCATTCTAACCAAGTACCCGGCCTTAGAATTACTTGGGACAAGCCCATCGCCGAGCATGTTGCATATTGCATGCATGTGATCGGGAATTGCATAAATGCTTGAGAGCGGCTCAGTGAGTAGTTTGAGGTCCTCAACAGATACATCCAATCCGGATTCCCCAAGCCTGGTTGAAAGTTTTACGAAGAGGGACTCGACGTCTGTCCCCACATCAATATTCAGAATTCCTGCCAGTCTGGAAATTTCTCCTAGGAGATCCTCCGTATCTACAGAAATACCTAGGTCTTCCACGATTTTTTCGAAACTCGCTAGTTTCTTCAGCCACGTCACAGATTCGGGATATATTGCGTCGTAAATCGTCGGGGTTCCAGCAGCAGCCCAGCAGAACCTCTCGAGCCCGTATCCTGTATCGATTATCTGCAAGTCCATCTCCCTGTAATTTAGTCCCTTAATCTCTATATCCCCATCTTCGTGCTCTTCCAGATTCATGAAGACGAGTGTAGCCAGTTCTAGGCCTCCCACAATAACTTCTAGTGCAGGTCCTGCGTTCCCTCCTCCAGACCACGGATTCTCCACATAGGTTAGCTCGTTTGGGTCAATTCCGAACGACTCGACAAGCATCTCATCGCAATATCTGACGCACTGGTCAATCCAGTACACTACGCTACCTTCACTGGACTTGTTGAATGCATGGTGGGCCATCATCTCGAATGTAGACAGGTGTCTTCCAGATCTTCCAACTGCGGCAACGTCTGTGAGCCTTATACATGGCTGGCTGATTACCAAAGGATTTGCTGGAGGTGGAACTAGGCCACTAGTCACGTGGGGTTGGAAGTCTGCTATACTGGCTATAGTCAGATGGATATCGTCCCTCCATCTCGCAACTACTGGATATGGAGAAACCCTGGAGTGCCCTTTCTTTTCGAAGAAGTCCTGAAATCTTTCCCTCATTGCGTCCTTAAGTTCCTTTCCAAGGATTTGAAATCCGTCGATGATTGGTTCTCCAATGAATGTGTAGGGATCCTCTGTGCTATCTCCACAGGTTTCCCTACTCTGATCTCTAGTCCAGAATCTGGAGCCAGTTATTGTGCAGGTCTTACAAACGTGGCCCGATTCTTCCCAGAAGGGAATTTTTACTTCTCCGAAGGTCACTGTGTCTCCCTCGGCTAGCCCATTGGATACCGGGTCTTGAAGTCAATGCGAGAATTACCCCCGGTGTGTTGAAAGGATAAGGGCTCTCAGAAAGGCTGATGGAAGACTGGAGGAATTATCTCAAGCCCGACGGGGATTCTCTAATGAGGATAAAAAAGAGGAAAGGGATGCTTGTCGATGCAGTGATTGTCTCTGATTTAGAACACGTTGGGAAGAGCAATGACAGATCTCTCGAGCAATTGACCAATGCCGCATCGCTGCCGGGGGTAGTTGGTGAAGCCTGGGGGATGGCAGACTTCCATCAAGGCTATGGATTTCCAATAGGAGGAGTTGTTGCGACAGACATAGAAAATGGCGGAGTGATATCGCCGGGCGGTGTTGGTTTCGACATCAACTGTGGAGTTCGTCTATGCTCTATTGATCTGGGTTTAGAAGACCTAGTATATCTGACTAGAAAGAAGTCTGGGAGCGGGAGTAAGGAGTTTGGAAATCGGCTAAAGGCGAGGATTCCTGCTGGAGAGTCTGGGAAGGGCGGTTTCCATTTGAGTCCCCATGATCTAGATGATATCCTAGCTGGAGGAGCAAAGGGTGCGGCAGAAATTGGAATAGGCCACGACGATGATCTTTCGAGGATGGAGATGAAGGGTAATTTGGATGGAGATGCCAGTAGTATTTCTGAGATTGCCAAAAGAAGGGGGTTGTCTGCACTGGGTTCCATCGGCAGGGGGAACCACTTCCTGGAGATTCAAGTGGTAGACGAAATCATAGATGAAAGGGCTGCAAGGGCATTTGGCCTTGAAGAAGGGAGGTTGACAGCGATGGTCCACACCGGATCCAGAGGCCTTGGTTACCAGGTCTGCTCTGAGCACGTAAAAGAGCTGGAGGGACGTTACAGGCACCATGGCGGTGTTTGGGAATCAGAGGATTGGGGGATATCCATTTCTGACCCACAGTTGGCTTCCGCACCGTTCTTCTCACGGGAGGGAGAGTCTTACTTCGAAGCGATGAGGTCCGCTGGAAATTATGCATTTGCGAATAGGAACTGTGTGACTCATAGCCTAAGAGGGGCACTAAAGGCACATATGGGCACAGAAGTTGATGTTGAAGTGATATACGACGTTTGTCACAACATTGCCAGGGTTGAGGAGCACGTTGTTCATGGTTCAAACTGCAATTGCTGTGTCCACAGAAAGGGGGCGACTAGATCTTTCGGAGGGGATAGTGACGAGCTATCCGAAGAGTTCGGAGGAATCGGGCAACCTGTTCTAGTTCCAGGTGATATGGGGACGTCTTCTTTCGTAATGTCAGGTCCGAAAAAGGGAACTAATCAGGCATTTGGTTCATCTTGTCATGGGGCTGGGAGGGCGATGTCCAGAACACAGGCCAGAGAGGAAATAGATGGTGCAAAGGTGAAGAGGGAATTAAGCGAGAAGGGCATTGCGATTTATGAGACTCATGAGAAGTACCTATCAGAAGAAGCCCCAGATGCGTACAAGGACATCGACGATGTCATCAGACTTACCGATAGGGCCGGTCTCGCACGCCCAGTTGCCAGACTCAGGCCCTTGATTGTGATCAAGGGATAGTCTACTTCGAAACGAAAATCAACTCGATGTCGTCATAGTCTTCCATGATGTACTCTTCGAACTTGTCATTGCTTTCTCCGTTGACAGTGAGGGATATGTCAAATTCTTCCCAGTCTGAGACTCCGTTCCTATTGATATCGAACTCCTTATCATCGGGACCAATAAGTTTTGGCCCCCCCTCCCTATCCCAGATCTCAAAGAAAGCACCCAGTGGGACGTTCATTTTCGACGGAGTCTCGATGTGGAGCTTCGTGAATCCAGAATCAGACGCATCGTGGACGTGGATCCACCTCATTCCCTCTCTGCAACCGGTCTGATCGATCCCCGTGTTGGGCTCAATTGGAATCTGCTGGCCATCGACGATTACCTTCAGATTCGGGTGATAGTGTTCGGAAATCCCCACATCTGCGTGATCCAACCCTCCCAAGCAACCGTCCGAAACATCCCAATCAGGTTCGGGATCGAAGACCTCTGGCTGGTATATTGCCACGGCGAAAAAGCCAATGGTAAAGACGGCTGCAATCGAAATTAGCCATTGCTCGGGGTTCAAGGAAGGGATTTGCATGAGGGTGCGGAGTTAGGCATTTCTCTTGAACTATGGGGGGGGCGAGTTTCCTACATCGAGTAACCAAGGCTTGGAAGAGGGGTAATCGGCTGGGCTGAGCCCGATTGGACCCCATCCGCCTCCTCCATAATTATGGTCAGTAGTGTGTTCACTAGCGCTCTTAGCTCCTCGAGTTCCTGCTTCAATTCATCCATTCTGGCTATCTCTGTCATATTGGCATCCCATCCGAGGGATTTCTCCCTCTCATCTAGAGTTGATAAGTACGGCATATAAACAAGATAGCTCGTTTCCTACGAAGTAGATACTTTGCGGTACCCCTGGAATTTCGTCGACCCTACTCCTCGTGTTCGTCGTGTTCCTCGTACTCCTCGTACTCCTCGTCATAATATTCGCTATCTCCCGCAGACTTTCGGACTACGTAGAATGCGGCACCCATCAGGGAAACCAGAATTAGAAGGGACCCTGCAATCAAGACAAACTCGCCCCCTGACTGGGCGCCTTCGGATAATGATGAGACCTGTATGTCGCTGATCTCGACGTTCATGTAATTATCATTGCCATAGTCCCCATCTACTACCAGTACTAGCAAAGGCTGTCCGGCTTCTGAGGGGCTGTATTCAAACTCGGCCTTGACACTGGAGCTTCCAGGAGGAAGATACAACTCTACTGGACCGTTGATAAGTGTGGATATCGATGGTTGGAAGGTACCGTCTATCCTCTGCTCGTAGAGGCCTACGCTTATCGTACCCTCGTTCTTGCCTGGGTTCTCCCAGTAGGTTACTACCGTAATCTTGTCACCAACTAAAGGATTCTTTGTGGGAGTTACCACGGAGCGGGTATATTGGCCGTCGAACTCAACTAGCCTAATCGTGGGAGTCCTCGGTGAGTCGGGGCCACCTAGACCTGCTACCTGGTTTCCTGCCTTGTCTGTGGAGGTTATCCAGAACGAGACCTTATCTCCGTCACTTATTTCAAATTCCAAGGATGGTGAGAAGTCTAACTCCCCCCGATATACGTGAACGTCTTCTACACTTGAGAACCAAGGAATTTCGCCGCTGTCCTCAGTTCCTGGGATAATCTGGCCGTTCCTCTGGAATGCCCATGAGACCTGGAGAGGTCCGAAGTTCATCCCTATCTCCTCCATGATGGTGATCGTGACGGTGACTGAGTCCATGTTGTTGGTCTCAATCACTGTAAGTGAAGAGTCCGGATATGCTTCAACGTTGAATAATGCCGTCGGCGGCTTCGTATCCACTGTTACGGAGGCTCGTGAGTCCTCAACCGAGTGAGCGTTGCCCGATAATCCGATTAATGAGGTCGTAAGAACTGTCGTCGGCTCTATGGGTTGGAAATTCGGCAGGGTCATCTCTACTGTGAAGTTGCCATTGGCGTCCACAGCACCCAAGGACTCGTAGTTCCCGCTCCCATACGTCATCGAAAGCACCGCGGTTAAATCCTGGTTTACCTCAGAGATCCTAATCCCAGATCCTTCGTGGTGTACAGAACCGCTTACTGAGAAGGTGTCTCCCTGTCCGAGGTAGAGAGATGTCCCTAAGGCTGGAATTATCGGCTCCGAAAGGTCCTCTGCTGCATTTGGAATAGCAGAAATCCTGTTGTCTAGGCGCCAAGAAAGAGAGCTGAGGACTTCTGACTCTATCTGATCCAGTCCGTCCTCCACCAATACTCTGGGCTTGCAGTCGAAGTCTTGCTCTGTGAATGGCATGTCCCATGAAATCTTGAACCTGACACTCAACTCGGTTACAGTGGAAGTGATGGCCTCAGTGCTGGCACCAATTACCTCCAACATGCTACTGTCAGGGCTTAGCAGGGTGGAGGTGAATGGCTCGTAAGAGAATACCCCGTATTCGCTTCCGTAGCCGCAGAGGAATACAGAAATGTTGTCAATAGTTTTGAATCCGTTCGGTTCGTTCAGCCTCACCTTGAATGTGTGCTCAATTCCCGGTACCAAGAAGTAGTCGATACTGTCTTGTGTAAGCCTGTCCAGTGAGAACGTTGAGCCACCTCCGGAACCGGTCCCAAGACCTCCGCCTGCGAATTCGACCATCACGTCCTCCGCCACGACTACTGATGCCCATGAGTTGGTAGCACCAGGACCTCCTCCAGTGGAGCCATCCTGGTAGCTAAGGCCAACCCAATCCGTACCCTCGACGTAGAGGTGGATAAGCTCGTTATCCATCGAGGAGACGTCTATCCCCATGAACTGAACTTGCTGCTCCCCTGTTAGTCCGACGCTTAGCTCCCTGTTCTGGGACTGGTACTCTGATTCATCGGCAATTCCGTCAGAATTCTGGTCATCTATACCCTCCCTCCAGTATCTCAGAGTGAGAGACTCCCCTCTGGCCTGGTCTTCAGTGATTGTTATGTAGGGGGAGAAAGTTGTCGGGGGGACCACCATGCCGTCAACAAACTGAAGCCCGACAGGAGTCTGTACTTGCATCCTACTCGCCACAGGGGGGCTATTGTCTACTACAATGTCCACCATTGGTGGCACTCCAGTAGTATCTTCTGCTCCGCTAATTGAGGATGACGGACCTACTCTCAACATTATGGGGGAGAGAGTCATGGAAGACAACCCAGTGGGGGATTGAATCACGCCTGAGAAGGACCCCTGATCTCCTACCTGTAGAGGGTATATAGAGCCCGAGAGGTTCAATGCTACGGAAAAATCGCTTGCTTGAGGCCTCCGATTCTCATTGTCCTGGAATCTAACTGTTCCCGATACATTCAGGGGCCCTCCTTCTTGGATGGGGAACGGATAGAATAGGGTGTCATAGGTGTTGGAAATTACCCTGTCAAACTGGTCTCTAATCTCGAAGTAGTCTATCTGTAGATCGTTCTCTACGGCATTTTCGCCAGACCGACCGCTCTCGGACATAGCAGGCCAAATGGTTTCCCCGTCTACATCGTTTGCTCGGGCCTCCCACTCTATGCTGTCTACATCGTCCCAGTTCCAATCAACTTCGAACTTCCAATGAACTTCGATATCGACGTAACCGTCGCTATGCAGAGACTCCGTGACATAGCTCGCGCCCACGCTCAGAGGAGCTATGCTGTTTCCTGAGTTCTGTGAGAATTGCACGTCTCCCGAACCTGCCCCCCAGAGCCCGTCGATACTGTTTTCAACCCGGAAGCTGATAGATTGTCCGTCCGAGGATGTTCCAACTAAGGTGATTTCTGCGAGTTGAGAATTGTCATAGAGATGATGGTGACTTGTGACTATTTCGATTATCTCACCGTCTGGGTAGAACGTATTAGGGACCGAGAAATCCCTGTTTACGAACATGAAGTCGTAAACTATGGAACCATCCAAGGAGAGTGCCCCATAGTCCGAGGTATAACTCAGTGGGATGTCAGTCTCGTCTTCAAAGTCGACATCGGATATCCCGTCCAGGTATCCTTCGATTCCTGGCCCCAGGCCGGACACGTTCTCAAAGAATAGGTATCCAATACCCATTGAAGAGATATGTACTGTCTGGGCAGAGTTGGATGATACGGATATTGGTACCTCGAGCCAATCCCTGCCGTTCTGAGAGTCAGAGTGGGTGGGGTTGAGATACCCTATTCCAGAAATCTGTGCTTGGCTGAGGATGCTTGTGAAGGCCGAGTTCCCAGATCCGCCTGAAATCGAGGAGCCTGCTACTGAGACAGTAACTGGGGATTCGAAGCCGTCATCGTCTGGAGAAATGCTCACGAATCCAGAGTTGACTGTTGCAGATTCGGGAATCAGTACGGTAAGAGTCTGGGGATTAGTACCATCCAGATCAAGAGAGGCGCTTCGGGAGTATGAGTCATCGAGAGTCATCCATGACTGCCATCCCAGGTTTCCGTACGCCATCTCCCCCGAATCATCAATCATCGGGAATTCCCAGTCATCAGAGCCATCATCCAGGACATCCAGATGAGGGTTTGAAGGCGGGTTGGAGAACGATGAGGCAATTCTCAGAACGTCTATCCACCCGTTAGTGGGAAGGGTTACCGATGTGGAGAAACCCACTTGCTGGGATGGGAACTGTATGGTCCCTCCCTTGCTTGCGGTGCCGAGAGAATTGCCCAACTTATCGTAAATTGTAACAGAAACCGTGCTGGAAATGTTTCCATTGATTGTTACGCTGTTGATGGGACGGGGAGAGAAGACGAACTCAGACGATATCGTCCCAGTAATGGCAGTGGCGTTAAGCAACCCGTCTACGACTTCAATTCCGGCGCTGTACTCCCAGCCATTTTGCCCCGAGTCTGCGTTTAGTACTCTCTTTCCACCGATGTGCACTTTTTCCAAGCTTGGAGTCTGCTCGAAGTCATCCGTGCCCATATGGACTTGAAGTCTGACCTGCGGGTACTGTTCGGCGTCTACCCCTGCAAGGCTGAATGGGAATGAGATGTTGGAGAAACCTGGGACCTGTGCCCCAGTGCTAGCCTCCAATAGCGAACCTCGAATCCAACCATCCTCCCCTGCATGGCCCTCGATGTCGACAAAACCTAGGTTGAATTTTCTGTCGGAGTCCAACGAGATGGGGGGGCTTAGCCAGTTTCCTGGGATGCCGAAGTTTGAGATTTGGACTCCTGCGTTGTCTATGAACCATCCAGCGAGGTTGTAGTAGCCATCGGATCCAAATGCGAATTTGAATTTTACAGAGTCTCCCTTGTAGGCATCTAGGTTTGCCCTGAGATTAGTCATCTGACTGGTCGAAGACCATGCCCCAGACCAAGAAGTACCAGTACAGTGATCCATCGTAAAAATACCCATTCCCTGTAGATTGTGGCCTGCGAAAGAAGAGGCAGTTCCAGAATACCATCCTGGGTCAAAGTATTGCCATGCCCCATTGTTCACTTTGATGAATACCGCGCCACCGTCCCATCCTGCCTCTGAACATGACCAATGGTCAAACGTCAGATATGAGGTTCCATTGAGAGGAATTTCATAGCTGGGAGAAATCAGTCGTGCCTCATCAATTCCGTTCTCATAATTTCCTGAGAAACCTACTCCGTACGCATAGGGGAAAGAGGCGGTTATCGGGGGTCCAGAGTTTGATGAAAGCTTGTTCAGTGTAAATTTGCACGCGTCACTGCTACATGTGCCAGATGTCGATCGCGTCCATCCTGGCGCTTCGGAGACTGTCGGGGAGTTAGCAGTCGAGTCTTCGAATCCAATCATTTCGGATTGGACCCCCTTGGTTACGAGAGTGTAAATCCAATCATCTGGAGCGGAGTTTCCTTGAGAATCCGGCATCCCATAATGGGACATAGTTGAGGATGAGGAGAAGTCATCGATGAACATAGTACTTCCATCGTAATCCACCACTCTGAACTGGGATATGGTTAGTCCCTCCCTTGCATCAGGAGTCCCTCCCCCGTAATTGAATGAAGAGCTGGTATCAACGACTATTCTGATATCAACGCTGGACTGATCCTGGAAACCGGAAGGGATGTCGAATGAGACCAATCTAAATTCGCCGCTTTGATCCCCGTATGTTTGACCATTGTCGTCTGTGTAGCCATTTCCGGGAATAGGTCCGGATCTAGCCGAACAATCCGATGAAGTGCTGCTAGTGCTTGATGAGATATCTGCCCATGTATTGCCGTTCAATGAAAGTTCTATGCAAGCATTGTCGCTGGAACCACCCTCTAAATCCCACTCCATGTTGAACTCAATCTTTGACGAGGAGTTCGTGCCACTCAGGTCGATGTTCCTCTCGAGCACTCCGTAGGCATTTGAGTTGTAAGTGCAAGAAGAAGCGGTCGTGGTGTAGCATCCGTGGTGCCAGACATCCAAATCCACGCCCTCATTGGTGGTCTCGATTTTATCTATGAACCATCCCGGCCTCTCATTTGTTGAATCTGGATGGGTCCAGATTACGAATCGGAATTGGATATTATCCGCCTGGTCAATTCCAGAAAGAGAGGATAGTGAGAAGTTACTCGTAACCCATCCACTATGAGAGTCGGAAGCAAATACCGGCACAGGTGATGAGGCCCCGTTAGGAACGGGAGCATCGGTCGATAGAGTGCTGGGGTACCCCCCTTGTGGCTCTATGTACGACCAATTGCCCCAATTTGAGTCGGACTGGAGCCTGTATTCGACCCAGGTTCCATCCCCTCCACCAGATGCTGTGCTATCTAGGTGGTACCAATGATCAAAGGTCAGATAGTATGAACTGATATACTGACTATTTGGCACTGTTTGTGCTGGAACGACTAGATGCCCGAATGTTCCTGCAGGCACCGGTTCACCAGGCATGGTCCCGGCTGAAACCAGACCCTGGGGGGAGGATGATGGGACAATCCCGTGGGCGAGGGTCTGCTCCTGTCCGAAAATTGTCCCGTTCAGATCAAAGAAAGTAGTAGCCCTCCAGAGTTTGCTCTCGTGACAAATAAAGGCTGTTTCCGATATCTCCGTAGAGTCAAGGTTTCTGTTCTTATTCAAGTCTAGGCCGGCTAGTATTTTGAAACCAGAGTGGGTACAGTTGGCCCCGCTAGATTCTGGCAAAATGTCCACTTCATATTCGTAATAGTCACCCAGAACTGCTGAAATATCTCCATCGACACCGTCGGTGTCACTGATTACAATTGTCGGAGAAGAAGTGTAGTTCGAACCGCCATCTGTCACTATCGCGGAGTGGATTACTCCGGTGGAGTAGACATTTGCTGTCAGAGACTCGCCAGTACCGTTTGCGACGCCCACCGCGATAACATCTGTTGACTGATAACCCGAACCCGCAGAATCAATATTTATCGAGGTGATTACTCCATTAGAATCTACTGACCCTACTGATGCCTGCGCCCCTGTGCCGTCGCATTGACATTGGATCAGAACCTGATCAGTGATGTCAAAACCGGAACCACCGTTATTGATTGTGATGCTCTCAATTCCTGAGCTTACGGTGTATGTTCCAGAGAATCCAGACCCCCCTCCCCCAGTAGCAGTTAGGTTGCCTGTTGAGTACCCCGTTCCGGAATCATCTATTGAAAGCGAAGTGATGACATCGTCATTTGCGAATGACTCACAGAATACTAGAGTATCAATCAACTCATCGGAGTCTAGAACTTGGTTGAAATTATTATCCAAACCGTGTTGAATGTATTCTCCAGCAGAACCAGAGCATCCTGAGAGGTTTGTTGAGGAGGATTTTACGAAGACCCGCCTCCAGCCGGGGGAGTAGGTGTAGTCAGAATTCAGAGTAACTTCGATTTCCCCGACGTCGAATGTACTGACATTTGAACGGGTCCCGTCGTCCTTTAGCACCAATTCCCCATCATCATTCATCTCGACACCAAACATGTTTCCAGAGTCGAAACTATCCTCGTCCCAAACGATACCAGAATCTGAGGATGAAGGCAGTGGGGAGTTGGTCACATGTACCCATCCGTCCATGACAGTAGCATTCGTGGGCACGGTGAATCCATCCACTACCGTAGGGGTTCCGTCGCTGTTAATTATCGATGGACCAGACCAATTGGAAACCCCTGCATATGATACGGGGGATAGCACCATTAGTAGGGTCACCGCTATTGCTAGTCTTGCGCGTTCGCTGGGCATGCTTTGGCTGTGGCTTATGTTAGTTATGAATCAATCTACGCCAAAGACATGTTGTGGCATTTCGACTGGAGCCACTGGGGGGAATTGAACCCCCGACCTTCGCCTTACCAAGGCGACGCTATACCTCTAAGCCACAGTGGCAGTGCAACAACGACCGAAGTGGTTGGTTTAATCGTGGCGACTAGGGGGTGGAGATTTTTTGAAACGTCATTGTGAAAACCTGAGTGCCTGTGGGCTTGACTAGCCGAGGTCGCATAGCCCGGTATTGCGCGGGCCTGGAAAGCCCGTGGGATTTTTCCCTCGCGAGTTCAAATCTCGCCCTCGGCGCCAAAATATGCATAACTAACTCCTTTCGACGTGTCTGAAGGATGGAATTCTTATTCAATGCCACTAGCCTAAGAATATCATGGGGTTGCGGAGTGACGGTAATTCGGAAGCTGAGGGGGTGACTCTGATGGAAAGGCTGAGCGATCACCAATCGGGAAGTATCTTCTCGGATTTCGACACTCGTTTGCAAATTCTAGATGATGTGTTTTCAGAGATTAGCTACAGCTTAAGTCTAATCAAGAAATACTGGGGAGGCAAGGAACTGGTAATGATGGCTTTTTGCGTCTCTGGTTTCATCCTAGGTACATGGGACATCGGAATTGGAGAAATTTCGAGTGGTGGAGATTACGATCGTTGGGGAATCATGGGGGATGAAAGTGGATTCTTGCACATGAAAGATCTAGCTCTAATTGTGTCACTACTTTCCTTGATTTGTTGGTTGGGTTTCGTGGTAATGCTCTGGAATAGTTATCCTATAATGAGGGAAAATATGCTTTATCTTTTGATTGGAATGGGGTTCATACTATTCGGTTTCATCAGAGCACATGCAGAGAACCCGGATTTTCCCACGGAAGCAGGGTTAAGCAGTTGGACTTGGGTAATAATTGCAAATCTCATAATGCTATTCCTGTCCTCTTTCGTAGTTAGACGCGCTGTTGTAGAGACCCGGGACATTCATGTCCAAAGAAAGCATGCACACCCGGATCCTAGGCTGGTTGATCGAGCATGGAAAGATCATAGCCTATTTTCATGGAACATTGCTATCGCAGTATGGATTGTTTTCTTGAATATCAGTTTCTGGAGTAGCGCCCACTCAATCGCACCCAGTCCAGGAAATCTAGACTTCAGTTTCTCGCTTGTAATGATTCATGTTTTCACTGGAATAGTTGCTACATTTCTTTTGTTGACTATAGTCTGGTTTCCCGAGTTCATGCTAGGTGCAACAGAAGCCAGAATTCAGTCATCTAGAGCGCGAGAGGTCTCGGGAGAAGAAGTCCGGGCTAAGAAGGTCGAGCAGGGGAAGTGTCCCGTGTGCAATCAGAGCACTAGCGCTACTATGGACGAGGAAGGGAATATCACGATCCCGTGCAAGATTGAAGGATGTAGCGGCAAGGGGACAGTGGGTTCGGACTGTAAGGAATGCAACAGTAAGATACCGACTAGACTAGTTTGCGTTAGCTGCGGATCGAACACACCCGTAGGGGGTCATTTTGGAAGGGTTGAAGCTTGGTGAAGGAATCCTCCTCCTTAGTGGGTGCCGGTCATGACGAGGAGTCAGTTGAGTCATCGGGAAAAGATGCGATCTCGTCCGTGATTGCGGTTAGCATGTCGTTGATTGTAATTTTCGCATCCTCAATTACAATAATTTACCTCTGGAAGGGAGAAGATGGTTTCGTGATTGAAAGGCCATCATCGGCATTGCTATCTTGGCAAATGGAATACATGGACCTAATCGGAGCGAACAATGATTCACTAGCTGAACTAGACGGAGAGGGAGTAGTTGTTTGTGTGGTGGATTCAGGTGTCGATCTAGACCATCCCGATTTACGAGGAGTTGAGTTGAGAGGCTGGAGAGACTCAATCAATGGAATTGAAGAGCCATATGATGACGAGGGACATGGCACTGCGATGACGGGAATAATTGTCTCCGACGGAGGTTTGGATGGTATCGCAAAGGGAGTGGATTTACTGGTTGCAAAGGCGATAGATGATGAGGGACAGGGGACCGATGGAACCGTCGCTGATTCTGTTGACTGGTGCGTGCAGCAAGGTGCGGACATCATCTCTCTAAGTTTGGGCGGAAGTCAGAGTTTTGGTTCCGACTTCTTTACCATAGATGAGTTGGGGCAATCAGTTGACGAGGCTCTGGATAGTGGAGTATTCGTGGTTTCTTCTGCCGGTAATGATGGAGAAGATGACGATGGGGATGTAGGCTCTCCGGGTTCGGTCGAGGACGTGATTTGCGTTGGTGGAATTACGCGTTCTGGAAGTATCTGGTCGGGAAGCTCCGAAGGAGATAATGATGGCAGACTGTGGCCAAACCCGATTTTACCAAGAAGCGATCCGGACAAGAAGCCAGAGATTGTAGGTCCGGGACACGAAGTACCCGTCCTAATGGCTTCGGGAGTGACCAACTCTGAATGGTGGGGTTGGTCCAGCGGAACATCAGCAGCAACTGCCTGGGTGAGTGGTTCTCTCGCACTTTTGTTGCAGGAGAATCCGGATCTCCAGAGAGAGAATTCTACCGGAAGGCAGGCAATAGAAGGAGTGAAGGATGCTATCGCTCAGTCTTCACAAAGGAAGGAAGGGCAGGAGAGTCATGATAATCACTATGGTTATGGCCACCTAAGGATTGATTTGCTAATCTCATATTTTGATGATTGAGGTTAGAATTTTTTTAGTAAAGCGACGAGAGTGCCTCCCGTCAAGTCAGTAAAACCTACCAGGTGCTCTTCGTTGACCTCCCTCACTAGCTCAATCCACCTGTTAAATGATCGAACCTTCATCTGAGCGGGTGTGAGATCGGCACCGGAAACAATTTCTCCCACGTCGCCCGTGGGAACGGTTGGCTCTAGGAGAAGAACTAGCCCTCCAGGGGAAACCAACTCAAAGACAGATTTCGCTGCATCAGCACGGTCATCTTCTGGTAAATCGACGACTACCAAGTCTACAGGCATGGGTAAATCAGAATTCAATGCTGATTCGTCAATAGAGACGTTGGAAGCCCTGGAAGAAATTGTCTCAGCAATCACTTCTTGCCAACTCATTGAAACTACCTGTGCCCAATCTCCTGCTTCGTACCTCCTTATTAGTCGTTCAATGATGACACAGAACCTTTTTCCTGGCTCAATAATCCTAAGAGATTCTGGACGATTTGTTTGTATTTTCTCATTCTCCGAACTGATGGGAGACCATAGATCGAAAAGCCATGCAGATAGGTGGCCTATGCCCCCCCCTATGATAACGGCATTCTTCGGACTTATTCTCGAGCACACGTCTCTGATTCTAGCCCTTATTGAGCGAGGGAGCAGTGGAATGTCCATGTGCAGCATTTGCTCTCCAATGCTTGATGCCACCTCTGGTTCAGACTGATCCCTCTCTTCGTCCTCTGAAAGAAGAATGCCCATGATATCAGAATCTGATCTCATTGGCAAACTTGGACTTCTTTCGCCTGCCTCCACGAGTCACTCTGGCAACCACTACTCTTCAATAATGCTCTAGGATGATTTGAAGACTATGCAACCTCGCCATCCATTATGGAGGCTGACGGAGGCACCCCACTCGCAGAATGTCCACAATGCCACGAAGTTGTAGACCATACTATCATCAAAAGAAAAAAAATTGGCTTGGGCGAAGATATATTGGTGAAGTGTTTAGGATGTCAAGCTGTTCATACGATAATAATCAGACCGCCTAAGGCGAGTTCTATCAATACCACATTATCTGACGGAAGGGAGAGTTTCAATGAAGAAATTGAGGTTGATAAGGATGAAGAGATTTCTGTGGGAGACATGTTCGAGCACAATGAAATCACATGGAGGGTAACTAGAATTGATAATTCTCAATCTCGACCCCAAGAAATTCTACCGGCGAGTGAGATATCGTCTATGTGGGCTACAAGATCTGACAGAACCATTGTTGGAGTGACAATGACCGATGGAGAGATTAGTGAGTCTGGGAAAATAGAATGTGAACCTGATCGAGTTTTCTCATGTGGTTCGATTATCAAATTCGCAGATTCAAAATGGAGAGTAAGGGCTATTCACACAGGAAAAGGAAGAACGCTCAATGGAAGTAGGATGGCCTATGAGATACGCAGAATATACCTACACCCCCAAGAAAATGTGAGAAGGTGAAATCGAACCCACTAAAGGAGATTATTTTTATTCTTCATTTTCAAGTTCGGTAAAGTTCACGGATCTTAGTCGAATCAAGGAAACAGTAAGCATCCCAACTAGAACAACCACGATTATGGATAAAACCGGCACTAGAGCTGAATTTACTGAATCACCGGAGCCACTTGTAAATACTGGTTCAGAACCAACAACGAAGACCTGAGCAACTAAGTTTGTTGATGCGTCATCACCAAGAATGGCGCGCATTATTACAGTCTGATTTCCTTCGATTTGATTACCAGGAAGATATTGGAGCCGGTCGACCAACATAGTGTGGCTAATCTCAAAGTTTGTTTCGCCTTCTAGGAAATTTGGGTGACTCATCCAATTGTCCCTCATATCCCAAGTTCTCCATTGGACCTCCATGGGAGACCCTTGTACCGACACAGCGAATGACTCGCCCGGATGTAGGTTTATCCTGTTCTCTTCTGAGAGGTCGGAGTCGACGCTCAGGTTGATATCGGTATTTAGGCCATAGACATAGCTTGCAGCCTCTAAAAGAGCTGGGAGCCCCTCGACATGCCCATGGCCATAGACATTGTTCTGCCTATTTTTAGGAATCAGGTCTTCCGGGCACGGCTCATTAGCAAGCAGGTAGTGGCATTGCCTGTAGGTCGAGGTTTCCTGCATTATATTCCTGATATCAAACGGTGAAAGGTCAGGGTTGGCCTGATACATTAGTGCCGCTAGTCCTGCTGCCCCCGGGGTAGCCATGCTGGTTCCTGAGTAAGCTACGTAGCCATCCCCTGAATTTGCCTCAGGAGCCATGACGCTGGACCCAACAAATGCGATATTCGGTTTCACCCTTCCCTCTTCGGTAGGGCCTTGACTGGAATAAACCGCGATCGAAGTGTCCTTGTCCAATGCTCCTACGGTTATGACGTCCTCTGCAGAGCCTGGAGTGCCGATTTGGGCGCTAATTGCGCTGTTTCCAGCTGCAATGAATAGTGCTACGCCTGACCTAACCATCTCATTTGCCATTCTATTAACGCTTTCTTCCTCGCTGGATGTCCATTCTATTAGGCCAAATCCCCCAAGGCTCATACTAGCTGCTCTAATGTTGAAGTCATGCCTCTTATCTACCGTCCACTCCATACCTGCCATCACGGTGGCGAAGGATCCTGAGCCGCCCTCATCCAAGACCTTGACCCCTACCAGTTGAGCCTGTGGAGCCACTCCGATGTTAACGAAATCTGGTGCACCGGTTCCTGCGGTAATTCCAGCACAGTGCGTACCAT
The DNA here is from genome assembly GCA_902625325.1 of uncultured Candidatus Poseidoniales archaeon. Lineage (GTDB taxonomy): Archaea > Thermoplasmatota > Poseidoniia > Poseidoniales > Thalassarchaeaceae > UBA36. The sequence goes on along the minus strand of CACOAW010000003.1, from coordinate 121,002 downwards.
GGCCTTGGTCGTCATATGCCTTGATTTCGGTTCCGTTCGTCTTATCGGGATTGTTTACTGCATCATAGAATGCGATGACCTTTGAGTCATTGGTGGAATTGTCATCATCCATATCATCGAGTCCTACATGATTTGAGTCTATTCCGGTATCGATGATAGAAACCACACTCCCCTCTCCGGTGTAACCTGTGTCCTCCCAAATCATTGGTATTCCATGTACGTCATTCACATCGCTCATCTGCGTGGTTAGAATCCCATCTAACTCGATGAGTACTACCCCGGGAAGATGAGAGGCTTCGATCAAATCTTCCACTCCTATCCTTCCTGCTATGCTATCTATCAGATGATAGCGGAACTGAGTCTGGAAATCTAACTCCCTCTCCAACATTTCTTGATCCTGAGATGTGGGAGTATGATCAAAGTCTACAATCACACTGATGGTATTTTCTTCGTCCACCCAATCATACAACTCACTGTCAATTGCCAACCAGATGGCATCATGTATCTTGTCACCATCCCTATCCAAAGAAGTTGATTCCCACCATGGTGACTCTTGATACTCACCTGTCCCCATACTAGACGAAGAAAGAGGTGCGAAGGCCAAGATAGCCAGAACTGCAATCGCCGCTGTCCTCATATCACTTTGGTGGAGCATCAAGACTTCAATCAGACGGTCAACCGTGCAAGGATTTGTCATACAATCAGGCGTGGTCCGGGAAGCAATAGGGACAATACTCGCCAATGAGATAATTGTCCGATTTCTGCTCTTCCACGGATAGTGGTTCCCTACATTTGAAGCACATCTCGATAGTAGTCTCTGTAAGATTGTGATCGATTGCTACACGCTGATCGAAGACGAAGCAGTCCCCGTTCCAATGTGAGCCACCGCACTCTTCGAAGTATCCAAGAACGCCTCCTTCAAGTTGCTTAACGTCAGAAAATCCTGCATTCAGCATTACTGCAGAGGCTTTCTCACATCTTATCCCTCCAGTGCAATACATAACCACCTGCTTGGATTTATACTCATCTGGAAGAGAGTTGATAGCCGCTGGAAACTCCCTGAATGAAGAGATTCCGAGGTCTATCGCTCCTTCGAATGAGCCGATTCTGACCTCGTAATCGTTCCTTGTATCCAGTAACAAAATGTCTTGTCTTTCATCTAATAGTTGTTTCAGGTCGTTTGGTTTGATGTGAGGCCCTGTGAATATAGAGGGTTTGATTTCTTGCAAACCAAGAGAAATTATCTCATTCTTTCTCTTCACCAGCATTCTCCTGAAAGGCTGGTAATCTGTATAGCTGGACTTTATTGGAATGCCAGTGAAACGAATGTCTGACTGAAGGAAATCGATGAAATCGCGGACGTTATTCTCGGGACCAGCGAGGAAGAAATTTATTCCGTTTGGACTCAGGAGTACTGTCCCCCTTAGCTCCAGATTAGTACAGAACTCAAGGAATGATTCTCGGAGCTCGTCTCTATCTGGCAGGTCGATGAAACGATAGCCAGCAATATTCAGTATCTCTCCGCTCACTCTGTCAGGGAGGTCTATTTAGGGTAAGAACGCTGTTATTACCTTCTATTTGTCCAAGGAAATAACAGAGACTTAGTAACGTGGACAGCTACGTCTGGATTCTCTCTGAGTCTTCTCATCCCATACTCGTACCACTTTGTTCCGTATGGCAGGTAAATTCTCGTCCTATGTCCCTTTTCTGCCAGTGATCTACGAACGTTGCCTCTTACCCCCAAAAGAAATTGAAACTCATATCCGGGTCCTTTTCCTTTGGCCCTTGACGCGGTATTATCATGGCGAGGGTCATCCTTATTTGGACCTAAACCTCTCGACTCCAAGGACCTTAGAGCATGATCAATTACTGGCAAATCATGAGATGCGATTGCAGTGTATGCTCCGGATTCTAGCATCATATCTAGCGCTTTATTCGTCCCTTCAACGATGTCTTGATATGAAGTATGGGCAATTTCACTAGGTTCCAAGTAGATCCCCTTACAAATTCTGAAATCTGCCTTCGGACCTAGGGTTTCACACACATGGGAAATATCGGATGGGGTTCTGAACAGCCTTCCTTGAAGAACCAAGCCGATATTCTCTAGTCCACGGGCTTGCATGTCGAGAGTAGCATCAATTGTAGCTTGTGTGGCTCTACTGTCTTCCATATCCAATCTTACGAAAATTCCATTCTCGGATGCCTTGCGTACAATTCGCTCGATGTTTTTGTAAGCTGATTTTTGATCTATCAGCAGCCCTAATGCTGTCGGCTTGATAGAGATGTTGGCGTCTATTCCACTTTCTACGATTGAGTCCAGTACTCTCTCATACTCATCAATGAACCATGACGACTCCTCGATGGTGTTAATCTCCTCACCCAGAACATCTACTGTGAAGCAGGCTTCTTCACTCGACAATTTTGTCATCAATTCGAGAGCCTGCTCCAGGCTCTCTCCTGCCATGTACCTCTTTGCCACCCATCCGACGACAAAGCGTGGTGCGAAAGGCAAGAGTGCAACAATAGTCCTTCCGAAGATACCCATAGCCTCCTCAAGTAGACCAGAGACTTGACAATTACGGGAGGAGGATTTCCCTTCCCCTTCTCACCGGGACGTCTAGTTCCGAAAGGAGGGAGGATAATGCTTGTCTTTGCCACCCCTTGAAGGATTTCCTGTCTAGGTGAGCGAAGATATTCCCTCCGGGGTATGCCGCCCTAGTAGAATCCACCGCAGTGCGAACAGAGTGCTCCCAGGGGCCGGAGGGAGAGCCTCCCTCCTGGTCCTCGAAGACTATAGCATAGTTCGCCAAGATATGTCCTACCCAAACTTCTGTCTCGGAAATGATTGCTTTGTGCCTAGGCGCATAGTGACCGCCCCCTAGCCCTATCATGACATCTCCCTCTCCCGGCCATTCTCTTTGTTGGGCATCCTCGGACATCCCTAAGCAGATTGAAATCGCCTGTGCCCAAACTCGCGCAGCTCTTAAGTCAGTCCATCTTTCCTCGTCAGATCCTATTTCAAGATACAAGGTCGGACTATCCAAGAGCGGACCGTGGTGTGTTGCCTCTAGCGTAATATCATATTCTTTGTCAAGACTTGCTTCTATGGCAATCTTCCTCATAATCCTGAACATGTCCCCGAATTTTGTTGATGGGGGGACCGCTTTGCCCTTGACCCCCCCGGATCGGCCCCTCTCGCCGTGTGGAGTTTCCCCTGGAACTCCAATTGCGTGTAGAGTAAGTGCCGGGACTTCGGATGCAGAGGCGTGCTTGGAGAGAACAAGGACCTCGTTGACGGGGAAACCCGTACTTTCTCTGTGTTCTTTGTCTATTCCATCCGCCAGAATATGCAGATTGTCAATAAGGAGAATCTGCACTTCGAATTCTTCATGAATAGTTACTAAACCATGCGGAAAATCCCGTTCCTCGCCCCATCCCTCAATCTTGAGCACCTCGGATAAAATGTTCATCGAAGCAATATCCTTTGTTGATGATAAGAGTAGGGTACCCACGGATGTGGGAAAGGGGGATAGTTCAAAACTCTCGGGTTCAAATTCAATAGTTACTTGTCCCATAGTACTCTCCGAGGTACCAATGGTCGATGGGGAAAGTAGGCAAGCCTGGAGATTCAGAGATTGGATAACTAGGCCAATGGAAACGGGAGATATAGGATTTTCACCGTCTGGAGTTGCTAGAGGAGATGATTTTCACGTCCTTACTGGTACACGAGGTGAAGTGGTTAAAATCGATAGAGAGGGCGTGATAATTGGTCCCGTAGTATCCCCATTTCCATCCCCCATTGTCGACTCTACAATAGTGGGAGACAGATGGTGCGGAATGTGGATGGATCGAGAGTTGAGGCAGGCAAGGATGGCGGCAATCCCACTAAACGAAGACTGGGCGGATGGCCCCAGCAGGGAGCAATTGAGAATCTCCACCCGCTCAATAAATGGTGATTTCTTGAAGCCTGCAATGTCGATTTGGCATCGGATTCTAGATTCAGAGCCCATGAAAATAGGGGTTTCGGGAGAAAACATAGTCTTCACGACAGTAACTGGAGTGTATATGATAGACCCGGATGCTAATGAGATATGGAGGGGGATGTTACCCAGATGGCCTGATATCTCGAGCCTATTCGCATTCGACCAGATTGTAGGGATAGAAGAGTTTCCTGGAGGTTTATCCATTTGGTCCAGAGCAGGGGGGGTCTCGGTTATTGACCCCTTCAATGGAATGGAAATTTTCTCAAGGACAATTCAATTCGGAGATAAGATATCAGGAGTTTCTTACTCCGAAGAAGGGGGTTGGTTTGTTATGTTGCATGAGGGGTCAATAGCAGTGATGGACAAAATTGAGGGTGATTTCAGCACCTACAAGACAGGTTCTCCTGTCTTGGACGCTCAGTTCATTGAAGGCTCATGGAGATGGACTGGATGGCGGCATGATGGAAGTCTTACAGGGCAAGTAGTGGATATTTTCGAACGCGACAGCGTCGGCGTGTCCATCATAGATGGGAGTGTTCTGACGAACGATGGCTCATGGAGCGAGTTGGGGGCTACTCGTCAGACTTGATCGTGTAGCCGCACTTGCCGCATACTTTCCTGTCGCTGTGTTCACCGAGAAAAACCCCAGCACCGCATTCAGGTTGGGGACAGGGGATTCCCTTCCTGACCAGTTCTCCGTCTACTATTTCGTATTTTGATGGCTTGGATTTCTTCCACTTCTCTCCTGATCCAGCCATCAAGTATCACCTTCCTCGGACTCTTCTGGTTGGCCCTCTGACTCTTCTGGTTGGGAGTCCTCTTCGTCGGAAGTAGTGTTTTCCTTAGTCGTGGAATCTGCCCTAGCGCTGTGCCTCTCTATTACGTACTTTGGCTCAATTGATTTTGATTCCGCCGAGCCGTAAATCAATGCTGTCCCTGTAGTTCTGGACATTCCAAATCTTGTATTCACGTTCTTTACTACAACCATGTCCCTATCTGCTCCAGGCTCAGCCTTAGCAGCCGCCTCTACCATTTGAGAAAGAGATGGAGTGGCTTCGTTGGAATGATCCCATTGAAATTGTAGTTCGACCCGATCGAGGGCCGGGTTCTCCTTCCTGTTGATTATGTCCATCATCCCACCTACCTGATATTTACCTTGAGTGCATAGCTTCCAGGCCTCTCTATTTGCAATCTCTTTGCGACCTCGGACCTGTCTGGATGCATAATTACGACAAAGCCTTGCCAGTCTGTTGTAACTGGCGCGCTAGGGCAATGGCTACATTGTGGTGGATCTGACTTCTTCTCAGGATCTGGTAGAATCATATTGCACTCCCCACATGCAAATGGTTGCTTCGCCATTTTATTCATCTCCCTTGGGCCAATCGAATCCCCCCAGGCCGTCCATTTTGCAATTCAATCCAATCTTGCTAGAACGGGGGTCGTTATGATTGATCGACTTAGAAACAATTCTGGCCCGAACAGATGATCCCATGACCAGAGACCGGCCACTCTGTTGCCCCTCAATTCTAGCCGCATCGCCGCCTAGATTAACCTGTACGGGTTCATCAAGAATCTGTGACTTGTGAAGGAGTGCCTCCATTGGGCCAATCCTCACGAAGGCACCGTACTCTGACACCTCGGAAACAGCCCCGTCGATTACCTCATTGTTGTCCATTGTGAAAACTAGAGCCTTGAAACGGACATTCTGATAAATCGCACCGTCACCGTGAATTATCTTACCCCTGCCGACTGCTTCGTGATCGAACGTCAGTAGGGTGAAATCCTCATCCTCGTCAAATCTACACTCAAATGCGTCATGAGCCAACTCGTCTATGTGATCCTCAAGCCTCCTGCCCTTTCTGATATATTCAGCAGGGATTCTGATAGTTGACTCTCTTGTCTCAAGGGTATACATTTCTTTTCCACCAACGCGGACCTTCCCGAAGCCGGACGGAGGGGGGAGTCGCCTCCCGTCCCTCATCGGCCATGCCTCTGGAGGAGAGGTCCGTGCGACCCGGCGACCGACCCCTCCTGTATAAGCACAACGGATTGGTTTGGGAGTTCGGCTACCTCGATTAATCATCAGACCGTAGGTCTGAATGTGCGTTTTGTGCGAATGTTCAAGTGGATTCGGAAACGCATATCCGATTCTGATGACAGCGGCTAGCTTGAACAGGCCTTCCCGGCGAGGAATTACATCGGGGCTTGTAATTGCTATGATGATATCCGTTCCGCTCGCGTCTATTGACATGGGTATGGAGATACATTCCTTGAGAGATGGCATTGATATCAAGATGAACACGCAGGAAGAGTTGGATTCGACCTGGATAGATGGAGGCCAGCCCTGGCCTCAGTCGGGTAGAACAGCAACTAGGATAGCGGATGTCCCGAATCATTCCCCAGATGGCGGTGCCGGATATGGAGATCCCATTAATTCCAGTTCACTTATGTCAGTGGTTAAGCCAGCGATTAACTGGGAATTTGGTTCATACTCAATCGGTACAGACTCACTGGCTACTCCAATTGCAGAAATGAGTGGTTCAATAGAGATTGGTCCAGGTGCGGAGGAGAGGTGCGGAGGCAGATCGCTGTTCACCATTTTAGTTCAAAGCGTAGACGTTTCTGGATCCGAGCACAGCATGCTAAGACTGATAGAAGGAGAGGACGCCGAACTAGCTTGGCAGGTAGATCTTGGAGTAACTGAGAAAGTCAAGGCTTCCCCAGTCGTGGTAGACATCGATGAAGACGGTAGTCCTGAGATAGTAGTAGCTTATGATGCAGGGGGATCGTTGTATGTGGATGTCTGGTCCCCTAGAATGTTCTGCTCGGTAACTGGATGGGATCACTCGGGCCACTCAGAAGACCTGCTTTGGACCTGGAGTGACGAGTCTTTGATGATTAGCAGTGAAGAAGGACCGTATACAAGTGGAATTTTAGGGGGCCACAAGCCGACAACCCAGCCCCTTCTTGCTGATCTAGACCTTGACGGTAATGCGGAATTGGTAATCGCTGCTCTAGACGAGATATCCGAGGATCCCGTAGTACTCGCTCTACCGTTGCAAACCAGCGGATCACCGAACACTCTATGGCAAGTTTCTCTAACTAAAGGAAGCCACCCATCTGACCCCGCCTTCGCACAGGTTGATGATGACACCGGATATGTTCTACTGACGACCATCGAGGCGAACAATGGAGGGATGTGGGTTTGGAAGATAGACTCTGAAACCGGTAGTTCGATTTGGCAAGGCGGTTTATCATTGAACAACCTGGATGGGGATACAAATTCACCTCATGTAAGATTGCCAGGCCCCATCATAGCTAATCTTGACTCTGATTCCGATCCTGAGATTATAATCACAATACCCAGTGACGCAGATGGTTCAAGTGCTGTAGATGGAGCTGAATTCAGAGGAATAGAAATTTCAGATGGGTCGCAATTATGGGAATTCGAGGCATCAAATGGATTTGCCGATGCCCCCCCTACGGCTATTGACACAGATGGAGATGGGATGCATGACAGAGTGTGTTGGAACACATGGTGGCAGACTACAACAGATAGACAAGGTGCAGCAGGGTGTCATGACGTAGGCGGGACTGTGCCAAATCAGGAGTGGGTTCAGGACCTAGAGCAAAGCAGCGGCAATCCCAATGACGAGATTGCAGTTGCGGCCCCTATTTGGATGAATATAGATTTAGAAGACGAGCCAGAGCTCCTAGTCTCTTATGGCAGATCGCTTTGGGCATTCGATGGATCAAGTGGTTCTTCAGCGGGTATTAATTCTGAATGGTCAGATGATGTCGAGTTGTCGCACAGGACATGGTCCTCTCCTGCCATCGCCGATGTAGATGGCGATGCCACGGCGGACATTGTATTGGGCAGCATGGTAGTATCTATGGCAATGCCCGACGTTAGGCCGATAACCGATGGAAGGGGGATAGAGTTCAATCCCAGTTCTCCCGATCCCGGTGAAGAAGTAACTGTCACTGTTTACATCGAAAATGCTGGAACTGCAGATACTGAAGAGGTAGTGGATGTTGCAATATTTGCCAATGGAGAAAAGATTGGCGGAGAGGGCATTGAAGTTCTAAATCCAGTAGATCCAACAGGTTCAGGTTCATTCGCCTCCTTCAATGTAGAGTGGAGCGGTGATCTTGGCGAGCATACCTTCGAATTGATTGTTGACCAATATCGTAACTTGAGTCAAACAAGGTTCGACAACGACAAACAGGTTAGGACTCTTTCGATAATCCCAACATTCAATGCGACTTTCGAGATTCCCACCGAACCAATCAGAGTCGATCCGGGAGGGGATAGAGATGCGCGATTCGGAGTCCGGTCGACGGGAAGGTTGGCGGGGACTTGGACGCTTGATGTTGATAGTACCTCGTTACCTAATGGATGGACTTGGGAAGACGAAACACCTGGCGGGATTCGTTCTATCGAAATTGGTGTCGGACAGGTCTGGACCCCCTCGCTGAGAATTATCGCCCCCTCGGAAGCACTGGGTTCAGATGCAGGTTTCCTAGGACTAACCCTTACGCGTGATGGAGGCGAAGAGGAGATTTATGCAAATCTCCCAATAGAGGCTAACAGAACCAGAGGCCTATCGATAAGAGGTCCAGACGGGACTACACAGAGTACTGGTTTTGGACTTGTATCAGAAGATGCCAGGGCGTGGTTACTGATAGAGAATGTCGGGAACGCTGAGGAGAATCAGATCGCCATATCCTGGGACGGAACCGAATGGGGCTCAGATCTGAGAATTTTCGATTCCTCTGGATATGAGATAAGTGCCCTGACTCTCGGCCCGGGAGAGGAGAGGGAGGTGACTGCCAGACTCCCAGTACCATCCGGAACAGCACCCGGAGAGTCCGTAACCACCCCTCTGAGCATGTGTGTTGGATCGGGGGAAGAGCAGGAGTGCAGTCAAGTTCAGTTGGAATTTATCTCTTCCAGATCAGTAATGAATCCCAGCCACATAAGATCGGTACCTGAACAAGGGCTAACCTGGGAAATCTCAGCCGACATCCCAGAGGGAGTTGGGGGCATGAATTGGTCTTTATCCGATTCCGGAATGTCAATCCAAGGGTGGGATTGGAGCGGGTCCGGGCAAGTATCGGTCTCGGGCGACGTAATATCTATCACCGGAGATTCCGGGACCAGGGCAATTGGTTCACTCACATTGGACCTTCCAGATGATGCCAGGCCGTCTTTCCATCTCTTCGAAGACGATGGTTCGGGAGTGTCTGAGTCGCCATTGTCTATTTCCATAGAGGTATTGCAAATCCATAGGGCGGGAATGGATGTCAACTCCCCTACAATGCAACCTTACGTCGTTGAGGTGGAAGAGTCCAACCTAGTGGTGCTGAAGCTCGAAAATCTGGGTAACGGAGATGACTCATACATCCTTTCTCACGAAATCTTACTCGACGAGAATATGACTTCTGACCCTGGTATTATTGTATCATTTTCCAGCAACCCAGTTCTCCTCGGAGCAGGGAGTCTTAGAACCGTCCCACTTAGCGTCACGCTGCCAGAGAGCACCCCCGCTAGGGTGCCAATTGCGGTATCTTTCACCATGACTTCACAGGGGAACATGTCAGTTAACTCCCATGAGGTGATTGTTTTCGAAGTAAGGCAAGACCATAGGTGGGGCTTCGACTTGATTCGTGACGGAGAAGATATCAACGGAACGAGAATATTCCTAGAACCCGGAGAAGAGAGGGCTATATCGATTAATGCAACAAACACAGGGAACCTAGTTGATGACATATCTCTAGATTTGGGCACTCAGATTTTCCCGTTGGGTTCGGATTCATCAGAAGGATGGATTGCCAACGGGAGCTCGATTGAGGGAGTGGAAGTTAACGAATCTGTATCTCTGGAAATACATCTTGAGGCACCCGAGGATTCGTGGAATGGCTCTATTATGAGAGTAGATGTTACTGGTATGGCTAGAGATGAGGCGATTTTGGAGTTCCATTTCATGGTCGAGGTTACCAGAGTTCCGGGTTGGGGGGTGTCTTCTTCAATATCTGATTTGGAGATAGATTCCGGGGGATCTACCATCCAATTAGAGATTATGCAGATGGGGAACAATCCTAGCACACCATTCGTTTCAACTTACATCACCGGACAAAAAGGATGGCTAATCGAAGATTTACCCCAACTTCCCGAAGTGGTTCCAGGAGATTCTACAACTCTGGAAATCAACGTAACACCATCAAAAACCGCTAGCCCTGGAAGATCTGTGGAGTTACATGTGAGAGTTAGAGATGGCGATTCTGCTGGTTTGACAGAGATTACCATGCCACTTAGAGTATCTGCGGTCCAGAACTTCTCTATCGAGTCTCATGGTTCTTGGGCGGTTTCCAGTCATGGGGGTCGACCTCCCGTTATGGTATCAAACACAGGAAATTCACCTACGACCATCGACTTCCGCATAGAAGGAGTCCCAGATGGATGGGATGCTAGTGAGAGTACGCAAATTGTACTCGCACTGGGGGAACAAAGAGGGATTCCAGTTAATCTGGTTCCTCAAGAAGGTTGGACTGGACCCTCCGAGACAGTTAGGATAGTAGCAGAAGATGCGAGTGGTAATGAAAGAGAAATCGTGCTTGAGGTACACTATTCCGAGTTCTCCTGGGCTAGCTCGCCCTACATATTTGCTCAGAGGGGGGATGACGCCATCATAAACATCCATGGAACTTTCGAAAGTACCGAAGTTCTTGACGGTGGCAATAGACTAGAGTGGAGCGAGATGGGTTGGTTGCTGCCAATTGATGAGTCAACCAATGGAACGCTGTCCATAGAAGGGGAGGAACTGGGTTATTTCCTATCCTCAGAGTATTCCGAATCCAGAGTGGTCTTATGTTCCATAACAGGGGATTTCGACGACATCGGGGCTACGTGCTCTGTAGGGAACGGAACCATGGGCTTTGATTTCCAGATACTACTGATTTCGGATGAGGGTTCTGTCCTAGATTACTTCTACGGTAGTCTCGAGTCAAATGAGTCTGCTCAGGACATAAACCTGAGTGGATCCGAATGGAAACCCCTACCAGGGGAAAGGAGCGTGGTAATCAGGATTCTAAACGAGAAGGGAGTGTTGATTGGAGATTTTGAGAGAGAGTTTGATGTTAGGAGGAACGACTGGAACGTGGGAATCGGAGCAGTTGAATTGGTCGGAGAGGGTGCAGGGCAGCAGGTCAGCGTCCCTACAAAGAGACTCAACGAAAATCTACTATCCGATGCAGATTGTATAATCTCCCTTAGTGCTGAAGGAAGTTCTGGGAGCCACTATTCTGAGCATATTGTCGATATGACCCAGGCCTTCGTGCCCGCTCCCAAATTCGATCGGCCCGATGTAGAGGACTCAACAGAACTTGTCATAACCATTCGCTGCTCATTCCCATGGGATATCGATTCAGATCCAAGTGATGATCAGAAAACAATAGTACTCAGTGGAGGCTCTTCCCTAGAGGACAGAGTCGACGAGCTGGGGACGGGACTCCTTGCTGCTATTCTTGTAGTTGGCACTTACCTAGGTTTGTCTTGGATATTGAGCAACCGCCGGGAGTCTGAGAGGATGATGCAGATGGCCCAGGCCGCAATAGACGAGAAGATTGCTGAGAAGCGATCCGCGCCCTTGATTGAGGAAAATGAGCCCGAAGGAGTTGTAGAGCCCGAATCAAATGATGATGACGAGGTAGAAGTCGTTCAGAGCAAAACAGAAGAGGGGGACGAGTACGACGAGAGGCTCAGAAGGCTTCTTGACAGATAGGCAACAGTGTGTACCATGGGGAGTTACATTCCGCCTTCTTCCTTCCATACTTTCGATCCCATAAGGAACAGTCCTGATTCGATGGTAAACGGAATCATCTCATCCATGTCTGGGGATCATGGAGAGTTATTACTCGCAGCAGCAGGAATAGGAGAGGTGGCGGGCCTAAAGGAGGGGGAAGACTCCCCGATTGACAAAGCAACACTGCTTTTCATCTCTGTTCTCGACTGGCAAGAAGACTGGAGCGTCCCCCGATCCCTCGATGGAGGCCACTCAAGAGAGAGGCTAGGGAGGTTCCCCAGTGATGATGGCAATGCTATAGAGTATCTCCTCCGCTACACGAAAGAGGGAGAAGGGTCTGATCTTCACCGCCTATTGGAGAAGCTATGCAGGGGCCTGAATGAAGATTCACTCGGACATTCTGGATTCAATGAGGGCTCCACAGGGATCGAGATGCTCGGCTGGCTTGATGGAGAAGATATCGCCAAAATTAGGAGGGAGATTGAGAAAGGAGCTTGGTCAGTCAGATCTGATGAGCCGCTAGATGGAGGAGTGCAGGATGCATTCAGGCATCTTCTTGTATTTCTCAGAGCGGCTGTCAAAAGGAAATGCGGGATTCTGATGAGGAGGCATTCTTAGGTCCTAATGCGCATCTCTCTGAGCTCTTGATAGATGATTGTTGATTCTTCCAGGACTGAACGCAGGTGTTCGCTCAACTCACCTTCCTTTGCAGATGGCGGGAAAAAACCTGAGGATTTCCATACCGAATCATACCAGTATTTACCCCATAATCCGTCACAACTCCTTGGTCCTGGATCCCAAGATAGCATTCTATTGGAGAATGGAATTCCAATAGAATCGCACAGCGCTGAGAGAGTTGATTCGGGATCTTCCAAGACGTCTTCCGAATCGATAACAGGAGGTATTTTCCCGGAACTCTTCATTACATGCCTGAAGATTGTTAGTTGCTGTGGAAGACCTGTCGATAACAGATCAATATAATCGGCAATCTTGGAAAGGGATAGAAGAACGTCCCGGGGGTTCCTGATCAAGAAGCAGTTATTGAAGTCATCAATCCAAGATATGTCAGAATCCTCGGGCAGGTGGTGACACATGTGCTTCTGGTACCAAATTTGCTTTTCATCGGGAATGGGGCCAGTGAGTGTCGTGATTATCTTCTCCACATCGGTCTCATTTTTTTCAATTACCTCTTCCGCTCCGGGATGGGGAGTCCCGCTGTTTAGGAGGAATGATGCATAGAGAGGTTCATCGGTTGCATGGCAGTCTTTTCTATTCTCGAATGAGTACATTAGTGCAGTTGAGATATTGCGGGGCCCAGACCACATCGCGATCCTAGTTCTATCCAAGCGAGTTACCTCATTACGAGTTCTTGATACAGTTGTTGAATCCTTTCGCATATCCTTCCCCTTGATCCTTGTCCAATCATAGTACCATCAAAAGAAATTACGGGAGTTAAACCTGCGAATGTCCCGGTCACAAAAGCCTCGTCTGCCAAATGTACGTCCTCAAATGTGAAGTTACCCAGAGTGTACGGGATTTCGTGAGAATCGCAAATTTCCAGGACCTTGCGCCTGGTAATCCCATCTAAGCAGTATTCCCCCGTTGAGGTCCAAACTACGCCATCCCTTACCATGAAGAAGTGAGTCGAGTTACAGGTTGATACAAACCCGTGTGGATCCAGCATCAAACCCTCCTCTCCCCCTTTGTTGTGAGCCTCGATACAAGCCGCAATGCAGTTGTGCTTGGAGAGGCTGTTAATCCTAGGATTCTGAACCTCTGGGCCGCTTCTTCTGATATCTACGGAGACAAGCCTAATTCCATCAATTGACCTTTTCTCATTGGCCTTCTTGAACTCTGGGATAATGACGATTGTAGGTTTAGAAGAAATTACCCAAGGTGCTTGGTATGGAGTTGGTTTGAGGCCCCTTGAGACAATCAACCTGAGGTGGACATTGTTATTCATTTCGTTAGCCGAAATAACCCTGTGTATCTCCGACATAATCTCGTCCCTAGACCTCCCGGGGTCAAGGGAAATTTCCGATGCTCCGTGGAAAAGCCTGTCCAAATGTTCTTTGACGAACACAAGTTTCCCATTATGGAGCCTGAATGATTCCCAGACGCCATCTCCCAAAAGGAATCCAGAGTCGAAAACCGAAACCTTCGCTTCTTTCCTTGGGAATAGTTCCCCATTAACAGATATCAGTACATCCTCGTTTCTAGGGTCTTCCTCGTACTCATGTGTCCCCATCAAAGAGCCTCTCCAGTAAGCCGCTGGAACATACTAGCGTATAGTTCAGCCGTACTGGCAATGATGCTATCTGGCAGAGGGGGGATGGGTGGTTCGGGCGATCCAGATTGTCTTGCTTCGTATAGTGCCGAATGGTGCCCCGATTCGATGTAGTGTTTTCTGACAGACTCCTTGGATAGCTGTACTATCTCTCCATCCTCATATGCATCGGCGTCCCACCATCGATCTTCATCGAGAGTTCCAAAGGAGTCTATCAGAATAGGCTCTCGACCTTCTCCTAGAGCAAATTCCTTCTTACCGTCAACATGGATAAGTCCTCTCTTAGATGTCTCTCTATCGATTACCGAATCCACCTCTAGGACAATCGCTAGGATTGCGTCAAGCTCTGCTGGATCCAAATTTGATATCTCCAATGCCTCCTCCCTATCCAGATTCCTATCGAACTTTTCGAATTTAGTGGAGACTTCCAGGAACGGCTCTGGAAGCCGGACTCCCTCATCAAGCACCTCTCCTGCTTCGAATCCGAAGTCCTCAGACTTTACTTCTCCTCTCTGGTATCTTCTCCATGCGGTACCTGCCAGATAATGACGACAGATTACTTCTAGTGGGACGAAGAAGTTCTCTGCATCTCTGGGAATGGCACCAGGTTCTCTGATCACATCAAAACGTCTCGCCAGAACTCTGTCTGGGGCATTCATCTCTATGACGTGAGTCTTGCAAATTCCTTCATCCTCAATCAGACCGAACCAATGACAAGATGCCCTATTCAATGACTCTCCCTTCCTCGGAATCAAACTAGGAATGACTTGGTCGAAGACTGAAATCTGATCCGTGTACCTGAACTCGATGATATCAGGATCATCCGTGCTCCAAACCTGTTTTACCTTGCCACTGTACAATAATTCCGTCATGGTCCAACCCGAACAAAGTTCGGACATCAACATTGCCCATTGAGTCTCTGTGTCAAATTTTTCCTAGTAGACTAGACTAAATCCTTACAGCCCAGCGAGAGGGCGGGTATTGTGACATCGGAAGCGTCTCTCTGGAGTGGCCCTACGGGCAAGCGTAGTGCAGATTTACTAATCCCACTCGTACTAATTGCCCTTCTTTTCTCATTTGGAGAAGTTTCTGCTCAAGAGGTCAGAAGTGGGTGGGAAGTAGTCGACAGCGGGACTGAGGAGAATCTGTATACCGCAGAGTATCTAGGAGGCGAGATTTGGGTATTCGGATCTGGAGGAACAATGATCCGGAGTATCGATGAAGGAAGAACTTGGTCTGAATCTGGATTGTCAGTTAGCCATGATCTAACCTCTTCTGATTCTAGTTACGAATCAATAATCGTAGCAGGAAATAGCGGTACTGTCCTACTGATGAAAGAAGGCCTCTGGGTGGATATAAGTTCTGATATATTTGGCGATATCAAGGACGTTGCCCTCACTGCGAATGATAGTTTTGTTGTCATAGAGCGAAATAAAGTCTGGACTTGCACAATGACAGTGGAATGGGACACTGAATGCGACTCAGTAATCGAAGGAGAGGGGGGAAATTATCTCAGTGTATCATTTTTGGATTCAGAAAACGGAATTATTTCTGGAGAGAGCGGGGCAATAATTGCAACCTCCGACGGAGGTAGTAGCTGGGAGTATAGAGATGCGCCTAGCGAGGTTTCAACGATGGCAATTATCGATGTTGAATACTTCAGTACGATTAGGGCATACGCGATTTCAGAAGAAGGGCACATTCTGAAGTCGTCAAGAGAAGGAAATGTTCCCGTAGGATTCGTCTGGAGTACAGTGGATATCGAAAGAGAATACCCCCCGGGAGGTGGGGATGAGTTCGAATCTGGAGGTTCGAATCTGGACTTCGAAGTATCTGGTATGAAGGTTCTTGGACAATTTAAGTTCATTCTACATGGTCCAGGAGGCTACATCTCCCTCAGTCTGGACGGGGGGAATATAGTCTCTCAGCAGATGATTCCAGTCTCGAATGAGACGGTGTTCAATGGATTTGCTATGCTGGATGGTTTCAGAGGGGTTGTCGTGGGGGATGGAGGGGTTGTACTCAGGACAGAGAACGCAGGATCAGAGGAGTTCGTCGGGTTCGAGGTGATTGACTTCAACGATTTCGGACAATTCGTCGACTACTCGAAAGAGAGATTGATGGACGGACTCGTAGCGACTGCTAAAATCGTGATTTTTGGAATTCTAATGGGTTTCTCCCTAGGAATAGTCCTTTCAATGTTAAAGACATCCCCAACTACACTCAAGAATGTCGCTCAGACCAATAGATTCCAGATTCTATTGATGTTCGTAGTTTCGCCATTATGGTTTGCTTTCCAAATTCCCATCTCAGCGATAAACTCAACTGGATTTGGTAGAAAATTGAATCTGGGCAATCCTTTCAGCGGCGCATTAGGTTACTGTAGAGGTAGGTCCTTGCAAATTGCAGCCAGTGAGCCACTGAACATTATCGCTATTCGTACAATCGGGATAATTCTGATATTTATCGGGATTTATCGAATTCTCGATAATCTCAACGAGATTAGTGACCTAAACCTAGATGGTTGGGAACACATCTACTCTCCTATCGGGGCTCCTAGGGCAATTTTCTGGATTCTACTGGGCCTTGGAATTGCCGTATTGGGGAGCATATTTTTCTCATGCAATGGAGACTTCTCCATACGAGAAATTGAGTTCAGCAACGTGAGTTTCACTCTCGATCCGTGGAGCATCAGGCCATTGAACACGATTGCAACGGTATACACGGACATTTTCAGAAACACACCATTGCTCGTTCAGTTCATGTTCATACACTTCGGATTCGAGCTTGGGAGAAGATTGCAGGACCCCGGGCTAATGTTGTTCGACTTCGAATACCTAAATGGCAACTCCAACTTCATCACCGATATTTTCGTTGTATACGAGACGAATCCCGAATCGCTGGCCTATGGTAGGCCGATTGGGGGGATTCTCGAGGATAGGGCATACATCAGCGCGATTTTCGCTCTTGGTTTGAACTCGGGCGCATACCAATGCGAGACCATCAGAGGGGCTATCGCTGCAATCCCCTCGGGGCAGATGGAAGCTGGTAGAAGTATTGGGCTAAATTACATGCAATCGATGAGGCTGGTAGTAATGCCCCAAGCTGTCAGGATCTGCATACCCCCTCTGGGTAACGAGATGGTCAACCTAGTTCTGAACTCTTCACTAGCTATGATTATCGGTTATGCTGAAATCACAAGGCAGGGGAAGTTAATTGTCGCCACTACTTTCCAGGTTTTCTGGACTTGGGGCATGGTGCTGATATCATACTTCCTGATTACATGGACCCTAGCACTCTTCCTCAGGTACCTTGAGGAAAGAACTAGGATTCCTGGTTTAGGGATATCGGGAGGTGCTTGATTGTCAGAGATTATCCTCAGCGTTGAAGAAATGGAGAAGACGTATGTTGGAGGGGTACATGCGGTCAGAGGAGTCTCGTTCGAAGTACAGGAAGGGGAGTCATTGGCTATTATTGGCTCATCTGGAAGTGGCAAATCTACCGTCCTTAGATGTATCAACCGTCTGATCGAACCCACCCAAGGCATCGTGAGTTTGAAGGGAGAAAGAATCAACACCCCTGCTGCTGATGTTAATGGTGTTCGTTCTAGGATCGGTATGGTCTTCCAATCTTTCGAGTTGTTCTCTCACTTGAGGGTGATAGACAATGTTTCTCTTGGGCTAATTCATGTAAGGGGGATGAGCAAGGAGGACGCTATCGTCCATGCCAGCAGTGTTCTTGAGAGGGTCGATATGCTCGATAGGGTTGATGCCTATCCCGGAAACCTATCTGGTGGCCAGAAGCAGAGGGTGGCTATCGCAAGGGCACTTGCGATGAAGCCAGAGGTCATGCTCTTTGACGAGCCCACCAGTGCCCTAGACCCAGAACTAATCGGTTCCGTTCTTGAGACCATACAGGGTTTGGCTGAGGAAGGGATGACCATGGTAGTGGTCACCCATGAGATAGGATTCGCCAGAGACGTTGCTGATCGTGTGATATACATGGATCAGGGCCTTATTGCAGAGGAGGGTGAATCATCCATAATAGATAATCCGAAAACGGACAGGATGAGAGATTTCCTCTCCAGCATAAATGACTGAGTCTAGCAAACTGACACAGCTTCCCATATGTCGTTCGAATTGCTGGTACTGTAATCGTAGTACGAGGTGTCGGATATCTGCGATTCCCCTTGTGTGACGGTTACTGTGAACGAGTAGCAACCATAGTCACCAGCGGAATCGAATTCGTCACGAGGTACGTACTTTCCGAAGGTTGCATCAAAGACAGATCCTTCCATCGCGAATTCTGATCCGTATTCCCCCCAAGTTCCTGATCCAGTTCCAAAAATCCCTCCTTCGGAGTCCCATGATGCTTCTGTGTTGCTCACCGAGATTGTAGGATAGGCTATCGCCACGTCATTCCCCTCCATGAGAACGGCCTCTACAGTGTAGTCGGCGAAAGGCATCCTTGCGGGCTTATCTGCACCGGTGTCAAGTCCGGACCAAGCTGACATGACTACTCCAACCAGACAGTTATCTGCATCGCCACTGCACCGATCTGGATCCTCCTTTACAACTCCAGATGCCAGGCCTTCAACGCCTGTAATATCCCTTGAGAGGGCATCTGCTCCGGTCCACTGGGTTGTATCCCAAGTAATCTGGCTGTAGGTTAAATCTCTGGTTGAACTATCCCCATCTATGGTCAGTTCCATTGTGTAAGGGGAGTCTGGAAGAGCATTAGTGGAATAGAAATCGTCGACTAATATGGTGATCTCGCCCTCTCCCTTTCCACTGTCTATGGAGAAGTTTGCAGTAGAGGACCATACTTGCTGCCCAGCCTGAAATATGATTATGGAAGCCTCCATGTCCTTGTCTGAGATAGTGTTCTGGAGGACCTTGATGGTGATTGACTCGCCATCCTCGCTGTACTCAACCTGCCCAACCGAAAGTTCGCCCTCTAGCAAGGCACCTAAAATCAGCGGAAAAATTAGCATCATTATGTAGGAGATTGCGACTACTGAGGATGCGGCAGCGCTGGTTCCTGATAGGGAAAAACCGGAACTGGAAATGGAGAATACACCCAATCTCCACAAAACTACGGCTAGGGACGACAGGAACACTACGACCATGACCAAAGAAGTCCCAATTATGGGGATAATTAGTTCATCTCCAGGGAGATAGACCAGTAGAATTCGTGCTATTAGGACAGGAATAATCCCGAACAGCGCAACTGTCTTGAGGGCCTCTCCCACTCCAACGGTGCTTGTCTGTGGAGTGTGATGCTCTGCTAAAAGAACCGTTTGGCTGGGGTTCTGCTCAGCCGCCTTCTCTAGCAGTCCACCTTCACTCATGCATTCTCCCTCTTACATTCTAGCCATAGTGGTGGTTATCAATCCGTTGCCTGATGGCTCTTGGAAGGGCGTATCTAGAAAAGACGGTTGTCCACCGGGATGACCTTCCCGTCTTCATCCACGGAAATCCGGTTATCTCTGTTCTTTCTGCCGATGGCCGCACCTGCCAGTGCCGCCATCATTGCAGTCCCCACAAGTTCGAATCCTGGCAGGTACACGCCTCTGATGTAGATGGTCATAACCTGAATCTGATAGTTGGGGACGCCTTCGGATCTGACCGAGTACTCGGAAGTGGCCTTGAACTGTAACGAGAAGTACTTGTCAGTCCATCCTTGGTTCTTGGGCGTCCTCATCTGCACCCTGAACTTCTCCGGTGGAGCAAGGGAGTCTATCTCCTGAGAAATCAGCGGTAAACTGAGTTGGAAGCCCTCGTCAATCATCTCGTCGTAATTCTGGATCTCAACGTTGAATTTGTCCCTAGCGTTTCCATCGTTGTAAACATCGAAGACTAAAGTGTAGTCGACCTTAGGCCTGAGTTGGATGAAAGCCAATTCGGCTCCTACTCTTAGTCTGCTGAATTGCTTGAATACGGTCATCACCTTGGCTTCTGTTGGAGAGGTAGCTGCAGTAACAGGAGCTCCATTCCACTGGGTCACAGTAGCGGTTATCGTTACCACTTGCTGGCCTTCCGGTTGCCTCAGGTCTGCCCTAGCAGCAACTTGGAAGGATGTGTCCCCTGGGGGTACTGTTGCTGAGCCAGGACCCGCTACTGAGATGATTCCCTGTTGATACGTTAGATCGACCTTCTCCGAGAAAGTGGTCGGGTTTGTGAGCGTGCAGTATATGATTGTGGACCTCAAAGCCCCAGGATAAACCTCGATCGGGGCTGGTTGGTCACAGGTAAGAGAAACATCAGGCGAGGTCTGGGCTTGGACTGCTGCTACTCCTGACCAGAGACTAAGGAAATAGACGACCATAATCATCAATGGAACTCTAATCGATGCACTCATCACAAAATCCTCTGCTCAAACCATATTTGAGGCTTCGCCCGGGACGGGCGCGAAATGCGTCATTATCTGGGGTCGCAATTGATGGTGGACCCGACCGGATTTGAACCGATGACCACTCGGTTATGAGCCGAGCGCTCTAACCAACTGAGCTACGGGTCCCCTGAGGTTATCGTCCGCGAATGTCGAAATGAACCTTGTCTATGCGATGTTAGTAAATCAGAAGGAAGCAGGTGTTCGAAACTAAACCTAGTGTAATGCTTTATGCCTGTGTTCCTTTTCGGCGGGCCGAGTGAAACTATGGCAAACAACGGGAATATTGCATTGAGTGTTGGAGTAATTCTCCTATTGATGAACGTGGGAGTCGGAGCCTCTGGGGTCCTGGACGGAGTAATCAAGGATTCAGTGGAAGAAACGGTAAACGACGGTTACGATGGTTTAGACGATGATGGTAATCGGGATTACACCGCCGATTTCGACGACGATTGGATTAATTCCTCAGGAACCAAAGCGTACTTTGCGAACTCAGTTTCGAATCTGGATGAGGTACTCGCTGGGACAGCGGAACCCTCCTACGAGAGAGTTGGTCCCTTTATTTACTACGAAAACACGACAAGAGAAGTCTTAGAATATGACTACGAGGAAGGTTCAATCACATATTCAGGATACGAGACCTTCGAATGGTGTGGGGATTGCACTTGGGAGGGGGAGGAATCCGTTTCAGGAGATACAGTAGTCAATCAAATAAACATCCTCTGGAACACTCAAAGAATCGCTGGCATGGGACAGGGCATAGAATACGGCGAGATCTTCGCCAAGGCGATGTTCGCGGCCCAGATGATTGAGTTCGATTTATCCAACAGGGCTCCCAGCATATGGGCATCAGACGAAGTTGCAGACATTGCTGCTGCATCTGGCGGGGGCAGATTCGGCGATATGTCCGCTGAGGAAGGCCTAATCGTTAGTACCTACCAATCACTAGGTATAGACGAACTGTACGACCACCCGCTAGAAATTGGAAATATCACCACCGAGGAAATAAAGGGTATATTCTATAACGCCAATGACGGCCATGGAAACTGCATCGGAATAACTTGTGACATTGGCCCTGTTTTGGTTGCAGGCCTTGGCGCTCCCTGCTTGAGTATGGACGAAGCCCCATTTACTGAGTGCATTGGGAACTCTACCTCTAGGGCACATCTCCTCGGTTTCAAGGACAATGCCCAATTCCTCCAAATAGACGCTGCAATCTATTCCATGGTAGTCCCGAAATTCGTGGGGCATGGAGGCGGTGCAGAGATAAGCCCACAAACACCTCAACTCAAGGAGAGGTTAAACGCAGTCAGCGGGTTGCTAATACAAGACCCAGGGACTCTGGAAAATCTCCTGTTCAACGATAGCGTTGGCCTTCTAACGTCATTCGAGGTCGGTGGGATTCCGCTGCCAGGGATGGTCGTGGGGCTCCTCCTGCCACTTCAGAGTTCTGACTTCTTCGGAGCAATGACGACCTACAACCTAGATCTGCTCAAGATTTCAAGCCTCGCAAATTATGTTGAGCCCTGGGTGGGCCTCGGCCTTACTGGATCGCCTACTGAATTCGAGCTAATTCTCGCGGGAGGAAACGGCACGATGGTTTCCGACCAATGGTGGCTGACAGCGTTCGGCGATTATGACCCACTGGGTGGAATCTACATCCCCATAGGACTCAACAGGGGCAGTTTTGTTGGAGATTCGGGCCTATCGATGGAAAAATCTGATTTCATCCTCAACGATCCAGAAATCGGACTTAAGACTTCATTCAGCGGCCTGTTCATGTACGGCGAACTCTCTGGGATGACATTACCGGATTCCGAGGGTGTGCAACACACGTGGGATGACGGTTACGTGGCAAATCTTTACGGAATCAGAATTCAAGAGGCAGCAGCCTTGAGGGATTGGGTGTCAAATTTCTACTTCGACACTGTGATGCCCGTCCTCCTAAACTTCGTAACTGGAAACACACCATATTACTCCATGCCCATTAGCAGTTGGTTATACGGTTGGAACGATGCTGTAAGTGATTTCTTCGGAATCTTCCCTTGGACCAGCCTAGAGACAAATGCAACCTATTACGGATCGGGGGGAATCAGCACAGGAGACTACTCGGTGTACAAGATGAGCACAAAGGGAGAAACCATGGGTCAGAGGATGGCCCAGGGGTACATTAACTCCGACGGAAACGGCCTTTGTGACTATGATTATGACTCAAATGGGGATTTCATGGGGTATGACATACCCTGCGAGGATGGTCAGGTTTACGGTATGACCGAACACCTCACCTGGAGAGCGCCCCACAGGGAATCCGGTGCAAATGGATTATTATCTTCCCATGCGGGTAATGATGTCACCTCATTGATGGGGACTGTTGGGTCTCTGGCGTCCCCCAATGACCCATTCAACTTCAACGTCGCAGGGTATGCGATAGCTACATCTGAAGTTGGTAGCGAAAGCGAGTACAAAGGAATCGATATGGTCGAGCACAAGGTACAATTGGATCCATCTAATTCCCAGATACAAGGAAAGTTGCTTGGTGCGGGATCCTACGTTGATGTATTGCCAGGAGCCCTTCCCGTCTACCTTGCCGCGGACATAGACCTGAAGGTCGAACCGATTACAACTGCGATCATGTACGGGAAAGTGAAGGTAACCTTCCACTTGGATACCCGCGGCCCTGGCAACCTTAATCCAGATCTATCTGAAAACAGTACTGAATCGATGCCGGTTTTCGAGATACACGTTTTCAACGAAATAAGTGACGATGATGCAGCAACTTACAGGGCCCAAGTAACCGACAATATGGGCATGTTTGGTTGGACGAACTTCGGAGGGGAAGCCGGAGCACCGCTAAGCTATGTACACATGGCGATAGCAGCGTTGTATGTGGCATCGATAGCCTCGATTGGAGTCGGGGCAAGATCGATGATGAGCCTAGAAGAAGATTGACATCCTAGTTATCTTACACACGCAGAAGCATTGAACCATACCCCCCGAAGTAGGATGTACGAGGGGATGTTCTGAGGCTAGGCCACATAGACAGGATTAGGGCGATTGCAGTTCTCTGCATGGTAGAGGTCCACACGGCTGCTATAGTCCCCCCTCAAGGGATAACGGTGGGTCACCCAGCGGCTTTCGTCGCCGCTGCTTTTGGAGGGATGGCCGCACCTCTGTTCGTCACCATTTCCGGGTGGGGAATGTACAAGAGCGCGTCCAGAAGAGCCGAAGAGGGACACACCTCGTACCAATGGGCAAGGTGGATTATTCCTAGAGTTGCCCTGCTATGCCTTTGCCAGCTCTCTGTCAATGTTCTCCTTAATGTTGACAGAGGCGGGAGGTTCGAGTGGCACACTCCAGGAGTGCTCACTCTGTTGGCTATCTCAGCCGCGATATGTCCATTATTTGTCAGAACCAGTAAGTTCCTTAGATCTCTGGTGATGCTAACTCTGTGTGCGTCACCCCTGATACTTGGGGGGAACGCAGGGCAGGGCCTAAGCTGGTTCGAGCGGGTCGATGCTGATAGTGTAGAGGATTGGTTTGCCAGGCTTCTCTGGAATGGGACATACCCAGTTTTTCCTTGGATGTTCTTCGTAATACTTGGCACATTTCTCCACGACCTCACCCATGAGGCCAGAATCAGGGAGAGGGGCATAGTTCTGGGAATCATTGCCACGTCGGCTACAATCGTGATATCCGTAATCGAGGATGTGGAATGGGCTCTAACCTCTGGAGATGCTGTCCTTACCTTCTTCCCCGCTAGTATGCCATTCCTGATAGTTTCAGCGACTGTAGTCGCGCTTTTGATGAGGTTGCTCGAGGGAAGAGAAGTTTCTGGAGGAAATCCGTTGATGGGTAGTAGGCTTTCATTCCTAGAACCGGCGGGAAGGCTTTCTCTGAGTATCTATGTGGCTCACTTCGCGATTCTGGGCCTGGTGGCTTTGGCCATGGAGGGAGAACCCAGGATGTCCCTGGTACCTGCATTCGCGGTTACCATAATCCACACGGCAATATGGATCCCACTGGCAGCCCTTCACGAGAGGACGATTCCATGGTTCTCCTTGGAGGGACTTCTCAGGGCGAGTCAGTCGTCCGAGTAGCCAGTCGACCACATCACGGGTCCGAACCATGTCTCCCCTGCATCGTTAGACGCCCTTATCCTCGCGTAGTAGTCAGTTCCACAACATGAGAGGCCGGCTATCTCGATGTAGTCGTAACCGACATCCGTACTTCCGTGGACGATGCTATTGGACCATGCCGATGGCTGCAAACCGCCATCCGACTCCCCATAGAAAACTGTCAGTGTGATGTTGGTGCCGTTATCGTAGGTCTCCCACGAGATGTTTGTCGAGTTGGTCCCGGATATGCTGGGAGAGTGGAGGCCCCTCAGGATAGCGGGGTACTCGAAGTAGTCACCCCTCAATGGGTCGTCCACCCACACGGGCAGGTGATCCAAGGAGTCGAATGTCGACTGGTCGAGGGGGAACCCCCAAGCCTCGTGATAGGGAGCCAGGTTCATTCCTGTGGAGTTAGACAGGTGTAGGACCCATGAATTGAACTTCTCCTCTCCGGTGTATGGGACCTCTGATGCAGGGAGGTCGTAGTAGACGGAAAGAGCAGTTGTGATCGCAGACCATGACCACTCCTCCTTGACCATCAGGAAGGTCTCCAGTGCGACCCATACGGACCAGTCAGATATGTTAGCCCCGTTTTCGAAGTATGACCTGGTCCTAGAATCTCGCTGCTCCGGAGAAATCGCGCCATGCCCTGAGATCCCTACTAGGTCCTCCATTAGATGCACGCTCGCGAAGTTACATCCGGTCTCGGTAGTTCCCGGGAGGGTGGAGGGCATCCACTGGTGGTTGTGCCCCAGCTCGTGGAACATGCCCCAATCCCCCTCCTCGGACATTTGGGATACGTTGACCACCCCTGGGACGCTCAGGTCGTGTGCCATGAACGGGTATCCGGAGTGCATCCACCCAGCGGAAATCTGAGCATCGAATACCGCCCTCTCCACTCGTGGCCAAGGTAGGAAGCCGTAGAGTTCGTGCTCCATCGAAAGAGCCTGGTCCCACCAGTCCATCAGGTCGTCGGGATCGTCGAGGTCTCTGATTTCGTGGCTAGGTACTGAAAGGATGAACTGATCGCTGGCTATCTCAGCCCACGGAGCAGGGGAGTGGCGGGCGAAGTCTATCCAGTCTTGGACGTCCGTGTCGCCGTGGACGTAGGTGGGCGCTTCTACCGCGTTCGATAGAGTCACTTCGAAGGTTCCGAGCGTCGAACCTGGCTCTATTGCGAGATAGATGGATCCTCCGAATGCATTTCCCACCTCCATTAATTCATCATCCACCAACCACCAGCGGTCGATATCCGGATGCCGATGGAGCTGATCCTTGCCCCATAGGCTGTCGCTATGAGCCCCGACTAGGATGTAGGCCCCGGAATCCACGACATGACTGGGGACCGTTACCGAGACGACCTCGCCCGGTGCAGCGTATACTCCTGTTGTCATCCTGACGTGAGCCCTAGCAGAGGAGTACCCGAAGTTGGAGGGTAGTCCGCTCTGATTGCCGTCTATCGAGACCGTCTTGGTAATGCGGGCTGAGCCAGGGGGGACCGCTCCCGGGAACTCGACGTGGCTTGGGTGCGATGGCAGTTCGTTGGCAGGGAGCCCCTGTGTCAGGGCAGCCTCCACACGGAGGAGGGTGTCTGCGATGGGGTCTTCGCCCAGATCGTATCCGACGTCCTCCCACAATGTACCATACTCGATAACCGTCCATCCCGTCTGGTTGACCACCTCCCTCAGGGATGACCAGAAGTTGTGGAAGTCTAGGGAAACGACATCTGTACATATCGAGAGGGTCGAGTCAGCGATCGTGGCATCCTCGATGGAGAGTGACTCTCCGTCTATCCTATCGGCTCTGATCGCTTCTATCGCGGCTCTGGGCCTTGAAAGCTCGTGTGGCGATTCGGTCATGTCGACCTCGTTGTAACCCCAAGCACTCGAGACGAACAGACCAGTGGTCTTGGCGATCTTGTTTCCGGGATAATTATGGGAGACGTCCGTGTTCGTGTATGACCAATACCACGCATGTCCTCCCATCACCAAGCCACCTCCATCTTGAAGGAAAGAGACGATCGCTGAATTGTCATCGTCGTCGTGGCCGTTCCAGAACTCATCCAGAAGGCAATCGATACCAGATAGATTGTCGGGGGACACGGAAAGGTGAACCGTGTGACCCTCTGATTCTAACTCGTCCCGGAATCCCTCGAAACCGGCCCCGTAAGCCAGTCCGACATCTGCGTTTTTTCCACATACCCACTCCACGCCCCCGAGGGAGAATGCAGTCTCCTCGACTCCGCCGCTGCCGTATACCCAGCTCTCGTGACCGTATCCTAACATCTTCCCCTTTCCGACGTGGCTGGCAGATATTACGGGAATCTGCGATGAGTAACCCCCCTCAGAGAAGGCTACGGGAAATGCCCACTCCCCTATTGGGAGGATCGGAGATGGCCAACCTCCCCAGTTTGTCTGCCCCATTCCCCTGAGAAGATCGTCCTGATCAGCTGAGAGGTCGTGGACGGCCATCCATATGCTGCTAGACGAGGATCCACCGGAGTTATTTCCCCAAATGGTGTATTCAGACCAGTCAGTTCTGGAATCCGGGATTCCTTCGATGGTTCCATCCTCAGATAGTTGAAGACCCGATGGCAGAGCAGGCGAGACCTCCCATTTTTCTATTGAAGGGCCGGAGTAGTATGGATTGATAATTGCGCTCTCATTGGAGGCTAGAGCGATTTCCTGGCTCTCCCAAGCGATCTGATTTGGAGGTTGATCGATAACCCTAAAGGAAACTTCTGTGAAGTCCCCCCCTCCTGTGTTGTTGGCCCATATCGTGTGAGTAGACCATTCCTGCAAATCAGTTGCAATGCCCGAGATTTCTCCGGTCCCCTGATCCATCTGGAAGCCAGGGGGTAGTTGGGGGGAGACATGCCAGGAGGTTGGACTGCCACCTCCCCAAGAAGGAGAGGTTGTTGGTACTACGTCTCCGACAGAGAGGTCGAATGATTGTTGAGTGTATTCGAGATCCCAGATGGGCAGGTCGATTACTTCGATTAGGATTGACACGCTTACTGAGCCTCCTGAGTTCTCGGCAGTTATCGTGTATTCTGTTGTCGGTTGCAAGACGCTGGGGATGCCAGAAATCACCCCCCCCGATTGGCTGATTGACAGTCCCGAAAGTAGATCTGGATTGACTGACCATTCTGTAATTTCCCCTCCTGAGGAGATAGGGGCCAGGGAGACGGGTTGACCTATTGAGAAGGTGAATGATTCTCCCCCGTAGTCAATGGAGTCTGGAGAAGCGTGGATGGTGGTTATTTTCAGAGAGGCGTATGCTGAACCCCCATTGTTTGAGCCCGTGATGGTGTGGTTTGTACTCCCAACCTGGTCGGGGACCCCCGATATGGAGCCGTCTTGTCCGAGTGTAAGTCCTGATGGCAGGGGTGGTTCGCATACCCATTGGTCTGGCTCTCCTCCCGAAAAAGATGGAGTCTCCATGTGGCACGATTCACCAATTGTGCAATTCATTTCAGGCGACTGGAGTTGTACTGAAATGACTGGAATGGGTAGTACCGTGATCTGGATCCTGAAAGAGGCAATTCCCGCCGCATTAGATGCGATAATCGTATAATGCCTCGATGGTTCATCATAGTTGGGAGTTCCCGAGATTACACCTGATTCTAGATCTATTTCTATCCCATCTGGTAGCTGAGGATTTACTGCCCACTCCCTGGGTGCGTCCCCCAAGAAGCTGGGTGTCAGTTGCTGCATCTCGGTCCCAATCTGCAGAGTCGCCTCGGATGTTCCGAAATCTAGTTTCTCTGGCCTGAGCATAATCCTGCATGATTCCCCGGTGAATACTTGGGTCGGCATGCAGTCATCCTCTGTGACCACAGGTTCGAAGCATCCCTCCTTGGTCGGATTCATCTCGCAGTCGATATCTTCGGTTTCCTGACCGTCACCCAGCGGGGTTGTACATCCTGGTAACAGAAGTAAGAGGGCCAGGCTTGCTGACAGGGTTCGGGCGCTTCGCACGCATTGGACAGGGGGTTTCGACTGAATACGTTGTGGATTGGTCACAGTCCGGGGTATGCCGGACCTGGTTCGAAGCAGTAATGCACGGTCTGGAACTGGGACTTGAACTCCCTGACGTCTGCCTTGACTGAAGACGGGTCCTCACCCTCAATGAGAGCCCTAGCGAAGAAGCGTGCGACATCCTCCATTTCCCCGGATTTCATCCCCACTCGGGTTAGCTCTGGAGTCCCGAGCCTGAGTCCGCTGGGGGTGAGCGCCTTTGTGTCGCCTGGTAACATATTCATGTTCGTGATTATTCCGGCTTCTTCCAATGTTGCCGCAGCATCTCTGCCAGCCCCCGAGTCTACCTCTCCGTGTCTTGTTACCACTTGGTGGCTGGCAGTGAACCCCCTCTCCTCTGCTATCACTTCGAACCCTTCCGACGATAATGCCCCTCCTAGTGCCTGTGCATTTGAGACGATATCTGCGGCATACGAGTCTCCGAACTCCTCGAACTCCGAAAGTGCGATTGCCTTGCCAGCAACGTGGTGCAGGTGGTAAGACGAGCAGACCCCTGGGAAGATGCCGCTATTGAGTCGGCGGTGGAGCTTCTCGTCCTCTGAGTCCGAGATGACGAAACCTCCCTGCGGTCCGGGGAATGTCTTGTGACTGCTCCCCGTCATCACGTCTGCCCCTTCCCTGAGGGGGTCTTGGAACTGTCCGCCAGCCACTAGGCCCATCACGTGTGCAGCGTCGTACATCACTGTCGCACCGACCTCATGAGCGGCTTCTGCCAGATCCTCCAACGGAGTTGGGAATAGGAAGACGGATTGTCCGAATAGGGCTACTGTAGGCTCTTCCTTGCGAATCATTGATGCGGCTGCATCGATGTCTGGTTCCATTCTTTCCTCGTCCCATGGATATGTGATCAGGTCCAGCCCCCGGAGGCCTACTGCACCCATCCTAGCATGGGAGATATGACCGCCGTCCGCTGTTGAGACGGCGGTGATTTTGTCCCCTGGCTTGGCCAGGGCCTTGAGTGAGCCGATGTTGGAGTTGGTGCCAGATGTTGATTGGATGTTCGCGAACCTGCAGTTGAATACACGCTTGGCGCTGTCAATTCCAATCTCCTCTATTGTGTCAAAGTCTTCGCATCCCTGGTAGTACCTCTTTCTTGGGAGTCCTTCGGCATATCTTCCATGAAGGTCTGAGTCGCATGCTCTTCGTACCATCGGACTGAGGATGTTCTCGCTTGCAATCATAGGTAGGCTATCTCGGTAGTGCCTACCTGAGGCGTTTATTGCTTCAACCACATTGTCGGCCGTCTTCCTGTTGCTCATGTGCCTCATGGGAGGGAGGGGGCAAATGAGTGTTGGGAATAATAGATGGCGCCGACAGCAGGACTCGAACCTGCGACCTGTGGATTAACAGTCCACCGCTCCACCAACTAAGCTATGTCGGCCTGACCCGGGGCAGGGCACCTCATTCATCAAAGAATCGGATTACTCCCACTCTATCGTGCCCGGTGGTTTGTGAGTGATATCGTAAACAACACGGTTTACATGGCCCTTCAGTGAATTCGTAATCTCAGTGCTAATCTCGGCTAGAAGGCCGTGCGGGAGCGGGGAGTAGCGGGCGCTCATCCCATCTAGGCTTGCCACTGCTCTGACGACGACAGTCTCCCCGTGGACCCTTACGTCCCCATGGACTCCCACGCTCTTGACCGGCAGCAGCGTCGCGAAGTACTGCCATGGCAAATCGCATTCCCCCCTGGCCGCTGACTCTCTGATGCGACTCTCCACTATGTGACACGCTTCCCTGCATGAATCTACACGTTCTGGGGTGACTTCTCCGAGTACTCTGACGGCTAGTCCCGGACCGGGGAATGGTTGCCTCTCGCTGGATTTTATACCGAGGGACCTCGCAATCTCCCTAACCTCGTCCTTATAGAACTCCCTTAATGGCTCTACGATTGTCATGTCGACGTCCTCAGGGAGCCCCCCTACGTTGTGGTGTGACTTGATAACGTCCCTATCTCCTCCGCCTGACTCAATCCAGTCAGGGGCGATGGTCCCCTGAACCAGGAACTTGGCAGCGCAGGTTCCCTTCTCCTCCTCGAACACCCTGATGAACTGCTCTCCGATTATCTTGCGCTTCTCCTCAGGATCTGTTACTCCGGAGAGGCTCTCGAAGAATCTGGCTGACGCGTCTACGACCTG
The DNA here is from genome assembly GCA_902625325.1 of uncultured Candidatus Poseidoniales archaeon. GTDB lineage: Archaea > Thermoplasmatota > Poseidoniia > Poseidoniales > Thalassarchaeaceae > UBA36. The sequence goes on along the minus strand of CACOAW010000003.1, from coordinate 90,244 downwards.
GAGTTTTATTCCCATTTCTGAGAACATCTCGGACACCTCCGACGTTTCGCCCTTCCTCATCAGGCCGGTATCGACGTAGACGCAATGGAGGAGGCTGCCTACCGCCTTGTGGGCGAGGACGGCTGCCACTGTGCTGTCTATCCCACCGGAGCACGCAATGATGGCAGTGTCGTCTATACGGGATTTCAGCTCCCCAATGGCCTCATCGACCAGCATCTGTGTCTGCATCTGGTTTCACCCCTGGATGGAATTGTCATCGGAAACCACCTTCTCGGTCATCTCAGTTCGGAAATTGGAGTAAGCCTCTGCAAGTTTTGAGTCGGAGCAAGCCAGAATCTGAATTGCGAGTGCTCCCGCGTTGTCCCCGCGATCTACGCCCACCGTCGCTACGGGCATCCCGGGGGGCATCTGTACTATGGACAAAAGGGAGTCCAATGGCACCTTCCCCCCGACTGGCACTCCTATCACGGGTCTGCTGGTCATTGATGCGATTACACCGGGCAGAGCGGCGGCTACTCCTGCCATGCCGATGAAAACCTTGCATCCTTCTGACACGGCCTTGTCAACTATGCCCTCTAGGTATTTGGGGGCCCTATGTGCAGACGCGACCCTGATTTCGAAGGAGACCTCGAACTTCTCTAGTATCCCTCTGCACTTGTCGGCAATTGGCAAATCTGACTTGGAACCAAGTATCACGCATATGTCCATGCCACTTCGGCCCGTGGACGGTTCAAATGCCTGCCGTTCATTCGCCCCTACTCCTCCTCGGAGAATTGTAGGAATCTGGCTGGCCACTCCCTACCAACTACCGGCAGGGGTTTGGAAAGCAGATCCACGAGGCCGGGTTCCTTGGACAGTCGCTCATGGAATGGATCGAGAACGAATCCTGACTTGTGAACAAATGCTAGTGAGAGAAAGTCTTGTCCGGATCTGGAGGAACCGCAAAGAACAAGATCGCCATTCTGGAAGCTAGCGCTTGCTATTCGGTTCCTGGACCACCTATCTGATGACACTGTCCATGGATAATCGAGCCCTCCTTCCCAGTCTTCGGGGCGTATCGGAAGTAGGAAGCGGGATGGAGGGGCCATCATCGAAGTCTGCACCAGTTGGATTGTCCGAAGGTATGCCAGCCAGAAGAGCCCGTAGGAAAGCCAACCCAACCTTGGATCGATAACGAGATGGAGTGCAAACAGGGCGGAGGCGATGGTCAATGACGCCCAGTCTACAGGCAGAGAGAGAACGGACCTCCCCGACATCGGCTGTGAGTTCCTTGAGAACAGGATGGGAAGTATCACCAACCCCCAAGCCAACAGGAAGAAGGATGCTGAGACGGCTTGATCGTCGGGGGTCTGTCCAGGTATGGCCATTGGGATCGCCGAAAGAAGTAGGAAAAATGGCGCCCATGCCAGAGGGCGCAATAGGGGCCATGCCAGAGGTCGCAGCCGTTGCCTGCACCAGCCGAAATTTCCTACACTGGGGGTCGTGCTCACCCATCCCAATGGGGGAGAAATCTCTCCCGGCCTGAAATCGGGAACGGGCCCATCTACTATACCCCACCACCCGGGTTCCCCAAGGAGCCAATCGCGGTCGGAGCTCGCCTCCATGAGGCTGGGAGAAGATATGCCGTATAATTCGCTAGTCCTCGTCATTTCCCGGGTGCCTGAGTATGAGGTTCCTAGCGGCCCAAACCTCGTCCACCCTCTTGACGGGAGTCGTATGGGGTGCTGTTGTCAGAATTTCGGGATCTTCTGACAGCACTGCGTGGAAGTCCGCTGCGAATTTGTCGAGTACTTCCTTGGATTCCGTTTCTGTTGGTTCTATCATCAAGCACTCCGGAACTATTTGGGGGAAGTAGAGTGTGGGGGACATGTAGCCATAGTCCAGAAGACGCTTTGCAACGTCCTTTCCAGTCACTCCGTTTATTTCCTTGACAGGACTCATGGAAAGGGTGAATTCGTGCATGACCAGACTAGCCTCTGAACCCTCGCTAGGCATGCAATTGATTTTGGAAGCGACATCTGGTTCGGGATTCATGATTTTGTGTCTCAAGTAGTTGGAGTTTAGGACGGCGTGCTCGCTCATCCTCTCTAAATCGCGTCCGTACCTCCTGTAGAATGCCCATGCCCTGACAACTGCTCCCGCATTTCCGTTCCACTGCTGCACCTTTCCTATGCTGTTGTCGCCTACATCCTGCCAGAAGTAGTAGAATCCATCGCCAACGCCGTTTGGTTCTCCTTCTTGAGACTCCCTACGGGATGCGATTGGCGTGGGCAGGAACTCCGAAAGATGACCCTTTACCCCGATTGGCCCGCTTCCAGGGCCGCCTCCGCCGTGGGGTTGGCTGAAGGTCTTGTGGAGGTTGTAGTGGACTGCATCGAATCCCATCCTACCGGGGTCTGTCTTTCCGATTATTGCATTGAAGTTCGCACCATCGTAGTACATCTGCCCTCCTGCTTCATGGACGATCTGTGATGCCTCGGCTATGTTCGTTTCGAACAGACCCATGGTTGATGGGTTTGTGATCATCATTGCTGCCGTATCATCGCCGACTGCCGCCCTTAGGGCATCGATGTCCAACCGCCCGTCTGATGCGCTGGGTATCTCAATGATCTGATAACCGCACATTGAGGCAGATGCCGGATTGGTACCATGTGCAGAGTCTGGTACAATCACCTTGTCCCTGTGGTCATCTCCTCTAGACCTGTGGTACTCCTGGATGCACCGGATTGCTGTGAACTCTCCTTGGGCTCCGGCAACCGGTTGAAGCGTGACTGCGTCCATTCCGGAGCAGATTGCCAGCATCTCCTGCATCTCGTAGTAGATCGCTAGCAGGCCTTGGACCTGCGACGAGTCCTGCAGTGGGTGAATTCTGTCTATCCCAGGTAGCTGGACTATCCTCTCGTTGACTCTTGGGTTGTGCTTCATAGTGCAAGACCCAAGCGGGTAGAAACCGGTATCAATCCCGAAGGTCTTCTGCGAGAGCAGCGTGTAGTGCCTCACTAGTTCCGGTTCGCTGGCTCTCGGCCATCCGGGGAGTCTTTTCCTTCTGAGGCTATCTGGGACGGCATCTGGGTTTTGGAAGTTTGAGTCTGGTTGCGACCAACCGGAACCAGATGCCCCATTGAAATCGAAGACCGTGTTCATTTAACCCCTCCAGACCAAGCCCCCAGAGCATCAACTAGACTAGAGATGTCTGACTCAGTGATTCCCTCGTCACACCCAATCAGTAGGCAATCTGACATGTCTTCCCACCAATTGCCCAAATCGAATCCTCCTAGAACTCCTGCTGCGTCCATGCTGGAGAGTGCTTCCTTGGCGGGGCCCGGAAGCCTGATTGCAAACTCCCTGAAGAAGGCCCCCCCGGGATTAACCAGATCCACCCCGGGAATGTTGGTCACTGCTTCCATTACTGCATATGTGGCCGAGGAAATTCTGGTTGCGAGTTTCTCAAGCCCCTCTGGCCCTAACAACGACATATGCATGGCACCCATCAATGCTATCAGGGTTTCATTTGAGCAGATATTAGATGTAGCCCTGTGTCTGCGTATGTGCTGCTCCCTTGTGGACAGGGTCAGCGTGTATGCCGTCTTGCCCTCAGTATCGATGCTTTGGCCCACTATCCGGCCGGGCATAAGCCTTAGGAATTCCTTTGTGCAGGCGAATATCCCGTAAATCGGCCCCCCGCCAGTTGGTCCTATTCCGAACGGCTGCCCTTCTCCGACAACGATATCGGCTCCCCAGTGGCCGGGAGGTTGTACCAGTCCCAATGAAACTGCATCAACACCGACAATCAGTGCCGTTGAGTCGCCAATTATTTCTTTTAGGCCTATTAGTCCCTCATCCAAGATTCCCAATGAGTTCGGTTGCTCCACATACACCGCGGATGATCCGGCTGCCGAAGAGACCATTTCCATATCCAGTGAGCCATCATCATTATGAGGGAGAATGTGAAGCTCTATTCCCACTCCTTGGGTGTAATTACGAATGACGGAGAGCCTGTGGGGCGGGACAAGTCCTGAGACGAATACGGAATTGGGGTTCGTCGCCTTCTTGGACTTGACTCGAACTGCGCATGTTATGGCCTCTGCAGCTGCAGTACTGGCATCGTACATTGACACATTGGATATGGGTAGTCCGACTAATTCCGACACCATGGTCTGGAACTCCCACATAGCCTGAAGCATGCCTTGGCTAACCTCTGGTTGGTAGGGAGTGTAAGAAGTTAGGAATTCCCCCCTGGTGGCGAGCATCGGCACCATGGTCGGGACGAAGTTCCTTGCCAATCCAGCTGATAGGAAGGACGGTCGAGAGTCAAGATCTACGTTTGCCCCTAGGAGTCGACGTGCATCTTCCAGTATCTGCTCCTCCGATTGTGGTGGCGGAAGTGGGAGAGAATCTTCCCTCCTGACTCCCTCTGGGATGTTGGAAAATAAATCAGACATAGATTTCAATCCAATCTCTGATAGCATTTCCGACTCTCTTCCAAGGTTGGGTATTTGGTCTACCATCGGCTCACCTGTGAATCCACTGCATGACAGGAGGAATTCAATAGTTTCTCTAGAAGCCCCTCCCTCAATCACACAGTATTATTACCTGTCAGGAGATACGGATGAATGTGAAGGTCGCATTATCGTCTGCGGATAGTTTCGTCGCTCCGTACATCATGGAAATGCTAGGAGACTCTCTGGTGGAAATCCCGGATGATAAGTTAGACGACCCAGCATCTCTGGACGCTCTGCTAACTCCTTGCAATACCTTGATTCACATCAACTCAAGACCGGTTGATTCCTCCGTAGCGAGAGATGACAGGGAGTCTTACATCATAATGAGGGAGAAGGCTCGTCCTATACTCGATGCCGTAGACAGGCACGGCTCACTCCACATGATCATACTTGGAACCCTAAGAGTGCACCCGCAATGGGAGCCTGGAGAAGAATACTACGGCTACGATTCCACCTTGGCCCCCAGGGATGTAGCAGCGGAGGGACAGTTGTGGATCGAGGAGAATGCCCTGGAGAGAGCAGAGGCAGAGAGGCCAGTAAGCGTAATCAGGGCATCTAATGTGCAAGGCGTGCCGCTATCTGGACCCCCGGGGAATGGGATACTCCACAGATGGGCATTCGAGAGCCAGATGGGTTGGATCAATGTACCGGGGGATGGGACCCAAGTGAAGGACATGGTCCACGTCCAAGACCTTGTGAGAGTAGTCGATGCCGTCCTAAGGGAACCACCAGCAACTAGGGAGAGTTTCGCCGTTGGATCTGGGAAGGCAATTCAGATGTCAGAGCTTGCAGGATTGTACAGTGAAAGGACTGGATGCGAGATTGAGCTTAACCAGAGCGACAGGGAGGAGGTCTGGGGGATAGTTGACGCTTGGTTCCTGGAAGACAGGTGTGGATTCAGACCATCAATAAGTCTGGAGGAGATGATTGGGGAAGCCTTCGAGGCCGCCGGTTAAATCGACTCCATAACCAGCCTGCGCCTAACTGCGTTCCAATCCGCTATAGTGCATGAGAGTTCGCCCTCATATCCTGACTTGATGTGGCTCAAGTCTGCAGATGAAGCCATTCTGATTTCTACCTCTCCGATTCCGTCGACATCGGCGATAATCGTGTTTCCTCCACGAACAGCTTCGGAGAGTCCGATTCCAAAGGTACGCTCCACGGCGTTCACCCGGAATTGCACAGAGGTAGAGACTCCCGATAGCGAGTCCTTGACGGAATTGCGTTCCGAAATCGTCTTCGCATCCTGGAATGCAGACATAGCAGATTCGATTTCAGACTGATCGGAGCGGGTACCCGATGGTAGCTCAGGCTCTGGTGCGGCTGGCGGCTCAGGCTCTGGTGCGGCTGGCGGTCCAGGCTCTGGTGCGGCTGGCGGCTCAGGCTCTGGTGCGGCTGGCGGCCCAGGCTCTGGTGCGGCTGGCATGGGAGGGGGTGGTAGCGGAGCAGGGACATTTTGAGCAGCACTAGTTGCGATTGCCCCCGCTGTCCCTATTGCTGCTGCTCCTACTGCGATGGAAGAAGGGCTCGGGGCGTTGGATCTTAGGACGTTTTCCAGAGCTGACGCCTTCTTTTCCCACACCTTCTGAGCAGAGAAGCGTAGTACGGGAGGAAGTTCTGAGCTCTTCCTCTCGAAGGCCGTATTAGCCATCTCCATGGCTTGATCTACAGATAACTCCCCGCTCGTCACTTTACCCTCGAAATAGTTCAGTGCAGAGTCGAACTCAGACAGCAGATCTGCCAATTGTTGATTGTTTTCCGGGAATTCGGCATCGACTGGATCGGGTGTCTCGTTCGCAACAGAGCCTGTATCAACATCGGCACCTTGATCGACCGGAGAGAGGGACAATTTCCCGACGCCCACCCATCTCCTGACTCCTAGAGGTACCGAACCATCGGGCGGTGCTCTAGTCCAGCCTCCCCTATACCAGTCGTTGCTACCATTCTGATCTCGATCATCGAGGTTCCATGATGAGGCACTAGAGCCAGATGAGAAAGCGTAAAGGAGGCATCCTGATTGGTTCTTGAAGTACGGTTTTCCATTCATAGTACCCTCTTGCTGCGAGTATGTTCCATTGAAACGATCCTGCGGGTGGTCTCCGACAACAATGGATTGTCCCGCGGAGAAATTATGAGTGACGCCTGAATCTACGATGGAAAGTAGTTCTGCCAACTCCAGAGAGCCGGACGAGTCCCTATCAAGGGCCCCGAATACGGCATTCAAAATCGCTTGTGGAGCAACTTGCCCTGTTATTGAGCGCAATGCAGCCTCGAACTCCATCTTTGAGAGGACCCCATTTCCATCTGTGTCGAACTTCGAGAAGAGAGTTTCAGCGGTATAGCCCCTCTCTCTGAGAATATCCTGCAGGTTCTTGATTGCTATTGCCTCGATGTTTGTCCTCATACTCTCGCCAATGCCGCCTAAGGGGCACTCAGAAATGAGTCTTGTCGCTGCACGATTTCTTTGTCTGTTCGTTACGAATAAATAATTTGGCGCCTCTTGGGTTTACTTTTTGTGGCAACTGGGTGGGAGCCAGACAGGATTAGCGAGAACGAAATTGCCGACGGGGAGGCTTACCATAGGGCTCTGTACATCAATGGAGATATCGGAAGGCCTGCTAATTGGCATGGGGAATCTGCAGAAAGGTTGGTCCAACTAGTCGTTCCTAACATCAAGGAGGGTTCTCTAGTAGTGGACTATGGGAGTGGAACTGGCGGATCCGCAATAGAATTGCTAAAAGAGGTTGAGAAAAGGGGCATGGAGATTAGTCTGGTTCTTATCGACCCGCTTGTTTCTTGGTTTTCCAAGGCCAGAGACTTGCTCAAAGGCAGACCGAACGTGCACTTCGAGTTATCAATCGAGAAGGATGATTCCGGGAAATCATCCTTCAGAAGGCTGGAAGACATGCTCGGAGGAAGGAAGGCGGACGTGATTATTTCCTCTTCAACCATGCACCTAGTCCCAAAAAGGGCGATTCGAGATTTGGCATCTCAGTTTTCTAGTAGCCTCAAAGAAGATGGGGTGTTCATCTGGGATAGTGGAGACTTAGAAAGCGATTTCAGACCTGACCATTCTGCCCTCCTGCATGACCCGTACCGAGCCGTAAGGGAGATTCTAAGACATGATGAAATCAGAGCTACTAGGCTCTCAGAAATGAGTAATGAAGATGTATTGCAACATGAGGGAATGCTGGATAGGATTTTTCCAGGGCCATACTCGATGGATGTGATACTTGATGCCCTGAGTGCGGTTGGGTTCTCTTCTGAAATCCATGATGAAGTAATAGGTTTCTCAAATGATGACGCAGAGAGATTTGCAATGGTCCCTAGACTATCGGAGATAGCGGCTCCGTTACTTCCTGGTGAGGAAAGAGATGAGGCGATCAGGGGCGCGCTGAAGATAGCATTAGCTGAGATTGCAGAACAAGGCAAGGGGAGCCACTCAGAGTACAGGAGCCATTGGGTATACGGAGTTCACAGATTGCGATAGATCATCTAGCCTTTCAGAGATTCCAATATTTCATGGTCCAGGGACTCCCAGGAGAACCTCCCCTCGGAATCTGGATTCCTGCCAAAATGCCCTCCAGAAGCAGAAGAAGAGTATATCGGAGTTCGTAGGGAGAGTTTCTCAATGATTGCCTGTGGCCTGAAGTCAAATAAATTGGCCACTCTAATCGAGATTTTGTCGTCTTCGACCGATCCGGTGCCCATTGTATTGACGTAGACGCTTACTGGTTCTGCCACCCCGATAGCATAAGCCAACTGTATCTCGCATTTATCCGCAATGCCACTGGCGACGACGTGTTTAGCAGCCCATCTAGCAGCATATGCTGCAGACCTATCGACCTTGCTTGGGTCCTTTCCGCTGAAGGCCCCCCCTCCGTGTCTCCCCATCCCCCCATAGGTGTCCACGATAATCTTCCTACCAGTCAAACCCGCATCGGCATGGGGACCACCAAGAACAAACCTCCCCGTACCGTTGATGATGATCTTCGTATTTCTGTCCAAAAGAGAAGTGGGAATTACTGTCTTTATCACATGCTCCATGATTTCCGAGCAAATGTAACTGTGCTCTTCCCTTTCACTTCCTTCGAACTTCTCTTTGGCCAAATCATCGTGCTGTATGGCGATTACCACTGTGTCCACGGAAGAGGGTTTTCCATCATCGCCATATCGTATGGTGACCTGGCTTTTTGAGTCGGGTCGAGCCCAGGGGAGGGACCCATTCTTCATCGAGGCCGACATCTTGGAGGTTAGCAATTGGGCTAAAGCCGCTGGAAGGGGCATGAACATCCCCTGTAGGTCTTGGAATCCCTCTGTTTCGTTGGAGGCGAAACCAAACATCAGACCCTGGTCCCCTGCTCCCTGCTCCAGATGCAGTCCCTTGCCTTGGTCAACTCCTTGCGAGATGTCTGGAGATTGCTGGGTTATTCTAACTACTACCTGGCAAAGATCTTCACTAGCGGCGTCCATCCCTACTGAGTGGTCATCGTACCCTATCTCAAGGGCCGTTCTTCTGGCTACTCTCTCGTAATCTACGGCATTGTTGGAGGCCATGGTAACCTCTCCACCGATGAAAATATAGCTTCTAGAGTCTGTTCCCTTTACCATAGTCTCTACTGCAACTCTTGCTCCGGGGTCTATGGATAGGCACTCGTCCAAGATGGCGTCCGATATCATATCGCAGAGTTTGTCGGGATGTCCCTCAGATACTGATTCAGAAGTGAAAAAGTATGCCAAAACTAATCCTCCGAATTAAGCCTAATTGAGTCTGCATTTTATTGTTGTTCAAGCTAAAAATTGATTTCAGACGAAAGGTGGTGTCTTCACTTCAGACCTGATTCTTCTCCTATTGCTAGATTGAATCCATACTTCGTCGCCAGCCTTACAATTTTCAAGGTATCCCAGGGCGATTCCAGTCATCTTCTTGCTCGGAGATGGCCCTCCACTAGTTACATAACCGATGATTCTGGAGTCTTCTCCTTGGCCGTCCATAACTTTGTGGCCTGGGCGTGGCGATGGCCCCCTTTCCAGGCATTCAATGCCCCAAAGTTTAGAGCCACTGTCCATGGAAATTACCAATGCTTCTCTCCCAATAAATTCGTGATTTAGGTCTAAACCGAAAGGAACGGCAGTTTGGGCGGTAGTCCTTCCAAGAAAACCTGGGGGGAAATTAGTATCCTCTGAAATTTCGGGCCAAAGGAAATCTTGACCAGAGAGCAAGTACCCTTTCTCCAATCTTAGAGTATCTCTCGCCCCAAGGCCCACTGGAGACACGTCCGGATGCGAAATTAATGCCTCCCAGAGATGAGTAGAGTCTTCATTTGAGATGAATATCTCCACTCCTTCCTCTCCTGTGTAACCAGTCCCCTGAATCCATCCAGTCAATCCAAGTTCGTTACTAGCTATCTCTTGGCATCTGAATCTCTTAATACGGTTCCCCCTTCCGAGGATATTCTCCAGAACTGCCCCCGACTTAGGCCCCTGCAGTGCAATAATGCTGGTTTCTTGTGATAGATCCTCAATCTTGACTGACCCATCCGAGGGAAGGTTGGTGGAAAGCCAATCAAAGACGATACTGACCATGGTAGAGTTTGGCACTCCCAGTACTTCTTTTTCACTTGGAATGGCGAAGATCATATCGTCGATGATATGTCCTTCGTGATCCAAGAAATGGCTGTATCCGCATCTCCCCGGTTGGAACTTAATATACTCTTGAGTGGATACTGAGCTCAACCATGAGCGAACTCCCTCCCCAACGAATCGGAACAGGCCCATGTGGGATACGTCGAATAGCCCTGCTGAGTTACGTGTCGCCAGGTGCTCCTCCTGTATCGATGAGTACCAGATTGGCAACTCGTATCCATGGAAGTCAATCATATTCGCCCCCTCTGAGATGTGCGATTGGTACAGAGAGGTTCGCACCGGTGCGCCGCTCATGTATGATTGTGGAGAGGGTCGGTGGAAAAACAACTCGGAGGTTCCGTATGAGAAGTAGAAATCAAAAATTACCAGAGTTTATATATGTCGGTGTTGACTATACAACTGGAGGTTGATATGATGGATAGGACCACATCTGGAAAGTCCAAAGTTGCCAAGAAAAACCGAAAGAGGGGTCGTAACGGAACATTGGCAACCGGATCAAGACCCTCTAGGGCAAGAAGGGTGGAGTCCGTGGAGGGCTCATGCGAGGTCTGTGGGAGCATCTCTTGGGATTCGGATGACGTCAGAGGAGAGACAGTCTGTTCCGATTGTGGATATGTTGCTTCAGAGAATATGATCGACCCCGGGGCGGAGTGGGTCAATCACTCAAATGGGGACGATCGAAGCAGGGTTGGCGCCCCAACCACTTTGACTTTGTCTGACAAGGGCCTCTCCACTGAAATCAGGAGGTCAGATCTGACATCTGGAGGTGCGAAGAGACATGGCTTGTCCGGTAAAGCCCTCAGAGATTGGAGGAGAAGGCAGAGGATAGACCAGAGGAGCAAGACCAGGGACAGCAGGAGCAGGAACCTTGCAGTGGCGATGCAATTCATCAGAGACAGGGGAGACCTAACCCCTCAGATAGAACAAGAGGCAGCCTCACTGTATAGGCATTCTGTTGAGAGAGGACTGGTCACCGGAAGGAGCATCAGGGGAGTAACCGCTGCATGCGTCTATATCGCGGCTAGAGAGGCAAAGATACCTAGGAAGATCGAGGACATTGGGGAGGCCTTCGACATGATTTCTGAGGTAGAGGTTAAGGAGCTCAAGAGGACCATCAGGCTAGTAGCTAGGAATTTGGGGACTCACCACATTACTGGCCCAGAGGAGTACTTCGAGAAGTTCCACTCTGACCTTGGGCTCCCCCCTGCTGTTCTCGGAATGGCTAGAGAAATCTGGGAACAAGTGAAGCATGATCTCTCATGGCAAGGAAAGAAGCCCTCGGGAATAGCAGGAGTTGTCATCTACTTCGCATCCCAGAACAGCACCTCCCCTAGGACCCAAAGCGAGGTCTGCTCTGTCTCAGGGATCAGCGAGGTAACTCTACGGGGCCTTCTGAAGATCCTGAATCGAATGATAGAGGCTGATTGAGCACTCGACAGAACCATATTGCCGCCCTAGGAGCGGGGGCTGGGTATCTGTTTGCGGATTGGCATTATCGGCTTTGGAACCGTTGGCAGGGCGATTCAAAGGGGATTCGAGGGGCATCACGATATTATCATTCACGACCCCAACCTTGGGACGAAATTATCGGATGTCACAGATAACTGTGATGCCGCGTATATCGCAGTACCCACTCCCACAGACTATGAAACTGGGCAATGCGACACTAGCATCGTCAGATCCGTCCTGGAGGCTCTGCCGGATGGTTTCTCTGCCATCATAAAGAGCACTGTGATTCCAGGGACCTCGCAGGATTTTCATGATGAGTTCCCTAGCCTAAGAATAGCGTGCTCGCCGGAATTCATCAGGGCGGAGAGCGCAGACGAAGACTTCAGGAATCAGAAAATACTGGTTGTGGGCACTCACCACGATGACTTGGCTAATCTTGTTCTGAAGCATCACAATCGTTCGGGGATACTGTTGGAGGGAGATTTCTTTCACGTCAGCCCCACCGAGGCGGAGATCGTCAAGTACGCCAAAAACTCATTCTACGCGATAAAAGTCATCTTCGGCAACCACTTCCAGCGCCTTTCGAATAATCTAGAGCAGGATTGGGAGGTCGTAAAACGCATCATTACTCACCCCCAGGAGCGGGGAATAGTCGATTCGCATTTGGACGAGATCGAGGGGAAGATGGGTTTCGGAGGGAGTTGCCTGCCCAAGGACACGATTGCCATCAGAGCCAAGTTCAAACAGTTAGGGATTGAAGCAGGCCTGTTGGATTCAGTTCTGTCTGACAATGATAAGTTATCCAAAGAAAATCAGTAGCGGTACTCATCTTTCTTGAAAGGGCCCTCCACTGGGACGTTGATGTAGTCTGCTTGCTCGTCTGAAAGGATAGTAAGTTTTGCCCCTATCTTGGAAAGATGCAAACGGGCTACCTCCTCATCGAGATGCTTCGGCAGGGTGTATACGATATTCTCGTAACTATTACGATTCTTCCATAAATCAATTTGTGCTAGTACTTGGTTTGCAAAACTAGTTGACATTACGAAGCTCGGGTGACCTGTGGCGCACCCAAGATTGACCAGCCTTCCCGATGCGAGTAGGTAGATGCTATTCCCAGAGGAGAAAGTATACTTATCGACCTGTGGCTTGATGTTAACATGTGTGGCTGAGCTGGACTCTAGACTTTCGACCTGAATCTCATTGTCGAAGTGGCCTATGTTGCAAACGATTGCCTGGTCTTTCATCTTCTCCATATGCTCCAAGGTGATTACGTCCCTGTTTCCAGTCGCAGTCACATAGATGTCCGCAGAACCAAGAGTGTCGTCTAGAGTGAGGACCTGGAATCCCTCCATGGAGGCTTGCAGAGCACAGATAGGATCGACCTCGGTTACAATTACCTTGGCACCTTGGGATTTTAGCGCCTGTGCTGATCCTTTGCCCACATCTCCATAGCCACAAACCACGGCTGTCTTTCCTGAAATCATAACATCAGTAGCCCTCTTAATCCCATCAATGAGAGATTCCCTGCATCCATAGAGATTGTCAAACTTTGACTTGGTGACTGAGTCGTTTACGTTTATTGCAGGGAACAGTAGTGAGTTTCCCGAAACCATTTGTTTCAACCTGAGGACTCCTGTGGTGGTTTCCTCCGAAACTCCTTGACAATCCTCGACGACATGGTGCCAGAAATTTTGAGATTCCGAATTGACTCTTCTTAGGATATCCTTGATGCACTGCTCTTCGTGACTTTCAGACGGAGTTTCTACCCACTCACTGCCATTCTCCAGTTCGTAGCCCTTGTGTATCAGGAGCGTTGCATCGCCTCCATCGTCTACGATTAACTGGGGCCCCTTACCATCCGGATGGCTGAGAGCGAGCAGAGTACAATCCCAGTATTCCTCTAAGGACATTCCCTTCCAGGCAAAGACGGGAGTTCCAGATTCTGCTATCGCGGCGGCGGCATGATCTTGAGTGGAAAATATATTGCAACTTGCCCACCTTACTGAGGCTCCCAAATCTACCAATGTTTCTATCAAAACGGCTGTCTGAATAGTCATGTGAAGTGAACCCGTAATTCGGACGTCTTGGAGAGGTTTAGAAGTGGAGAATTTTTCTCTTATTGCCATAAGCCCTGGCATTTCGTGTTCGGCAATCGCAATTTCTTTTCTGCCAAGTTCAGCCAGGGATATGTCGGCGACTAAGTAATCTTGTGTCGTAGAAGCTGTGACTTCGGCATGTTGCATAATTAAGCGAAATTAATCATAACTATGAAACTTTGTTATCACCAAAGGCTAAAACAGAATTCGATTTCTCAAAATTGAGGAGAGCTATTTGAGTCTGATTTTAAACTCGTTCTCAGAAAAACACGAGGTTCACAATTTTCTCATTTAGCGATAGCGAATTTCGTAAATAGAACTTAATCAGGGAGAATGTCACAATGATTAGGGTAATCGAGAATTCTGGATGCCATGACGGTAATAACCTGAGTTCAAAGCAAATAAAAATGGATAAGAAAAGGGTTGATTTCATCTTTCGAAGGAAGATCAGGGCTATGTCTGGAAGGAGGCGTCTTGGCGTCGCTTGGTTGATATTGGATCCAATTTTACTTTCTTCACTGTATCTATTTGTTTTCACGGTGATTCGATCAAACCCCGATGCTCGAGTTCTATTTATTGGAATAAGTCTATTCAGAGTTTTCCAAAATTCATTCAAATCGGGGGTTTCTTCGGTGAATGACTTTTCTGGAGGCATTAGGGCTGAAAGAATCCGTACGAAGGTTTTCTCGAGGGCGATGCTGAAGTATCGAGTTTTTGATTCATTTATTCAAGGAATCGGAATCGCAGTAATTCTCTTGGCCATGGGCATCAATTATTTCGGAGTTGCAATTTTCATATTATCCTGCGTAACATTGGGTGTTCTCTCAGAAGGAGTGGCGTTGAATTTGGCATTGTTATTGAAGAGGATGCCCGATCTATATCCGATAGTGAATAACTACTTCCTGCTTCTGATGTTCTTCGGATCTCCAGCATTCTATTCTATGACTCTGACGAACGGGTTGCATTACAGAATCAACGAGTTCAATCCATTCGCATATTTTGTCGAAGGAGTCAGATATGCATGTGGGACTGTTTCAGAAATTACCGAGCTTTCTGTCTCTTTGATGGCAGGAGTCACATTAACGGTTATATTCCTCTCATTTCGAGGTTATTCGAGTCTAGATAGGCAACGATGGGAGGCTTCATCATGGTCTTAGAAAATGGAGAAGTGAAAATTTCAAATCTTTCTATTGAATATGTAGAATTCTCACATAGTATTTTCCAACCTCGGGGAAAAATAAAGCTGATAACCGCGCTGGATGGCATCGACTTGAGGATTAGAAAGGGCGAAACTGTGGCTCTAATAGGGAAGAACGGAGCTGGTAAATCCACGCTTTTGAAGTCAATATGCGGCAATGTTAGACCGTCAAAAGGAAAAATTGAGACATCCGGGAGAGTGATTCTTCTTGCGGGTACTGACCCTGGATTCTTCGCTGATACATCGGGAAGAAAGAATGTTACCGAGCTAGCCCTGGCATACGGGGTGGAAGATGAAAATATGCAAGATTTCTGCGAATCGGTAATAGAGTTTGCAGGATTAAAGGATGACATAGACAGAAATGTTCGTGGTTATTCATCTGGGATGAAAGGTAAATTGGGTTTTGGATTTATCACCGCACTGGATCCAGATATATTACTCATTGACGAGACTCTAGGAGTGGGGGATGCCGAGTTCAGAGAAAGGGCTCAAAACAGACTGAGAGAATTCGTTGATAGGTCAGGTACTGTGATAATTTCTACTCATTCTTTTGGCCTGGCCAAGGAAATATGTACCACGGGAATTGTCTTAGATTCTGGCTCCCTCCACTTCAGAGGAGATATCGAAGAAGTGATGTCCTCGTATCGTGAATTGATAAATTCCTAGGTGATTTCATGACATCTGAAAATAAGGATATTGAAAATGTTGCAATTATTGGTTTGGGTTACGTAGGCCTCCCGACATCGATTGCTTTCCATGATTCTGGATTCAGGGTAACAGGGCTAGATGTTGATGTAAATGTAGTAGAGAAACTGTCGAGAGGGATTTCACATCTTTCCGATTCAACGATTGGTTGGGATATTCCATATCAGTCCAGTAGATGGAAAATCACATCTGATTATGAAGAAGCCGTGAAATCTTCTGATATGGTAGTGATAACCGTCCCCACTCCTACTCATGAAGACAAGACTCCGGATCTTAGTTTTGTGGAGATGGCGATGGATTCAACGATCAAGAATGTAAAAAGTAGATCTGGGACAATAGTGGTGTTAGAAAGTACAGTTTTTCCGGGAGTAACAAGAATGCTGGCCGAAAGGTCGGCTAAAAAATACGACTTGGTCATGGGAGAAGATTTCCAGCTTGCATATTCTCCGGAAAGAGTAAGTCCAGGGGATATCGGAAAGTCCGCAAGTCAAGTCGCTAGAATAGTCGGTTCCATCGATGAAAAAGTTGGAATGATGCTTGCCGAAGTTTATGGAAAAATTACCTCAGGAGGTTGTACTTATGTGGGTGAAATTGAAGTTGCAGAAGCCGCAAAGATGGTAGAAAACACTCAGAGGGATATTGATATCGCTTTCGTTAACGAGTTATCCAAAACCCTCCCCTCTATCGGACTGGATGTTATGGATGTCCTTAAGGCGGCCAGGACCAAGTGGAATTTTCACTATCATGAGCCAGGAATCGGCGTCGGTGGCCATTGCATCCCGGTAGACCCGTATTATTACATTGAATTATGTAGAAAATCCGGAACGAAATCAGAAATAAGTCCAGTTTCTAGAATGATAAACGAGTCGATGCCAATTTTCGCAGTTGAGAAAATTAAAGATCTATTGAACGGAGCAAAGGGAAAGGAGGTCCTAGTCCTTGGATACTCATACAAACCTGGATTGGGTGATAGTAGAGAGACTCCAGTTAAGATAATGATAGAGGAATTGGAAAAAAATGGGACTAGGGTGATGATTTGGGACCCATTTGTAGAAGATGCTGACTTCCCAGAATGGTGCGAAAACATCGATAATCCGATTGGAACAGAATGTGATATGGTGGTTTTAGCAACTGCTCATGATGATTGCTTATCTTTAGATTGGGTCAGAATTCTGAAAAATTGCAGGTCGGGCGTCGTATTCGACGGCAGGAGGGCATTGGATAGATCCGAAATGGAAAGGATCGGTTGGAAATATCATGGAATCGGGGTGTAATTATGGGCCCGCTGGCAAAACTGCTTAGGAAAATAAAAAAAATCGGTTTTATGGAAATTGAAGATTTACAGTCGAATCCTGATAATTTACAGCGCATTGAAGTTGAAAAGGATGGTACTAATTCTACAAGTAAGGCAGTTCTTATTGATAGAGAAAGGATAGAGGAATTGAAAGAGAGCGGCGATTTTGAGGTTGCAAGAAAAAGCGTTCTAGAGGTGGTCCTTGGTAATCCTGATTCTATTGAGGCAGTAGTTTTATTGTCCGAACTATCCGAAGGACTCCACCGCCAAGAAATCTTGATTGACGCTTTACGAATTTCCCCGCAAGAAAAATGGTTAATTGAAAATATTGCTCGTAAAGAAATTGAGTTCTTTTTTAGAAGGGAAACTCCTGGTATTGATGCCCTGACGAATAGATTGAGAAGAGTACTGTTTGCGGCATTAGAATATAATGTTCTGAATGTCAAGGATGTGCTATTAGAGGTCACGAAGGACTCTTACAAAATCAATCCAGTTCTGACGAAAGAAATTTGCATTTCTATCTTCAGGGTTCTTGCAGAATTTTCAGAAAGGTGCGGGATTGAGTATTATTGGTCTCTTGGACAAAATCTAATCGATAACAGGATTAAGAGAGCAGTATTCTTTTCATGCAAGAGAGAAGGATTTCTCTTTGAAGCCTTGCGATTGAGTAATTCTATAGATTCGGAAGAAGACCGAGATTTCGAAAAATGGAAAATTCTAGAACAAATAGAAGCAATAATTCTAGAAGGAGACGAGACACAAATAATCAAATCATTAAAAAATCGAAATTTTCCAGAAAAAGTAGGAAAAAATCACTTATGGGAATCGCTGACTTGGATTGGAAAAGACTCGTCATTAATTCGTCAATTCTTACGTGAATCTGATCCTGATAAATCAATAGAATTCACAGTCAAAAAACTACGTGCACTTATGCTAGAAAATAAAAAAGAGGTCCTGTTCAACAGCGAGATGGTAGAATTTGGAGAGTTTTCTTCAGATTTGGCAGAACTGCCACTCCATACATTAGAGTCAAGAATCTCAGCCCAAATTAATGAGTTTGGTGATGATTCAGTTATTGAAGAAATTTCTAATACGATATTGAGTAATGATTTAGGAATTAGTAGGAGGATTCAAATTATTCTAGCCGCATCTAGGGTACTAATGATTTCAAAGCCTCAATCTGCTTTGGAAATAATGCATGACTATCTGGCAGAAAATAAATCGGATGAGAGGATAATTAGGGTAGCATCTCAATGCTACGAGAGAATGGGTAACTATACCGAAGCGATAGGGGCTTTGCAAGGTTCTTTGCAACCATCTTCGCTAACATTGCTACGTCAAATTGAGAAGAGGAGGGATTGGTTGGAAAATGGATATGACCTGGACTTCCTTGGAGATTTATCTGAATACAGCAAGCCAAAAATTGGAACCGTTTTGTATAACGTTCATTCTTCGTTGCCATACATCACTTCTGGATACACCATAAGGAGTAAGGGCATTATAGATTCAATGAGTGAATCTGGTATGAACATAATTGTAAATTCTAGATGGGGTTTCCCTGTTGATAGGAGTGATTATGTTGGAGAAGAGGTGATTCCAGAGAGTATCGAAATTGATGGTGTTAATCACATATTCTCCCCTGATAGTTCTGGAATGTATGATAACAAGATGGAGGATTACGTTCAGTTAGCTGCTAAATCTATCCTATCCAAAGCTATTGAGCATAGGCCATCGATAATTCATGCCTGTTCTGATCATACTATAGGTCTTGCTTCTGCCATTGTGGCAAAATCATTGTCCGTCCCATTCATTTACGAAATGAGGGGTGTTTGGGCATTCTCTAGGGCCGCAAACAATCCTGGTTTTGCTAGTGATCCAAGATTTGCTTTAATGATAAGACTAGAAAAACAATGCGCAATGGCTGCTGATCATTTGTTTGTTATTTCGGAATCACTGAAGGAAGAGGTTAAGTCTTGGGGAGTCGATTCATCAAAAATTTCTGTTCTTCCAAATGGAATAACTCATCTCCCTCTTGGGAATTATGAGACTGGTGGTAGAGATGAAATATCCAAAGATCAGCAAACGCTGGTCCTAGGATATATTGGCTCAATTGTGCCATACGAAGGGTTAGACGATCTGGCAAAGAGTATCTCCATTCTTTCAAAAAAAGAAAGGATGGGGGTAAAGTGTCTAATTGCCGGGGGAGGGAGCTCGGAGGAGGAATTGCGAGAACAGGTTTCTGATTTGGGAATAGATGATAACTTTCACTTCATGGGGAGGATTCCACGGGAAGAGATTGGTGAATTTTACAAAAATATTGATGCAGTGGTACTTCCTAGAAAATCCTACAAAGTCTGTGAACTGATCCCTCCAATAAAACCGATTGAAGCAATGGCATATTCTAAGCCAGTGATAATGAGTAACGTTACTGTAGCGACGGAAATTGTGAGAGAAAGCAATAGTGGCATCATATTTGAAAAGGATAATCCAGAACATCTCGCGGAGAAGATAAAGGGCATAGTTAGTGGATCAGAAAAAATAACCGGATACGGAGAGAGGGGGAGGAAATGGGTCTCAGAAAATCGATTATGGAGTCTCTTGACGAAACCATTAATCCGAAAATACGCTGATTTTGAGATTTTGTCCTCCGGTAACGGAACTTATGCTGAAATAGAACTGACAATGTCCTTGGCTGATCATTACAGCAGATGCCTTAACATCCGGAAAAAGGATTTGATATCAAGTGTGTTGAGGGGCTTGACCGATAGTGAACACAGATCGGGAAGGAATATCTTTACTGCTGGATTAAGAGGTCTTTCGAAGGAAAATAACTCAGAAGCAATAGAGTTGTTCGATGAGTTTTTTACACTATTTGGTGACTACAGATCCCTCAGAACAGGGGTCACTATTCACAACAGAGAAAAGAAATTCGACAGATCATTACGTCTGGTCTCCGAAATGGAAAAAGGTGGATGGAAAGAAGAAATGATATCATTCTTGGAGGACAAAATAGGGATTGGGGAGCAACAAGAACATGGGAAGAGAATATCCAATATGGTTAAACATTTGGAAAATAAGGTTGTAAGCAAATCCGTGAGGAGGTTGTTTTCCGGTAAATCAATGGAATCGGCTAATGTGGCCTGTATTCTGGACGAGTTCTCTTACTCCTCGTTCAGGCATACATGTAACATGATTCAGTTATCGGCCACTAACTGGAGAGAAGAGATGGAGGAAAATTCCCCAGAAATTCTGTTTGTAGAATCTGCTTGGGATGGAAAAAACTCCGAATGGAAGGGGAAAATCTCACACCGCGGATCTGAATTGGTAGAGCTATTATATTGGTGCAAAATGAACGGCGTTGTTACCATATTCTGGAATAAAGAAGACCCTGTTCACTTCAATACATTCATTAATTCGGCTAAATTATTCGATAATGTATTTACTACCGATATTGATTGTGTTCAAAAGTATAGGAAATCACTGGGGAACGATAGTGCATACTTTCTCCCATTTGCCTGTGAACCGGCGATTCATAATCCGATTGAGGAAATTGAACGAGAAAGGGGGATTTGTTTTGCAGGGGCTTACTATGAGAGATACACCAGAAGGTGTCAAGATATGCATTCGGTGATTAGTGAGTACGCCAAGGGCCCGATTCCAGTTACGATATATGATAGGAATTTTCAGACAGAAGATAGCAGATACATGTTTCCTGATAAGTTCCAAGAGTTAATCCGAGGAAAACTGCCATATGATGAGATAAGCAAGGCATACAAAGGATTTGATTACGCACTTAATTTCAATTCTGTAAAGGACTCACAGACAATGATGGCTAGGAGAGTTTTCGAATTGGCGGCTTCGAACACGATGATAATTTCAAACTATTCTAGAAGTTTAAAGATCCTATTTGGAGACTTACTAATTGCTTCGGACGATGGAGTAAATTCTAGGAGAGAGCTGGATGAATATGTCCGAGAAGATCATCGGTGTAAAAAGAGAAGGTTGCTTGCACTCAGGAAGGTAATGACTGAGCATACTTATCATGACAGAATGTCCAGAATCTTCAAAATAATAGGGAAAGGATACCAGTGGAAGCGTCCGAAGGTTACGATTATTGCGGAGTGTTCATCCGAAAAGGAGCTCCAGTCTGTCTTCGAGTCTGTTGAAAGACAGCAAGTTTTAGAAAAAAGATTAATTATAATTTCAGACGATATCTCTGTATTGCCAGTCAAAGACACTGTAGAAGCAAGCCTGGTTAGTACTCGGGAGGCGGCGAAATCTCCATTGTTAGACAACTTACGGGACTCGAGTCTTGTTGCGGTTTTCAAACCGTTAAACTTCTATGGGGAAAATTATCTCACAGACATTACTCTCGCAACTAGGTATTGTGATAGTAATGCAATTACTAAGGCCTCTTATTGGAAAATTACCGATGGAGGTGAAATGGAATATTTTGGAAATGGAGAAGAGTACAAAATCGTAGAGAAATGGACTTCTGGGTCGTGCGTGATAAAGACGCAATCATTGGCTGGATTGGATTTGAGCATTGAATCATTTATTCGAAGTGTTGAGGATAATTCTCTGGGCATTTCGAGTATCATTTCTATAGATGGATTCAATTATTTTGAAAACTGGTTTTCTCCGAAAAATAACTTTTCTGAAGAAGAATTGGGTCGTGTTTTAGATCTGAAAAATGTCGATCAGGGATACAATATTTCTGAAATTGATAAGATGGGGGAGAAAGAAGTTGTGTCTGGACCAGATAAACCCGTGAGGGGGATTGGGTTGCCCGAAATTTTCTCTGAATTTAATCGAGAAAATCTCTCATTAACCTATGATGAAAATTATATTTTTATTGAGTCTTCAATGAGAGACGGTGAGCACCATTATCACTACTCCAAACAAAAAATTACTCCTCCAGAGCTTGGTTTTGTTGATGGAAAAGGTAAATTTTATTTTGATTGTGAATCGGGTTTGTCACTCTCACTGGCATTTATTTTCTTTGATGGAAATGGAGAGAGGGTTGGATCGCAGATAATTCCCTCCAGAACCAATTCAGAAGTTGACATTGCTGAAGGAACACAGTCCATACTATTGGGCATTAGATCCTATTCTTCCGGAAGATCTTTGATACGATCAATAGATATAGGATTCAGGGACATCGGGGGAGTGAGTTTTGTTGAGAGTAGGAACAAACAATTAGTCTTAACAAATAATTATCCGGAGTATGACGATTTGTACAAGAATGCGTTCATACACAGCAGAATTGTAAGATATAATTCATTTGAGGTGGGAGTTGATGTTTTCAGACATAGGCTAAACGCACCTTTGAGTTTCCATGAATTTGAAGGCCAAGAGGTAATCACTGGCTCATCTACAGCTCTAGAAAGGTTAATTTCAGACAATAGATATGATTCAATTCTCGTCCACTTTCTAAACAAGGAAATGTGGGAAGTTTTATCTAAATTCGAAGATGATACCGAAATCTATGTTTGGGTTCATGGTTCGGAGATTCAGCCATGGCATAGAAGAGAATTCAATTATCAAACCCATCAAGAGAGAGAACGAGCGATCTTAGCGAGCCAAGAGAGGGAGGCCTTCTGGAAAGGCTTACTTTGGGATCAGCCTCAAAATTTACATCTAATTTTTGTTTCTAGATATTTCTCTGAGGAGGTGATGGAAGACTATGGGGTCTCCCTAAGGGAAGATGGGTATTCGATAATACATAATCCGATAGATACTGATAGATTTGTCTTCAAAGAAAGGAAAAGGAGTGACCGTTTCAAAGTCCTATCCATCAGGACCTTCGCCTCTGAAAAATATGCGAACGACATATCTGCAAATACTATACTTGAATTATCAGGGAGGGATTGTTTCAAGAAATTAGAATTCACAATTATTGGAGATGGTGCCCTGTATGAAGAAGTTACTAGGCCTTTGGAAAGATTTGAAAATGTCACTTTGATAAGAGGTTTCCTTACAAATGAAGAGTACGAAAAGGTTTTCCAGGAATTCGGGATTTTCTTAACTCCTACTAGATGGGACTCACACGGAGTGGGGAGGGATGAAGCTATGTCTTGTGGCCTAGTTCCAGCCACAAATAGGATTTCGGCAATCCCGGAATTTGTGAATCGGGGATGTTCTATTTTAGCTGAACCAGAAGATCACATTGGACTGGCGGATGGAATAGAAGAGTTGGTGAATGATCCGGAATTGTTTATCAAAAAATCGAATAAGGCGGCAAAAAGAGTGAGGAGGCAGACATCACATGATGTCACAATTCCAAAGGAAATAGAATTATTCATCAGAGAAGATTAGACTGCCGCGCTTAACTGATCAACGATTACCTTGGCAATTCGATGGGCAGTCTTTCCATCCCAATATTCTGGACTTTGAGTTTTTTTAGAAAAGTCCAGATTGTGAAACGCGTCTATGATATCCTTTGTCTCAGTACCAACTACCTTGTTTGTACCCTGAGTCACAGTTATTGGCCTTTCTGTGTTCTTTCTAAGTGTCAGACATTGCACCCCCAATATTGTGGATTCCTCCTGCAAACCACCTGAATCAGTCATAACAAATTTCGAATTTTTTACGAGATTGATGAAATCAAAATATCCCTGTGCCGGAATAAGATAAATTTGATTATTATTTCTTATCCTATCAGCCATTTCGAATCTTTCTAGAGAATGAACGGTCCTTGGATGTGCAGGAATAATTATTGGAATTTCTCTTGAAATCTGTTCAAGAGCTAGAATTAATCCTGAGAGAGTTGATAAATTATCAACATTAGATGGCCGGTGCATTGTTACTAGGCAGTATCCTTGTTCCACAACTCCGATATCCTTCAAAATTGTAGATTTTTGAGAGTGTTTTACCGCCTTATACAAACTGTCAATCATAACATTACCCACAAAAAAAATACTTTCTGATGAACAACCTTCTGAAAAAAGATTTTCATTTGCACCTCTGGAAGTTGTGAAAAGTAGATCTGAAATTCTATCAGTCAAGACCCTATTGATTTCCTCGGGCATTTGTATATCTCTGGACCGGAGTCCGGCCTCTACATGAGCGACTGTAATCCCAAGTTTTTTTGCAGTTATTGCACATGCCAAGGTGGAATTGACATCTCCGACAACAACCACCATTCGAGGATTATGTTCCAGGCAAACGTCTTCGAAATGAATCATTATTTTGGCAGTTTGTCTTGAATGGGAATCGCTGCCCACCCCCATATGGATATCTGGTTCGGGAATTCCTAATTCATCGAAAAAAACCTGGCTCATATTATGATCATAATGTTGCCCGGTATGGACTAGGAGGGTATTTACCCCTCTATGTCTCAATTGCTTATGTATTGGGGCTATCTTCATGAAGTTTGGACGAGCCCCCGCAACAAGGATTACGGTATCTGACACACTTTCCGGTATACGTTTCAGTAAAAATAATGATTGGGAAGAAATTACTGGTATAAGCATTTAATTAATCGAAAAATTCAGTGATACAATGAAATCATCAGTAGAATTTCGAGACGGGAAGATACTGATGAAATTTGAAAATGAGAATGCCGATCGATTGTTACAGAGTGATTTACCCTTCAAAATGAATGAAATTGAGATATTCTTTGATTTGGACGGAAAAATTAAGCCCCATGAAGTTCATCCTGATTTACTAGCCTTGTCGACAATTTTGTTATGTAATCCATTTGTTGGTGAAGAGTTATCTCTTCCGGTTCCAGTCAGTGAAGAGTTTCACAAAAAGGCGCAATCTGTAATTAGCAGATATAAACTAACTCCAAATACCAACTCCGAGATCTCAAATATAAACAAGACCGGGGGTAGTTTTCCCGGACTGGCATTTAGTGGAGGGGCAGATTCGTCTGCAGCTCTGGCGATAATGCCTTCAGAAACTATTCCGATATTTCTCAATAGACCGATTGCCAAGGGTTCTTCGTATAATTCAGAAGCTCCTCTAGAGATATGTAAGGAGTTATCCGATGTTGGTTATGATGTACAGGTGATATCAACAAATTTAGAATACATCAGGACGCCAGTAGGATTTCCAACAGATCTTGCCAACGCTATTCCTGCAATACTTCTATCTGAGTATCTGAACCTTGATTCATTGGCATTTGGTACAATAATGGAATCAGGATTTGGGCTTGGGCATTCAAAATTCATAGACTATGGAAGAGGTGCCCACTGGAGATTTTACAGTACTTTATTTGATTCAGTTGGGATTGAGTTATCGATGCCAGTTATTGGAGTTAGCGAAATAGGAACTGCAATAATTGGGGAAAAATCACCACTTGGCCACTATAGCCAATCTTGCATTAGGGGAGGATGGGGTAAACCATGTATGAGGTGCTGGAAATGCTTCAGAAAAGAGCTTTTGGCCTTTTCTTTGGGAGGTGTGGGGGGGCAAAATTTTCTAGATATGATGAAAACAAATGAAGTGCAAAAAAAATTATCAGAATTCCCCATTTCTCATGAAAATGTAGTTGCATACGCCCTTCAGAGAATAGAATTGAGTGATTTTCCATATCTAAAACCGATTGCAGATAAGTTGGATATGTCTATCGATCTTAGTTTACTTGAAACTTGGTATCCAGGATCAATTGATTTTGTTCCTAGTAAAAATAGACATGGTATTCGAGAGAAGATTATTGAATATCTGCCAATCATGAATCCTACTCAAGAGAATGTGCTGAAAACTTGGGACATGAGGCCTCATCTAGATTCTGAAAAGGCGAGGCGGGGGCAAGAGAAGCTTACATCATTCTGGCAGGATCTTTCAATCAGATTTGGTTGATTATCCATTCAGAAACCTCAGTAGCGCCATTTTTTCTCTTTAATTTGACGAGCGAGTTGCGCATTTTTTCTCTATTCTTAGAATCCATCATTCTCATTATACCCAACCTTATTTTCTCTTTGGTTCTTCTTTCGATAACCACCATTGCATTCGCTTCCTTGGCAATATTTGCACGCGCAAGTTGATCATCTCGACCAGTATTCATGTTAGGATAACAGAGTGAAGGGAGTTCCGAACTCACTACTTCATGATACGAGTTGTACCCTCCCGCAATTACCGCGAAGTCTATTTCATCAAAATATTTCGAATTGGGGTAATCTCGTAAAACCCGGACACGCTCATAGTTTACAGGTATACGAGAACCTAACATTGATTCACCGAGTAATACATATGTCTGTGAGTAGGAGTCTAGTGCATCAAGAGTCATTTCCAATTCTGAATCTATGTCATTTATTTTTCCAGCACCTAATTGGACGTAACATAAAATTGCTTCATCTGGGATTCCGAGCCTCTTACGAATCCCAAACGTTTGCTTATCCCCACTATTTGATTCCAAAAGTATTGGTTGCGATCTTACTATTGGTATATTGTGCCTCGTTTCATCAACAAATGAGTCTTGGACTGAATCGCCTGGCCTAATAATGGCATGGAAATGGCCTATACTATCCACTGGAATTGGTTTTGAACCTCTTCTAATTGCGCCCCTCCTTACCCAAAGGCGAAGCATACTTTTTGTCTCGGATTTTACTGCATCGAGCATCCCTCGGTAGGGAAAGGATCCATCAAAAACAAATGCACTTGGCTTGTGAAGTGAAAAAATCAAAGATAGCATCTCTTCACACATAGCGTTCCAGGATTTTGCTTCCATTCCTTTGTACCTATATCGGCCCGGCATGTGATAGCACACGAATCCCTCCTCAGCAAGAATGTGGAGTGTCGGCATAGTGGTGAAAAAGACAATCTCTGTAGATGGTTGAGATTCTCTTATTTTCCGGGCGATAGCAAGAAGTCTTGTGAAATGGCCAAACCCAACCCCATTAGTTGGAAAGAAGACTATCGAGTCGCGCCGAGATTCTACAGAGTTAGGTACACTCACCGAATTATCGGAGGCACTGATCGAACCAATTCTCTCTCTGAAAATATCTAGAATCAGAAAAGGAGTAGAAATTGGTAGAAAGATGGTTCTCAGGGGGCTTTTGAGTGACTTCGAAAGGTGTTCGGACACACGGTAAGTTCCTGAAGATAGGACTCTTGAGAGCTTTCTCTTATATCGTTCAGAATCAAGGTTCTTTGAGTCGATAATTCCAAAGTCATCTGTCTCGGTTTTTTCATAATCAATTTTTCTCGGTGACCAAGGTAATAGCTCCGATATTTCTCTGGGAAGGGGGTGAATTGAGCTCATCTCTTGGATTATTAACACCCTCTCAGAGTCAGTTATTTTCAAGAGTTCTTTTTTCAATTGTGAGGTGCACTTCTTTGTTTGTTCCCTCCCTTTCACTCTCTGGAGAGCGATAAATGCATCTTGATAATTCTGAGCGCCCAACTCTGAACGGAAGTGATTAATTTCATGGTCTAAAAGAGCAAAACCATTTTTATTCGCCTTTCTATACGCTTTACAGGCGCCATCATAATTCTTTATGCGGAGATAGCTTCTAGCTAGGATATCCAGGCTTTCTCTATCACGGAAAATAAGTTGAGTTATTCTGGAGTATCTTGCTGCTTTACGAAATTGTGTAGAATTATATTTTCTTCTGGAGATTTTGAGTAGTCGAACTCGCAATAGTCCTGACCCCAACATCGTGTCTCCGAATATATTCAGGGGAAAAAGGGTTTGACGTTTTGAAAATAAATCTGGCAATGAGATTGATGATAAGCCGGAAACCTGACGGCAATGCGTGCGAGTATTGTGGATCAGTGGAAGAGAAATAGGTTCTGATCTTGCTGGGACAACGGAACACTATCTGGCTACTTCAATGGGGGAAAATGGGGCTGAAGTGACATTAATGAGTCCGGGAAGATATATTGGTGAAAATTATAGCCATATTAGCCTAGAGAAATTAAAAATTCCAGGACTTGAGACATTATCTTCGGCTAATGAAATACATAAGAAAATTAGTGGAATGGATTTGAATAAATTCGATGTAGTTATCATTGATTGGAGGTATGTATACCCAATTAGAAAAATAATCTCAGAGCTTGAGAAATCATGGTTCATCATTGATAGAGGCCCTCCAGCATATCCTGGAATTCTAAAACGTTTTCAAAAGTGGTATTGGAAACGTGCATGGGAAATCGCAGAAAATAGTGCATCGGGGGGATTTGTTGTTTCCGAAGAACATGCAAATTTTGTAGAGGAATACGCAGGGATATCCTTGAATCATGAAATTCTTCCAGCTGGAACGTGTCAAGAAAATACCATTATACATAAGCCAGATCCAATGGAGAAAATTTCACTGGCATACATTGGTAGAATAGATAAAAGAAGAGGGTTAATGAGTATCGAGAAACTATCTAGCGAGTTGGAAAAGCAAGGTTTAGAATTTGAGATAAATATCTGCGGAGAGGGAGATATTGAAAAGAAAATTGAGAAGTTGAGTCGTAGGGATAACCGACTGATATATCATGGAAAGATTCCCCAGTTAGAAGTTGGAAAAATCCTATCCATTTGTCATGTTGGAATAATGACAATGCCTGATTTACCAATTTGGAGAATTGCCAGCCCACTTAAATTGGCAGAGTATTTGTCCTCAGGACTGGCAATTATTGGTCCCAGACACCCGGGTAATGGTAGTAAAATTGAGGAAGCTTGTATTCTACTCAGTAAAAATGATTGGGAAGTAAAGAGCGTTTCAATTCTATCCTCTTTAAGCTCGGAAGATTGGGGTGAAATCGTAGATTCTGCTCGAAAGTATTCTAAATCACTCACTTGGAAAGGCGTTTCAATCAGAATGATCAATGCGCTAAGAAAATAAAGGGATTATGATTTAATCATGGCTTGGATAATGTAGAATTTTTCTCCGTCATGGTGGATTTGCGGCGTCCCGTGAGGATTCCAACCATTCTCCATCTTCATTGTCACCCAAGTACTAAGCTTATTCGAAGCAGATGCAAGCACGTTAGAGGCGCTTCTGACAATGATATATCCCTGATCCAATTCGTCTTCGCTGTCTTCTGGCATAGTTTATCATAGCATATCAAGTATATTTCCTTACCGGGAAAAATGCTACGATTTTCTATCAGTGTCCCAATTTTGTAATTTCTGACCAAAAATCAGTCTAATTTGCGATTCTAGAAGAATCGAGATTCCAACAACGAAATCTCTGCATGTTCGTGAAAGAGAAAATAAGGCTAACGTCAAAATAGAGTAGTTGCCGACATCTGACTCATAATTTATGGAGTAAGAGATAGAAGAAGAAATAAATAATATAATTGAAAATGAAACGAGCAAAGGCATGATCGTATAGAAATAATATGAATGGTAGAAGATTGGTTTGAATTCTTTTGTAGAAAAATCATTTCCTTTATGTTGATTAATTGCCCTGATTAGGCCTTGCCCCCTTCTGACCAGTCTCTTCCTGGTTGGTTGACTAACCCCTCCTTCATTAAATCGAATTTCCGGATCCATGATTGTTCTGAAGCCATTTGAAATTATAATCATGGATAGTTGCGAGTCGTCTGCATTGATTTCGTCATTGATCCTGTTATCGCCTATCGAAGAAATACGAAAAGCGCAAATCGATCCTTCAAGGATTGGTGTAGCCCAGATTACGGACTCCCCCGTCCTAATTGTATTGAATCTCTTTCTATATTCTCCTCCAAGAATACTAGATGGTGGAGAAAATTTACCACAGACTGCGCCAATTTGTTTATCTGAGAAATGATTGTATAACTTAACGAGAGAGTCACTGGGAGAAAAAGCGTCGGCATCCATCATTATCATAATGTCAGTTTCAATTATTTCTAAAGCGTGATTGACCGCTACTGACTTTCCTGAGCGACTGAGAGAAATTACCCGCCAAGAAATTTCATCATCGATTTTCTCAAGATGTTGCTTGGCCAAATCAGCAGTACCGTCATTGGAACCGGAATCTACTATTAGCAATCTTAAGTCCGAAGTCGGACGATCCATTGATAGTACTTCATTGATTTTCCTGACTACATTTTTTCCTTCATTTTTCATTGGTAAGAAGATTGTTAATGAGAGTTCATATTTTGGAGACTTTCTATCGTAATGAGGATTGTCAATTTTTCTCATTCTTGAATAATGTAACCAAGGTGGAAACACGGAAAGAAAAAACAGAATAACACCTGAAAACCAAAAAACACCTAATGATGCCACAATAATCAGCACTCAGAAGAAGGCGCGAGTTGGTATAGAGTTTGTCGGAGAAAAAGGTGGTCCATTTGGGGCCTTCGGAAAGCAAGGGAGGGATGTCCTCAGTAATTTCGATACTGGTTGAAAACCCTCCAGATGGATGGTCATCGAATGAGATTTCCACGCACTCGGATTCGGGTTTAATTGCCAAGTTTAGAGAATTCCTAAAGGCGAGAAAGAAGTTAATTAATCTAATTCGATGTAACGAAATTGACATTGCTCACATACATGTTACCCACTCGTTAAGTTGGTGGAGAAAAAAAATATTTATTGAAATGTGTCACAAAAATGGAATACCTGTGGTAGTTCATATCCATTCAGGGATGTTTGATGTTTTCTGTAAGGGAGTTGCAGGGAAATCAGTTTCAAGAACTCTAAATAGAAATGGTATCAAAGTAGTATTACTAGAGGAAAGATGGATTGAGAGGTTGAAAACATGGATTCCTGATGATGCCCAAGTTGTCCTGAATTCATCAAAAAGGACAGTAAAAAGGGAGAATAAAGAGTGCAAAGAAAATATCAGTCTATTATTGGCGGCAAGGAATTCAAGGATTAAGGGGCATAATTTTGCACTGGAAATTATTACCTCGTTGGAAGAAATGGGAAAAAAATCTACTTTAACGATGACTGGGATTTCAAGAATTCCTAAATCTTTCAAATTACAAGACTCAGTCAAAGCTCTTGGTTGGATTAGTGAGAATGATAAAAGAGCCATACTCAAAGAGGTTGATTTCGTACTCGTTCCAAGTGAATACGAAGGTTCATCAATGGTTGTTATTGAATGCATTGTTAACCGTATACCATGTATAGTTTCTCCTGCTAGTTCCCAAACAATTGGAATTGAGAAATTGGTAGTCCCTCTTGATAGACCGGGTGATTGGGCAAGGAGGATTATTGAAATTTCTGGGTCGGAACAATATGTTTTATTGAACGAAGAATTGAGTAAATTGGCTGAAAAATACTCAATTGAAAGGGCGAAAATAAAATTTGGAGAGATTTACTCTGAGCTAATAGAAAATACTAGTATAGACGATTCCTGAGTAATCCTGAACGAACTATCTCGATATCCAAAGGATTTCTATCGCTGAATGTGGCGATTTTTGTAAACAAGTAATAGAGTTCTTTCTCGTTCCCGCTCTCAGTGAAATAAATGCCATCTATTGGAATCAAATTACTAGAAAAGAGACGGAGGATTTCATCATCCTCACTGATTTCGATATGTCCTTCAAGTGGTTTATGGCTCCTGTGAATGGGATTCCAGATGAAGTGTTCGATTAGATTTCTAGATTGTCCCAGAATTACTGCTAGCCTAGAGAAAAAACTCTTGGAACCGATTAGACGAGAACAACGAGAAAGCAGCCAAATGTCGATTATGGCTTCTATCGCACTACTCATCTTTGCCTCATCTCCTTTTGCATAATGCATACCGCCTGATCCTAGTGGAGGATAGAACTTTTCAGTATGGATAACTAATCCTGGATATTTCTCTTCAAACCGGGAAACCACAGCAGAGCAATCAGTGCAAAGGAAGACTCGGAAATCCTTTTTGGAGCCATAAATAGATTCAATTTTCTCGAAAAACCAGTTAATATCGGGTGGAACAACGGTTTTTTCTCCGTTTCCATGACGGAAATGTATTCCAACTGTATGATCAGAGAAATTCTCTTTCTCGAAATTATCTATAGTCTTCAAAATTTCAGAATTTGGCGATAAACATCTGGAAATTTGAGAGAATTCCTCCAAATATTCGTGACTATGCCAATATTTGTCATCCCGAGTAATGACAATTAGATCGAATTTATTCAATTCATCGCGAGGTATTTCTTCGATATCGGACGACCTCACTGTGGTGAGAGGGAAATCGCTAGAATAAGGTTGCGTCCTACCTATGAACGGTTTCCAATACTCTGGCCATACTGATCCCTCTCCAAAAGAAGGGTCGAAAGAAAGGATTTCATCTGACGAAAAAAGGTCTTGGAAAATATCAGAGTCAGATAGTCCATAATTCCGATTTTCACGCCAGTCTACCAATAATTTTCTGTCCAAAATTTCGGATACTCTTTTTGCACAGAGAAGGACGGCGATATTTCCTCCTAGACCGTAATATCCCTTGCAGACCACATATTTTTGCGCTCCCATATTTTTTTGGATTCGTGGGATATTAATCAGAACTTCTATTGAATGTGATGGTCTAAAGTAGATACTTGTCACCAGCTAAACTCGGAATTTTCACCACTACGGTTACTACATCTGTAATGGCTGAGAATTGATTCGGACTGCCAGGTGAAATTAGGACGATATCGCCTGAAGAGTAATCCACCTCATTCATCGTACATTCTCCTGATACGATGACGGTAACTTCAGTGGCGATCTTGTGAACATGTTTAGTTTCCTTTTCTCCAGCTGAAAAATTCTGAACAGCAACTTCGAAATCTGGAGTCCTAATTACTGAGGGGTCAAAATCACCAATGAACCAACCTCTAACCATTTCTGATAGGGAGAATTTCTGATGGTTTTGGCTACTCAATCCTTCATCTCCGATATTTTCTCTGGATAGTCTGTACAAATCCCTAAGCATGATGGGTGAATAAATCCATCAGCAATTTCATTATCCCATTCCGGCATAACAATAATACAATTTGGTCCAATATCCTTTCCAGGATAGGCCCAAATATAACCTCTGCTAGTCAGAGTATAATCATCTCTGTCATGCCAAAAGAAATTGAATTCTTCATGATTGTTAGATAGGAGAAAAAGTGCGGAGTAGTTTTTGCAATGAATCCATAATTTATTACTTCTATCTGAGAGCCATTCTATGTCTACCTCTGTGTCACCGTAATCATGTCCTAGGAGGATCTTCCCTGATTTTTCATCTACCCAAAGATCTATTTCTACGTCGAACCCTCGGGAAATACAGAAATCTATTCTTTCTGGATTGTTTTCAAAATCTGGTTCCGGCCCTTCCAAATTTCCTCTATGGGATATAATTTTCATAAAATAACCAGCATATTTTTTATTTTCTGTCGAGGAAATAATTCAAGTCTTCTGGAGTTCCGAGGCCCCACATCCCATCTACATGCTTAATCCTAATTTTCTTACCATCTTCAATTGCCTGGTTGTAGACCGGACAAACGTAGAATTCATTGTTTACCCTTATGTCATTAGAAATCATTTCTTCGGCATAATTGACATAATCAGAACCTCTCTTCCAATAGTAAATTCCCACCGTAGCATTATCACTAATTGGCCTTTTCTCGGCAACCTCAGTAACAAAACCATCTGAGTCCAATTTCGCATAGCTCCACTTTGGATGTGTTGATTTGAAAGTCAATATTCCCCCATCTATCCCATCCGCGCTAAATGCATACAGGCACTCGTTGCTATTCCAGTCAATAAACTGATCACTGTTTGCAATCAACAAAGGGGCGTCATTGTCTATGTATTCCTTAGCAAGTAATGTCGTACAAGCAGCTCCTTCAGTTAGTTCATCGACTTGGACTATCGTGCAATTATCAGATATTAGATTCAAAAGCATTTGCAAAGAGTACCGGTCATAGTGTTCTTTCTGAACTATAAATATGTAGTTGGCCTCTATATTCAAATTCTCCACCACAACCTGAATCATTGGTTTACCTCTGACTTCTATCAGTGGCTTTGGGAACGTATATCCTGCCTTTGAGAATCTACTTCCTGCCCCGGCCATAGGGATTAGAACATTCATTTTCTCGGATCTCCATGGTACATCAGACTCATTGGACTGGGAATCTAGAATTGCGATGGTTCTCTCAACTTTTTGTTTTCCTAAATCGTCCCTATTCTCAACTGCAACTAGATGAGCCCCAGAATCAATCGCACCCCTCCTACCGATGTGGCTATCTTCAATAATTACGGTCAATCGTGGAATTGTGTTACAGGCAACCATACATTTCCAGTACATCTCAGGATGTGGTTTCTTGAGGGAAACATCTTCATTGCTTGCAAAGAAATCAACAAACTCCAGAAGCCCCAACCTGAGAAGGATTATCTTAACGGTATTCCTAATACTGTTGCTAGCTACTGCTATTCTTATCCCAAGCTTGGATAAAGTCTCAAAAAAACCTATCAGTTCTTGGTCTTTATCCAGTTTATTGAACATTTCAATTGTAGCTTTCTGTTTATTCTCCCAAACTGATTGGAAAGAAGACCTAGGGAGGCTCTTATTTTCAGCTAACATCTCAAGTTTTCTTGTTGTTGGTAAGCCATCATATGTGCTCAAGTGCTCTTCCCAACCAATTTCAAATTCTTTTCCAACAATGGAAAGGGCCGAATTTAATGCATGAAAATGCATCTCCCTACTATTTATCAAAACGCCATCTAAATCAAAAATTACTAGTTTATCCATTTATATTTCTCCTGCTAACTCTGTAGTCTGGATATCAAT
Source organism: uncultured Candidatus Poseidoniales archaeon (assembly GCA_902625325.1). Taxonomy (GTDB): domain Archaea; phylum Thermoplasmatota; class Poseidoniia; order Poseidoniales; family Thalassarchaeaceae; genus UBA36. The sequence continues at coordinate 55,751 of CACOAW010000003.1, read as the reverse complement.
TCACTTTTCCTTCCACTGACTGGTAACCCCCTGAATCTCAATATATCTTTGAGTTGTCTCATATTCTTCCCCGTATAGTCCTCACTAATAATTCCATTTTCCCTTCCCCATTTTTCTCTTGCTCTCTTGTTCAATGGCTTGTACCAATGTATATTTGGCTTCAATTTCATCAGAGAGACCTTGGAGTTTGGATTACATTTGTAATTACAATTGCCTAGATGCAGAATTCTCTCTGACCATTCCACATCCTCACCTTGGCCCCATGCTAATTCTTCATCGATTGGATTTTCAATAAGAAAATCTCTCTTTACACAAAAATAAGTCCCCGATACATACATCTGACTGGTTCTGCTATGATCATCATAATCTAGGAAAACGATATCTTTTTCCTGGCAAAATCTAGTTCCAGTGACCCAATCTCTGAACCTCTGTCCATCCATGTTCACGATTGAGTTCATACAAACATCCCAGTTACTTCCAAACTCACAGAAATTTTCATACCAACCCTCCAATAAGTAAACATAATCATGAAGCATACAGATATTCTCAAAACTCGCATTCTGAGCAATGATGTTCTTCTTTTTTGTTATCCATCCTGGCTTAATTGATTCATCGAACTCAAAGTGAGATACCCCTTCAATATCAATTGGCTGGCCGCCGACAACAATTATTTCGTAATCATCATCTATGCCTTGCATTAGGATAGATCTATGGATATTGAAGATGCTCTGATGAGAATTTCCAGAAGTGATAATTCCGAAAGTCCATTTCATTATCTAATTCCTTCCAATTAAATTACCACAAAGAGAGGGAATTTATTATCTGCCCATAATCATTGTCTGGTAGAAGTATTGCCCTGGAGCGGCTCCAACAACAATCAGGGGTCCGTTAACTTTCCAACCCTCACTCAGTTTAAGATTCACTCTACTGTCTAAACGTCCTGTAGTCTCTGCTCCAACAGTTAGGTATTGGGTTTTTGACTTTGGTGTTGCCTTGCTCGCCATAGTTTCTTGGAAAAGTAAGGAGTATAAATTGTTTAGGGGGGTGTAAAGACAAAAATCCCGCTCAAAGTTAAATCACGGTATTTAGATAGTCTTTACAGTATTCATGAACCTCAGTATGAAGAAGGGCATCGGGTTTTTTCATCCACAATATTTCAGAGTGTTGGGTGGAAGAATTCTGGATTGTCCTACAGTCGTGATTTTTTATTAGAAATCCCAGTGATATGTAGTGAGTTTCAATAAATCCATCATTATCGTGAAATATGCCGTCCCTGTAATGATGCTCAGAATAGCCAATAAAGACTGGGTTGTCCACAGACTTACTACCTAATTCATCATACATTATCCTCTCTATGGCTGTTTTTATTTTCTCCCCCTTTTGAATACGTCCTCCTGGGAAAAACAGTGAATCCTTGGCTGGTCTGTTACTTCTCTTTCCAAAGAGGAATTCGTCGGATGTATTGACTATGACGAGATCTATAGAAACAAGTGGCGCGTTTTCCACGACTATTTTGAAGGTTTGATCGTCAAGATAACCATCCTTATTCAATTGAATCCCCTCAATTTGCTAATATTTTGCTTAAACCAAGAATAAGTTTCATCGATCCCTTCATCCAAAGGTATTGAGTAAGACCAACCCAGATCTTTCATTTTTGTAACGTCTAGAAGTTTTCTGAGGGTACCATCTGGCATTTCTGTATCGAAAATAATGTTACCTTCAAATCCAGTGGAATTAGCGATAATCTCCGCCAACTCAGAAATTGAGTAATCTTTGCCAGTTCCCACATTTACGTGTGAGTTCATCGGTGTTGTATGATTTGCGATTTCTAAATCTGAAAGGCTGAGAAAGAAGATGGATGCAGAGGCAAGGTCGTCAACGTGCAAAAATTCCCTTCTGGGCCTTCCTGACCCCCAGACAATCACTTCTTTCTCGCCTTTTTTAGTTGCATTGTGAAATTTCCCAATTAGAGCCGGGACTACGTGAGAATCCATCGGGTGAAAATTATCATTTGGACCATACAGATTGGTTGGCATTAGAGACCTATAGTTTGTAGAAAATTGTCGATTGAAACTCTCACACAGCTTTATTCCAGCGATTTTTGCAATAGCATATGGCTCATTTGTTGGCTCTAGGAATCCAGAAAGAAGGGATTCCTCGGACATTGGTTGTTGAGTATTCTTTGGGTATATGCACGATGAGCCCAGGAAAAGAACGTCATTGATTCTATTTTGATACGACGCGAAAATAATGTTAGCTTCTATCATCAAATTTTCATAGATAAAGTCAGCAGGCTTAGTGTTGTTTGCATGGATTCCTCCAACCTTCGCAGCGGCCAAAATCACCACATCAATTGGGTTTTCTTTGAAGAATGTATTAACAGAAAGCTGATTTGTAAGATCTAAATCTTTTCTTTCCGCGGTTATAATATTGCAATTTCCGATTGAGTTTAGTTTTCTGATTATGGCAGAGCCGACCATTCCATTATGGCCAGCGACAAATATTTTCTTATTAACAACGCCCAATTGACCTCACCGTGAAATATCAACATCATGTCCGTGTTTCAATAAAAGTTTAGATTTCTTTGCTAGCTTTAGGTCGTTTCTGACCATTTCCGAGCACAACTCTTGAATTGAAATTTCGGGAGACCAGCCTAGATTTTCCATCGCTTTGGAAGGGTCACCCAACAGATCTTCTACTTCTGTTGGTCTAAAATACCTAGGATCTACACGGATAATCGTTTCTCCAATCTCTAATGATGCAGGGGAATCTTGCAAAATATTTGAAACGGTGCCGACCTCTTCTACTCCCTGGCCGCTGAATTCGAGTTCAATTCCTAATTCATTGGCGGCAAGTTGTATAAATTCTCTTACAGTATGATGTTTCCCAGTTGCTATAACATAATCCTCTGGATCCTTTTGTTGAAGCATCAACCACTGCATTCGAACGTAGTCCTTCGCATGCCCCCAATCTCTTTTTGCGTCCAAGTTCCCTAAGTATAGGCAGTCCTCTATCCCCAATGAGATGTTCGATAGTGCCCGTGTGATCTTGCGTGTTACAAAAGTCTCCCCTCTTCTTGGAGATTCGTGATTGAATAGTATCCCATTGCAAGCGAATATATTGTATGCTTCACGGTAATTTATAACCATCCAGTACGAAAATAGTTTTGAAACGGCGTAAGGACTACGTGGGTAGAATGGAGTTTGTTCGGTTTGGGGCGTTTCTTGAACAAGACCGTACAGTTCGGAAGTAGATGCTTGATAGAATCTGGTTTTTTCTTCCAGACCTAGTAATCGGATTGCTTCAAGAATTCGCAACGTCCCTAAAGCACCGACATCTGCGGTGTATTCAGGTGTGAGAAAGCTCACAGCGACATGGCTTTGGGCTGCCAAATTATAGATTTCATCTGGTTTAATCTGGTTCATAATGCCTGTGATGTTGGATGAGTCTGTCAAGTCTCCATAGTGAAGGATAAGTTTTCTGCCATCTATGTGTGGGTCTTGGTATATGTGATCAATTCGTGAGGTATTGAATGAAGAAGATCGTCTCTTAATTCCGTGTACTTCATATCCCTTTTCAAGAAGAAATTCTGCCAAATATGAGCCATCTTGTCCGGTTATGCCGGTAATTAGAGCCTTCTTCATGTGCTTAGGCAGTAGTTGGGGGATATAATGTTACACTACTGTGACGGATTTAGCAAGGTTTCTCGGCCTATCTACATTAGCACCTTTGGCAACTCCCAACTTGTATGCCAAAATCTGTAGAGGTATTGAATTCAAGATAGGGGTTAAATCAGGATGTGTCTGTGAAACTGGAATTACAATATCAGCAAAACTACAAATCGGCCCCTCAATATCTGTAATGAGGATTACATTTGCACCCCTAGACTTGCACTCCCTGATACTTGATTCCATCAAAGTTGCAGTCGAGTCACTGGGAGCAATGGCGACAACTGGCGTACCATCCTCAATTAGTGCAATTGGTCCGTGCTTCAGTTCTCCACCAGGATATGAGAGACAGGGGAGATATGCCACCTCCATCATCTTCAGAGCACCTTCTTCGGTTAGATGAGAAGAGAGCCCTCTTCCTATAAAAATCGCTGAGTTCGAGGAAGAGAGAAAATCTACTGCTCTGCCGATAGAGCCATCGTCATCAAGTAGTTGAGTGGATATCTTATTTGGTAAACGCCTTAGTTCTGAAACTAACTCCTTTTTCTCTGCAGGATTTATTTCAGAGACTGTAATTGCAAATAGAGCGAAAACAGCCACCATATTTGTGAATGCCTTAGTCGAAGCCACTGCAAACTCCGGGCCTGCATACAGGTAAGCACCGTTTCCAGTTAGACGTGCCATTGTTGACCCTATTATGTTACAAAATGAGGAAATGTGGCTTCCATACCTTCTTGCTTCAATAAGGGCGTCTAAGGTGTCTTTCGTCTCTCCTGACTGACTGACACCTATGGTGAGAGTTTTTTTGCTGCATACTCTACTTGCTGGAAATTCACTAGCTCTGAATGCTTCGACGGTCAGATTCGTGTACTTTCTGAGATAATCAGTACCAATCAAAGAAGCATAAAATGCGGATCCACAGGCTACGATATTAATTCTGTCTAATTTCCTTATTTGAGCTGGATTTAAACTCATGCCACCCAGCTGTGCATTCAATCCATCTGCTGAAATTCGCCCTCCAAGTACATTTGACATCGAAATTGGCTGATCGTGAATTTCCTTCAACATTAGGTGTGGGAAATTTCCGCGGTCTTCCTCGACATATGTCCCCTCTAATGTCTCAAAAACTAATTGACTGTGGTCCGTCCAAATCGCTCCTTCGCTAGTTAGCATGAGGATATCGCCGTCATTGAGGAATGCGATTTCTGAGCATGTCCCATAGAATGGTTGTATATCCGATGAAACGCAAATCTTCCCAATTCCCCGGCCAACTATTAATGGCGCTCCGTTTCTAGCGACTAGGATACCATCCACTCCCGCAATCATCACAGCTAAGGCCCAAGATCCCTCTAGCATCTCGATAGTCCTACGAAACGCGTCAAGTGGGGTTTTTGTTGGTGGTTGAGTCCTTAACTCATGATCGAATAAATGGACGATGACCTCGGAATCTGTCTCTGATTTGATTTCATAACCAAGGTTTTTGACTCTTGAAAGTAGTTCAGAGGCGTTTTCAATGATGCCATTATGAGCGATAGTAATATTTCCATCGTTGCTTGAGTGGGGATGTGCATTTTCATCGGTGACACCGCCATGGGTGGCCCATCTAGTATGTCCAATGGAAATTATAGCATCTCTGAATCGACCATTTGCCTTAGAGACCAAGTCGGAGACATAACCGGTAGTTCTTTCTGTTTCTATAAATGTATTTTCATCTGAAAAAATAGCCGCCAATCCTGCTGAGTCATACCCCCGATACTCTAATTTTCGGAGTCCTTCGAGAACTATGCTGGCAGCATCATTCGATATGCAACCAAAAATGCCGCACATTAGTAAACGGGCAATGGAGGGAGTATTTGAAAACGACCCAATTCGATATCCCTACCCAGAATTGGCCATATTACGAGTAAATGATGTTATAAGTAAATTATCAGAAAACAGTTATTTGTTAATCTCAAAGGGAATGGCTATGGAGTTACTGTTGCGATTGTTTCCCGGGTTTTCTAATGATTCTTCATCGATTGTTCCAGATTGGGACGGATTCCTTAATCCATGGGAAATCCTGACAACAGAAGAGGGTGGCTTGCAGTCGCAGATTTACAGCCTTTCTGGAGAAATGGACGGGGTTTTCATACATCCAACGGCGAAGATTGGAGAGGGAGTGGTGTTTGAAGGACCTTGTTTTGTAGGGGAAGATTCTGAAATTCGCCATTCGGCATACCTCAGAAAGGGTTCTTGGATTTGTAGTGGTGCTTTGGTAGGCCATTCTACGGAAATTAAGAACTCGATATTATTGCCGAACGCTAAGGCACCACACTTCAACTATGTTGGAGATTCTATTTTAGGATATAATGTCAACCTTGGAGCAGGGGCAAAACTATCCAACGTCAGAAATGATAGAGGGAATATTCCATTGATACTGGAAGGTATACGCATTGATAGTGGCATGAAGAAGCTTGGGGCTTTAGTTGGTGACGGTAGTCGAATTGGGTGCAATGTAGTTTCTAATCCAGGAGCAATTATATGTCCAGGTACGATGATTAGGCCGAATCAAACGGTTTCTGGTTGGGTATAGCTTAGGTACTAATTATTCTCCTAAGTATTATTGCACCATCACGGATTGATCTTAGTTTACTGCTCCCTCCCTTTCTCTGACTCCATTCTACAGGTACCTCGACATGCCTTAGATTTCTCTTTCTTGCCAAGCCGGCCAACTCCGCCTCCAAATCAAATCCACTGGATTTAATGTCCATGGACATAATTGGTTCATATTTGAATCCCCAAAGACCAGTGCAAAGATCTGAAATTTTCCTACGGTTCTTTATACTAGCAATCTTAGATAAAAGGTGATTTCCAAAAGTGTGCATCAAACTCATCCCTTTCGGCCTTCCTGATGAGCTTAGAAAACGTGATCCAGAGACAACATCCGCTCCTTGAATTAGAGAATTAACTACATGTTTCACTGCATTGAAAGAGTAAGAGCCGTCTGCATCCAAGAATATGACAAAATGTGTTTCAAAATTTTCTAAATAACTAATTGCTCTTTTTATTGCATCTCCCTTCCCATGTGATCCACACTGATCAATAATATGATTGGAGAGTCTGGTTGCAAAAAGACGCGAGTCGTCACTTGTCCTCTCATCAATTACAAAAATTAGCGTTACTTCATATTCTTCTTTGATTAACGAGTTTTCGAAATCACCAATTAAGTACTTCAGACCGACCTCTTCATCCTTTACTGGTACAACAATAGTGACCTTGTACATAATGTCCCGTAATGAGGTGGGCTTTTCATTGTAATAGATGATGAATGATTGAATTATTTTATTCCGTTTGCTTGAATACTAACACATCATGGCAGAGCACGGCATGGTACGAGACGCGGTAATTCTTGCTGGTGGTTTAGGAACTAGGATGCTACCTGCAAGCCTATATTCGCCGAAAGAAGCATTGCCACTCATTGATACGCCGATATTGAACCATCTTGTATGGGAAGCAGAAAAAGCTGGCGTAACCAGAGTCCATCTAGTTCTATCAGAGAGGAAAAGGGAAATTCTTGATGGATTCCTAGGAGGCGAACCAATTAATTTCGATGGAGTCAGATCTGATTTACCTAGAGATTCTCTGAGACTCGGTACTAAAGGAATTGAGGTCATTCCCCATATCCAGGTTGCGGCAGGAGGGGTTGCAGATGCTATTTCTGTGACCAATGATCATGTAAATGGCCCTTTCCTTGTCCTCTTGGGAGACATGCTTGTCATGGAGGACAATTTTGCACCGAGTAAATCGGGACCAGATTATGCATCCGACGCTTCCAGAAAACTTGTTATTGCACACCAAAATAATGGTTTACCTTGCGTAGGAGTGTGTCGAGTTGAGAAGGATGAGGTTAGTAATTACGGCGTAGTGGAGGTCCTCGATCGTATGGTCTCCAGTATCACAGAGAAGCCATCACCTGATGATGCGAAGAGTGATATGGTTCTTTGCGGGAGGTATATATTTCCAGAGAATACTTCATCTATCTTAGAGAAATTCCCACTTTCGGAATTCGGAGAGATGCAGTCGATTTACGTACTAAATTATCTGATTGAAAATGTTGGCATTAATGCGGTAAATCTTGAACAGATGAGAATGTATGACAGCGGAGATCCGATGTCGTGGCTAAAGTCTCAGATTGATCATGGTTTGCGAAGAGAAGATACTTCATCAGAACTTTATGAATGGCTAATTGACAGGTTAGCTAGAATCTGAAATAGATGAAGTCGATAGTTTCAGAAGGCCTCATAACTATGCAGAGGAATGTCATAATTCCGCAAATAATCCCCCAAACAAGAGGTTGCCTTCTTGCTAGCCAGTACTTTCCTCCGCCTACATAGCCGCTAGATAGGTGAAAAATAGCAAAACCAGCCACCATTACTCCAGTGGTTATCTTGATGAATGGAAGAGCCCCTACTAATTCATCGATATCCCAGTGGCTATCCCAACCAACGAAAGATTTCATGCTTCTAGCCAGCATGCTAGTATCCTCTATCCTGAAAACCAGCCAAGTCAAGAAAACGAAGTATTGGGTGCACAACCAAGAGGCGGTAGTCATTGTCCGAGGAAATCTGTTGAAGAAGGATGCGATAGTGTTACTCGAGGATAGGGCACGATTTGCGAGGAGTAGTAGACCATGGAGGAAGCCCCAGAGCACAAAGTTCCAAGATGCGCCGTGCCAGAGACCTCCAAGTAGCATTGTTGCCATAAGTGCTATCACCATTGCCCGGGAACCATGCCTACTACCTCCAAGGGGGATGTAGAGATAGTCACGGAGCCACGTGGAGAGGGAGATGTGCCACCTCCTCCAGAAGTCCCTGGGAGAGGTCGCTGCGTATGGGGTCCTGAAGTTCTCAGGTAGCTCTATTCCCAGGATATGGGCGGAGCCAAGAGCAATGTCAGTGTAACCAGAGAAATCGCAGTATATCTGAATACCGAAGCATAGCGCCCCCCACCAGACCAAGGCAGTGTTATCTAGAGCCGCGCCCTCTGAGAAAATGGAGTTGACGTGCAGTGCCAAGTTATCTGCTATGACCATCTTCTTGAACAGCCCATAGAAAATCAGAGTCGCACCCAGCCTCGCTCTGCTAAGTGAGAACTCCTTTGGGTTCTCTATCTGATTGAGGAACTCGTGAGACCTGACGATCGGACCCGCAACAAGTTGAGGGAAGAAGGATGCATAGCAGGCGAAGTCATGAAATCTTTCGTATGGCTTGCTCTTCCCCCTGTAGATGTCGATTGTGTAGGACATGGTTTGGAAGGTGTAGAATGAAATCCCCACTGGGAGTATGAGGCTGAAGGTGTCGATTTCAGGGGATGAAGGGAGTCGAAGAGAAATCAAGTTCAGGGACTCGATTATGAAATTAAGATATTTGAAAGTGGCCAAGATTCCCAAATTTATGATGAGACTCCCACCTAGCCACCGCTTCCGTATCGTTTGTTCATCGGAATCGGAAATTCTCCTGCCTGCGAACCAGTCTGTGCAAGTCGAAACCGCCAGCAGTAGGAAGTGCCACCCAGATGCCATCCAGAAGAATAGATAGCTCATCGCCACCAGTAGTACGATCCGCTGGTCCCTCTTGCCCCTCAGGGCGAAGAAGTATAGAGCCATGACTAGAGGCAGGAACCAGTAGTAGTAACCAGGAGTCGTGAAATTCAGATTCAATCCTCCAAAATATCAGATATTCTAGGTCCAACTTCCTGACAGAAAGTCTTTCTTCCATCTCTATCTAAGTGGTTATGATCATAAAAATCGTCATCCGACCAGAAGTCCTCCCAGATTAGATTCATGATACTGACCCCATCATATTCTGATAATCGAGAGAGTGTTGTATTATGTCCATCATACTGCCCTTCCTCTAACTCTGCGATCAAGAGGGGGTGAAGGGGGGGGCTAACTAAAACAACCTCAATGCCTGATTCAGAGAACCTGGAAACCATGTATTCTAGTGCAGCGTGATTCAACGTTCCGTTATGCAGTGGATTGTTGACCCCGTATTTTATTTTATTAACAACAGTAACGTTTTCCCAATCAGATCTTTCTTTTTCGTCCATTAACTCCAACTTACTAAATAACCACTTCGGGGTTCTTAGGTAGTCTTGCCAACCATTACTATTTGGATGAGGGACTGAGGCATAACTCGTAGGGGAGGGTGCAGATGTTTCATTCAGCAGAATCCTTGTCAGTAACTCTTCGACCGCATCATTTGCAAATTTAGATTCTGAAGAAAGTTGATTTATTCCATAATCTAACATATTTTTCTCGGATTCACGAAGAATTTCCTCCCATTCTCCACCGTAACCGAGCTCCATGGTTAAAGAATAGATTGTCAATTTTAATTCGAAAAATTCGCTCAAATCATATTCTTCTACGTCCCATAGGCTGTTTGGCCCCACTTCTAGGAGAATTAGTTCGGGATTTGCACTAATTGCTGCCTCGGTTTGAATCATTTCCATGTATGGCATTGATCCCGGGGCACCTAGGTTGTAAACGAATAAATTCTCATCCGATGAGATTTCTTCCTCAATACAAATGCCGTCAATTGAATAATGAATCATTGAAGAACCAATGGCTACGATTGAAATCCCATCGTCTTCAGAAATTGTATTCCATGCATCAAAAGTTATCGAATGTCTTCCTTGATTAATCAGACTCGCATCGAATAGCATTGGTTGAACTATTTGTGAGTTAAATAATGAAGATGTGATTATGAAAGTGAAGATTATTGCTACCAGAGATAAGGAAGACTCATTGCGAGAAAGTCTGATGAACTCCTTATCATGATTTCCAAAATTTTCCATTAGAGGATTGATAGACTTAAGTTGATTTTGAGTAGTTTCTTCTTCGAGTTCTTGATTTCCATCTGGGGGGGCTGGGATCCACACTTTTCCTGTCCACATCATTTTGCAATCGGGACTGAAAACTGTACCCCCATCTTCGGGTGGTACTCGCCCCCATTTTTTGCCGTCCCAGACGAATTTCTGAATAGTTCCCTTAGGGGAATTTTTCCATCTTTTACCGTTCCAAGAATAACGACCGTCTGGACTAATAACCATATCCTCTGAACCTCGAGTCACATATTCGGGATGGCTTCCATTATGGAAAAGTTACCTATCAAAAATTTTGTGAAGGGTAATTGTGTATTGCATTGACAGGAGTAATTAATAAGATTGAGATTGTACCAAGGAAATAGTATGTAAGAGCTGGAAAGTCATTACTAGTCATTGGAGTTAGTTGCCCCGGTAGGCGCGTAATCTTGAGATTTGGAATCTTTCATCGAATTCGATGATATCCGTGACCAATATGGAAACCTCTGACCCATCCTCAGAAAGAATAAGCCTGAATTCTACTGCTACTTGATTTTTCTTACTGATGATGTTTGTTATCTCGACAGTAATGACTGAGAAGGCATCAAAAATTCCCTGATTTGCTTTGATAACATTCTTTTTTCCCTCGGCATATAACTCCCAGTCCCTTAGTTCGACTGTCTCGGAAAAGAATTTCGATAATGTTTCAATATCGCGATTCTGGAATGCCTGGAGGTAATTCCGGGTTATCTCTTCCAGACTCATAGAAGCATCACTAGAAGCACAATTCTATAATATTGACTCTGGATAGATGGGATGATTGATGGTCGATGGAATTTATTTATATGGGCTTTTTTTGTTTTAGAAAATCTAAGAATTCTCTTTCTTACGTGCAATTCCCCAATCATCGTTCCAAATCTCACATTCATAGTTTTGATCGGACATTGCAAGGAGTTCGAAGACCTTCTTAACTTGCTTAGTTCTCATAAATCTGTCTCGGAAATCAATGTCCGGATATTTTGGCCAACGGGCTTCGGGGATACCGACCTCTATTGTCCAATCGAGATCGTCGAAAACAATTACCCCTCCTGGCCTTAGTAGTCGGTCCACCAACATAAAACCAAATCCAGTTATATCCCAAACGTGACCACCATCTAAATAGCAGAAATCAAACAAATTATCTTCCGGTTTTTCCAAGAACCTCATCAGACGCCACAGGTAGGACTGTTGCTCGTAGTACCAAGTAACATAATCGGTTAATTCTAGCTTAGTCATCACCTCCTCGATGTTTGGTTCGTGCGGTTCGGCGTAGTGCATATCAATAGCCGTGTGATGTCCCCTTCCTAGGGATTTCAATATTGATCCAATATATGCACTGCTCTTTCCCTTGTAGAATCCTAGTTCGAGTGTGTCTTTCAAATCATAGTCGACTATCAGCTGCTCAAACTTTCTTGCTCTAGCCGCACCCATCATTGGCAAATCTGGGTAAACTGCATCCACATATTCTATCGGGTCAAAAGACTGGTGTTCATTCTCCATTTCTCTGTCCCATGCTTGTACAGAATAACCTATTATATAATTATTCCAAAGAAATATCTTGCGAACGCTGGGGCGCCCGAACGCCGATTGACAGAGTTGCCAAGAAAAAGCCATATTTTTTGTGAGCAACACTAAGATTTTCTTTCAGCTTCCGCTACCGTTGCCCTCACAGCGACTGCAGTATCCGGTGTTACCGAGATGCTAGTAATGCCGCAATCGATAAGGAAAGGGGGGAATTCATCCGGGAAATCAGAGGGTGCTTGCCCGCATATCCCTATCTCGAGGCCTTTTGAGTTGAACTTCTCCACTATTTGCCTAATCATAGATTTCACTGAAGGGGAGCGGGCGTCAATCGGGTTCTGGTAGCCCTCCAGGTCGTCTCTCGAGACGGCGTAGACCGTCTGCACCAAATCGTTCGATCCTATCGAGCCACCGGAGAGCCCCATCTTCTCAATGAAGAGATCCGCCTCTATGACATTTGAGGGCAACTCTACCATTACGAAGAGGTCGGTTCCTGAGTCGGGTCCGATTCCCTTCTGATTCAATAGTTCGGTGACCATCCCTCCCTCTTCCGGGGTTCTGCAGAATGGAACCATTAGCTGTAGATTGTCCAAGCCGAACTCCTCCTTCACGGACCTCATGGCCTCCAACTCCATCTCAAACGCAGGTCTGAACTTGTCATCCATGTACCTAGACGCGCCTCTCCAGGCGATCATTGGATTCTCCTCGATCGGCTCAAATATCCAACCGCCCATTAGTTCCCTATATTCGTTCGATTTGAAGTCGGATAACCTTACGAGGACGGGCCTTGGATGAAATGCAGCGCAAATTAGCCCCACCCCCTCCCTGAGTTTATCGATGAAAAGGCCCCTTTTGTCAGGATACGCCCAGGCCCTCTTTTCCAATGATTCTACGACTGTTTTCACCTCGTTGGGATCTGCCGTGTCTAATACTTCTCTGTAGGGTCTGAGACTGTCAGAGGCCTCGCCCGATTCGGCATAAGCCCTAAGTTCATCATGATGGACAAATGCGAGGGGGTGAATTCCTAATTCCGAGGAAAGTATGAACTCTATCCTCGCCAATCCAACTCCATCTACAGGCAGCATCGAGTCTGCCAAAGATTTGGTCGGAAACCCAACGTTGAGTTTGATTTTGGTCTCAAGAGCCTCGTCCTCGTCTATGGAAAACTCCTCTATTTCGAAGGGGACAGCTCCCGAATAAACGTAGCCCGTGTCTCCCTCCGCACAGCTTCCTGTGACCTCCGTCAGCTCGGGTATTTCCATAGCATCTGAGCATCCTACGATCGCGGGAATCCCGAACTCCCTCGCTATGATAGCTGCATGGGATGTCCTACCGCCCTTCCTAGTGATAATTAGTGATGATTTTTTCATCAACGGCTCCCAGTCTGGAGTAGTCATCTCCGTTACAAGCACGTCTCCGTTCTGGAATACCGCCATTTCGTCTGATATCTCTTCTGTTGAGAGGCCGCTATCCAGCAACTTCCCAAACTCCCTCCTCTTATCCAAGACTTCCGAATATGATCTGAAGATTCTGACTTTTCCCACTCCAATCCTTTTCCCAACGGCCTGTCCCGATGCGACTACCCGGCCCTGACGCTTCAGATTCGATGCGAGCTTCTCATCTATCTTATACATCAGAATCTTATTTCCATCTGTTTTGGAGTGTATCGTTTCAGGTCTTGCTTGGACGATGTATATCTCATTGTCAACACCATCTTTGGCCCACTCAATGTCCATTGGCCGGCCGAAGAATTTCTCTATCGAGACCGCCATCCCCCCCAGTTTCACACACTCGTCACTATCCAACGACCACCTCTTCCTCATGTCTATGGGAACTCTAACAGAGGAAACCTCGTTGGCTAACTCGTCGTCGTAGACGAGCATCTGCTCCTTCGAGCCAAGTGTCCTGTGAACTACAGCTGACTTGCCCTTGCTAAGGCCCTTCTTCCATATCGTGAATGTGTCAGGAATAACAACGCCTTGAACGACAAGCTCACCTAAGCCGTAAGAGGAAGCGATGTGGATGACTCCCTCGTGCCCGGAATCCGGGTCTATGGTGAACATGACTCCCGAGCAGGCTTTGTCCGATCTTGCCATTTTCATAACGACCACCGCGACGGCGCTATCAAGCGGGTGAAGGCCGTTCTCAAGATGGTACGCAACCGAGCGCTCAGTGAACATGCTGGCAATACATCTCCTCCACTTTTCGACAATCTCAACCTCTCCGCTTACATTAAGGAAAGACTCGTACTGTCCGGCAAACGATGCCTCCTCTGAGTCTTCGGTTGTAGCAGATGATCTGACCGCGACGTCCACTCCCGGGTAATAGATTTCACACAGCTTACCGTAGTCAGACGCGATTGCCTTCCTGACGGATTCAGGAACAGGAGTCTCCCTCACGAGAGACCTTGCGAGTGCTGCCCTACCATTCAAGTCGAGCTCCTCGCCCAGATCCGTATCTCTCAATGAGACCTCCAATGCCTCGGCCAACGTTTTGGCCTTGATGGCCTCGTTCCTCACGTCCTCCACTCCCTGGGGATTTCGTACATTGTCCCATGTCTTCTCGGGAATTTCAGAATTCAGGAATCTTGAGAATGCTTCTGTTGTGAGGGTGAATCCATTGGGTACTTTGACCCCGGATTCTGACAGTTTCTGAAACATCTCGCCGAGCGAAGCACCTTTTCCCCCCACTTCCGAAGTATCCTGAATTCTAGTTTCTTCAAACCATCTAGTCAGTCCTGTCTTCGGCATGAGTTATAACCCGGCAGGAAGATGTATTATGGTTACTAATTTCTAATCATGTCGGATAACGACAGAAATAGTTGATGGTGGACGCTGGGGGATTTGAACCCCCGGCCTTCTGGTTGCAAACCAGACGATCTTCCAGGCTGATCTAAGCGCCCCTTACCCGCCGGAGAGGCAACTCATTATTGAGTCAAACCGTAGTCCCGAAGTCAATCACGATTAATCAAACTTGGAGAGATTGCCAGAATCCCCATCAGAGAAGTGAACAGGATCGCGACCAGGAGGTCCCTGCTCCCATCCTCAGGATTTTCTTGAGGCATTTTTGGCAGACCTATTTCTGAGTTGAGTTGGTTGTGCACGTCTTCCTTGAAAGTTACGGACAATCTCTCCTCTAGCAGGATGGAGCCATTCATTGTTTGATGCCGGAGCTGGATAGTCCCCGGTAGGAGACCATTCTCCGGTCCCAGTAATATTGCCTCCGTTACCATGCATGACTCGTCCACCTTGCTGCCATTTTCATCAAGGTCACAAGAACCGCTGAGCCAGTTGGATGAGAAGTCATCTGAACCATTGAACAGACCGTCATCATCAGCATCGACTTGGATTCTGTGGCTAACGCCCTCCCTATCGTCAACATTCATGAAGAACAGAAAGTCGGTTTGGACGAGCACGTCATCAGGAATGGTCTGAGGGGTAGTTCCATCCTGAGTCAGTAGAATTGTGTACTCCTTCGGCTCGTGAGCAGAGGCTGCAGGTGTAAGAAATGAGGCCAGTAAGATGGAAGTGAATGCCAGTGCAGTTATTCTCACATGTGCCGGATGGTATGCGATGGCTTGAACATGACTCACCTTGTGCGATGAATATGGATGGACAGAGGGCAGCTATGGCTTTGGCATTGGCTGCTTGCATAGTGGTGGCAGGAGCGTCGACATTCTTGTTGTTGAAAGATAGCGAAGTCGGTATTTCGAATGACCTGGAATCAATGGTAGATCCGCTATTGCAAGACGAGGGTCATGATCACAGAAACGCTAGCCAACACATCCTCTACACGGAAAACATCCAACCGGTCTCATTCAATTCTCTCACCGCCCCTGGCAATGCTGAGGTCCAAGTATCGGACTCGCCCGATGGAAGGAGGTATGCATACATCGCAGGATGGAGCGAGATGCACATCGTCGATGTAACGGACCCGACAAATACCACTGTAACCGGGGTCTACGTGGACCCCAATACTCAGGTTCTGGATGTCAAGTACCTAGTCTACAACAACAGGGAGTATGTGATCGTACAGAACCAACTGGTTGACCCGGGGGCCGCTGATCCCAATGTGGGGGAGTGGGGCGATCCTGCTCAGGTAACGGTAACTCTCGTGGACGTGACCGACAAATATGAGCCTACATTCGTCGATGCCTGGTACGATGCAGATCACCCAAGCGGCCCTCACAATCTGTACACCCACACGATCGATAACGAGTGGTACATCTTCGTGGCCAACCCCGACTACGAGTCTTGTGACATAGGGCAGGGGGATGCTTGCGGGGGGATCACGGTTGCGCATCTGAATTTCGCAGGTTATGGGGACCTGCCCCGGATCGTGAAGGTGGGGGAGGCGGAGGTGAGTTGGGAAACCACCAGAGGTGGATGGATTTACATACACGACATGACGGTCCAGACCTGGCCCGGAGAGGACTCCAGTGATCCGCGATTTGGCAGAACATACGTCTATGGGGCATACTGGGAAGCAGGATTGAGGATTTTCGATGTATCCGATGTCCCGCATCCGGGCAAGGACATGGTAGAGTACCTAGCCATAGCAGCTGCCTGTCGCGGATCCTTCGGGACTCAATTGGGGTGCAACTGGAGGGCTCCGGAGGTAGGGCTTTGGATGGACTTCGAGGACTTCGATGGCGATGGCCAGCCAGACAGCGGGACAACAGGGAATGAGAATGGGGGGAGGGCCTCATACATCCACTATGCCGAGCCAATAGACGAAATGGTAGATGCCACCCATCTTGGATACCCTTCTGGCAAGATTCACATGACGATCATAGCTACTGAAGTCCTTGAGACCACAGTGGGCACGGGAATGGCCTATCTGCTGGACACTACTCCCTACGAAGTCGTCAACGGAAATGTGAGATTCCTTCCCCAACTCATCCACGGTTGGGAGACCCCGTTCGCAGATCACCACTTCATCCCAGGAGGTGATGAGTGGCTGCTATTCAGTCCGCATAATGCAGACCACGAAATCTTCCAGACGGGCCTGCCTGGTTTTCCGGACAACAGCCACGGTGGTGCTTGGGATGGCAGGATATACATGGGCAACTACCACTCCGGATTGTGGGTTATCGACATAGAGTCTCTGATGGTCGCAGGACTTCAGAACGGAAACAAGACCGAGGCACACATGGAATCGACAGTTGGTTACCACCTCCCACATGGAGCCGATGGTGCCCCTCTCGACAGTTCGTACTACGACTTCGGATGGACGCCGTTCATCTGGGCGGCTGAGCACTACAAGGGCTACACGTACTTGTCATGCATCACCACCGGATTGTACATTGTCCAACTCGATATCGACGAGCCCTATGGCAACCCTGCCTCGCTATGAAGCGGCTGTACTAATTGGGTGCAGTTTCATAAAATAGGCATCCCCGCATGGGCTCATGGGCACCAAGGTTTGGCTAGCGGTTTCCATAGTAATGCTAGCCCCGGTGTCTGGTTGTCTTTCGTCGGATAGCGAGGGAAGTAACGAGATCGGAGGCGAGGATTGGGTAGATCCCGTTACCGAGATAGAGGATGCTAACCACTCTCACAGCGATCTTCTGGCGCACAGGTTATTCACCTCGAATGCCAAACTAATCGACTATCACAACCTGAATTGCGACGGCGAGGTGTACCCCCCTCCTGAGTTGGACAACACTGCAGGAAGGCCTTGCTTCGACGAGTGGAAGAACGTTGCCCCGACTCCCGGAGACAACTCGGAAATCGCGATTGAAGGAAACTTCGACGAGGACTGCAAGATCCACGCGGATGGCAGCGGCGGCTGCTTCGCCTACGTCTCGAGCTACAATCAATTCGAGATCCTAGATATCAGCGAGCCGAATAACATCAGGCTGCTCTCAACGTACTATGCTGAGATTGCGAGGATGATAGACATCAAGGTGACCAAGGACAACAACTGGGTGCTAGTGAATCACGAGTTGACAAACAGCGAGTTGGACCCTATACCCAATGATGACGATGCAAACAGCGGCATGAACAGACTGGATGTGATTTACGTGGGCGACAAGACAAGCCCAGTGAAGGTCGCGGAGTGGAACAACCCCCCAGCAGGATTCCACAATCAGGATTTGGCAGTGTACTGCGATTGGGACGGAGCGGTGGACTTCAGGGAGGAGTGCAGCCTCTTCATATTCGGAGCAGACCCTTATCCCGAGATGGTAGAGGGCGGTTCGGGGACGTTCTACAAGGGGACCCAGATATTCTACGTCCCGAGAGGATTAGAGTCCTGGTTGCCGAACCAGAACGACGAGCAGCAGAACTCCAGCAGGGAGATCCTCAGATGGGGGGGGTACACCCCCGAGCCGGACACCACATGCGGTGGTTCTATCTTCAACCATGATCACGTGTACTTCGTCCATCCAATCACAGGGCAGCGCCTCCTGGTAGCATCATACTGGGGGGCTGGCCTGAGAATCGTCGATGTAAGTGAACCACCGATCTTAGCGGACCCCCTCGGAATCTCCTGGCCTCCCGAGGTAGGGAGGTGGCTTGGTTGCCCCACGGCTGATGATGGTTGGTACGGCCCAGATGGAGGCGGACATGCCAACATGACTCCCGAGGAATGGCTAGACGCGGAGCAGGGGAATGACAACATCCACTACGCGGTTCCCTACGACCACCTGGTGTGCAATGGGATTAGCGAGTACGTACCTCAGGCAGAGTGGCCATCGGAATGTGGCTCGGGCCCCAGTGATGCGACTTACGGGGTGAACTGGCGTCACTACACTATCATCGCACCGGAGTATGGCAGCAATGCCGGACACACTGGCTTCCTCTGGACTATAGACACGACTGACCCAACCAAGCCGTTCCTTGTATCGAAATGGAGACTACCGGGAGAGGGAACGCTGGCAAATGGGTCCAAGCACCCGCAGCACTACATCCCTGGAGGATACATCTACAGCCCCCATAATGGAGATACCGGTGTAAATGGTCATGTCTACTGGACCCACTACCATGCGGGGAACTGGGTCACCGATCACGGAAGAATATGGGAGGAATTGGTCTGGGAGAACGGAGTAGCCGAGCCTGACAGAGGTTTCCAGGCGATAGAGGATCTAGCCCCCACTCACACGATCGGTTACTACCTGCCATCTGGGCCATACTGGATAGAAAACCCCACTACCACTTTGGGTTATGACATGGCCGACTGCTGGGCCTCATGCATGATTCCGTTCGATTGGGGGCTGCAATACGACCCACGTGGATTCCTCTTCATCTCCGAGATGGTCAGTGGGATCTACGTGGTCCAGTTCGATGAGGACTTCGACCCGCGATACAACTATCCTGCGCTGTGGACAATTGAAGATGATGATTGAAATGAGCAGGGCCCTAGTCATAGCACTTCTGATGTCCTCATTCGCAATGCCGATGGCATCTGGTCACGGAGCGAATGACTTCTCGATCATCATGAGGGGGTCTAGCCTTCAACCAGGACTGGCTGAAGTGATGCAGAACGACTCCGTCACGTTCTACAACGTGGCTGATACCAACAGGACGATCAGAGTGGACCTGGATGGGAATGGCGAATACGATCAGAGGTGCGAGACGGAGCCGAGTAACTCCTCGTCGATAAGGGATGAGTGCTCTTTCATACTGGACTGGGACAGATGGCCAGCGGGAAATTACTATCTTGATATATTCGAAAACGGGACCATCTGGAATACGCTAAACCTGACTGTAATGCCCGACCTCCACGAGGAGGCGGGGCCCCCTACAGGATACTCATTCAACTCAGAAGATTCTGCGAATGAGGATTCGAGTGGAAAGAATGATTCTCTTCTAGCATTAACAGTCATGCTTATTTTGGTTTTCTCAGTAGTTATAATTACGGCAAAGGGAGGGGATGAATGAAGATTAACAGGATTTTGTCTGTTTTCCTCTCGTTGTTGGTAATTTCCTCTTCCGGATGCCTCTCGGGCGAGGTCGATGATTTCTACGGAGAGGATATCTCCCCTCCCATTTCAGTGGATGATTTCGTTCTAGTAGATGAGAATGGGGATACTGTCTCTATGTCTGATTTCGAAGGGAAGGTGGTGGTGGTGGCCTTCCTATTCACAAGATGTCCGGACATCTGCCCAGTGGTCAGTGCCAATCTGGCATTCGTCGAGCAGGAACTGGGCGATCTGCATGGCTCTTCTGTTCAGATCCTGACTGTTACAGTCGATCCGTGGACGGACAATGCAAGTGTTCTGAACAATTATGCCTCTACTAGGGAGCTTGGATGGCCACATCTAACGGGTGCAGTCGAGGACTTGGAGCCTGTTTGGATGAACTTCGACGTAGGCCTAACAACGTATGACACGGATGTTGACAACGACGGAGTCGCGGATGGATTCGACAGTTGCCCCGACACACCAGAAGGTGAAGTGGTGGATAACAACGGGTGTGGAAAGGAGACCCAGCAGCCAGAGGGGGACGTGGTGACTAACCACCACCCACTTGACTACTGGGTGGATCACACAACAGGCACGATCATAGTTGACAAGCAGATGAGGCAAAGGGTATGGTGGGGAGACACGGACTGGAACCCTGAGCTCGTTCTTGAAGACATACTGAGCCTAGTGGAAGAAGAGTGAAATAATCCCTAACCAGGAAGCAGGTCCATGTCTGTGAGGGTCGGAGCGGCGATTTTGGTCTTCTCCTTCCTACTTGCAGGATGCATTGGCCCTGAGGGGACGGAGATACTGGGGACGGAATACAAGAATCCGCCCGATGCGCCGGACTTCACTCTGGAAAACCAGTTTGGGGAGGACGTTTCCCTTTCCGATTTTGATGGGAAGGTCGTAGTTGTTGCTTTCATCTACACTGCCTGTCCAGATGTTTGTCTGATCATATCCTCTAACATCGACTACGTGAGCAAGAACCTTGGAAGCGAGTCTGAATTCGTCGAGTTCATCTCAATAACCATAGATCCTGCTAAGGATAATACTCAGAGGCTCTTGGAATGGACAACTGCGAGAGGGTACGAATGGAATCACCTTACCCACGACAGGGGCTCTGTTATTCAAGCAGTATGGGATGAATGGAAGGTCGTTGTGGATGCCGATCACATTGCGAACAGCCTTCCGCCGGAAGAGGCGATGCTGAGATTCGTAGTTATGAGCCCAGACAACTCCACGGTGGTGACTGACAACCCATGTATAGACGCATTCAACGTATCGTGCTACAGCAATGGGGGAGAACTCGCTGAATACGCGCTAACGGTGAATGCCGAAATGGAATACGACATCAGGAATGGAACGATTGGGAACTGGACCGCGGATGAATCATGGGAGTGGGTACTCCATATCTGGAATGGCTCAGACGAAACATGGGATCCCACTGATGCTAGAATCTCCGAAATGGACATTGGATTCGATACCCACTTGGCATGGATAGCGAGTAATGCAAATTTGAGCATGATGCCCCCTGGTGTTGATTGCAATGACAGGGGATGGGTCATGGGTACGGGAGCGAGCGCCCATTGCATGTGCGATGACGGATGGGGCAGGGGTTCCGACGACTGGATGTCTTGTGTTCCAGTAGGAAGCACCGAAGTGAATGATAGAAACCTCACAGACCCGCATGAAGAGAGTCTGGGAGAATACGAGATTGGGCACTCGACTGTTACTTTCATCATTGACAAGGAGCAGAGGAAGAGGGTCGCATACTCAGGCATCCACTGGGATGTCGGAGATTTCCTGCAAGATGTAAAGGCACTAGCAGAAGAGTGATTCAGTATCTTTGTCAAAGGAGGGGCATCTTCCGCAGCCTCTCTAGGTCTGGCTGATACAGTTGCCTAATGTCGTCCAGACCTAGAACCAGCATTGCCAGTCTCTCGAGTCCCATTCCCCAGGCGCATACCGGCCACTCGGTACCCAATGGTTCTGTAACTTCTGGCCTGAAGATTCCGGACCCTCCGAGCTCGAGCCACTCTCCCTTCCAGAGTATGTCGACCTCTGCGCTTGGTTCTGTGTAAGGGAAGTACGCGGGTCTGACTCTGACATCTGGATATCCCATCTTTGAATAGAAGGTCTTCAAGGTCGAGATTAGCATTGGTAGGCTTGCATCGGGCTCGTGGATTATTCCCTCTATTTGGTGGAACTCCGGCATATGGGTTCTGTCTATGGTCTCCTGCCTGAACACCCTCCCGATTCCGAAGACTCGGGACGGAGTGTGGGGGTTGTCAGCGATATGCCTGACGGTATTAACCGTGGTGTGTGTCCTTAGCAGGGCCCTCTGAGACTCTTTTTTGTCGAAGGAACCGCCCCATCCCTTACTACCCGTATCATGACCGTGCTCATGCACCCTCGCCCATAAATCGAGGTATTCCTCTTCGACTTCCACATTTCTAGGCTGATTTAGATAGAATGTGTCTTGCATGGTTCTTGCGGGGTGTGACTGGGGGATGAACAACGAATCCATGTTCCAGCCGGCTGATTGAACGTAGTCGCCTTCTATCTCTGAGAAGCCCATCTCGAGGAAGACCGAACGAATCCGCTCGATGAGCGACTGCATTGGGTGCCTCCTGCCCCCTGTTGGCATGGGAGCAGGTGCCTCTACGTCGAACGGCTTGAATTCGGCCCCTATCCATGACTCGGTCTGCAACATCTCTGGAGTCACCTCGCCTATCAGTTTGGTCTCCTTCAGAGATGAGGAGTCTAACGAAGAGCCGGTTTTAGTCAGTTTCCAAGTTCTGATGGTTACGTCCTCGAAATCGAGCAAACCGCTTCTAGATGAGAAGTGAGATAGCATCTCTGAATCCAGGTTAGAGGATTCAACTGCACCCTCTGAAAGAGACAGAATGAATTCAGACCTTCTATCGATTTCTTGTGAGATTTTCGAGTCGTCTGATATGATGAAAATGCCTGATTCTATCTCGATACCAAGGCCTTTCAGAATCCCTATCCCCGGTCCAGCCTCCGTTCTATCGAAATCCGATGACATCAGAGACTTCATGGTTCTTTTTTCTCCATCTAACTCCAACATCCATCCCCATAGCCTTGATTCCAATAGACCATTCTCAGAGGCCCTTTGGCCTTCATCGCCCAGGGAAACCATCCTAGAGGATGACTCACTCAATTCAAGCAACCCCTCCTCTTCGAGTTTCTTCCCCGCTCCGGCAACGTGGACCTGATCTTCCCAGCCAGTTTCTGAGAGAAGTTGTGGCAAAGTCCACTCCCTTGAAGAGTCAGATAGCATCGCCCGCAGCATCCTACGCTCATTGTTTCCGAGATCCATATCTACGTCTCCGTTCATTCCAGAAGTCATCAACACTTGACGGTTGCCGAGAATTGGCTTCCCTAGCTCACTCTTCCTCTGACTTCCACAGATCGACCCCGCAAGATGGGCATGTGAAGGTCTTGGGCTTCCTGCCCTCTGTCCAAGTTATCTCAGCACATCTCCCACACAGTATCGATGTTCTAATCGGCTCGTCCAAGGTAGTGTCAACTCTAAACATAGGCCTACCTGCGTCGCGCAACTCTATGGCCGATGGTTCCCACTCTTCGTGTGAAGAAGATTTCTCGGCAACATTTCCCATTGCGATTCCCACCACCAATAGAATCACCCCCCCGATGGAAAGGGGGGCTGAGAGTCCAATGGAGAAGGTAGACCCGTCGCTTAGGGCGAGCCCAGAGCCAATAGCGATGCAAAGCCAGGCAGAAATTATAGTATTCAATTGGCGGTTCGAGACGCGGTGTTTCGAGCCCATGGATGTTCGACAGAACAGCGAGATATGAGAACTTGCCACATCTCACAATGTGGAGGGTTCAAGTGGAGGATGTCTTAGCGAAGTGCAAGCCTCAGTAGCTCAGCCTGGTAGAGCATCTGATTTGTAATCAGACGGCCGGGGGTTCGAATCCCTCCTGGGGCTCCAAAGTCCGAATTGAGAGGTTTTACTATGCATTCTCTAAAACAGATTTTTATAAGTAACAATTGAAAAAAAATATCTGTGAAACTAGAATGCAATATAGGCTCTAGAGGGAAATTCCTTCGTTTGATATCGGGATCGCTCGGAGTACTAGTCGGAATTGTCGCAGCATCTTTCCTCTATATTCAGGGGGTTGACGTTGGCGCAACGTGGCTGTTTCCTGCCTCTCTGATTGGTGGGGGGTCATTTGCTATCTTCGAAGGTTGGTCAGGTTGGTGCGTAGCTAGAGCATTGGGATTCTGGACTCCGATATGAGCCAATTGTCAAATGCCAAGCTACGTTCGAGTTAGCGTGAGCGCACGGATTGTTGATGGAAAGGCTCTAGGGATAGAAATCCAAGAAGAGGTATCGGAGAGAGTTTCTTCACTGATAGGACAAGGAGTTGCCCCTCACCTTGCTGTAGTGATAGCGGGAGACGACCAGGCTAGTCATGTGTATGTTAAGAACAAAGAGCGAGCGTGTGAGAGGTGTGGAATAATTAGCACTCGAATCGACATGCCGGGAAGTTCGAATCTAGAAGAAATCCTAGAAGTAGTTAATTCTCTCAACTCGGACCCAAATATTCACGGAATACTAGTTCAAAGTCCAGCTCCGGATGGAGTCAACGAACTGGCAATCGCATCGTCCATACTCCCGCAAAAGGATGTAGACGGATTCCATCCTGTAAATCTTGGCAAACTGGTACAGGGGCGGGCTGGGGGGCTAATGCCCTGTACTCCGTCTGGAGTTATGAGGATGCTAGAGTCTAGCGGAGTGAGAACTCGAGGGGCTAGAGCTGTGGTTCTGGGTCGCTCAAGGATAGTGGGGATGCCCATGGCCCTAATGCTGGCACAGCCTGGTTGTGATGCTTCGGTCACCATAGTTCACTCGAAGACCGAGGGTATTTCCTCAATATGCAATCAGGCAGACATACTGATTGCTGCAGTTGGCAGACCCCATATGGTGGAGAAAGAATGGGTGAAGAAGGGCGCTTTCGTCGTTGACGTTGGTATTTCTCGTGTAGAAGGCGGGTTGGCAGGGGATGTTTCTCCCGAGGTTTCGGAGGTCGCAGGTTGGATCACCCCCGTCCCAGGCGGAGTAGGGCCGATGACAATAGCCATGCTGATGGAAAATACGCTCAAGGCCGCAGAATTACAACTGGTTTAGTCAAAAATTCCCATCTCGAACTTCGCGTCCTCGGAAGAGTGGATTCTAGGATCCCATGGGGGGGAGAAAGTCAGGTTCACTTGAACGCTTTCGATTCCCTCTGTAGCCAAAGCTGCCCTATGCACAGCAGCCATCAACTCTGGAGCGACGGGACAACCCGGACTAGTAAGGGTCATCTCAACCTCTACATGGCTTGAGCTAATATCCACGGAGTAAATTAATCCCAAATCGGTAACCTTCAGATTTAGTTCGGGATCCTCGACATTAGACAGAGAGTCCATCACTTCCGATTCACTGACCAACCTAAGTCCTCCCCGATAGCAAGGAAGCCTCTTCTTGGACCCTCTTGAACATATTCAGGAAACCGTTTGCTCTGCTTGGCGTTAGGGATGACCTTATGCCCATGGAGTCCGCGAATTCTGGTGACATTGCCGCGACATATGAAGGACTCATGCCGTTCACAGCAATCGCGGTTACCGCAATCAGGCCCTGCACGATCTGTGCATCGGCCCCGCCCCTCAGGACGAATTGCCCCTCGTCGTCAAGGTCGCAAGAGACATGTGCGCGTGATTGGCAACCATGTACTTGGTTTCCATCCTCCCACTCTTCGACGGGCAAAGGGGAGGGATTCCTCTTTGCGTATTGGAAAAGAAGCTCGTACCTCTCCATGGAGTCGAAGCAGGATGAGAACTCCTCGATAATGGAGTCCAACTGCTCTGGCCATCTCCTCCCATCGTCCACGTCATCGCCTCGGGACCATTCGACTTGAAATTGCTCATCACTTGTCCGAAAACCTATCGACAACATATCTCAGATGCTCGACGAATGCTTCTGCCTCGTCCATGGTGTTGTAAAGCCAGAAAGAGGCCCTGTTGGTAGATGGGACTCCCAGAGCGTCCATTAGAGGCTGTGCACAGTGATGCCCTGTCCTCACTGCGAATCCACCCTCGTCCAACAGAAGGGCGAGATCCTGTGACTGTATTGATTCGTGGAGGAAAGAGACGGCCCCGCTGCTATCCCCTCTGGTTGGGTCTCCGTAGACGGTTATGCCATCTATCTCCGATATTTGTTCAGCGGTCCAGGATGCAATTCTGTTTATGTGCGAATGTATCTCTTTCATGTCATGCCTGTCCAGCCATTCGACAGCAGCCCCCCAACCTATTGCTTCGGCGATCCTGGGGGTTCCGGTTTCCAGCATTGCATGTCCCTCCTGGAAGGTGGATCCTTCGACACTCACCGTCTTTATCATTGAGCCTCCGGTCATGAATGGGGTCATCTGCTCCATTGCGTCTCGCTTCACCAAGAGGCACCCTATTCCAGTTGGCCCCCCCATTTTGTGGGCAGATATCGCCATGAAGTCTACTCCGGAATTATCGAAGCTAATTCTCTCATGAGGAGCTCCCTGTGCGCAGTCCAACAGAACTCTAGCACCTTGGGAATGGGAGAGTGTCACAATCCTCTCTATGGGGTTCCTGACTCCTAGAACATTGCTGGTATGCACCACGCAGACGAGTGATGCTCCGGAAACGGCCACCTCGAACGCATTCATGTCAAGAGTGAAAGAGTCTGTGTCTATCGGGACGTAACGAACTTCTACACCTTTCTCCTTGGATAGTTGTTGCCAAGGAACTATGTCAGCGTGATGCTCCATTTCAGTGAGAACTATCACATCTCCAGAGGAGAGGTTCTCTCGGGCCCATGCATAAGAGACCAGATTGATGGCCTCGGTGGCTCCGCTTGTGTAGACCATCTGTTCAGGAGAGGTTCCAAAAAAGGAGGAAATGGACTTCCTAGCCGCCTCAAGAGCAGTAGTTGCCTCGTCAGCCAGAGTATGATTTGCCCTATGAGCGTTCGAATTGTATTCCGAGTAGTACTCAGACATCGCGTCTATTACGCATTGGGGTTTCTGAGACGTGGCTGCATTGTCGAAATAGACTAACTGCTTGCCATTTGGCAGTTTCCTATCAAGAATCGGGAAATCTTTCCTAATCGATTCTACATCCATTCCCATGTCATCAACTGAGCATCCCCAGGAGGCTGTGAGTTTTGAATTCGTGTATGGCCGAATGGGCCATTCTAGAGTCTGTCTTGGTGCTCCTGCCGGGATTTGAACCCGGGTCGCCGGGATGAAAACCCGGAATGATGGACCGTACTACACCACAGGAGCGGCATATATCCCGAGTTGCTACTTTCTCATAATCAGTTCTGTTGCAAGTGGGTGACCGATTTGTTGTCCAGACCCCTCCACCATTTGTTGAGAGGAATGAATGCTGCAAAAGAAAACACGCAGACTAGTATCCAGAAGAGGGGTTTGTCCAGGTGATCCATAAATTCATCACCCCACACACCGATGAGTAGGACCTGTAGGCCGAACCTTATGCCTCTCCCAAATACCCCAGCCAATACGAATGGCCTGATATCCATCCTTCCTGCACCTGCAGTCCATGCAAGAAGTTTGTAAGGAATTGGAGAAACAGCAGCGACGAAAACTCCCGCATCCCCGTATCTGACCAATATCTCATCCAGTCTCCTGGATAACGAAGGTCTGGCGAATTTACCAATAATCGGTCTTCCTGCATAAAGTCCGATCGCATACCCTCCCAGCGAGCCCAGAACACTGAAAATGGTGACGACAAGGAATATCGCGAGGAGTTCTAGGGTACTGGCTGCCTCCAGAGACATTGGAATGACTAGTAAATCTGGAGGAACTGGTTGGATTACAGATTCCGTGAAAGAAACTAGGGCAAGCCCGACCAATCCGAAGTTACTACCCCAATCAATCACAGACGACGTTATCTGTTCAAGCACGGTTTGTCGCCACAGGGCTTCTGCATAACCATTACTTTCGACTACAGACTCAAATGGGATAATACAACTCTAATTGGTGAATCACGACGCATGACCATGGTTGTAGCGAATGTCCTGGACACGACCGCCCTGATCAATTGGCCTATCGAGTTACTTGATGGGGGGTATGTCGTGGAAAATCAGAGGTTGGAGCTGAGTAGGGTTTCTCCCGAGCGGATGTTGTCTCTTGAAGCAGCGAATCTCATTTGGAAGAGCCCGACAATAGAATCCATAAATCAGGCAACGAAGATTTCCCTAGATACTGGTGACTTGGACGGCCTCTCAGAAACTGACCTTTCACTTATTGCCCTAGTTATCGATATTAAGGGGCGCTTGTACACTGATGATTACAGGATACAGAATGTCTGTAGTTCGGCTGGGATTAAGTGGTCTCCCGTGGAGACAGTTGGAATCTCAGAGACCTGGAAATGGGAGCTTAAATGCAGAGGATGTGGGAAAGTGACTTCCGGTAGAGGGAGAACAAGGTTCGCCGGAGAGGGTCCTGGAGAATGCGAGGAATGCGGATCAGAATTGAGGTTCAGGAAGATTTAGTCACTCTTGCTCGGAGGCGATGTCTTCGGTCATCCCCCCTCGGTCCATGTCCCCTATAGCTGCCATCTCGGACGCTTCCTTCATTCCCATATGGAATTCGCCCTTGGCCCTTCCAACCCCCCTAGCCAATTGCGGTATCTTGTTTGCTCCAAAAATTAGTATCCCGAACACCACCAGGATGACGATTTCTGTAGACCCTATTGCCATGCTATCAATACCTTGTGTGAAGGGCTTTGTTCAAATGTTTTGGCATCGTTTCCCTTCAACCGCCTGAAACTGGAGGGAGGAAGGCAACTTCAGCCGAGTCATGGAGCTCCCGAGATGTATTCGGCTCGACAATCCCATCGATTGCCACTCTCATTCCGGAATCCAGCATTCCCTCTAATTCGAATCGTTCTGCCAATTGGATTAGTGTTGTTCCGTCTGGCATATTGACTTCTATCTCTCTAGTCCCCATCTTCTCTGCCAGTGGTCCGAACATGAGCATGGTTACCTTGATCGCTCTGTCATAGTTTTGCGCATCCTCCATGATAAAGGGGAGTGTTCCGAGCAAATCAACTCACCTACCCAATTATTAGCCGTCTCCGGATAACAGCATACCAATGGTTAGAGCGGTAGTTTTCGATTGTGATGGAGTGCTATCTGACAATGGCTCCTCTTGGCAAATGATTCACAGAAACTTCGGAACCGGAGAAGATGATGGGGGGGAACATCAGGAGGCTCTGGAGAAGTTCTTGGATGGTAAAATCTCAGAGGAGGAGTTTGTTGCTCACGATATCAAACTGTGGAGAGAGGTTCGTCCAGAGATACATAGGGATGACATCATGCGTTGCTACAGCGGAGTGGGGCTAATTGAGGGTGCCAGAAAGGTTGTCGAGAACCTGAAGAAGAGAGGGGTTTTTGTGGCGATTGTTTCCTCTGGAGTGGACGTCTTCGTAGGTTCTATCGCAAATATGCTGAAGGTTGACGACTGGGTTGCAAACGGTTTCGAATGGGATGACGAAGGGTGGCTATTGGGTGGCCTCCCAACCAGGGTTCTAACTCACGATAAGGGGATTATGGTCGAAAAACTAGCAAGAATAAACGGGTTCGAGCCATCACAAATTGTCTCTGTGGGGGATTCCAGCACTGACTTGTCAATGAAGATCGAGGGATCCAAATTCATTGGATTCAATCCAAGGAGAGAGAGGGCACTGGAGGCTTTCATGGAGGCTGGCGTCCCTGTGGTTGAAGAGAAGGACTTGAGCCTGATATGGCCGTTAATTTTCCCTGGTGAGGAAATCCCGTAGCTAAATGAAATCGATTGATTCCGTCGCGAAAGTATGTAGGTTAACCACAGTGAGAATACATGGCTTTGGTTGGAATCCCAACATTCTCTGGAAATCTGTCTGATCCTGCCAAGTGGAGCTGTGCACCATTAGTGTGCCCTTGTGATCCCCGACAAAATGCCCATGCACGTGCCCGGTCACGAAAATATCCGGAACGACTGGAATAACCATCCTATCCTCTGGCTCAGGAGAAAGCGGCGTTTTGCCGCCCCAAGAGGGAGCGAGGTGCCTCCTCTCAAGCATGGCACGCATGGCCATCTCCGGTTTGGAATAGGTGACTGATCGAAGCGTGGCTACGAAATCGTCAATGCTCTTTCCGTGGTAGGAAAGTATCCTGACGCCATGTAGGCTGAAGTCGCAGGGATTTCCGACAAATGTAGTATTCGAATAGTCCTGTTGTACCTCCGGATCTAGGGCTGGTTGGGGCTCTGCTGGTCGGACGGCGTCATGGTTTCCGGGGAGCATCACAACATCCACCCATTCGGGTATATCTTCTAGCATCCTTGCCAGCTCCCCGTATTGATTGAATAAGTCGGTGATGGCTAGATGCCTCTCCTGGCCGGGGTAAATTCCTACCCCATCTACTCCATCGCCTGTGAGAACGAAGTATTTGACGGTCTTAGCCAGAGGATCGTTCTTGAACCATCGAACCATCTTCTCCCACTGAGGTGCGAGGAAAGTCTTGCTTCCCAGATGTACGTCGGACAGGAATGCTGCGGAAACGGCCGACTCCACCCCTGCTTGGGATTTGGAATGCTGTCCTAAAGGAGGTTTGTGTATGTTCTGAACCCACAATATGGGCTCTCTCTCACCGGAAGAGAAATTGCCACTAACTCCAACTATCTCGTCATCCATCAGTCCATCTAGAGATGGATGTAAGGGAGAGGCATCAGAAGGTGGTTTAATCATGCACCTAATTTGTGTAGTCTCATCCTCCAAAACGAAACTCATCCAACCATTCTTAGTCCATCTTACATCACTCGATAGCCCAATGATTGTGAATTCTGATTCCTTATTTGTTAGCCTGCGGCGATTCCTCCATGCTTCGGAGTTGCTGATAGGCCTTCTTGGAAGAACTCCATGAGAAATCATCATGCTTCTTATCTGCGCAAGTCTACTCTTGAAGCATGACTGCATATCTGAAATTCTCCCCTCAGTAGAAGACTGCCCGGTTATATCGAAATGAATCTCGATATCCGAGTCAACTTCTCTTGCTTCCATAGGGAAGTCGGAGCTTTTGAATCCTGAAGACGATCTGGGACGGGGGATTATTTTGTCTGAGGTGGGAAGAATGGGGGCTAGGACCCTCCCATGAGGGCTATCTTGCTCGGGCCTAGGTAAAGTCGTCTGAGAGAGGGATTTTTGAGTTTCATCGGGAGACTCTGTCGGTGATGAAGAGATGGCCAGCAACTCATCTACTGTCGCTCCATTTAGTAGCCTTACACCTGATGAATTAGCGGCTTCTATCAGAGGGATGACATTCTGTAGTTTTTTCAGCTTCTCCACTGCACTGGTCTGAACGATTAACCCCGCAGAGGAAAGTTGGTTGTGCATAGCTTCCCAACTCGGCGAGCGCATACGATGGACCACATATGTGAACGCCCTTGATGGTATCTGTCAACGGGATTCTCCCAGATGAATTACTCGTCCCAATCGATTAGTGATGCAAGATCTATCTTCTTCAGGGATTGAGAGACAGTTTTCTTCTCAGAGCCCCATGAAATCCCCCCTTCCCATTCGTCCGTACCCAATACTGACTGATCCCCAGGGTCTCCTTCCATGTTGACTCCCACGGGATCACTACTTAGCGAGGTCTCCTTCTTTGAACCATCATCTAGCCTATCAATAGCCTCCAAGGCCAATCTCAGGGCGAAAGAAGCGAATGAGCGCTTGTTATCGAGACGATCGTTGTCTCCGAAATCCATCCTTCTGACCAAGAAGTAGTCCTCGGCAATTACTGCAACGTGAACTCTTCCGACTTCCTTATCTTTGGAAGACCCGTTAGGACCGGCGATTCCTGTCACTGCAATAGAGATGTTTGATCCAGACTTGTAACGTGCCCCACGGGCCATTTGAACTGCAACCTTGTGAGAGACTGCCCCATGACCGCCCTCATCAAAGGCGGAGCTTTCTACGCCCAATTCCCTCATTTTTGACTCGTTGGAGTACACAATCCAACCTTGCTTGAACCAAGCACTGGCTCCGGAAATGTCGGTAAGCAGTGATGAAATCAGTCCTCCTGTGCAAGATTCCGCGGTGGAAATTGTCCAGTCCTTCTTAATTAGACGGTGCTTCAACCTAGAAGCGAGGGCAGCAGCCTCTTCGACCACGTAATTCTGTCTCTGCACACACTATTGACCTTTTTCTGTTAATTTGGAGACGTAGCCTACCCACCCTATCGATGATTATTGGTGGGTCCGGCAGGAATTGAACCTGCGATCTTCGCTTTGTAAGAGCGACGTCATAACCCCTAGACCACGGACCCCGGGAGGTCCGAAGAGCAATGCATTCAAATCCTCTATGGTGGTTATCACTGACTGAGGGGGGTTCTGAGTGTCCATGACTGAGTTGGTTGAGAGGCTCGAGGCTGCAGGAATACCAATAGACGATTTGACTAAATCTGCCATGATTGATATCGATCCAGGACATTTCACAGATCATGATTTGGAGGGTTTCTGGCACGATAGGCCGATACCCTTCCTATTCACTGGTTTTGGGGCAACTAGAACGATCTCAGCACCTCACATGATAGCGACTCTCCTCCATCATCTTGAGATAAATAAGGGACAAGACATCATGCTAATTGGTTCTAAAGGAGGATACCTCGCTGCAATAATAGATAGGATGGTGGGGGAGGAAGGAACAGTGACCATCCTTGAGCCCCACGAAGAGGTCAGGTCACACACCGAAGATAGGCTAGCGAGTCACCAATGTTCTGGAACGATCAGGGTTCTGCGACCAAATGACGTCGGTGAAATAGAGCATCTTTGTGGAGGCTTCGAAAGGGTCATGATCACTGGCTCAGTAAGAGAGATTCCGGATCCCATCGGGGAGTTAGTGTTAGATGGTGGTTTCGTACTAGGTCCTTTCGGCGGACCCGTCCACCAGAGGCTATTGAAGATGGAAAAGCAGGACGGTGATTGGTTTGAAACCGATCTAGGAGGGGTAGTTTTCGGACCGATGGATGTTGGAGAGTCTGAAACCAGTCCGCTTGATCCTATTTCCATAGCCAACCACATCGAGGATGCATTCGATCTGGTTGGCGGAATGATCGAGATTGAAGAGAGCACTTGCACCAGAGTTAGGAATCTCATTCTGGCATTACGAGAGATGCCACCGGATCTCCCATATGTCGACGAGGAGTCTTCTGAAGAGGAGGTATTGGAACACCCAGTAGTTGACCTCCTGATGTCGGAAATTGAGTGGTTGGGGCCATTGTGGCCAATATTTAGTGAGTTTCTTTCCATAGACCTTGCCAGCCCCGGTTCTCCCGAAGAGAGCTCCGATTTCGCTGGCGGTCATGAGGATCTGATACCCTAACATGGAGTTCTATTCTTCTACTGCGGGTAGAAGAAGCCTATCCAGAGAAACTGAGATTGGCGGAAGGTGGTCAGGTAGTCTATGTCGGCTAGTCTTTGGATCGAAGAGCTCTGCAGTAAGTCCTGCTTGAACTACCTCTTCCTTAGTTACTGAATCTCTACCACAATTTGGCCATACGTCTAACTCGATTGAGCCATCTCCCTGATAGTCGACCAAAACGCATGGAAGGCATTTCAGGCCAATTCGCAATGCCACCTGGTGACGATGGTGGCCATCTAGGATTACGCCCGTATTCCTGTCTACGACTAATGGCAGGACGTAGGCCTTCCAGCGATGTGTCATTTTTTCTAATTCATCGACCTTCTTGGGTATTGTCAGTTCATGAGGGAGAAGTATTTCCATGGGGACCAAATCGACCTGCATGACTTCGCCACGAGCCGTGATTCAATATATCTGCTCCTGTTGGGAGATTTGGGGTTAGAACTTGGATGTTGACTTAGGTGACCTTTGCGAGGGGGCAAGAATAGTCCTCGACAGGCTTGGAACAGAGGGGGACGTATGGATAGTTGGCGGCTGGGTCAGAGATAGGATATCTGGGAAAGATAGTGAAGACTTGGATTTGGCTACAAATTTAGTTCCTTCAGATATTAAGAGAGCGTTTCCAAAGTCGATCATGGTGGGAGAGGAGTTTGGCACTGTCTTAGTGCGCGTGGAGGACTCAAAGGGCAAGGATTTCCAGTGCGAGGTGACCACTCTCAGGAAGGATGGAGGTTACACTGACGGGAGGAGGCCAGATAACGTAACCTTCGGGAACGACATCGCAGAGGACCTTGCGAGGAGGGATTTCACAATCAATGCGATGGCGATAGAGCCGATGAAAGGACTAGTGGGTGAAGAATACCCATCTGGAAAACTGATTGACCTAGGTGGGAGAGGAGTAAAAGACCTTGAATCCGGACTCCTCAGGACCGTGGGTAAAGCAGAAGAGAGAATCGGAGAAGATGGTTTGAGGATAGTTAGGGCATTCAGATTCTTGGACTTAGGAGAAGGAGGCCTTAGAGAGTTTGATCCGGAATTGAGTGCCGCAATATCGTCCAATCTCCAGATGCTAAGCAAGGTTTCTAAAGAGAGGATTTGGAATGAGCTTCAAAGAATCCTTGCCTGTTCAAATTCGATGCGGATAGTTGAGTCCATGGTAGAACACGGAATATTCGAGGAGATTCTTCCTGGAATCTCGATAACAACGAATGCCAGGCCCTCGGACGATTATATCGTAAATCTAGCACTAATCTGCAGAGATGAAGTGTCCGATGGGGCCGAAATGTCAGATAGAATTGCATCTCTTTTGAGGCTGTCAAGGAAAGAGAGTTCTGCGTTGTCGGACCTACATGAATGCAGAAAGATAGACCTCGACCCCTCTGTAGAGAGTGTAAGAAGATTCTCAGCCACCATGTCCGATACACAGAAATCTCAGATTCTAGACTACAAGCGGGGATTGGGGGCTTACACGGAGGATTTCGAGGCTGAATTAGAAAAAAATTCCGATCTGAAGGCGGGTTCTGGGCCTCTTATTGATGGGTCTCGAATCTCAGAGATAACTGGACTAGAGGGCGGAAAAAGGCTTGGCAGACTGAAGGATTGGTTGCACAGAATTCAGGTTGAGAGGGACTTGGCTAGCGAAGAGGAGGTAGTCGAACTTTTGGCGAAGTTTGATTGGAAAAATTCTGACTTTGAAGAGTGGCAAGGACTTTCCTGGCCCTAGTCAAATCTCGTTCAGGTACTCTATGTACTCTGATTCGTCGAGGTACATATCTTCGTCCCATTCGTGAGGTCGAACTATCATGCACCATCCGTCTTGGTAAGCATCCTCGTTGACGAGATCGGAATTGTCCTCGACATCTCCGTTAAGTTCCACTATCTTGCACGGAAATGGGGCATTAATCAGGACTCTGTCCTCTACAGTCCTGATTGTAATGATCAAATCATCCGTATCTAGCTCGTCCCCCCTGGAAATAGGTGCAGCAGGAGCGTCATCATCATTTTGCGATTCTCCTTCGTCCGTGTCAACCTGGAATTCACTATCGTCCTCTGGTTTTGATAGTACAACACGCAGAATATCCCCGTATTCGGCCCTTATGAACTCGCTAATCCCCAGCTTGACTGTCATATCTTCCTCATCATCATCGAGAACTTGGACCCATAAATGGTCCAGAGTATATTTCCTGTCATGGGCAATGCTGAATTCAAAGTAATCGCCGCTACTCATCTATATCGTCCGCCGGCGCGGCAGTTCCTGATTTGAACTATTCGATTGAGAAAGAATTCCTCTTCTCAGAGAGATTAACAATATCCTCTTACTCCGAGTCCCTGATAGCATGGACTTCATCGAGACAGAAGAGCAAAACATGATTCGAGAGATGGTAAGGGGGTTCGCCGAGGAAACATTGGCACCCACGTGCTTGGAACGTGACCGAGAGCAGCGAGCACCTCTGAGGGAGTGGTTGGAATTCTGCAACGCTACTGGACTCCAGGGAGTAACGATTCCGGACGAATACGGCGGAAACCAAGTGGATTCAGTATCTGAGTCAATAATCGTAGAAGAGTTGGCCAGAGTTGATCCCTCTTTCTCAGTGATGTACTGCGTCCACGTCGGACTTTGTTCAATGACGATCGCCCTGCATGGGAATGAGGAGCAGAAAAAACAGTACCTTCCAAGACTTGCAGGAAATGAGATTGGTGCTTATTCCCTCTCAGAGGCAGGTGCTGGGACGGACGCGGCGGCCTTGGGGTGTAGGGCAAAGATCAGTGAAGACGGTAGTCACTACATCCTCAACGGGGAGAAGATGTGGGTGACGAACGGTGATAGCGCCGACATTTACGTTCTTTTCGCCAAGGACGTAGATCACCCCGAATTTGGAGACAAGAAGCATGGTGGAACTACGGCATTCATTGTCGAGAAGTCGTTCCATGGATTCACAGTAGGAAAGAAGGAGGATAAGCTGGGAATACGCTCTAGTGACACATGCTCGTTGATTCTGAAGGACTGCAGAGTGCCTATCGAGAATGTGCTTAAGGGGGTAGGGGAGGGCTTTCCCATAGCCATGAACGCACTAGATAACTCGAGAATTGGGATAGCCGCACAGGCACTCGGAATAGCCCAAGGAGCATTTGAGGCTGCACTAAATTATGCTCATGAGCGAGTCGCATTCGGGAAGCCTGTAGCTCACCATCAAAGTGTAGGAAATTACCTAGCGGATATGGCAACTAGAACCGAGGCAGCCAGATTGATGGTATACAAGGCATCCC
Organism: uncultured Candidatus Poseidoniales archaeon; assembly: GCA_902625325.1. Taxonomy (GTDB): domain Archaea; phylum Thermoplasmatota; class Poseidoniia; order Poseidoniales; family Thalassarchaeaceae; genus UBA36. The sequence goes on along the minus strand of CACOAW010000003.1, from coordinate 19,021 downwards.
TCTCGAAGCAGCTCCACTATGAGGAAGGTGCGCCGAGGCACACAATGGATGCCAGTATGGCTAAACTCTTCGCGGGCGACACTGCAATGTGGGTATCTGAAAGAGCAGTGCAAGTACTGGGAGGGTATGGGTATACTACGGACTTCCCGGTTGAGAGATTCTTCAGGGATGCCAAGATTACTCAAATCTACGAGGGCACCCAAGAAGTACAGAGAATCGTGATAAATAGGTCAATTTCTCCTTAGTGAGTCGATCAGGATGTACCCCCTAGAGAAAATCAGAGACTCTTTCCCGTCCCTCAGTAGAAAAATCAATGGAAGGGAAGCAGTTTACTTCGATGGCCCTGGCGGTAGCCAGGTACCACAATCCGTAGCAGACACTGTCAGTAATTACTTGTTGAATCATAATGCAAATACTGGGATGAGTTTCGCTACTTCAATAGAAACTGACGAAATAATCACTGAAACTCTGAGTGCTTGTGCCGAATTCCTAGGGTGTTCCGACCCTAATGAGATTGCATTCGGTCAGAACATGACTAGTCTGAATATCCAACTAGCCAGCGCCCTCAGCAAGACATGGGGGCCAGGCGACGAGGTGGTAGTAACCAAACTAGACCATGACGGGAACGTCAGGCCTTGGTCACTAGCGGCAGAGTGGTCCGGGGCCTCGTTGAAGAAAATTGAAATAAATCCAGATGACTGTACTTTGGACATGGAATCGGTGGCAGAATCGATTTCCGAAAGTACCGTGCTAGTAGCTATTGGGGCTGCTTCGAATCTTTCTGGTACGATTAACAACGTCAGAGAACTGATAGGAATTGCACATGGTTTCGGTGCAGAGGTTGTTGTTGATGCGGTTCATTATGCACCCCACTCCCTGATAGATGTAGAAGACATAGGGTGTGATTTCCTGCTGTGCTCCCCGTACAAGTTCTTCGGCCCCCACCAGGGGCTTCTTTGGGGGAAAAGGAGCAGAATGGAAGAGCTTCCCGTCGCAAAGCTTCGAGTATCGACAGAAGAAGTCCCATTCAGATGGATGACGGGGACTCAAAGCCATGAAGGAATGGCGGGAACCAAGGCTGCGATTGATCACATTGCTTGGATTGGTAGAGAAGTCTCAGGAAACGAAGGACTAGGGAGAAGAGAAGCCTTGAAATTAGCATACACTGCTATCGAGGAGCATGAGCGAGAATTGTGTCTAAGAATGATACATGGGCTGACGGAAATTGACGGTTTGAAAATCTGGGGAATAACCAATCCAGAGAGAATTGCGGAAAGATCTCCCACCGTTTCTTTCACTCATCCCAAGATGACGGCAAGCGAGATTGGTTCCTTGCTGGCTGAGAGAGGGGTATTTGTTTGGGCAGGCAATTTCTATGCACTGGAGTTAACCGAGGCTCTAGGCCTCGAGCCGGAAGGGGTTCTGAGAGTGGGATTGCTCCACTATAACTCGAGGGAGGAAGTAGACTTCTTCTTATCATCCATAAGAGAAATCTTGCAGTAGCCTCACTCCACCCACTGGTATCTCCTTTGCCCTTCCAGATCTCCTTCTAAACCAACGCTTACCAAGGCGAACTCTGTACTGGGCTTTACTACCGAGCGCTTTCTCTTGCCCATATGCAAAGCCTCGTAAACCGTCTTATTGATGGCATGACGAGTTGATAGTCTCTCAAACAGGTGGAATCTAGAGGCTATCTCCCTCCATCCTGGTTGAACGACTCCCTCGAAAACCTTAGCCTTAGCCCCCGAGCCATACCCGCAGAGACCAATGTGGCTTCCCTCCATCTCTACATTCTCAATATAATCCGACTCCATTGATGACATCAGTGCAAGGAAAATTGACCCGGTATATTGGTTTCCAATCAGGCTAGAAGCTCTTTGTGTCTTCTCGATCCTCTGTTCCACGAATGTCTTGAACTCCGGAGTCTTGGAAATGAGCCTCCTGTAGGAGTCATTCGCGGTTTCGAATTCTTCTATCCCTTCCGGAGTATCCGGGAATTCTGACGGTAAGGGCTCGGGACCAATCTCGTCAACAATGTCCTCCCACATAGGGAGGTCCCTGCGATCGTGGCGGAAGACATCTGGGAACATCCTCTTCCCCTGAAATGCATATGGCAGATGGACAATAATCCTGCTCCATTGGTTAGTTAGAATTTCATCATCCTCTGGATTGTATCTGCCCTCTTCGATAGCCTTCCGACGGAAGTCTATGAAGGCCTGTTTGACAGATTCGGAATAACATCGATTGGAGAACTGTCCATCGAAAACAGGAGTATCCTTGTGAATCATTATTTTCTCATTCTCGAATATGGTCTGGTTCTTTTTCTTAGATCTGGGAAGTAATTTGAGTATCTTCTCTGCTAGGTTGGAAGTGAACCTGGCACCGGATTCCTCAGCCAATTCCAGAACATTCTCGACTACGGTTCGCGTCTCAATCTCTCTTCGCGGCTTGAAGAAGTCATGAACTGGCATTGTGGAAACGCCCCAGATGTCGGGAATTGCAAGTAATCTTGGATTATGGCGAATCAGTATCGCTCCCCCCCCTGCTCCTTGGGTGTACTCTCCAGAAGAACCGAGGTCATATTTCGCGTTGTCAGCAAAAACCACTATTCCTATCCTGTTTCTTTCCTGACCCCCCCTAGCCACCCAATCTAGGGTATTGTGCATCGCATCGACTGCACCAATGCAGGCGAATGTCATGTCTACTACATCGCAATTCCTGAAGGAGTTGTTACCGAATTTCTCTGAATAGCGCTGCTCGAGCATGTCCATAATGTAAGTAGCAGTTGGCTTAGCGCCATCCAAGGCCGATTCGGTGCCTAGGTAGATTCTACCTATCGAAGAAGGGTCCAGTGAATTTCTGTCAATAAGTCTGGAAACAGCATTTGCACCCATTGTTGCAGTGTCTTCGTGTACATCTGGTATCGCCATTGCCTCTAGACCGAGGCCTTTGCTCAGTTTGCCATAGTCGGCACCTCTGAACTCCGCAAAATCCTGCATTGCGAAATATAGTCTTGGGAAATGGAGCGCGATGTCATCAATGCCAACGACTGACATACTACCAAGGGTACGGGGAATAGGCCTACATTATGATTACTATGGGGCCAATCCCTCAGGCATCAATTAGATCGATTCTGCGATTCGCCGGAAATGCTGTTCATTGAATCAATTAGCTCTTGCTTGTCTGAGAAGTGTTGAGAGATGGGCTCCAATACCTCGAATAGAGAGTCTGCTACTGCCATCTTTGCATCCAGCGGGTGTATTTCTCCATTCGATACTGCGTCTACAAACCGCTGTTGATTAGTCCATTCGGATGGTTTGCCGTACTTAGGGTCTGGAGATACTACTATCCTCCCGAGTTTTGGCATTATTACATTTTGAGATATCTCAAATATTGGGGATTTATCGTTTCCCACTTCTAGGAAAGATTTCCTAATCTTAGTTCTGATTGATTTCGAATCGTCATCCAAGAGGATTGCATTCCCCGGATCTGACTTGGACATTTTGTGATCAAAGGAGTCCATCCTACCTCCTGGCCCCTTTAGGCCAGAAAGCATAGGGGTGTGGATGCATGTCGGCTTTGTCCATTGATTCTTCTCCGCAACCTCGCGCATGTACATATGCGCCTTTCTCTGGTCCATGCCTCCGAAAGCTATGTCCACCTCAAGTTCGAAAATATCTGCAGCCTGCAGAGCGGGATAGTAAAATGCAGCCAAGTCGTGATCGGAAGAGTCCTCATCCCTACCCATTATACTGAAAGTTCTCCTCACTCTCGAAAGGCTCACGTTCTTCGAGCATCTTAGGACTCGTTCCCAGTACTTCCCGGAGTCCATAACATCAGCTGCGCGAATAAATTGGATTTCACCTGGTCCGGCCCCCTCTCTAGGATTACCCAAAATCGCCCTAAACATCTCGGACATGTATTCTGCGGCTGTGGAAATCTTCCCCATGTCTCTCCCGAACTTGTCATTCACCCAAGCGTGCCAATCTGCCAGAAGTATGATGACATTGACTCCCTCATTCAACAAATTCTTGATCGTATCTCCCAGGATAATCCAGCCAAGGTGGGCCTTCCCACTAGGTTCCAAGCCTATGTAAGCAGAAAGTTGACCATCTCCTGAATGACTAGGACCACCTCGAAATACAGACTCGAGATGTTCCACGCCAATTACTTCCTGACATCCCAAGAACATCCTATCAATACGGGCCTTGGATTCGGCGGATAACTCTGGAAGAGTCCCTTCTTCTACCATTGCCTCACCTAATTGAGCAGTTTATTGAGCTTCTCTGCTCTCCCTTTGGCCTTGGTATTCTCATTTTCTTTGAGTAGGGACTCAATCTCCTCAATCAACGATTCCGCTGTCTCTATCTTGTCGGCAGGAATACTATCAGACATCTCCATGAAATGTCGTGCTGATGAAACGGCCGATTTGGCCTTTGCAGCCTTCTTAGCCCATTCCTTCGCCTTGTCCCCCCTCTGTTTGGAATTGTACCCCGTAGCCTTGTCTAGGAACGTAGTCCATCGCTTCCGATCCTCCATCGCCGATTTCATTGATTCTGGATTATCGAAATCGGGTGCGACGTTAGTCACATCAACAATCAAAGCACCATTCTCAAATCTTCCATTTATCGAGGTCATAACCCCGTGAGATCCCTCAAATGATTCTGCAGAAGTCCTCTCCACCTTTTCGAAAAACTCTTTCGCGAGTTCTGAAAGCCCTCCATTTTCCACTACTTCTTTGATAATTCCTCTTCGAACGTCGAATCGCTCCATATACTATCGAAACGACATTATCACTTCAATACTGCCGACCACAGAGGTTGGGAAGTCAGTAGAATACCTAAACGGTCGTCACCTCTCGGAGTCATATGCGCAGAGATGTTTTGGCGACCTTAGTCGGATTGTCAATCACCCTTCTTGCACCATCATCACTGGCACAATCTACTGTCGAGCTAGGGAATTCAATCAGTATTTCAGAAGGCGATATGGGCATTGAAGGGATCTCTGTTTCTGAAAATCAAGATTTAATCCTGGCTCACGGTGCGAATTCGGGCATTTTCCTAATCGACTCCAATTCTCCCGAGAACAATTCACATATCGAATGGAGTGGCGACTACTCGCTTCTAGACTCTTCATTCCATCCGGGGGGAAAAACGGCCATCATTGTTGGGGAAGGCGGGAATGTCTTGAGAATGACCTTGGCGAACTCAAGTATCGAGCAGGCTGGTGGCCCTTCCACCTTCGGCGATACCCTGCTAACTTCCGTATCTTGGAATGGGGATGGAAGTTGGGGCTATATCGGGGGGGAGGATGGATGGATTTGGAGGTTCAGAGGCACCTCTGACGGTGGAATTGAGGCGATAGTTCTGGAAAATCGAGGAGATAGGGTCATCTCAGGCATCTCTTGTCTGAGAGGACACAATGTCTGCGCGATAACCTCGACTTTAGGAGGCATAGGGATTATCGATCAGGAACATGGTTTGCATTGGATAGGCGGTTTCGGGACTCCATGGGTGGATATTGTCTGTCACTCTTCAGAAGTGCCTGAGTGCGTCGCAATATCCAGCGACTTAACCATCGCGAGTATTGTAGTAGTCGTTTCAGAGCCCTCGGAAACCAGAGTCTTTGACAACGACATAGTTCAACTCCAAGGTTTCGTAGGGGCAATGACAGGGATAGAAACACAATCCGACGGAATTTCCCTTATTTCACTAGCTCCATTCGGATTAATTGAGCACGACAAAGAAGCTGAGAAGTCATTCCACTGGCTCGATAATATCGACGCTGTGGAATTTGACGTAGAAATCTCGGATCAGAGAATCGTTGGCACATGGGGGTCTGGATTCTTCGAGGGGTGGCTAATTACTGATAGGGGCACCTTAGTCTCTTTCGGACCTGTTGATCAGACCGAGGACAATTCAATGCTAGAAATTTGGATAGGGATAGTTATCCTTGGCGGGGCTATATTACTGGTGGCATCTCTGTTAGTGAGTTCTTCGCCGAAACTAAGCAATTGGTTGACGAAAAGGATTGGTAGCGAGGAAGAGCGCAAAAATGTCCTCAGAAAAGAAAGGCGGCAGCGAAGGAAAAATGGACGAGCATAGATTCATTTGCGAACTTGATTGCGGCGGTTCAATAACATGGCATACGAGGCGTTGGATTTCTACGATATCGATTCACTACTGACTGATGAAGAGAGGATGATTAGGGACGTTGTACGGGACTGGGTGGAAGAAAGAATACTACCAAACATCGAGGATGCGTGCCGAGAAGGTGTTTTTCCTGACGAATGGAGGGCTGAGATCGGAGAAATGGGGATTCTCGGAGCACCATTGAAGGGGTATGGGTGCCCGGGACTCTCATACACCGCTTATGGCCTGATATGCCGGGAGTTGGAAAGGGGGGATAGCGGTGTACGCTCGTTCGCTAGCGTTCAAGGATCACTTGTGATGTACCCAATATGGGACTTTGGTAGCGAAGAGCAGAAGGAGAAGTACTTGCCAAGAATGGCCAGTGGAGAATTGGTTGGGTGCTTCGGTCTTACTGAGCCAGACTACGGTTCAAATCCCGGTGATATGCTAACTAAGGCAGAGGATAGGGGTGACTACTTCCTACTCAACGGCGCCAAGATGTGGATTACAAACGGAACTATTGCGGACTTGGCGGTCGTCTGGGCCAAGCTTGACGGAGTAATCAGGGGGTTCATTGTAGAAAAGGAGGATGAGGGGTTCACCGCTCCGGAGATGAAGGGCAAGCACTCGCTAAAGGCCAGCATTACCAGTGAACTGGTATTCCAAGATTGCAAAATACCCAAGGACAGGATTCTACCAGACGTAAGGGGACTTAGAGGGCCATTTAGCTGCCTAAATAATGCTAGGTTTGGGATCTCTTGGGGTGCAGTAGGGGCTGCTCAGTCGTGTTTCAATTCGGCTAAGGAGTATGCACTGAGTAGGATTCAATTCGGACATCCAATTGCGTCATTCCAACTCGTACAGAACAAGTTATCTTGGATGCTAAGGGAAATAACGAAGGGGCAATTGCTTGCATATCACCTCGGTAAGAAAAAGGACGATGGGACTTGGATTCCAGAACAGATTTCTCTTGCAAAGATGAACAATGTGGATATGGCGCTTGAGATAGCCAGAATGTCGAGAGACATTCACGGAGCGAATGGAATTCTTGATGAATACCCTGTCATGAGGCACATGGCAAATCTAGAATCTGTAAAGACATACGAGGGGACTCATGATATTCATAACCTAATTCTGGGAAGGCACATAACTGGAATTCAGTCATTCACCAGAGAGCCGTGAATTGTCTAGAGGATGCGTACCAATATTGAAAGGTCCAGAACCTGCCGCGGGATTAGGGATTCAGATGGGAGTTGCTGTTCTTCTCAAGCAAGTCCCAGACACCACCGCGAAAATTAGCGTTTCAGGCTCGAGGGTGGATGAATCCGCCATTACCAAGTGGTCGATTAGTCCCTATGACGAGTATGCCCTGGAAAGTGCGATAGCGCTGAAAGAATCAGGTGCTGATGAGCTGGTCGCGATAACTTGCGGACCCCAGAGGGCCTCGAAATGTCTTACTGAAGCGGCAGCTGTTGGTGCGGATAGGCTGATTCACATTGTGACCGATGCAGATTTCATGGACAGTTGCACTGTTCAATCTATTCTATCCTCTGCAATCGAAAGGTCGGAGTGCGATATCGTCCTATGTGGAAAACAGGCTGCTGATACGAACAGCGGTTCTACCGGCCCAGGAGTAGCTAGCCTGCTCGGATACTCGTGCGTAGGCTCTGTTACAGAGGTCTCCATGGATGGGGGCAAACTCTCTGCAACTAGGCTTGGGGCTACGGGATTGGAGAGGATCGAGGTCAGCGGCCCCTGCCTGCTCACATTCGATAAAGGCGAAGTTGAGTTGAGAAGACCTAACGTCAGAGGCATAATGATGGCGAAGAAGAAGCCGATAGAAAGCATCGGAGTAGAAGATCTTGGGATTGAAATTGGTAGCCCGAGAGCATCCCTGCAATCCCACTCATCTCCTCCGGATAAGCCTCCGGGGCAGAAGTTCGAGGGAGCCGGTTCAATCGAGGTAGTCGTTGGCAAGTTGAGAGATGAGGCCAACGTAATTTAGAGGCGTGAAAATGGATGTCGTGATAATTTCTGAAGCTGGCAACGAATCTTTGCACCCCGTCACTGCGCAGTTGGTCGGGGCGTCTTCTTCCATCGGAGGGAAAATTAGCGTTATTTGCCCGGGAGGAATTGGTTCATCAGAAGCCGCTATGATTGCCGGGGTTAGCAAAGTCATATCCGTTGAAGGGGATTGCTTTGCCAGCTACGACTGTATGGCATGGTGTAATGCGATTTTACCCTTCATAGATGGAGATCTTGTGATGACATCCTCCTCGGCGATTGGAAGGGAGATATCAGCGGCAATTGCAGCGAAGAAGGATTTTCCTGTGGTCCAAGATATCACAAGCTTGAACGATGGAATCTCAGTGTCAAGGTCGATCTTCTCAGGGAAGGCAATCGAGGAAGTTGGAGTGTCATTACCGTGCGCACTGAGCGTCCGTGCCAACACTTTCCAGCCTGCGGAGGGAGGGGGAAACGCGGAGATAACTACGATCAATGTGAGTCAGGAAGTTTCCGTGGCAGTAAAAGAGGCCCTGGCCAAAGCAGGAGAGAGGCTAGATGTGGCAGAGGCGAACATTGTTATCTCTGGCGGGAGGGGTATGGGCGATCCGTCAAACTTCTCGCATCTTTATGATGTAGCAGAAGAGATAGGAGCCGCAGTTGGAGCTAGCAGGGCCGCTGTTGACACATGGGAGGAAATACCCCATAGCATGCAGGTAGGCCAGACAGGGAAGACAGTGACTCCCAGCCTGTACATTGCAGTAGGAATCAGCGGCGCAATACAGCATCTAGCTGGGATGAGGTCCAGCAAATACATCCTAGCGATAAACAAGGACCCAGAGGCCCCTATCTTCGGAGTGGCCGACTATGGCATTGTTGCCACTTGGGAAGAGTCTATTCCCGCTCTGAAAGAGCACTTGTCCGCAGTCATGTCAGACTGATGCCTGCTCTTTTCCTGAGTCGGAGCGAGTTCTACTTATCCTACTCAGGTACTCCTCGGTAATTCCGCCTGTGACGTAAATTCCATTGAAGCATGAGCAATCGAATTCTTCGATTTGGCTGCCGCTCGTTCCTGTGCAGGCATCGACCAAGTCACCCAGATTTTGGTATATCAGCCAATCAGCTCCGATTGCCTGGCAGATTTCGTCGTTGGTCTTACCATAAGCCACATACTCCTCCCTTGCAGGCATGTCTATCCCGTAAACATTAGGGTGCACAATCGGAGGGGAAGAGGAAGCAAACAAGACTCGAGATGCCCCGGCATCCCTGGCCATCTGTACTATCCTTCTGGATGTATTGCCCCTGACTATGCTATCATCAACAATCAACACAGTCTTGCCGATGAATTCCTCGGATATCGTATTCAGTTTCTTCCTGACGGAGTCCTTACGAATTTTCTGCCCAGGCATGATGAACGTCCTACCTATGTATCGATTCTTGACGAATCCCTCCCTGTATGGAACTCCAAGTGCGCTTGATAATCCTAGAGCGGCAATCCTTCCACTGTCCGGCACCGGAATAACGGCATCTATCCGATGGTCTGGAAATAATGACTCGATCCTACTAGCCAGAGCCTCTCCCATCCTCAATCTAGCCTGGTGCACTGAAATTCCATCGATTACTGAGTCTGGCCTCGCAAAGTACACATGCTCGAAAACACATGGTGTGTGATTTATGTCAGAGTGGCAATTCTTTGCGTGGATATCACCATCCATTCTCACTATTACTGCTTCTCCGGGAGATATGTCTCTGTCGTTCTCGAAACCTATGGACTGGCAAACTACGCTTTCTGAGGATACTAGTCTCTCTGTGAATCCGTCGACCTCCCTCTTTCCGAGAAATAGGGGCCTTATCCCATGTGGGTCCCTGAAGGCCACCATGCCCCAACCAGTAATTAGGCATACCACACTGTAGCTTCCTTCCGCTCTCAAATGGGTCCTTTCTACGGCTCTGAAGATGTCGTCCTCGTTCAGTGCCGCCATCCCTCCTGGCCTCCCGTTTACGGATCTTTGAATCTCCGCAGCAAATAGATTGAGTAGAGCCTCTGAGTCTGAGCTTGTGTTAATCCTTCGATGATCATACTCTAGGAGTCCTGAAATTATGTCCGGGGTGTTGTTCAGATTCCCATTGTGGGCCAAGCTTACTCCGAACGGGGTATTGGTGTAGAACGGTTGTGCCTCATCCGAAGAGCTAGAGCCTGCTGTTGGATATCTTACATGCCCAATCCCCATTGATCCGTAAAGCCTCTTCATGTGCCTATCTAGGAAAACATCGCGGACTAGTCCGTTCGCCCTCCTATGACAAATGTTCTCAGAATCACTGGTAACAATTCCAGCAGCATCCTGCCCCCTGTGCTGAAGAACGATTAGGCCATCATACACAGACGTAGCTACATGGGTGCTAGGAGAGCCAACTATTCCGATGATGCCGCACATCGGTATCATCATCCGGTAAGAGAACAAGACTTAGGCATTTACGGCTTGGATTACTTCTTCTGCCACATGGTTCTGTTGCGCTTGTTCCACCTATACTTCCTCATTCTGGACGTAACTCCGTAACCACAACTTGCGCATTGCCCCTTCTGCTTATGATAAGAATGACGCCCGCATCTACGACAGCGGATATGGGTGGACTTCTGCCTCTTCCCCATACTCGGAGTTCCCTTTGACATGCACTACAACCTCACTGAGACGAAGCGCCCACCGACCGATTTGTTAAGAGGGTTATCCTGAACAAGGCAATAGTCAGAATAGCAACAAATATGGGAAACAGGCTGATCAAGGCAACTATTGATGATGAGATTGAGTCCCTTAAAGAAGAAGTTGGCCCGGTGGCGGAAAGCATCATTGTCGTGTACATTGAAGCGCAGACTAGAACTATTGGAACGAAGAGTGCGAGCGATCTGTTGAATCTGTTTAGTGTAGAGGCGAAATGAATGAAGCAGAAAGATGCAGACAGGGTGACCCCCCCTGAGACTAAAAGCATGAACTCTGAGAAGTCAATCTCCATGATCATCCCCTCCCAGATGTCTAAGTAGAATTGTCCGAACCAGTTCTCCCTCCTCTTCTGAAAGAGGATCGGAATAGGACTCCAGTCTAACCGACCTCTCAGAAAAAGAAGCCCCGATGTATACTAGGGCGATTCCCAATAAGATTCCTAGGAGGGAGGATGAGGCTCCAATTACGTCTATGGAAGAAACTGAGACATGTTCGAAATAGGCAATTATCCACGAGATGGCGATTACTGCCCATCCTAGAAGCAGACCAGAAGAGGATGGCTCGCCATACGTCGAAGAGCTCTTCAAGACAAGAATCGCCCCCATAACAAACGGAACCGTCCATTTCACCAGCGCGATAATTGATCCATACACATCACTTTCCGGATCATCCAATTGTTCCGGTAACAGAACGAAGGATGATACACCAAGGAGAACTAAGGGAGGACCGAACCTACTCCTTTGGAAGGATGGTCCCATTCTATGTAGGCTGAGCCCTGTAGCAAGTAAAACCAGGGAGGACCAGAGGATGGCCTCATCGGCAACCATGGACTTCGGATACATGAGAGATTCTTCTGTTTTTCTTGCAGCGGAGGGAGCACATCACCTAATCGCTCGACTAGATTCATATACGGGTCATCGGTGGCTTGCGGCGCACAAGCAGTCAGGAGGGTGACAAATGGTAAAGATGCCAAGGAAGGTTATGAGATACAGCCCATCTGCTGGAAAGCATACTGAACACACGGTTGAGAGAGTCAAGAAAAGGAGGGCTAGCGAACTAAAGTGGGGCCAAAGAAGGTTCAGGAGAGTTACTGCTGGGTACAGAGGTTTCCCTCGTCCAAAGCCTTCTGGGGAGAAGCCTACGAAGAGGGTGAACTTGGTTTATCGATGCACAGAGACCGGAAAAGCCCATTCCCCGAAGGGAAAGAGAGCAAGAAAATTCGAACTTGTAGATAATTGAGGAGAGAGAATGGCGGGAAGATTTCTGAGAGTTAATTGCAAGGATTGCGGTAGTGAGGCCATAATATTCGATAGGCCAGCAACCACAGTTGCATGTGCTATTTGTGGATCGACTCTTGCAGAGCCAGCAGGCGGTCTGGCAGAACTTACAGGATGCACTGTCGTCGAGGTTCTCAACTAGAGAGGCAGAATCTTGGCGGATCAATCCAACGACTGGCCCGATGAAGGTGAGTTGGTAGTCTGCTCCGTGAAAAGCGTTAAGGAGAACGGAGCTTACTTGTCCCTGGACACGTATCCCGACAGAGAAGGCTTCGTTTTCATTGGGGAGATAGCTACTGGATGGGTCAGGAACATCAGGGCCCATGTCAGAGAGGGGCAGAGGTTAGTAGCCAAGGTAATCGGAGTGAAAAAGGATAGAGACAGCATCACTCTCTCAATAAAATCAGTTTCCGAAGAGAGAAGAAGAGATGCCTTGCAGTCGTGGAAGAACGAACAGCGTGCTTCCCAGATCATGAGAGTGGCTGCAGAGAGAATTGGGTGGAAAGAGAACAAGACAGAGGAAGTCTCCGAGGAAATGAAAGAGTCCTTCGGATCACTTTACGGAGCCTTGGAGGAGTGTGCCATAAACGAGAGTGCACTGGAGGAATCGGGGTTCGAAGGAAATTGGATAGCAACGGTCACTGAGCTGGCGATAGAGAATATCATCCCTCCATTCGTGGAAATAAGAGGAATGTTCGAAATCAAGGTCTGGGGCCCTGAGGGAGTCAATGCCATCAGTAGCGCCCTGCAGGCGGCAGAGGATTGCGCTAAGAGCGAGGAGGAGGTCACCCTCACCTGTCACTATGACGGGGCTCCTAATTACAGAGTAGACATCAAGGCTCCAGATTACCCATCTGCAGAGTCTGTCTGGGAAGCTGCTCAGGAGGCCGCTTCAAAGCGAATAGGGTCAGTAGAGGGTTCCATATCCATAGAAAGGCTTTAGCTCGTTTCTGAAGGAATATAATTCATGAACCGAATCGATAGGCCTAATCACAATCATGGCTAGGACCAGACTCCAGAGATGCATCAAATGCAGAGAATTCGGCCTTGGGGAAAAGTGCAAGACCTGTGGAGGAAAGATGGAGTCTGCAGCTTCACTAAAATTCTCTCCCGAGGACCCCCAGGGGTCCAGACGGAGAAAGAGGCAGGATGCTGGAAGTGACAAGTGGGTCAAATCTCTACCCACCCCCAGGAAGGATGATGCTGCTTGAACAGAGCCAAGATTCACTGGCTTGAAGGAACAGGTCTTCCAGAGGGCTCGATGATTCTGGAAGCGGTACCCGGAGTGGGCAATGTCGGCAAGATATTGATTGACGCGGTGGTAGATAAGCACCCTTCGAGGACGATTGGCTGGATACTGCATCCCGACTTCCCCCCGCATGCCACCTTATCCGAGACGGGTTTGATTGGCCCTCCAAGGTTGGAAATCAGCAAGATAGTCCTCCCGGACGGGGAAGAACTGGTGACAATAACCGGAATAATGCAACCAATGACAGCATCGGGTCAGTTCGAAGTGGCAGAGGCCGTGCTAGACCTTGCTGATGAGTCGGGGGCGAGTCGTTTGCTCGTTCTAGCGGGCCTTGCCTCTGAGCCTGAACAGCGTTCGATTTTCGCAGTCTGCTCGGATAAGGAGATACGCAAGGCTCTCGAGGCGGATGACATTGAGGTCAGCAAAGACCAACCGAAGGCAGGAATGATCGGAGTGGCTGGGATGGTTCTTTCCTTGGCCCCGACCAAGAACGTCCCTGCGATAGGGGTTATTGCGGAGACTATCGGGGCTAGTTCCGACATTCTAGCCGCTGAGAGAATGTCGAGGTGGATAGAGCAGGCCTTCGATTTGACTCTGGATCTGGATCTGGACACCACGAAGGAGACAGCTGCCAGGCTGATGGAGAGAATGGGAGAGGAGGGTTCGATTGATGATTACCTGAGGATGGACGAGAAAGAGGCTTCCTCTGACTTCTACGTTTGAAGTGCCTATCTTCTAGTTCTTCTCTTGCTCTTGCTTCTGCCACCGGAGGAGGATTCCTCTACGGAGATTTTCCTGCCCTTGAACTCTGACTTATTCATCGCCTTTATGGCTGCTTTTGCCTCTTTCTTGTCAGCGAAGGTGATGAAGGCAAAGCCGCGAGGCTTCTTCGTCTCCCTGTCCAATGCCATGTGGACGTCCTTCAACTTTCCATGGACTGAGAAGGCTTCTCTCAAGTCATCCTCAGAGGCATCGTAGGACACGCCTCCCACAAACAGTTTGACACCGTGCTCCTTCTGTGCCTTTGATCTCGCTTTCTTCATGACTTCCCTCTCCTTGGCAAGTTCTTCCTTGTTAGCCTTGCCCGACTCGACCTTCTCCATGCAGTCTCGGCACCTCAGAGGCTTGCCGGGAGTGGGTTTGAAGGGCACCTTGGTATCAATGTTGCAAAGAGTGCAAGTTGCGGGGAACATCTCCCTGTGAGGCCTGCCCCCTCTGCCCCTTGCAATGGGGGCCCTCTTTGCGGATTCGGGAATCTCATGAGACCATCCCCTCCTGTGGTCCGCGGCAGGTGAAAGGTATGGCCTAGCGCCGTCGTGTCCCAACATGGACTCGGCCTCATTGGACCAACGTTCCCCTGGGCGGTTCAGACTTTGGATATCGGAGCCCGGAGGTGTCTCGAAACCATGTCCGAATCCGTTTGAGAGGGCTCTGAATCCGCTGTAGTCACATCTGGGGCATTCCACATTGAAGTCTGGCTTTCTGTCGCTAGCCAGAAGGTCTGCCCCGCATACGGGGCAAGAAGCGTACAGGACGCCTAGTTTCGGGTCCCCCTTGGTGGAGGCTTTCAGCATGGGCTCCACGTTGATTACTCTTGCACGGACTATATCCCTCTTCCTCATTCCGTCTCCTGCGGATGGGATGAAACGGTCGACTATCTCTGAGACATAGACATCCGCGAAGAGTTTCAGTGCTGGAACAGACCTGTGTCCGCCTTCATTGGTCTCTATGTGCAGGACTCTCAATTCGGCAGTCTTCTCATTGATCCTGTTGACCTCCCCAATGATTACATCCCCCATCTTTGGCGAGTTTAATGGGGGTACGTTGGAATCAACCGAAATCACACCTGAGTTATTCACAATGCTTCCAGATACTAATGCAACATGCCCTCTTTCTGTGGAGTGGATGCCACTTCCCAACTCCTCCCCGGTCCCGATCTCAATGAGGTTTCCAGGCGTTACTTGGTCACCGACTGATGCTGCCATTGGCCCGCCGACCCGAAGACTCCCTATGAACGGTACGGCAGTGAAAGAAGAGGAATCACTGGGGAGAAATACGCCAAAGCGTGGCTCTAGTTCTTCCTCTAATTCTTGAATGATGCCCATAAGTTGCGGGGAGAGCGAATTCTAGATTCCCGTATTCTTCATAAGACCAGTCAAATTCTTTGAAGAAATTCCTGATGTGAGTCGCTCTTGAGCTATGCATCAAGTGTGCAATGGTGCCGATTGAGATTATTTCCTCTAAAAATGGCCTATCAGAGGCTTTCTTCTGAGTTCCCCACGGAGGATTGGATACTACAATGTCGGCTTCACGGATTTCAATATCCTTTTCACCGATTTTAGAATTTATAATTTTAACACGATCACTGATTCCTAGAGACTGGGCATTTCTAGTGGAAACTTCACAAGATTCTACGTCTGAATCCACCAGTATTGCCGACCCCGCCCCCAGTAGAACGGCTCCAATCCCCAGAATCCCATTTCCACACCCCAAATCCACTACTCTACAACCGGGCTTTAGGTCATTGAACGATTGAATATCGAAAAGCCATCTTGCTGCAATTTCTCCCTCTGTCTGGTATTGCTCAAGATTCAAATCAGGGTCCGATATCCCCTCCAACTTTGAGAGTTTAATTGCTAACGAGCGTAGGCGCATGGTTCGACATTACGCCGAGGTGTTTGAATTAATCCAAACGCTAGTTCGAATGCATAGTTCAAATACTCTCGATTATTTAATCCCTTTATGGAAGCAATGGGGCTGGCCTATGTGGCATTGGGGATGCTAGCGGGTGCATCCTTGGGATGGGCACTGGCTAGGTCAACTACCATGTCGGAAGCAAATTCAGTAGAAGAGGAACTGATTAGGGCGAAGGCACTTCTGGAAGTTGGAAGCAAATCGGAAGAAAAGACACATCAGCAGATGCTGGATGGATTCAGAATAGCAGCTGGAGAGGCCTTCTCTAAAGCTTTAGAGGCTGCTGACAAGCAAAAAGAGTCCTCATTCAAGAAGGCTACAGAGAATCTTAGACAGGACCTTGGGGGATATATCGAAGCAATTCAAGACGCTAAGGAGAAAGACATTGCCAGAGTTGCCACATTAGGTGCCAAGGTCGACAATGTGAGTGCTCTGGGGACAAGCCTCGCCCAGGAAACAAGAGAGCTTACCTTGGCTCTTAGAGGCGATTCCCAAGCACAGGGAGCCTGGGGCGAAGTAGTAGTTGAGAATCTGTTGCAGAGTATGGGTTTTGTTGAGGGGAGGGACTACATCAAGCAAGAGTGGGATAAAGGAAAGAATGGTGAGAAGGGCAAGAGGGCGGATTTCATACTGAAACTACCTGAAAACCGTCAAGTGGTAATCGATTCGAAGGTCTCCCTGACTGCTTACACAGAATTCGTGAATGCGGAAGATGATGCAGCCTCTGATTCGGCGATGAAAGCACATTGCAGGTCTATCAGAGAACATTCAAGGAAATTAGCTACTAAGAACTATGAGGACATGGAGGGGTATAACACTCCTGATTTTGTCCTAATGGTGGTCCCCCTGGAAGGAGCTTTCATCGATGCAATGAGGGCGGATCAGAATCTATACGAGGATTTGCTCCTAGACAGGAGGGTTAAGGTTGTCAGTGGTTCTAGTCTGATGCTTACTCTAATGCTCATTCAGGAATTATGGAAAAGAGAGAAACAAACTAGTAACCAGAAAGAGATAGTGGAAAGAGGCGGTAGGCTCCATGACAAGGTTGTTCTTTTCTTGGAGACGTTTACAGCCTTGGGGTACGAACTAGGACAAGCTACAGATGCATATGAAAAGGCTCTGGAGCAACTTAGTTCGGGTTCGGGGAACGTCATAAGGCAAACTGAGATGCTCAAGGAGCTAGGTTCCAAGACTAAGAAGGACTTGCGCGAAAAGAGTGGCTTGAGAAGTCTAGCAGAGAGGGCGGAAGAGGAGGAGTCATTTCCTGAGTCTTCCTCGGAAGAACATGATAGATTGGGAGAAGCACGAATTCAATGAAGTCGTCAATATCGTTGGCGAATATACTGTTCTAGATCTTTCCAAGGGCCATTGGGTAGCTCCTGAGACGGAGTTCAGCGTAGGGAGGTATGATGAGCTCAGACCTGGCTTGTATAATACAGAGATATTTGCTGGAGAGCGCTTCCTCCACATGGGCATCGATATTTGCGGACCCGTGGGCACCCCTTGTATGTCTTTCATGGAAGGGGAAATATCACACTTCGGGTACAACCCCGAACCAGGAGATTACGGAAATGTTATAATTTCCAAACATGATTTGGATGGGGTGAGTCTGTGGGCCCTATATGGACACCTTAGCGATGAGTCAATAGAAAAAATGAGAGTAGGCAAGAAGATTTCTCGTGGAGAGGTAATTGCATGGTTCGGGGATTATCACGAGAACGGTGGATGGGAGCCTCACTTACACTTCCAACTATCTTTGGTTGAGCCGACTACGCACGACCTGCCAGGTGTCGTTTCCCCCCTAGAAAGAGAGCAGGCCCTCATGGACTATCCAGATCCAAGATTAGTTCTTGGGCCACTCTACTGAAGAGGTGAGAGGTGGGACTTCAGAGACTCTATGGCAGGCATATCCGATGGATCCTCGCCCGTCAGTAATGCTAGCCCAATTGAAACCCAATCTGTAACATGTGCAGCGTACAGTAGCCTTTCTAGAAGGCTCTCTCCTTCGCAATCTATCACCCATGTCGGTTTGGCTTCGATTTCTTCCAGCATCCACTCAATCCTTGAGTTCGTTCTAGGGTGGATGTCCTTGCCGGTCAGAACAAGTAGTGCCCGGTCGTGAGTGGATTCGCTAGTCCATGCAACTATCTCGTTGTGGTTCATCTCAGGGACATCGGTAGCACCTGCAAACTTAGCAGAGTTCTCGTTCAGCTGACACGCGAAACGGTATGCTGCTGCTCCCAGACATGTTGGGGAGACTATCCCGATCTCCCTCCCAACCAGTGATCTGGAGAGCGTAGCAGCCATCCCGGAGTTAGTAGAGAGGTCTGATTCTGAAGACGCCGCAGACAGTCTGCTAAGCATCTCTTCTATCTCAACTAGGCTGGGTTTCGGAAGAATTCCCAATGCCCAACAGGCCGATAATTGAGTCCCGAAGATATGCCCAAAGGCAGAGCGGGGCATTTGGCCCGGGGGCACATTGAGGCACGCCGATCCTTCGGATTGAGAGATGACTTCCTCCAACTCCCCTCCTGAGCAAATTCCTACAACGGTTCCACCGGCAGAGATAACCTCCCTTACGCCATCGAGAGTCTCCTCTGTATTGCCCGAGTAGGAAGTAGCGATAACAAGCCACTCGGGCCCCCACCAGCTGGGCACCCCGTAATCGGTCCAAACAACAAACGGAAGTCCTCCGGAGTCATCGGATAGGGCCTTCAGGAACAAGCCGCCTGCTCCAGACCCTCCCATGCCCAAGCATAGCACACCACTCCAGTCCGTTTCTTCTTCCAAGTCCAATCCGGTAGTCAAAGACGATCTCAGATCCTCAACGAAGTTCCTGGTGAAACCTGCCATATCACGCAAGTCAAATTCGGAGAGAAGTGACTCAAAATCGGGCTCTTCCATCGTCACTCACCTTTACCTGATGCTGGCAGTGCTAGCCACTCACCA
>CACOAW010000002.1 GCA_902625325.1 uncultured Candidatus Poseidoniales archaeon | reverse complement strand
AGGAACAGGAATATCAGCCATGGGATAAGGAAAGATCCCCCTCCGTTCGCACCTACCATCCTCGGGAATCTCCAGATGTTCCCGGTCCCGATCGCTGCGCCTATCGTGGCGAATATCAGTCCGAGCCTACCGCTGAACTGGTCGCTTGAAGTCTCGGTTTCAGAGCCCATGGTGAGGCCTCACTTCCCCTTCTCGAGTATCGTTATGGGTTCTGGTTGGACCTCTTCCGGCATCCCTAGAATCCTGTCGTCCTCTGAGAACATCTCCCTCAGGGTGAACCCGAGTCCCCCCCATACCATAGTGGCAATTACCAGGAACATCAGGATACTGAGTATCGCATCCCCGAAGTCGGCCCTGTAGGGGATGGAAAGCTGGTAGTAGTTACCTCCCTCCTCTGTGGTAGGGTAAGTGAAAGGGAAGGCTCCGTTGGTAGTCCCCAGCATTGCCTTGTACTGCAGTTTGCCCACCGAGGTGTCTGGAAGTGGGACTTTCGCCTCAATTAGTGTCCCATTACTGCCATCGGCCAAAGAGCACGGATACTCCCTCTCAACATCCATGAAGGGCGCCATTGACCAAGGAACGTTCGTCCACTCGGTCGGCCCGAAGTCGTCCTGCTGCCTTGTCGGTTCGACAAATCTCCACATCAGGTGAGTTAGATTGGTGTTAGTGGTGTAGGGAAATGTATTCTCGAGGCACATTCCTATTGGGATATCGCCCTTAGTAGGTATTGATACTTCTTCGGGTGTGTCCAACCTCTGGTTCGATGTCGTGTTCTCAATTCCAACTATCGCTCTGTACCTGGGATCGTCAGAGATTTCGATGATATAGAAGGGAATGCCCAGGTTCCTGTTAGCGATGTGGGCTATGTCATCGGGTTGCTCATGGAATGTGTTTCCAATCTCTATTGTGTAACAGTAAGACTGGTGGACACCATAGTGCCAATCGCAGAAATCACCCTGTGTTGCATAGAGGTCTGATGATTGCATGGGCGCGTAGTCAGTCATTTCCCCCATCACGTTCCCGTGATAGGTGAGATACTCGTCGTCTACGGTGACGCAATTGTTGCAGTGGCCCCAGGGCCAGAGGACGAGTTCGGAGTATGAGTGCCAGGACAATGTAGTCTTGAAATCGGATGCTCCATCGCCATTGTCGTCGTTCATTTCAGTCAGGTCCTGTATGAATTTGGTCTCAGGCTCGCTATTTCCGCCTATCCAATCCTCATCCACGAGGCCGTCGCCATCGTCATCGATTCCATCGACATGATCCTCGTTTATTCTTCCATCTCCGTCGTTATCGACCGTGTCAATGGGACCTGGGTAGGTTTGCACGAGGTCTGGATCTCCGAAGGTGCATATGCCCGGGACTGGGGTTACTCCGATTAGCAGACCCCACTCAAATTGGTAGTTCCTGTTTAGGTCAACTCCATCGCATCCTTCGTTCACTTCTTCGTCGGTGTCCGGGATGGGGGTGACTCCGGTGATGGTGTTGTCCCTGAGGTTCTTCCTCCATCCTGGGGACCCTGAGTCACAACCGTCGTATGCCTGCTCGCCACAGAACTCCTCTCTGTCGTACCTCACTCCATCCACGTTGAGCATCGGGATCAGGTATATTTCACGAGAGTTCACCATGTCCGTGATAAACTGCTCGCTGAAATCCTCATCGACGCCGAGGTCACCTGGTCCGCATGGATTGCCGTCTCCGTTGCTGTCTTGGAATGACGAGTTCAATCCTAAGCAGTCTCCGTCGTTGTCAATCCCGTCCCAGCCATCCTCATCGATGAGTCCATCACCGTCATTATCTATGCCGGCTTTGCCATAGTAGTGTACCACTGTCTCCAGAAAGAGCATTGGAACTTCGTAGGACATCCACTCCCTGGAGTGATGCGCCCCTACCAGCATCACATCCGGTCTATCTGGGTAATTTCCGTAATCATCGTTGAACTCGTTGTAGTCCCCACCCTGCACATTCTCAGTTATCTTGACCCAAGGGCTAGGATGCCTGTAGTGCCACCCCTTGTAATCGTCGAGGGTCATTTGGTTCCCTCTGGTATTAGTCCCACCGAGAAGGCCCTCGTGAAACGAGAGGATGCTCGGATTCCTGTCAGCTAGAGTTTGCATCCTAGTTTTCATGGAGAAGTAATCATAGTACTCGGAAAACTGGGCCTCTTCGTCACCCCCCCATGGGTAAACATGGTTCATGTACTCGTCGGACCAAATGTCCTCTGGAGCATAGCCGTTACTGCTCTCTTGAGCGGTTGCGACGGGTGCCATCGCGACTGGAGAAATCATGCTCAAGAGGAATGGGAGGAGCATTGCTGTAACCGGCGCACCTGGATTACTCTTGGCATTTCCTTCAGATTTCTCTAGGCGGTTCCTAGACATGCTATTTTCTGCGGGGGGAACCCTCGGTATTGAATCGTACGGAGTCCGGTCCGTAGGACCGAGATGTCTTTTATGGGAGATACCCCTTCCGAAAAATCATGACAATTGGGGACGATATAGCTGACCAACTGGCCGGGGAAGAGGCGATTTACGACTTTTCCACCTTGGGATTGGGATTCCTGATTCTACTAATCGGAGTTTCGACTTCAGCTGGTTTGGTATCGAGGAGAATACTGTTCCCGAGGATAATGGATCTGTTCTCGAAGACCGAGAGGATCGACGGAAGGACTCTTTTCGCACCTCGGTCCTTGGGATGGATGGTTGGGCTTCTGGTAATGTGGCAATCCTTAGACTGGTTGCTGGAGAACGTGTCGGCTTCCGAAGGAGATTTCATTTGGAACAACGGTCTAATGGAAACTGTAAGTGAGATTTCCAGGGCGGGTTTCGTCATCCTGATGCTAGTCGCTGCTTACAGGCTAGTGGACTATCTTGACGCATTCATCGTAGTCGAAGGGGACGACATGGCTGCTAGACGATCTCTGGCTAGCGTCGCCGAGGCAATAGGACGGCTTGCCGTGGTGATAGTGGGTGCTTTCGTCCTTGCAGGGCTGGTTGGACTGAACCTGAATGGGATGATCGCAGGCCTCGGAATCACTGGCCTTGCACTGGCCTTGGCCGCAAAGGACTCTGTTGCCAACATATTCGGGGCGATTTCGATTATCATAGATCAGCCTTTCAATGTCGGCGACTGGATCATCGTCGAGGATGTGGAGGGCGAGGTGATTAGCATTGGCCTTAGGACTACCACGATCAGAACTGGGAACGATACCATCGTCACGATGCCGAACTCCAACATCACTAACTCGCCCGTTGAGAATTTCACAATGAGGAGGTTCAGAAGAATCAGGCCATCCTTCGAATTTGAGGAGGATAGCGACGAGGGGGCACTCAAGAAGTTCTGCGACTCGCTATGCGAGAGGGTTCTCTCGGATCCCCGAGCCACAAAGAACGAGGACTCGTGGGTGAAGATAACCAACAGCTTGCCACCAAAGATGACGGTGTCCTGCAACTTCTACTGCCAGTCTAGCGCCAAAGTCCAGAGAGAGTTCACAGAGGACATCCTACTAATGGGGCGTTCGATTGGAATAGAGTGCGGACTGACGTTCCACGAGCCTAGAAGAAGGACCTAGTCAGGGGTTACTGAATGAGCAGTCTAATTCTAATCAGGCATGGTCAATCCGTGTGGAACGCCGCCAATCGCTTCACAGGATGGACTGACGTTGAGCTCTCCGAGGTTGGGGTCTCAGAGGCCGAGAAAGCGGGCCGAAGCCTGAGTTCCCACAGGATTGACGTGGTCCACACCAGCGATTTGATCAGGGCTCAGAGGACTGCTGAGATCATCATGGGCCTGAATGAGTCATCAGAGGGATACTCAACCAAGTTCGACTGGAGGCTCAATGAGAGGAACTACGGTTCTCTGCAGGGGCTGAACAAGGCCGAGACCGCAGAGAAGTTCGGAGCAGAGCAAGTCCACATTTGGAGGAGGTCGTTCGATGTCGCACCTCCTGATGGTGAGAGTCTGGAGATGACTGCTGAGAGGACCATTCCTTACTTCGAAGAGGAAATTCTGCCAGATCTGCAAGCCGGTAAGGGCGTACTCGTCTCGGCTCATGGCAACTCACTGAGATCGATAGTGATGCACATCGAGGGTATTTCGCCCAAGGACATAGTGTCCTTGGAAATACAGACGGGTTCTCCAATGTTCTACGAGTTCGTGGGCGGAAAGATCAGTAGAACCGGTTGAATGGGATCTCGGGCGCGGGGGACCGGTTCCGATAGAGCTTCATCAGACCAATGCTCAATGCAATGCTTGCGATAGGGAGTGGGAGCTCCCCTGCTGACGGGGGGAATGAGCTGATCAGCGAGAAGGCACCTATGGATCCTGCCATCATTGAGAGTGCTCCGAACGTCCTGTTGTTGAACATCCTCTTCTGATACCTTGGAACGTAACTAATCAGGTTAGTAGCAGGCTGTGGGGCTCCGGACTGGTGAGAGACGGCCTCTATCACATCGAGGAGGCACTGCTCGTACTCCCATATCGCTAAGCCTCCTCGGTGCGAGTATAGCACCCAGTCAGATGACCAGTTTTCGGGTGCGCTGCTCCTCCAGCCTTCGATCAGAGATGACCTCAGTTCAACGATGTCAAGGTCCGATTCTGTTGAGTAGAACGCCCTCGAGAGGTCGTGAGCAATTGAGGCCAGGTCCCTGATGGCGGGGAACTCACATTTCGCTGGAAAGAGTGCGGAGTGCAGTCTCGGCCTGGATATCCTGATCCTCCCCCCATGGAAGTCTGCCAGGCCTACGTCACCTAGTCCTAGCATGCACTCCGAGTCTCTGGAATGAGGTACCCTCCAAACAGAATTTGAGCGTAGGAGCTCTTCGATGCCCGCGACCCTGGCGTTCCATCTGTTAGGGTCAGGAGGGGTGGTCCTGACTGACTCGACATGCTTGTGGTATCGTCCCAGGGAAATTCCACATTCCCTGAGAGTCTGAGTCGCAGATTCGTTATCTCCATCGATTAGTGCCCTACTCAGTGCATCTCTGGAGCTTTCCTCGCTACTGCTCTCCTCCCAAATCAGTATCAGATCGCCACCCTCCCACGAGAAGCCACCACAGGGAGCATCGCATACCTCGGACGAAGCGTCGATTCTGCGCCTGAGCAGACCATCCGACCCCCATGGCAGGAACTCCGCAATCCAATTCGAGTCCCCGCTTAGTCTGGCAATCGGGCCTCTGTCATTCTCCGATAGCAGGACAGATGACAGAGATGATGGTTCTGGAACCTTCCCCCAGGATGTCAGCTCGGATATTGCTTCTTCCCACTCGGAGATGTCATTGATGGGTATCGGCTCGACCAACTTGCAAGTCATTCCGATACCAGCAAAGGATCGAGGCTCGAAGCCCGATGGGGTTTCTGATTCATCGATAACCTCTTTCATGGCCGCAGGCCTCCATTTCCTCTCCCAGGCAGACATGTTCCTCGGACCTAGGATAGGGTCCAAGGCTTCATTGAATCGGTCTCCGAAGCCTTGAATCATGCTGCCTCGAGCGAGGTCCGTGGAGAAGCAGGTTTCTGAGCTGCCCCTTGCCGTCGACATGGATGGTACTCTGATACTCACCGACATGAGCTGGGTCAGCATCAAGAGAGTCCTGCTGAGGCAGCCGTGGATAATTCCTGGAATGATAGCTAAGGAATTGACGGGAAGGAGAGCTCAGTGGAAAAGAGACTTGGCTGAGAGGTTGGTCTTCGACCCATCCGAACTGGAATACCACAAGGAGTTCCTGGACTGGCTAACTGGTCAACAGGCCAAGGGCAGGACGCTGGTGCTGGCTACGGCATCGGACAGAATCATTGCAGAGCAGGTTGCTGGTCATGTCGGATTGTTCTCGGATGTAATGGCATCCGACTCATCGTTCAATCTCAGAGGTGAGAAGAAGGGTGAGGCACTCGCTTCCAGGTTCGGTGAGAAGGCTTTCTCTTACGCTGGAAACAGTAAGCACGACATCCCAGTGTGGAAGCATGCCGGAGAGGTGATTGTGGTGAATCCAGAAAGGGGTTTGCTGGACAAGGTAGGAGATTCTGCAGACATCATTTTCGAATAGGTCATTGCTGGTTAGTAGTCATAACGTTGGTACTGCCCGGACACAATAATGGGAAGGGGAAGTAAGAGTGCAGGTCGATTAATCGACAACATAGCCAAGGGACTTCTCAGATTCCGTGTTATATCGGTTCCAGCGAGACTCATTTCCAACTCATGGCTAGCTTGGAGTTTTGTATCAAGATTAGATCGAGTTCGAGTCAAGAGGCAGAGGAACAGAATCTCGAGTGGGGAGCTCCCGAAGCATGTCTCCATCATCATGGACGGAAATCGCCGATTCGCTTTGAGCCTCAGTCTTGGGACTGAGATGGGGCACGTCCACGGTAAGGAGAAACTGAAGGAAGTAATGGATTGGGTATTGGATTTAGGGATACCATACCTGACTGTATACGCGCTTTCGACGGAAAATCTCTCCAGCAGAGAGGAGGATGAGTTGGAGGCGCTATACGACCTGTATGTGGCGGGTCTGAATGAGATTTCAGAGGATGAGAGGATTCATTCCAAGGGAGTCAGAGTTAGGGTTGTAGGGAGGAAGGAAGAGCTCCCGGAGAGAGTGAACGAGGCGATAATAAATGCAGAGGATAGGACTAGCGGTTACTCCAATTTTACCTTCACGGTTTGCCTGGCATACGGCGGTAGAGAGGAGATTGTCGATGCAGTGAAGGAAATTGCTTCCGACCATGCGACTGGCGAATTGTCGTTGGATCAGATTGACACAAATGAAATCTCGAGTCGTCTTTACGATGCAGAAATTCCAGATCCTGACTTGGTCATCCGGACGAGCGGAGAAGAAAGAGTCTCGAACTTCCTGCTTTGGCAAATCGCTTACTCTGAGCTCTACTTCACTGACGTCCACTGGCCTTCGTTCTCCAAGGCGGTTCTGTATGAAGCTATAGAGACCTACCAGAAGAGGAGGAGAAGGTATGGCGGATGAGGGGGGCCATAGAAATCCCGCACTCGCGGTGGATGCCGTCTCTGTGAGGGACGGGCCGCGCGGACTCCAAGTTCTTCTCATCACCAGGGGCTTCCCGCCCTATGAGGGGAGGCTCGCATTTCCGGGAGGGTTCGTGGACAGAGGTGAAGACCCGGAAACTGCAGTACTGAGAGAGTTGAGCGAGGAGACTGGAATCGAGGGAAGTAACCCTGTGCTATTCGCTGTAAGGGGGGACCCAAGCAGAGATCCAAGAAAGCATATCGTCTCTATTTTCTACAGGGTCAGAGTCGATGCGGGCGCCATTCCCGTGGCTGGGGATGATGCCAGAGATGCTGAATGGATAGATCTTGAAGGCCTGACGGCCGAACAATTGGCTGGAGACCATTACTCAATCATCGAGGAGCTACGCAAGTAAGCCTATACAGGGAACCTCGTGGGAGCCACATGGGTAGGAAACTGAAGATAGATACTGGAGAGCCGAAATTGGGTCCATACACCCCTGGAATAAACGTCAAAGACCACATCTGGCTATCTGGCCAGATCGATGTCGAATCAGGCGAAGACATAGCGTCGCAGACAACTGGAACCCTATCCAAGATTGACGATCTACTAGCAGCTGCAAACAGTTCCAAAGCCGATTTGGTGAAAGTTACCATTCTCATGACGGACATAGGTTTCTATGGGGAAATAAACGAAATATACTCAGATTGGCTGGGAGATACAATCGCTCCAGCAAGAGCAGCATACGAGGTGCCGAAACTCCCAGGTGGGGCATTGGTGGAGATAGTCTGCGAGGCTTTCAGAAACTCGGGAGAGTACAGGACAGATCTTCCAGCGGAACTAGAGGAGGCCTTGGTTTAGTCGATGACCAGCCGAGGGGAAATTACAACCCGGAACCAGGTTCAGAATAAGTTGGAATTATCATGAGCGTTTTCAAAGCATATGACATTAGGGGAATCGCGGGAAGTGAGCTTGACGCGGAATTCTCGGAAAGGCTAGGCAGGGCGATAGCGACTCACTTAGACGCGGATTGTGTCTCAGTGGTTAGAGACATCAGGGATTCGAGTCCGGACTACCACGATGCCTTCGTCAGGGGCCTAGTTACCTCGGGAGCAGATGTTATTGACCTGGGGATATCTACAACCGGGGTGCTGTATCGTTCGACAGTAGATCTTCCAGTAGATGTCGCCGTTGCGATTACTGCCAGTCACAACCCCCCTGAGTATAACGGATTCAAGATTTGCAAAGGGAAGATGCCTCTGGGAGGAGAGGAGTTGCAAGAAGTTAGGAAGACATTCGAGGAAGGTAATTTCAGGGAAGGGAGTGGCAATTACAGAATCATGGACTCATACGAGGAAAGATATGTCCAGTCAATCGTTGACAGCGTTGGACGCCTGTCTCGTGACATCAGGGTAGTTTTGGACTGTGGGAATGCAGTACCGGGACCCTTGGCCGTCAAAGTTCTGGAAAGGCTTGGAGTGGATGTAATACCACTATACTGCGATTGGGACAACTCGTTCCCGAATCACCCCCCAGACCCAACTAGGCAAGAGAACATGGAAGATTTGGGGAGAGCTGTTCTAGAACATGGTGCAGAGTTTGGCATTGGGATGGATGGGGATGGAGACCGCCTGGGTGTGGTAGATGAGAATGGCAAGTTCATACACCCTGATCGATTGATGGGAATTTTCGTAGAAGAAGTTCTCTCGGACCTTCCTGAAAATGCAACGGAGGAGCAACGAACTATTTTCTTCGACGTGAAGTGTAGCATGGCTTTGGAGGAGGCAATAGAGGAACTGGGAGGAGTACCTAAGATGGTGAGGACTGGCCATACCTTCATGAAAAAGGAGTTGAGAGAATTCCCAGACTCTCCGATGGCCGGGGAGATGTCTGGTCATTTCTTCATGAACGACCACTGGGACGGATTTGACGACTCTATTTACTGTGCTGCGAGGCTTCTAAGCATAATTGGTATGGACCCTTCTCCAGAACAAGGAGGCCCTAAATTCTCTGAGAGGTTCAACTTCATGCCAGAATATCCCACCACTGATGAAGGGAAGGTTCCTCTGGTTGGTGAAAGAGAAGAGGTGATGGAAGCGGTGGTTTCGGCATTCTCGGACATGCCCACCTCTACAGTGGATGGAATTAGGGTGAGGTATGATGATGGTTGGTATCTGTGCAGACCGAGTAACACAGAACCGATACTTGTGATGAGGGCAGAAGGTCGTAGTCAAGATGCGTTGGACTACATTCTCTCAGATGTGGGAAGGAGGATCGGCGAAATAGCAGATCTGGAGAAGCTGAAGTAGCCTAGTAAACCGATTCTCTTATTCGAATCTCCCAAGTGGCCGCGACGCTGCCACTGTAGCTTAGACTGGTAGAGCGTCTGATTCGTAATCAGAAGGCCGGGAGTTCGAATCTCCCCAGTGGCTCCACATTGGGACTGTGAAAAATGGGTTTTAGCCGAACTTCCGGAAAGACTCCTTCAGAGAGGCGATTACAGGCATTGGTTCCCCAGACAGGAAGCTCATGGTTGATCCCCCTCCAGTACTGTTGTGTGTGACTAGCGAGGATACGCCCCTGCTATTGACCAGGGCGCTGGTATGACCGCCTCCGATTATGGTCATTGCATCTGTCTCAGTACACATATTGAGAATCTCTATGGTACCAAACGCGAAGTCAGGGAGCTCGAAGTAAGATGCTGGGCCGTTCCATAGAATGCACCCTGCATTCTCAACTAATGGCTTAAGAGATGCTAGAGTCTGAAGTCCGATGTCATAGATTGGATCGTCTGTAGGCAGATCTGAGACCGACAATGGCCTCCTGCTACCCTCTGATTCAACTGCCACGTCAATTGGAAGGAATATCTTCTCGGGATTTTCCGAGAATATCTTCTTGCCAGTTTCCCATGCGGTTTCGAAATCGCGACCAAGGGTGGTTCTGATGAATTCCTTGTTCCTATCGCCAATGTCGTTTCCTGCAACCCATAGCATTAGATTCCCGGTAACTCCTACGAATGCAATCTTATCCACCTGGCCCTTAGAGAACAGATTCAAGGCAACCCTGACTGAGTCGTCGCATTTTGCTCCTCCAAGGATTGCAAGGTATGGATTGGGGGGATTCCCCAGTGCTCTCCTCAGATTCCTAATCTCTTTCTCCATCAGAGTTCCAGCCACACAAGGAATGGAGTTGGTGAATCCGGTAAGCGTGGGAGACCTGCGATGAGCCGCTGCGAATGCATCCGTGACGAGTAGGTCAGAAACCGAGGATAGGCGGGACACTAGTGAAGTGTCTTCAGTCTGTTTGTTAGAGTCATACTTGGTTCCATATTCCTCCTCATTCATCCTAACATTATCGAGGAATATCATTTCACCATCGGAAAGGGCCTTGATCGCTTTAATTGCCACATCCTCGCAGATATCTGGAACGAATCGGATTTGTTTCCCGAGAAGTTTGGAGAGGCGGTCACAATGTTTCTGCATATTAGTGAAGTCGGATTTACCAGGTCTGGACTGATGACCCAGAATCACTACACGAGAAGAAGATAGGGCGTCCAGAGTAGGGATTATGGCTTTCAATCGTCCATCGTCCAACAATCTCCCTGTCGAGGGTTCGAGCGGAGAATTGACGTCCACCCTGTACAGGACTGTGCGACCACTGAGGTCCACATCGTCGAGGGTGAGCACCCCTTCCACAGTAATTGGACCGAGGATTAGGTTTTGGCCGTTGTGGACAAAAATTTGATTGTGTTTTACCCAAAACTGCTTTCCGCTGTGCCCAATCAAGCGATTACATGGACTGGGACACATCGCTATTAGTCGGCCCTGAAGGAGACGACTGGAGAGTTCCAGTATCAGAGCTCGAATGCAGGCAGAAGAGGCTATCGCTGGCCTTGGCAGAAGAGGGTTTCGAGTCGGCCT
Source organism: uncultured Candidatus Poseidoniales archaeon (assembly GCA_902625325.1). GTDB lineage: Archaea > Thermoplasmatota > Poseidoniia > Poseidoniales > Thalassarchaeaceae > UBA36. Next base: position 153,701 of record CACOAW010000002.1, on the reverse strand, counting down.
TTATTGAGGACCCGGTGGATTTGTATTGGCTCACTGGAGGGAGGCAGAACTCGGCATTTCTGATAGGTGCTGAGGGCTCTGACATTCAAGCAAGACACTGGGTACGCAGATCGGTAAAAAGAGCCACCTTCGAGAGTGGAGGAGATGACTGCCCACATGTAACAGAGAAGCACCCACGTATGGGGGATCTGTCACAGATGCTGGTCAGATCCGGTTGCACTATGTCTCCTGCAATGTCTGGAGGGAAGATTCCACAAAGCCGGTGGAGTTTCATTCAGGGGAAGATGAAGGATCTTTCAGAAGGTGAACATGACTGTACTGAAGTCCTGTATGGATTGAGGGAAATAAAGTCAGACTGGGAATTATCTATGATCAAGCAGAGCGGCGAGGTAAACCGTTCAATGTTCGAAGCGATTCGAGACTCCGGTGGTCTTGGTAAAACAGAGTTGGAAATGGCCGGTGTTGCCGAAGAAGTCAGTAGGTCCGCGGGCTTTGGAGGTAGGATTCGGATGAGGAAGTGGCCGATGGATTGCGATAGGGTCGTAATCGCTGCTGGAAGATCGGGCGGAGTCCCATCATATTTCGACTCCGCAGTAGGAGGTCTTGGGGCTAGTCCGATATCCTCACTTGGTGCTGGATTCGCCAAGGTCAGGCAAAATGAACCCGTCCTGGTAGATATCGTCCACTTGCACAGAGGATACGTTTCTGACTGCACTAGGATGTTCTGTGCTGGAAAGCTAGACGAAGAGTGGATGCTGAGATTGGAAGACATGACCGAGATTAGCGAGTTGGTAAGAAGTAGTTTGGGGAAAGGCGAAAATTGTTCTGAGGCTTGGGAAACTGGTTTTGATGCTGCTAAGGAAATGGGTCGGGATGAGAATCTGATGGGAATGAGACCAGAGCAGGCGAGATTCCTCGGTCACTCCGTAGGATTAGAGCTTGACGAGACTCCGGTGATTGCAAAGGGGTTCGAGAGGCCTCTTGAAATCGGAGGAACGATGGCTATTGAGCCGAAAGTTATCTACAGAGACGGGGCAATAGGGATCGAAGATAGCTGGACTAGGTGTTCGGATGGGATGGAAAGCCTGACTCCGGGGGCCGATCTGCCACCATTGATTCACTGGTAGTGCGAAATGCCACAGTTATCCCTATTTTCTGATTCTTACGGGGCACAATATGAGTGATAGAGCGAGCCGTATCCATAGAGCCGTGGCTAGAGCGCTCAGGAAAAGAATGGACCCTCATGGAAAACTGATTGTGGATCCTTCAATCCTTAAGGGAGTAGAAATTGATGAGTCTGGAATAGTGGAGCTTTGGATCAGACCCAACCACCCACATTGCCCCTGCTGCCTAGATGATCTGATTGACTTGAGGAGTTCATTGAAGGATCAACGAGGAGTTCTTGCATGCCACATTGAGATCGTCGGAATTCCCGAGTCGGAAAGGTGGACTTCAGCCATTAACGAATGATTGGCCCTATTCTCCCTTGCCCCCACCCCAGTTGTTTCGCTCCTCTACCTCAGTGAGCTTCTGGGACACCCTGGTGTACAACCACCAAGCCATCACGGAAATTCCGATGATTGAAATTGCTAGCGAGGTGATGAAGTCGGATGCATCTGCCATCCCTAATTCACCGGTCCTCCCATCTAGTCCATCTGCCAGTCTGCTTATTGAATCGCAATCCGGCCTTCTTCATCCACTTGTTGAACTTCGTAGCCCCTGCACCGGTTGCGATGATGAACTCCTCTCTGTCCTCTTGGGCCTGGATGTATCCCTTTGCAGCTATCGTCTGATCTATCCACTCGTCTATGCTCATCAGAACACCGGAGAGGGTACTGGATTCCAAAGCGGCCTCCAATTCGTCTGCAGATGCGCCGGCAGACTCCAAGTCCCTCATCATCAGATCAGTTATCGAGCTTGACTGATCCCTGAGTGGAGCCCTGACGACCGGGAGGCGAGGCTTGATGTTCGGGTCGATTGAGATCCTGGATCCATTGTTCAGTCTAGATTCCACAGACTGGGCCATGGGAGCGTGAAATTCCTCCTCGCAGTCCCAGCATATGAAAGAGAAATCGGAGGGGCTCTCCATAATATTGCTCCCCCTGGGGTCCATCTCCTCCCCACAATGGGGACACGCGTGCAGGCAGAGGACTGGGGCGATCTTCCTGCGGAAGTCCACGATATCCTGAGGAGTCCCGTCCAATTCCAGCATCTCGTGATCCCTAGCGGCCTCGAGGCCACGAGTCTCAAGTTGGTCCCTAAGCTTCGATTTCTGCTCGTCCTTGGACTCATCGTCCATGTTGTTCTCAAGCTTCACAATCAGCTCAATCGTCTTCCCAAGGCGGTTCATCACTAGCTTCTTGTTTCTGAAGTCCTCGACCCTTGCTAGACGAAGTTGCTCCTTCTTCTCTTGCAATTCGGCATGTATGTCCTTCTGTTCTCTCTTGAAACGGGTCTCTTCTATCTTGTCGACCTTCTTCTTGTCATCGGAGAGAACATCCGCGAGGAAACGCTGCCTGCTCGACGACCTCGGTCCGGACTTTACGGCGTCCAAGACCGAGTTTGCCACCTCCTTCTTTATCCCATAGTTATTGATCAGTGTCTCGGAGTCTAGCTTCTTCAGGTCACCAATCTTGATGCCGCCGTCTGCGAGAACCTGTGCGGTCGTCTCATCTATCCCCCTCCTCAGCAGAGCGAGATAGGTGTCCTTCTTTGCCACTGAATCCCTCCCTGAGTCCCAGACTGCTTCCGGTCCGGGGCAGTGTCTCGGAAGGGGGGGGCCTCTATCAAGTCGATGTAGAAATGCGCTTTGGGCCTATTTCGAGGAAAGTTCGCTAACTATCGTCAACCAATCCAACGGGTCTAGATTCTCAGGCCTCATATCTGCCCAGTCGCTGGCCAATCTGGTGGATTCGGTTGAGAGGATTTCAGATGACGCCTTCTCCCATCTATCCCTGTGCCAACCGTTTATTCTCGAAATTCGAGGAGGTGGCTTGGAAAGAAGAGTCCTCAGCTTCCTCCTCCTGTTCGCGAAGCAGTGCTTCGTGACCATCCGAAAAAGACGCTTGTCGATTCCGCTGGCTTCCTCCCTATTCACTGGCTTCATGACGACAAGTCTGGAGTTTACCCTGGGCGCTGGGCTGAAGGAGCTCGGTGAGACCTTTCTATCCAGGAAAACGTCGAAGTCGAGCCATAGGCTGAGCCCCAGCGGGCCGATATCGTAAGGGGGCGTTGACATCGCCATCCTGTGTGCAAACTCCTCCTGAACTAGGATTATTGCCAGTTTTATTCCGTCTGATTCGTTGTACCGGGTTATTCTCTCTATTATCGGACTAGATATCTGATATGGAAGATTGGAAATCACGTGGGTGATCCCTGCGGGCCATTTCTCCTTGACTGCGTCCCCCAGTTGGATGAGTAGAGGTTTTTCTCTACTGCTGAATACTCTTTCCAGATGGGCTACAGATTCTTCGTCAATCTCGATCGCCGTAACCTTGGCATGGCTTCTGAGCAGTGCTAGAGTTAGCGAACCCGGTCCAGGACCGACCTCTAGGATATGGGAATCTCTAGATGGTTGCTCGTAGAACACCCCCGAGATTTCCATCGTCCTGTCTATAACTTGGTCATCTACCAGGTAATGCTGACCCAGAGATTTTCTTGGGTCGCGATGGTCCCTCAGTAGATCGACCAATAGGCGAGTATCGAGGTCATCCAGCCCATCCATGTTACTGCTCTATGCGGACTAGCAAATCAAGTAAGCGGGGAGTCTGTGCTGTATCCTCCATCTCCTTCACGTATCGTTCAGCCAGTAGTCTAACCGACTCGATACCGCAGTCGTCATCGACGTCCTCGAAGGAGTTCCACCCGGAGCCTCCTCTCTTCTGGACCATCTGGATAGCCTTCGCGTTACCTATTCCTGGAAGTAGTTGGAATGCGTGAAACTTGAGGGACATTGGACCTGCGCTGTTGAAGAAAGAGAGGTGTCTTTCTGGTTCAGAAGATATCGAAGCGGATAGTGAGGCCACAAGCTCCTGTTGTGACGAGCCGCTGAGATCCTTGAGGCGTACCTCGGAAAGGGGTCCGACATTTTCCGAAGGGATGTCTACAGTTTCACCGACGGAGAAACCGGACGCATCGGACACTCTAGCCCTGAGGATGAACAAAGAGGGTTCGCTTATGCATTGAACCTCGTGACCGACGGGTCTCCTCTCCTGAACGTCCAAAATCCTGATCCTTGCTTCATTCTGGAAGGGGTCCACAGCCTCATCACCGGCCTCTTTGGAATCCCTAGGCTGCATATTCTCCACCTTCCCGAGATTGGTTCTCCCTCATGAATGAGTTGTTTGTATCGACCTCAGGCTAGAGCACGTGTTGGCGGATCACTGTGATGACTTCCTCGATTTCCGAAGTATCCATTGCGATTCTCTTGCTGGCGATAATTACCCTGACATCTGCTACCGTGAGGGGGGATAGCTCTGCGATCTTGGCAGAGACCTCTGGATACTGCTTAAGTTTCTCATTCTCCATCAATTCGGCGAATAATCCGGAGAAGATCGCTGGATCGGTCTTGATTTCGTTGGACGGATGTCCACTGGCACTAGCCTTCCACTCTGCGTGCTGTAAAGCCATTGTCTGCTCATAGGAAATCTCCCCTCTCCTATCTATGGCCTCCAGGAGCTTGTCTCTTACAGTTGCGAAGTCTACGAATTCTCTCTCTGTCACTTTTACCACCTACTCTATTGGTCTAAGATGCTCTGGCCTTGCGACGACCGTCTTCATCATGTTCCCGTCCGCGACCCTGATGACATACGCCCTTCCTTGGGTACCGGCGATTTCTCCCGTCCTTCCCTGGAAGCGCCTGTGTGGCATTCCCTTCTGCTGGGCGCCATCGAGAACGATAGCCACTTTGTCTCCCTCCTGGTAGGTGTGCATTGTCCTGCCAATGAAGAGTCTCCTACGCTCCCTCTTGTTCTTTCTGAGGATGCTGCGAGTTCCCTGTCTAGACCCCTTTGTCCTAGTAACCATGTTCTCACAGCCCCATTATCGCGAATCTGGGCGACCTGTGGGGCGTTCTTAAGGACTCGGATGACTATAATCTTCTCAGTCATCGTGAATCTCGAGCACGTCCAGCCATATCACTTCACAATCTGCACCAAGGACCTCCTGAACGGAGGGCTTGGTTCTGCCCTCGTCCGAGTGGACTAGTTCCTTGACGTATGTTCCTGCCTCGCATCTCAGCGTCAGCTCGATCTCGTCTCCCTCGAAACTGACATTGTCGATCGAGGTGACTTTCCGTCTCCTTACCTTTGCAGCCCTCCTGTGAGAGACCCTCCTGGGAGTCTCCTGATCGATGATTTGTCCAGATAGGGAGAGTATTCCCTCCTCTGCTTTTTTCTCGTCATCGATTCCTTCTGCCCTGAATCGAATCGTGTATGTCTTTTCGGACCTGGACTGCTTGACCTCGTTGACCTTCTTTCTAGTACACCAAATCAACTCGTCTACCTCGACCTTGCCCGAGGCGTGAGTTTGGACCATGTCCATCAAATCCTTTGTTGGGAGGTTTCTTCTGAGCGGGCGTTTTATCTCCATTACGAATGGCCTTCCCGATCCAAGGCAGCGGACATCGATGTCTTCCCTGCCCATCCCATGGAATGAGGTGTCCTCGGCTCCCAGGGCCTCCCTGATCGGTTCCCCGATTAGGTCCTGTACGGAGTCAACGTATTGTAGCCCGGTTCCCTCGCAAGATTCGCAGCCTCCTTTTCTCCCTCGGCAGGCCCTGCATGGCCAGCGTGTCTGAGGGATTCCACGAATGACCTTCCTGTACCTTCCGTAAAGGAAAATAGGCCTCACATCCACATCTACCCTCAGGGTAAGGCCGTCTACGAGAACCATGACATCTGGCTTCTCCTTGACAAACTCGATTGTTTTATCCAACTCTCCTATCCTCGCATGAATTGCCTCGACGATTGCTCCTTTGAGGTGGTAAGAACCCTGGGCGCCGTATTTGCTCCTGATTCTGTCCTCTTCTTGGACAAGATCCTTCGGGAGATGGATTCCGAACTGCATGGTCTTGAATTCGGTCTCTGAGAGCTCCCCTAGTACCCTGTCCACGATATTCTCGATGTCATCGAACAGATTCTCACATAGAGGGCAGTAGTCCTGGGCTATCTTTGATTCCAGTTCATTGTCTCTGGAGTATGCCTCTTCCCTAATTGAGGCGCCAGCCTCTGAGGAATCCCCTCTGATCAGCTTACCAGAGACTCTAGCCAGGCAATGGTTGCAGACGCCTATCTTGATCACATGAGCAATCCCGAGTGGGGCTGGGCATGGCGGGGAGTCCCAGTTCACCGTGCTTCCTTCAAAGTCGAAATCATCGCCGTCGAACCAGATTTCTTCCTGTTCCAGTTCGGTCTGAGTGTCCTCGTTCTCGTTCTCCGACTCGAATGAGGCGTAACCGGCTGAAGCATAGAGCTGCCACTCGTCCTCTTCATCCAGCTTTGGGCCAGAATCCTCCGGTTCTCTATCTTCCATGTTATCCCCACCGAAGAGGCCGGGAAGACCGGTCACCTCGATGTGGCTCGGCGGGGAATCGAGGATTTGAGTGTTCGTATTGGACTATTCGTACTTTGTTCCGTGCTCCTCACAAACCTCTCTGAGGTGGGAGAAAGAGTGGATTCCGCTCGAGCAACCTGTTGGCCACTCGAGTTGGATTCCGTAATGACCTACGGGACTCGCCTTCGGCTTCTCCAACCTGAGCCTCATTATCTCCTGCTCGAATTCTATTCTCCTCTGTTCGTTTTCCTGTCTGGGCTTGCATTTCGCACATTGGCAATGAGAGCGTATTTTCAGATAGCCCAATCGAAAAGACTCCCCATCAGCAAACCTCATGATGCAGTACTCATCCTTCCTATCCAGTTCCACAAGTAGTTCTCGGGACATTCCAGCACCTGCCAGTACGAGTGACGAGGGCGGGAGCATAAGATATGATGCATTTGCCTCATCATAAAGAAAATCTACCTCATCCTAGTGGGTTGCCTTATGAGGTCCATAGGCGACGTTATTTCATTCGAAGACTGGCCAGAATTCCAGCCGAACATGACTCCGAGAGAGATATTCTCGGAGGGTAGCTTTGGGGGGTTCTACTGGAGGCCGATTTATTCCTCCGTGGCCTCGATGGACCTTAGAAACGAGCACTTGGAATTCGATGACTGGTGGGATGGATTAGACGAGAGCTTACTCACCAGCGACAAGTATGACAAGAACAGGAATCGGTACAAGGTGAAGTGCGGGACTACTCTTGACATGTGGGAAGAGAAAGGCTGGATAGTCGAACAGGATCCCTACGGATGGGTGCAATGGTATTGCAGATTCTACAAGGGTAGGAGATCAGAGGATGACCCCCGGCAGGTCAAGAGGTGGAAGGCATTCGCAGGTCCAAGGGGGAGGTTCAGGAACCATCTCATTAACAGAATAATCGCGAAGGGCGGTGACTATGATGACGAATCCATCAGTCCGGTCGTCAGGCAGTCTCTGCAACACTGGGGGTACCGACTGACAAGGGAGGACTTCCAGGAGGCCTCATTGGGGAAATGGAAATCCAGCCTTGATTAGTGCAGGAAGGGCCGATATCAAACAACATATGAAATAAGAAAGATTTGAGGTTTTTATTCATGTACCAATACAAGCACGTGACGGAGGTGGATGCCGACGCTGAGTCGACGTTCGCATGGTTCGAGCACGAGGGGTCCTTCCGCAGACTGATGCCTCCATGGGAGGTCGCCGAGGAGGTCAGGGCCGATGACTCGTTGGAAGTTGGATCCCAGAGAGTGTTCAGGTTCCCCATGGGACCGATCAAGATGACTTGGGTAGCCGAGCACACCGGGTACAAACCGCCCCATTTCTTCTCTGACACCATGGTAAAGGGGCCATTCTGGTCATGGAACCATGATCACCACCTCATAGAAGAGGGAGGCGTGACCAGAGTCGTGGACGAGGTCAGCTATCAAGTCCCCTTCGGACCTCTGGGAAACCTGGCTGACAGGGTTCTGGGAGGGAGGCTTGTCAGAAGGCGCCTTTCCCAGATGTTCACTGCCAGAGAGCTGCGCCTCAAGAGAGACATGGCTCATCATTCAAAGTTCGGCGACTCTCCACGAAGGAAGATCCTTGTGGCCGGTTCGTCCGGTATGATTGGCACCCAGCTGGTTGCCTTCCTAGACACTGGGGGCCACGAGGTCTGGAGGCTAGTTAGAAGGAGCCCCCAAGAGGGTAAGAAGGAGCTCTTCTGGGATCCGGCAGTAGGACAACTGGATGGAGGAATCCTCGAGGGCTTCGACTCCATCATCCACCTCGGAGGAGAGGGGATTGGTGACAAGAGATGGAGCAAGAAGAGGAAGAGCGCCATCCGGAACTCCAGAGTGGATAGCACTGCCCTGCTTTCGGAGGCAATAGCGAAGATGAAGAAGAAGCCGGAGGTCTTCATCGTGGCCAGCGCTATCGGCTGGTATGGGGACCGCGGAGACGAGGAGCTGACTGAGGAGAGCGCGATCGGCGAGGGCTTCCTCCCGGAGGTCTGCTCGGATTGGGAAGATGCATCCGCAAACCTACCCGACGAAGTCAGGCACGTGTACCTCAGGTCTGGCATAGTCCTCTCTGGAACTGGTGGCGCTCTGGGGAAGATGCTGCTGCCATTCAAGATGGGAGCCGGGGGACCAATGGGCAATGGAAAGCAGTGGATGTCGTGGATATCCCTCGACGATGAGATATACGCCATCCACCACCTGCTGATGGAAAACGGTTCCAAGGGAGTATACAACCTGACCGCGCCAAACCCGGTCAGGCAGAAGGGTTTCGCCAAGACGTTGGGCAGAGTCCTGAGAAGGCCTGCATTTGCCCCCTTGCCCGGTTTCGTGATTAAGATACTATTCGGAGAGATGGGGGTTAAGCTTACCCTGGAAAGTCAGAAGGTGCTCCCCAACAGGCTGCTGGAGGAAGGCTATGAGTTCCTTCACCCTGATTTGGAAACTGCTCTACAGGACACATTGGGCCTGTGGTGAAAGCACAAGACCCATTTGTACCGGACATCAATAGACCCGTTCTAAGGAGTCTGCTGAGATTGTGGTCATCCGGGAAGATGCAGCGAGACGGGAGACCGAAACACTCCTATGTCCTATTCGGGGGTTTCTGCCATGCGACCAATGCCGGTATGGTACCATGAGACCTACACGGAGGGCATTGACACGTCTGCGAGATTCCCTAGGGATCGCTACATACTGCTCAGGGAGAGGCTCGATGACCTACTTGGAACGGGACTAATCCAAATCCTGAGTCCCGAACCTGTCGACAAGGACACACTCCTGATAGCTCACGAGCAGGATTACGTGGAAAGATTCCTGAGTAGTTCCCTAAATCCCAAGGAAATAAGGAGAATAGGACTGGAGCCTTGGACCGATGCTTTCGTGCCTCGTACAATGAGGATTATCGGAGGGGCAGTGGAAGCCCTCGCGCACGTCACTCGCTTCGGAGGGGTGGCGGCCAACTTGGCGGGAGGGACCCACCATTCTCACAGATCATTCGGATCGGGGTACTGCGTTTTCAACGACCTTGCGATATGCGCGTTGCTGGCCAGAGACAAGCACGCATACGAGAGAATCGCCGTACTGGACCTCGATGTGCACCAAGGAGACGGGACTGCTACCATACTGGAGGGTGAGGAAGGAATCATTACCATTTCAGTTCACGGTGAGAAGAACTTCCCATTCAGGAAGGCAAAAAGTGACCACGATTTTCCGCTGCCAAACGGCACAGGGGACGAGGGCTACCTTCTTGCCGTGAAAGAATCTCTAGCCATCATCGAAGATTTCTCCCCTGAGATTCTCCTATTCCAAGCCGGGGTTGATGCACTCGAATATGACGCGCTCGGGAATCTGGATGTGTCCCAGGATGGCATGAGAATCAGAAATGGCATGGTGTTCTCATCTCTGGACCGCAGGATACCATGTGTTCTCTTCATGGGCGGTGGCTACTCCGACCCTATCGAGCATACCGTCGATGCCTTCCACGACTTGTTTATGGCGGCTGCCGAGTCAAATGCCCTGTACGGCCCCCACTAAATTTCGGACACATCACAAAGGTATTGAATTCTATATTTTCAATACAGAATTAAATAAATTCCCTACTGCTAATCATCGCGTTGAGCATGAGGATGAGAGATTCTGAGCAACTGAGGGAATTGATCTCACAAACCAAGTTCGTGCATGTCCTCGGAGCAGGGATGAACACGGAAAAACCAGCAAACACGGCGATTTCGGATCTGTCTGAGAGGGGGTGGAACCCGGTTCCCATACATCCCAGAGATGCAGGTGCCAGCATCGTTGGGTTTCCGATAAGACCGAGGATCGAAGACGGGGTTTTCCCGGAGGTTGTCGTTCTATTTCTAGCACCCGAGAGAGCGCGTGAGGCTGTCAAGAGGCTTCTGGTCACAAACTACGACTCACCCGCACTCGTTTGGTTCCAGCACGGCGCCGAAGATACGACCGCCGAGGGTTGGCTTGAGGAAGCGGGATGGAATTACGTCAAGGAAGACTGTATCGTGAGATTCGTGCAAAGACAAGATTTGAGTAGAGAATCTGAGGAAATTCCGTGGTTCAAGCAAGTGCAGAGTGACGACGGGTCGGGGTGCTCAGTTTGGAGCGTGCATGAATTCCTAGAAGACGCCGAAAAGTCCTCGACGGAATTGGAGTGGATCGGAGATTTGCGTGATCTGGAGCTTTCCAAATCGTCAATCCCCAACTACATCAGAAATCTCAGGAATGAGGGAGAGAGCCTGGAGGAGTGCGCTAGGAGACTCGCAAACTAGGCCTCACCTAGGACTACTTCGAGGCCTCCTTGAACGCCTTGAGCGCCTCCAATGTCTCGAATTCGACTACAAATGGGGATATCATGCCGCAGGCCTTGCACTGGTACTTCCGACCTGTCTCGAAGCCTAAGTACGGGTAGACGTCCATGCTGAAGCAGCTACCGCAGGCCCTGTATGTCATGGTCTCACTAGGGAGTCAATGATATTGAATACTTGTCAGAAGTGACCTAGCTGGTCGTCCGAGTAGAAGTCTGCCCCTAGCGCTCATGAGCTGGTCGGGCTCTCTGGGTAAGCGAGCCTGAGCGCTGCTGGTGCCAGTATCAGGCTGGCGATCAGGGACAGGCCGATCATCACAGCGCAGAACAACCCGAAGGTGGAGAAGAAGCCCATCTCTGACTGATTGATTATCACGAACCCGGTTGTGTCGGAGACCGCCGACCCGAACAGAGCGATGCCGGACGCCCCGCCGACCGCCTCGATCGACTTCATCGTCCCGACTCCCTTCTCCATCTCCTCTCGGAACCGCTCGATGACGTGGATCACGTAGTCGATGCCCACGCCCAGGGAGATCGCGGCAATAGAAACGGTGACCATGTTGAGCCCGTAGCCGGTAAGGCCCACGATGGCATAGAGCCACACGATCATCAGGAAGATCGGTGCTGAGGTGATGGTGGCCAGCAGGAGGGGCCTGGTGCCCCAGACCAACGAGCAACCCACTGCTATTAGCCCGAATGCGAAAGCGTAGTTCGGCCCTGCGAGCAAGTAGGTTATCGAGGCCATCAGAACCGAATTTATCGCGATTTTCGATGCGGTAGGAACCTTGTTCTGCGAGAGCTCAGCCAGTCTCTCGGAGAGCGGGGACTCCTCGCGGAAGCCCCACCAGAGGGCCATAATGCAGAAGACCAGCCCCAGAAGCAGGGTTTCCTGGAGGTCGTCCTGCATAGAGTCGGCAGCGACGAAGCGGATCACCGGCTCTCCCGTAGGGATTGCCCAGGACACGGGCTTCTCTGCGTCGAGGAAGGTCGCCTCCAGGTCGCCCCTGACGCGATTGGGGGTTGTTGAGAGGTTCTGGAGGGGAGACAGGTCGCCCTCCAACTGCTCCAGTGCGGGCTCTACCAGGGAGAACTGCTCGGGGCTGGAGATTCCGTACCTCATCGCAGTCCGTGGGTACCTCGCCGCGTCTCCGGATTCGGTCAGCCATGGATTGTCGAAGTCCAGGTCGCCCTCCACCTGCAGGAACTCGCCCACTATGCTGGGCGATAGGGAGGGGTATCCCCCGCTGGCCGGGACCCCCCTGGTCAGCATGAACCCGTAGAGGAATGAGAGGCACTTGCTGTCGTCGACTATCGGGACGTAGATGAAGTCCATCTCCCTGTTGGGGATGTTCACGGTCTCGCACCCGATACCCCCGTCCGCGGACCCGAAGTCCCAACCCGCCTCCTCGAACTGGGTCTGGTTCCATGCCATCGCCGCCCTGGTGTACCAGAGCAGCAGGTCCACCCCTAGGAGCTCCACGTCCCCGTTCGGCATCCTGGAAATCTGGTCGGGGTCGTCGGGCCCATGTGAGTTCATGTTCCTCCTGACATCCTCTATCGCTTGGATCACCATCGGGTTGGTGATGTTGCCCTCGACCAGCACGTAAGCAGGCTCGCCCTCATCGCTGAAGCGGTCGTTGATCATGCCAACCCCCACTGCCAGGTCGGAGTCCGCCTCCACGAAGTCCTCCACCTGGAAGTCCCCCTCCAGCGAGAGCATGATCGGGGCAGCCAGCACAGTGAGCAACAGTGAGGCAAGGAGGACCACGGGAGCGAATCTGGCTGACTGGGAGGCTAGGTTGGACAGCCAGGAGCTCGGTATCATGTGCACCACATCGAGTGGCTCTTCGTCCAGCCTTCCCTTGGACTCCAGCCAGTTGTCGATGTCGAGCCTGGTAAGGGGCACCCAGAGCCCGGTGAGGAAGAAGGCGCAAAACACCCCGATTCCCGCCTCTATCCCGAAAGACCTGAGGGCGGCTATGCTTGAGGTCATGTTAGCCATGAAAGCCACGATCGTAGTTACCGAAGTGAGCATGATGGCCAGGCCGACCTTGCTGATCGCCTTGTGCACTGCTTGTTCCGAGGAAGCCCCACCTCTGCGTTCCTCCTTGTACCTGTGAAGGCTGTGTAGGCTGTCGTCGATTTCCAAAGCCAGTATCAGTATGGGAAGCAGGTTGGAGAACTGGGACCTGAAAATGAACTCGTATCCAGTGGCCTTGCCTAGGACTATCGCCCAGCCGATCAGTCCGTACATCCACACCAAAGACAGAGCCAGGCTTGTACCAACTATCGCCACATCTGACACCCTCCTGAGGCTGGCCCAGAGCAGGACTAGGATCGCTACTCCCATCAGGAGGAGCAGGTGAGCGCTGGAGAGGAGCTCTCGGTTGATTTCTACGTTGATTGCCTCAGCGAACATCAGGGATACGATCGAATCGTCGGACTCGCGTAGGTCCTCCTCGAGAGAGAGGTACAGCCACTCGACAGAGCAGAGCTTCTGACCTTGTGCCTCCCTCTCCCTGCAGAATTCTACCGAGTTCCGTACGGGGTCGGTCTCTAACTCCAGCCCATTCCTCTCGTATCCGAACTGCGAGGTTGCGTTCTTCCAAGTGAAGGTCCAGCCGTTCCTCTGCATCTCATCGCGATCGAAGTTCACGATCAGCCATGCGGCTGACGCCGACCAGCGTCCCCTTTCCCAGTTGTCTGAAACAAGTGACCCGTTCTCGGAGATTCGATGTCCTACTGGCCCTACGACCAATCCATCCTCATCTGGTAGGAAAGCCCTGTCATTGGATAGGAATCTCAGGAATGCTCCGTTGCTGTTGTTGGCCATTCTATGTGCGGCTAGGTCTATGTGGTCCTGGGTTAGGTTTGGATCATCGAAGGTCAGACACTCCAACTCTCCGCAATCGCTCCAATTCGTCGGGGCCGGATCCGTGGATGCCTCGATGTCCAGGGTTGCAGACAGCTTGTATGGGTCTATCCTGGGTTTCGTCAGTGAGGACTCGTTCGCCATGAAAGTCCTGAACTCTGTTGCAAGGTCCAGTATCCCGAAGGTGGGATCACCCGATATCTCAGAGGCCAGGGGGAGGTAGAACTGGGAGATCTCGCTAGAGCGAAGAGTGTCAGCATCAGTGTCTATTTCTCTCAGGACAGTGAGGTTCAGGATTCCACCTCGGGGATCCGTGACTCCCCCTCCAACTCCGGGGTACTCCGCGATCATGTCGACATCCGAGTCAGGATCGCCTACGTACGCTGGGTCCCTGACAAAGATCCCGAAGCCCCAGATGTTGCCAGCGGCAGTGAACTCGTCTCGTAGGACCTGATTCGCTTCCAGTTCAGGTGATTCCATGTCGTAGGACTCAATGTCTATCGGTTCGAAGGAGGCAATGATTCCGGGAATCATGAGAACCGAGACTACCAAAACTAGGAAGTGTACCTTTTTCCTTCTAGGAATGAGATAGTCCGCTAGGCCTTCGAAACTTCTCATGCAACACCCCGAGAATCTCTTTATTTGACTGATTGTATCTCTACAGTCCTGCATCTCTGAGGCTGTTGAGTGCCTCGACCTGCGACTCAGACAGTTCCTCTGGCTCGGAGAGAGTGAACTCCACGTCGAGTGCGCCACCGGCATGGCCGTGCCCCTGCAAACGTCTCCTGTCCCCTATTTTCGTCCCCTTCGGGATCTCGATCTGGAGCCTCTTCCCAGAAGGAGTGGTGATTCTGACTTTCCCCCCCAATGATAGCATGGAGTATGGAATTCGAACTTCTTGGATCAAACGTCCATCCTCCCATCGCCGACCCTCCTCAGCATCCAGGCGCACTGTAATCAGGAGGTCCCCTGACTCTCCCTCTGGGTGCTCATGACCCATTCCCTTGAGGCGCAGTTGGTGGCCATGCTCAGCGCCCTTCGGAACCTTGACGGTAATGGTGCTCCCCTTTGTCTGAATCCCCGTTCCTCCGCACGTTGAGCATCTTCTGGAAGTGCCGAAGCTGGAACCATCGCAATCCGAGCACCTCCGCATCCTCCTATGGCTGAATTTGACCTCGGTTCCTGTCAAAGCCTGTTCCAATTTGATGTCCAAACCGGCCTCGATGTCTGCTCCCTTGATAGTCTTCTTTGGTTCTCTAGGGCCCCGGTTCGAGCTATCGAAACTGAATCCTGAACTGGGCTGTTGGGCTCCCCTGCCACCCATAAACTGAGAGAAAATATCACCTAAATCCACGCCTCCTCCGAACGGGGAGCGCGTTCTACCACCCTGGAACATCTCTTCCATCCTCCTCTGCTGGTCATACTCGCTTCTTCCTTCCGCGGTCCCAATCTTTTCGTATGCAGACTGAATGGACTTGAACCTCTCTTCTGCTGCAGCATCTCCGGGATTTCTATCGGGGTGATACTGTCGGGCTAGCTTCCTGTAAGCCCTCTTTATCTCTGCATCAGAAGCATCCTTGGACACATCGAGTGTTCTGTATGGATCCCCCGTCATGCCAGTTGTCAGCAAGGCATCGTCCTTCAACCTGATGAGTGAGGAGAACGCACCGATTGGCTAATCATTGGTGCCTGACTAGAACAACCATGGGAGTTGGCTGGGCCGTTTTCAGAAACTATGCTGGACATGCGAAGGAAATACTAGGGGACGTGACTGACTATCCGAGGTTCTTCCTGATGCCCCCCTCCGCGATGGTAGAGGCGACTGAAGCTGGAGAGAATGTTGTGACTCTTCTTAGGCCGGATGAGCACGTAGACCATGAAGTTGAGATGGTCTTCAGGTTGGGAGAGGATCTCACTCCAGCACAGATGTGTGTGGGGATTGACACGACCAACAGGACCCGCCAGACCATGGCAAAGAGGGAGGGGTGGCCCTGGCTCGAGGGAAAGGGTTTCAGAGGGTCTGGAGTACTTGGAACCTGGACTGACTGGGACGAAAGGCCGATGGAGATAGGCCTGTCATTGAACGGGGAAACTAGGCAACTAGCCTCAACAGAGACCATGGTTCACTCGGTTGAATCCTTGTTGGAACATCTCAACAACTGGTACGACCTAGAGTCGGGGGATCTGGTATGGACGGGGACTCCGAAGGGAGTTGGGCCAATGAGCCCGGGCGATTCAGTGAATGCCTGGATGGACAATTGTGAAGGAGAGAGAATCAGCGTACTGAATGCAGTATGCGAATAGGGATTTCAGGAGTGCTAAGATGGAATCCGGCACTAGGAGAATCACGAATACGTGGTTAATTGGAGAGGATGGTTCCGCCAACAGAGGGGACTTCCTGCTACACAGCGATGGATCTGTGTCAGATAGCAAAGGCGACGAGGACGTAATCGAGGCTATCAATGGGAAGAATCGCTTGATAACCCGCTCATTGCAGAACTGGCACACGCACCTCGGGATGATTCTCAATCGAGGAATGGGAGAGGGTTTGCCCCTCATGGAGTGGTTGGAAACAGCGATATTTCCCGTCGAGAAAAGACTCACGAGTGAGCTGGTGGAAATCGGAACAAGGGCTGCTGCTGCAGAGATGATCGCAACCGGTACAACCTATGCTTGCGACATGTACTACTACACTCAGACCGTCGGTGAGACACTAGCAGAAACAGGTGTCAGGGCAACGCTATGCGGGCCAATTACTGATGGTTTGACACCCAACTTCAAGCCGGGCTCCGGAGATGCTTTGCGCCACATGGAGAGTCTGATCACCGAACCTTCCCCTCGTCCTGGCAGAATCGAGTACGGAATAGGCACACACTCAGTTTACGTCTGTGACGAGGAGATACTTCGCAAGGGCTCAGAGCTAGCGAAAAAGACAGGATCACTGTTGCACATACATACTTCTGAGACCAGGAAGGAAGTGGCCGACTGTCATGCCAAACACGGCATGTACCCCATTGAGTATCTTGACTCTCTTGACTACTTCCAGGACGCAGAGAGCGGAGGCACGGTTTGCGCCCATTGCGGTTGGGTCACCAAGAAAGAGATGAGGATTCTTGCCGGGCACGGGGCTCACGCTGTCCACTGTCCGACCTCGAATCAGAAGTTGGCATGCGGAGGTACCATGTCGTATCCCGCGATGAAGGAGGCTGGAGTAGACGTTAGGCTTGGAACCGATGGTTCAGCAAGCAATAATTCACTGGATCTGAGAGCCGAGGCCAAGGCTGCCAGCCTCGTACAGAGGCACGATCACTGGGATGCTAGGATTCTCGGACCCGAACAGACCTGGGATTTGGCAACAAAGGGGTCACAGGACTGGGTTACATGGGACCTATCGGACATCAGAATGAGGCCATTTGGCAGGGACGGGAGGAGGTTGCTATCCAATCTAATCTACTCTGGAGCTAAGGTCCTGGACGTATTCGTAGAGGGAGAAGCGGTCAGGAGGGATGGAAGGACTTTGACTCTAAACGAGGATGTGGTTACCGAGGAATTGGAAGAATCCGTGACCGAGTACTACCAGGACGTTTGACTCAAGGGTGGAACAGGAACGCTGCAGCGAGTACCGCGTATGATGATAGGAGCATGGCCCCTTCCAACCAGTTAGATTTCCCATCTGCTGCGATCGAGTTGACGATTAGGACCGCTAGGAAGGCCGAGACTGTCTCTAGAGTGCCAAACTCGAAGGTCAGTGGAACACCGAGTGCCCATGCGATGATTACCATCAGGGGAGCGATAAAAACAGCAATCTGGGTCGAGGATCCCATAGAAATCGCGAAGGAAAGGTCCATCTTGTCCTTACCAGCGACTGTGACTGCGGTAAAGTGCTCTGCAGCGTTTCCGAACAGCGGGAGAAGTATGACGCCGATGAAAAGGTGGGGAAGCCCGAAGTCTTCTGCAGCATACTCGACGGAGTGAACAAGTATCTCGGCCATCCACGATACCAGGACGGTCGCGACGACCAGCAGGATGATTGAGTCTCGTTGTGTCATTTCCGGTTCTTCGTGGTGAGACCCGTCCGTAGCGAAAAGATGCACATGGGTACGGAATTGGAAGAGCAGGAACAGGCCATAGACCAAGAGCAGAATCGCAGCAGCGATATGGCTTAGATCCAGAAGCCTGGATTCTACCCCCTCACCCCCGACCGAAGAGTGGAATACCGTCGGAATGACCAGGACAATCATTGAGAGGAGGAGAAGAGAGCCGTTGGAGCTAACTTGTGTGTCGGAATATTTCTGTTCTGAATGATGGATTCCACCCCATACGAATGCAAGTCCCATTACCAGCAGGAGGTTTCCGAGGATACTCCCAATCAGGCTGGCTTGGACAAGTTGGATGAAGAAGGATTGTGTTTCTGGGTCAGCAACTCTGGATGCCTCCAAGATAAGGAGGACCGCGATAATGAGTTCTGCAGCGTTTCCGAATGTAGCATTCAGCAATCCACCAAGGGATTCAGTTGTCCTCAATGCTATTTCCTCTGTTGCTCTACCCATGAGGAATGCCAGGGGCATAATTGCTATCAGAGAAGAGAAGAATGCCATGGAGTGGTTCTGATCCACGTAGTTGAAGTAGAGAGTTATCGGTAGTGCGAGTAGTAGTATGTTCAGCTTTGTTTCCCTCGGGTCCATTGCCTTCAACCAGCTAACTGACTCTCCCATATTTGCAGGGACGGTAGTTTTCTAGGTCAATGTTGCGATTCGGCACGGAGTATTCTTGTCGTTCGGACTACTCGATGCGTACATGGATAGGTGCTTTAGGTTGGCACTTACGGGAACTCCGGGAGTTGGAAAGACCACTATCGCATCACTACTAGCTGATGTTGGTTATCAGGTCGAAAGGGTGCAGGACATTGCAGAGAGGCTTGGTTGTATTGATGATGTTGACTCAGAGGATGGCGCAAGGCCTATCGATATTGACGAGTTGAACGTTCAGATTCATTCTGAATGGAAAAATGATCCGATCATATCAATCGTTATTGACAGTCATCTATCTCACCTACTACCGGTTGACTGCGTTGTTGTTCTTAGATGCAGTCCATCTGTTCTCAGCAAGAGGTTGACTGGAAGATCGTACCCGGAACAAAAAATCTCAGGCAATGTTGACTGGGAGATACTTGGATCGGCTTGGGCCGAGATGGATGATGCTGTTCCGGCAATAGAGTTTGACACTTCGTCAGATGGAGTGGAAACAGTGTTTCAGGGAATTATGGATTGGGTAGCAGATGACTTCAAGCCGAGAAGGCCACTCAGACTAATCGACTGGATAGAGAGAGGAGAGGTTTAGAATGTTCGAGAAGATGAGGGAGAGATGGACGAAAGCGATCAATCCACTTGTTTACAGAATGGAGGGCGTCGACCCTAGTCTACTTACTTGGACCAGCCTCATCCTGTCTATTTTGGCATTCTATCTGCTTATGACCGCAGGGAATGACACCAATGGAGCAATCTTAATTGTTGGAGGTGTGGTTGTAATTCTAGTCGCCGGAGTTTTAGACGGATTAGACGGAGCCCTGGCAAGGCACCAAGGAACTGATGGTCCATATGGAGACTTTCTCGACCACACTATTGACAGGGTAGTGGATGTTGGAATTCTAGTTGCAATAGGAATGAATGCAGAATTCGTAGACAATGTCAGCTCTGGATATCTGGCTGGCCTCCTCACCCTATTCGGTTCTTACATGGGCACTCAGGCTCAATCGGTCGGTCTAGACAGAATTTATGGGGGATTCTCGAGAGCCGACAGGATGGTGCTAACTCTAGTTGCACTGGTTCTGACCGCATGGCAGGCGCACTGGGGAGTAGCAGGAATAGAAATGTCCGATCTCCACTGGTTAGGAGAATGGGCGCTACTGGGGAACAGTGAGTTGAACGGCATGACTATCGCTTTGGGTATTTCAGCTTGGGGCGGAGTATACACATTCCTTGTCAGATTCGTCAAAACGAGAAGCGGGCTACTGGCTTGAGTGGCATCAAGACTAAGGCGCAAAAACGCTTGTCTAATCGATATACAATGGGGCAATGGTTATCCTCTATTCAACGCCCCTAACTTCCGTGAAGCACCTGATTGAGAGAGTTCTAGAGCTCCATGATGACGAGCCACAGTCATCGACAGTGCCCGAAGTCGAGGAAGTCCCAGACCTCGAGAAACTTCTGAAATCGCTACAACCGAAGATTAGGGTCTTTGGTTGCGGCGGGTGTGGATCAAACACGGTTGCCCGATTAGAGCAAGAGGGCCTGTTCGATGATGAATATGTCAAGGGGATGGCAGTTAACACCGATGCTCAACATCTGTTGAGGGTGAATGTCGAGAACAAGGTACTGATTGGTCGGTCCGCCCGAGGCAGGGGGGCGGGGGGCGATCCAGAAAAGGGAGAGCAGGCAGCGTACGAGTCAGAGCGTGTGCTGAAAACAGAGGTTGAGGAGTGCGATTTGGCATTCATCACCGCGGGTCTGGGTGGCGGCACTGGGACAGGCAGTGCCCATGTCGTCGCCAGGCTCGCAAAAGCATCCGAAGCTCTGACTATTGCAGTAGTTAGCTACCCCTTCGTATCAGAAGGCGCCGTACGTAGACAGAATGCGGAATGGGGTCTAGAGAGGCTAAGGGAAGTATGCGATACTGTGATAGTTCTTCCAAACGAAAGACTGCTCGAAGTCGAGGGAGTGAGGGATCTCCCTCTGGATGCAGCATTCAGGGTTGCAGATGAGCTCCTTATGAGGAGCATATCTGGCGTCTCTGAAATGATCGCCAAGGAAGGAGTCGTCAACCTCGACTTCCAAGACCTACGCTCAGTAATGGAGAACGGTGGAGGAGTGGCGATGATTGGACTCGGAGAAGCTTCGGTAGAAGAAGGAGCCGAGAAAGCAACCATGGAGGCACTACAATCTCCTCTTCTTGATATTGATATTTCAGATGCCAGAGGAGCTCTAGTCAATGTGGTAGGTGGACCGGGTCTGACACTCGGAGAAGCGGAGCAGTGCGCCAAGATAATCCGAGAGAGCATCAATCCGTATGCGAGAATGATTTGGGGGGTAACTACAGACGAATCAATGGGTAGCGATATCAGAGTACTTCTCGTCTTGACGGGAGTGAAGAGCGAACAGATTCACGGTGCTTCCCTACACACTCAGATGAGGAACATGAGAAATAGAACGGTAGAGTTCGTGAGTTAGCACTATCAGAATTCGAATTGATGAAGTGTGATTGCTTCCCGTTGTCCTTAAATGGAATCTGTAGGTCGGCTGAATGCTTCTAGGTGTTAGCATGGCGGTTGAGAACTCTAAGGTGGGCCCTATCGAAGAGATGGCTCAGTCCTGGCAGGACGAGATCGAGGGGCGCGTCAAGGGACTACAGACCGGTTCCTACGCTAGAATCCTGAAGATGGCCAAGAAGCCTTCTAAGCAAGAGTTCCGGCAAACTGTAATCGTTTGTGGAATTGGAATGTTTGTGTTGGGGGCGATAGGCTTCGTGATCCTAGCTCTGATGGTCAATGTTTTCCCGCCGTTCTTCCAATGGCTGATAGGGTGAGGCGGTAAAATGTCAGAGGCATATACTGTATATCTTCGAAGCGGGGAGAAGGTGCTTCTGATGCAGCGCTCTGATGAGGTTTCTGACTTTCCCGGTGCATGGGATGGAATTCACGGCATAGGAGATCCTAACGACCATGATTCAGTAGTTGCAAGGATTACTGAGTGCACTGGGATTCCTTCGGAGAGTCTGCAATTGGTCCGCTCAGACATGGCACGCGGACTTGCTTACGGAAATCGATTAAATGACGTCACTCCTATTCTGTTCATTACAGAAGAGGCAGAGATTAGTCCTGGAGCCCTGTACAAGAATAGCGAGTGGATAGATCCCGGTGCAATTCAGACCAAGGACTACGCGACTCCGCAGCTGAGAGAGATGTATGGCGACGTTGCCTCTTACCTGTATATCCTGAAGACCTCGATCGGTCAAGAGCAGAATGTAGCAGGAGAGATACGTGCCAGATTGTCTGGAACTGGTTCACTCAAGGATATCCAGGACAAAATCTTCGGAGTTCTCAGTCCGCACTACATGAAGGGTTTCATCTTCGTCGAAGCCACTGCTATGCACCATGTGCAGAAACTGATCGGAAGAGTTGGCGTTGGAGTCACCCCCCTGAAGAATTGCAGCAAGGTTCTGGATGGAGAGGCACCTCTTGAGGACGTTCTTCCTTACTTGGAACCCAAGGCTGCGACCTCCGGAATAGAAGAAGGTTGTATTGTCGAGATATCTGGTGGAGCATTCAGGGGCCAGGCTGCGAGAGTAACCAGAGTTGCAGAGACCAAGGAAGAGGTGACAGTTGAGTTATTCGAGGCAGCAGTACCCGTTGCACTCACTGTTCGGGCAGACCAAGTCAGGGTTACTCAGAGAGTGGAGTGACTCGAAATAACGATTTTCTGAGAGTACATCATTATCAAATAGGGAGAGCAGGTCCGCGAGTCCCGCGAAAGGAGGTCATTTTCATGTCAGCACGCAACGAGACCCCTCACAAAGTCGTTCAGGCTCTCGGGAAGAATAAGTGCAACGGGTCATGGGAGGATTCAACTGAGAATCTGACTATGGACCAAATTAAGGGCATAGCCGAGGAACAGAAGGACCGATTGACAGGGAAGTCGCTCTACGCGCGCTGCCGAGAAGTAATGGGAACGTGCGTCGCTATGAGAGTCAGAGTCGAAGGAATGGAGCCGAAAGTGGCACTAAACGCAATGAGCGAGGGGGAGTTTAGCGAGCATTTCAGCTAGATTCACACGAGTTGCGGGAGAGGTGAATAGCCTCGTGGACCGCAGAGGTGAGAAAAATGAAGGAAAATCTGCAAACAGCGATTCAGAGAGCAATTGACGAAGCACCAGAGAGGGGCTTCGTGGAATCTATCGAGATTTCTTTCACTATCAAGGACGTTGATCTGAAAATCCCAACAAATAGAATCCAGGAAGAGGTCAGGCTTCCATCTGGAAGGGGAAAGCCAGTGAAAATCGCGATGTTCGCCGGTGGCGAGATGGCAGCAAAGGCGAAGGCTGGGGGTCTGGAAGTAATCGATCCCACCACCATCGAGGACTTAGGTGGAAATCGTCAGAGGGCCAGAAAGATAGCAAAGGAGTATGACTTCTTTCTATCGGAAATTCCGCACATGGGTACTGTAGGGAGATTCCTCGGAGGAGTTCTGGGACCTAGAGGAAAGATGCCAAGACCGGTCCCCCCTACCCTGGATCCGTCCGCTCTTGCGACGGGACTGAAGGATACAGCGATCGTTCGTTCGAGGGACAGAGTGACATTCCACACCGCAGTGGGATCTAGAGAACAGGGTATCGATGACTTGACCTCCAACGCAGTGGCCGTCTGGGAAAGAGTGACGGGCAAGCTTGAGAGGGGTGCAGGGAATATCCGTTCGTGTTTCGTTAAGACCTCTATGGGGCCATCGATTAGGGTGGAGGTGATACTTTGATTCCTAAGGTAGCGGGATGGAAGAAAGATCGAGTTTCACAACTAACTGAAATCTTCGGCAGTGACGGAGTGGTAGCAGTTGTCGATGTGTCCGGTGTGCCTGCGAGCAATATGATCGATATGCGGAACACCCTTCGAGGTAGAATGAGCATCACAATGGCCAAGAAATCGCTAATGAGGATAGCATGGTCAAACGCTGGAAGGCCTCAGGAGGAAATAGACGCCCTGCTGGAGGGAGCTCACATTCCTTGCGTGGTCCATAGCAACTCAATGAATGCCTTCGAGATTTTCGCCGAACTGGAGAAGACCCGTCAAGGCAGGGCTGCAAAGGCTGGAGAGACTTTCCCGGATGACGTGACGATTCCTGCAGGCCCGACAGAGTTCGGTCCAGGCCCAATTGTGGGAGAGTTCAATGCAGTGGGCATACCAGCCAAGATCGACAAGGGCAAGGTTGCCATCCAGAGAGAGACGACTTTCTCCAAGGGGGAGGAGATATCGGCAGACTTGGGGATAATGCTTGCTAAGCTGGGAGTCAATCCCATTGAGATTGGACTTATACTAACTGGAGCAATTGAAGAAGGGCATATTTTCCAGTCATCTGACTTGGACCTAGACACGGACGGACTCCGTAACGACATAGTGGTAGGGACTTCTGGTGCTTTCAATCTGGCATGCAACATCAAGTGGTTCTCCTCCATTACAACTCCAAACCTCATCTCAAAGGCCTCTTCAGAGGCACTATCTGTTGCTATTGAGGCAGGGGTGTTGAACGATGCTACTGCTGCTTCCATACTATCCCAAGCGCGTGCTCGTGCTCTTTCCCTAGCAGGACAATTAGATTCCTCAGCTCTTGATGAAGAGTTGCAAGCTGCTCTAGGAGCAGCGTCTCAAAGTGCTGAAGCTGCCCCCTCCGAGGCAGCAAGTTCGGAAGAGGTCGAAGAGGCCGAAGTCGAAGAGGAAGAGGAGGAAGAGGATGCTGGGTTCGGTGGACTCGGCGATCTCTTCGGATGAATGAAAAGGTGAATGAAATGGAATATGTGTATGCTGCAATGTTGTTGCATTCTGCAGGAAAGGACATCGATGACAAGGCCGTCGGCTCAGTGCTGAAGGCTGCAGGAGTCGAGGCTGATGGGGCTCGTGTGAAGGCCCTAGTAGCCTCTCTAGGCTCCGTTGACATCGATGAGGCCATGGCGACCGCGGTCGCCGCCCCAGTGGCTTCGGCTGCTCCTGCTGCTTCTTCCGGTGGAGCTGCCGCTGAGGCTGCTCCCGCTGAGGAAGAGGCGGCAGAGGAGCCCGAGGAAGAGGCGGGCGGTTTCGAAGGTCTTGGCTCCCTATTCGGCTGAAGCAACGATTGGAACGAATTAACGCGAAGCCGCTATGGGCGAGGGCCTCGAGGGTATCCCAATGCCAATGGAGCGGATGCTGGAGATTCCCGTCAGCATAGTGCCCACCGAAGCCATCAGGGCCATGAGGATAATTGGCGAGAGTCGCGGATGGGAAATGAATCGATTTCAAGACTCAACCTTGGTTCACCGTTGGGCAATTATTGTTCCAATAGCGAAGAGAGCTAGGGTTCTCGGTCTGAAGGTTACAGATGGTGATGCCAAGGGACTGGAGATCAGATCTTGGAGCTACGTCCCCGGGTCATCTGGAAGGCTGTCCTTCGTGACCTTCAGAATTCCAGAGGAATTTGATGAGGGTTGGAAAGAATTCCTGAATCAATGGACAACAAAACTGCCAAGGTGTCCATGGAGGTGGACTTTCATGGAGAGATCGATAATAGGTTATCTCCTTCCAGAATTCAGAAAGTCCAGGAAGATCTTTTCCAAAGAGGGCATTGATATAGGGGACTGGAAGGGACTTCAAGACTGATGATTGACACCACAATGATTCACATTGGGAGAGAAATTGATAGGGAGGCCAGAGAGCGACAAGCGAAGCGGCATGGACTTTCAAGACCTGGTAGATACCCCTCAGAAGGTAAAGACCCTGGCTGGAACCGTGGTATTCCTCGTTGCATTTCCGATATACTTCGAGGCTCTGCCTTCTCTGATAGACGATGAGCTTGGGGGTGGCGGATCCTCAGGTCTTTCGGGTTCTCTGCAGGTCAGTTTCGAGGAAGTCTCGACGACGCTGACGGAGTCAGTCACTCTAGGCGATGGGCAGAGTCACGACTCATTCTTCGACTTGATGATTGAGACGGAACTAAGCATAGGATACGTGCAACTAGAGATATCATGCTTCGATAACGACGAAGCCGGACCAGGGTTCACGGACACCGTTGATGGAGAGAGCGATCTAAGTGAAATTGAGGGAGTTGATGACCAGACTGCAGATGGAGCCTGCTCTGGAGGAGGAAATGGTGGATTCACGATGAGGTGGGACGTCACACAGGGCTATACTGGCGAGAGTTACTCGGAGCAGAATATGACCGAGAAAGAAATCAGAGAGTTTTGGAACGATGGAGGCAGGGGCAGAGGAGCGTGGATAGCCACTATCACTGCTGATATTGAAGCAGTCCCAGTCCCGATAGCGGGGGAAGCGATTGACGACGATGAGGATTTCGATATCAGTTGGACCGCTGTGAGCTACGATTTGATAATTGAGCTATCCGAAGTCTCAACTCAGGACTAGATCTTTGCTAGGATGGAGACCACGTCCCCGTCAGAAAGTTCGTGATCAGCTCCAATCACTCTTCCAGTTCTCGCATCTATGGCCCTCACGAATCCTTCCCCTAGATCAGAATGCACTTGGTACGCGAGTCCCTTAGAGGTGGTTCCAGTGGGAACTAGGATAGCGTCAGGCAGGGATTTTCCGTCTCCGTCCACCCAATGAGTCTCATCCTGAACAGGGTAACATACAACTCTTGACAGTTGTCTGAAGACCATGTCAGAAAGAAGGCCAACTAGACCGCCACCTCTCCAAGAAGAAATAGAATCGGAGATTGACCCCAGTGCTTCTCTCTGCCTTTCTGAGAGCATATCCTCGCCCGCTTCTGTTAGGCTGAAGTCAGAGTCTCCTGGTTGGTAGATTATCATTCCAGAAGAAGAAGCTCTACGAAGAGCCAGCTCGGCCTCAGCGCTGGTGAAAATAACCCTCCCTCCAGAGGACTCGATTTCCGACTCTAACTCTCTACAATTGTGAATCAGATTGTCTGCCTTGTTTGCTGCAATAGATATCGGGAACATGCTCTTCCGGATTGATGAAGCGATTGTCCTTAGTTGGTCATCCCCCCATGATGAGATGTCTTGTGAATCCGGGTATTCCCTCTGCACGTATGAGATGCCCGCAGAAATATGAATGTCCTTGGCCCCGATTCCAGTCAATCTGTCCATCAAGTGCTCTTGTACGGCTCTCCTTCCTTCTGCTTGGGCCCTTCTCGAGACTCTTTCCCATCCATTCCCTATTATGCCCATGATCCACGAGTCCAGCTCAGACAGGAGGAAGCGATGCTCTTCAATCGGCTCCGAGCCACCCGAACCTACCGGATTTCCCTCTAAGTCAGTTGTTCCGGATACGTCGACGACCTGGATTAGGGCGTCACACCTGGAGAGATCTGAGAGAAATTGGTTCCCCCTGCCCCTTCCCTCGTGAGCCCCAGGAACCAAACCGGCTACATCGACCAGGGTCACTGGAACCAACCTCTTGAATCCGGAACATGAACCGGTGTTGGGCGAGCATATGCTGCCCCCCCTATCATCATCTGGCCCATAGGGATCCAGACGGCCGGAAGATTCCCTTTTTTCACGTAGCTCTGAACAGGCACAAGGGCTTGGAAGCGGTATCCAAGTGACTCCAACATTAGGTTCTATTGTCGTAAACGGGTAGTTTGCGATATCAACCGGCATCTCAGTCAATGCTGAGAAGGTTGTCGATTTCCCCACATTGGGCTTCCCTACCAATCCTATTCTCATGATATCCCGATGGAGGCAGTGGCTATTGACCCATGGGCTATGTGGTCAAATCAAATCTCTGTAGCGCTACCTGGGAGCTCGGTGCTGGATTCCGGTACCACTACTGTGTCTAGTTTCCCCTCCCTCTGGGCTAGAATCTTCCTGACCGTAGTCTCCTTTGTTAGCATATAAGGGCTGGAAATTGACGTTGACGAGATGTTTTGCTCCTCGCTAACCAGGGGCCCTCTGAATGTCCCGCTAATCATGTTCAATGAGTGGTAAACTGAACCGATGACCGTGCCGTAGAAAAGGACGGATCCAAGAACGCGAATCCTATTCGCAGTCGAGTTTTCTTCCTCGACTGCTGCTTCAATAAGTGCCATGTCGGAAAAATCAGCCATCATTGTGAAGACTAGCCCCGAGAAAGCCCCCCCGGACATCAACCAGAATGCCCATCTGGAACGATTAATGGAAAGCATGTTTCTTCCTGAAACCTCAGGGAAAATGGATAGAGCAGAGCCCAGTGAGGCGGGGATGAAGACAACCCAAAGACCCAGAAGAACCAGAGAAGTATGAATTCCCGTTAGTTCATTGGTTCCTGTGATGTAGTCAGTGTGGACAAATAGGCCTCCGATAGCAATGGGTACGGCCATGAACGCAGCTAGATTGATTTCTGGCATTCCAGGAGAGTCGGGGTTCTCCATAAACACGTCATCCCCCCTCATTGTCGCTAGAACGTTGGCAGAAAGGGCGATAATCGGTATGAGTGAAAGTGCCAGCAGGAAAGATCCTGCTACGATATCGTTTCTAGTTGGATCGAAGGTTGCAGTCTCGATTCCAAGGAAGTCGGAAGCAATGTCGCCTTCGATAAGACCAGCTGGATTGATCGAGATGATAGCACCGGCCATGGTAACTGCTGCCAGAGATCTTGACCAAAGTGGGTTTCCACTACCTCTTGAAGAACCATAGAGAATCGCTCCAGATACCATTAGGAAGAATGAGGTCCCGCTGAACCTAGTGGCCAGCCATTGACCTGATCCTGAATCAAGATAACCCGTGAGCGCTAGGGATAGTATGGAGATTGGTGCTGAGATCATTCCAATAATCATCATCCAGGCAGGCAGGGGCATCTTCCTGGTCCTAGACGCAGCGGTAAGTAGCATATTGACAATTACAGCAATAAGTACTAGGTTGGTGAGTATGGTAGCTATCGGCATTACAGAGACGCCGGCGATTTCAGGCTTGTTTGCGCCGATGAACATCACAATCACTGCTATCGTCCAAACAAACGACATTAGGGTTGCATTCTTCTCCGTAGCCAGAGAGGTTGCGCCTAATTCTGGTACTATATGCATCGAGGAGCCGATTAGGAGCATCCCCATCGACCCGTATACTGCAATGAGTATTCCCGATGTCGTCAAGGATGTCGATACCGGATTCAGCCCCCATGCTGTTAGGCTGTGAAGAGCTAGGGGGTCGTGTGAAAGCCAAAGTCCGCAGAATGTAACCAATGAGGCGGGGATTATCCAGAGGGCTCCTTGCAATATCCAAGTGGTGGATGCTGAGCCCTTTTTTCCGTCTACGAAGTCTATGGGCGGGCCAAGTGCCTTCTCGAGCATGAACAGACTCATACTCTTCGAGACATCTGTGAATACCCATATTCCCCTGTTTACCAGGATGAAGACAACCAGGGTTATCAGCCAGAAGGTAACCATTACAGTGATTAGCCCCATATGATTGCCTCACTCACTGGTTGCCTCGGTTAGCATTGTCCCCAATATTGCAAAAATACCAATCATGGCCCCTAGGATGAAGAACCATATTCCTGAGTCGAAAACCCCATCGAAGACGGGAAGAACGCTAGAAATTACTGGAAGGTCACTGGAAGGGAAGAGTATTCCATACAGGACCAGGAACACTATTGTGGAGACAAAACCCATCACCAGCATTACCCATGACGACGATGGTTCTCCCTCGCCTTGCAAGAACTCACCAATCAAAGTTGATTCCTCATCGGACAATCAATCACCCCGGAATCTCACGATTCGTCATTAACCACCGGAGATTTGCCCTTAAGCGTTGGGCGTACACAGCTAGTCAACGGCGTTAAGGGGCACGAACAATGTCTGTCGGGTTTCCTCTACGGAACGTTCCAAAGCCAAGAGGTATAGGGAAGCTGTTATCATTCTCTATTTCTGCTCTCCAATGTGACTTACATGAGCATTCAAGGTGGCTGAATTCCTCAGTATCCCCGGATACTGAGTATCTCTCTATAGCTGCTACGACCTCATTGTCACATTCCCCGCAATTGTGAGCTCCACGAATCTTTCCACCTGCCGTGGGGTGGACGATAATCCTACAAGAGTCATCTCCAAGATGCTCGTGCGACCTCAAGATCATCTCAACCAACGACCATAGCCAGGGAGGTCTGTACTCCTTGTTTCTGAACAGTCTATCGACAATCGTATTCTTCTGGATGTTCATTGGGTTGACTGAGACTTCGTCAGAATATGGAGCCACTTTGGTGAGCCAGGAGGTCGTATGCACAAGTGCGTCGCCCTCGGACATAAAGGGTGGCTTGAACAGAAGGTATGTCTTCACGCGCAAGTTGTTGTCCCGAAGCATTTGGACCGCTGAATGCCATTGCTTCGTAGTGAAACCCTTGTTGACATGGAAACGAAGGACTCTGTCGTCAAAGGCTT
The DNA here is from genome assembly GCA_902625325.1 of uncultured Candidatus Poseidoniales archaeon. Taxonomy (GTDB): domain Archaea; phylum Thermoplasmatota; class Poseidoniia; order Poseidoniales; family Thalassarchaeaceae; genus UBA36. Next base: position 123,825 of record CACOAW010000002.1, on the reverse strand, counting down.
CTAGTCCAATTGCCACAGTACAATCGGGATGCCTCTCTGCGACCCATGATATCTTCTCGGGAGTACACATCTGAGCCTGTGCTTCGACTACTAGATGTAGTCCCATCTGGGCAGTTTCTCGCAGAACAAGGTCCTGCCACTCGGGAGAGTTCTCTCGATCTTCGAAGAAGGTTCCCGAGGTGTAGACCTTGACCATTCCGCAGTCTTCAAATTGATTCGTAGTTTTCTTAGCAAATTCCCACTGAGAAAACATATCTTCTGCGGACACATTGTCTCTGACGTCATTGAAGTAGCCACAGAATGTGCAACCTGACTTCCACCACCAAGCACAACCCTTTGATCTCAGTATCACTGTAGCTGCTATACACGGCGTGCCATCGGGTAGATTCTCGGGAGTCTTGTAGACAGTGACTGGCTTACTTGCATCCCAAGACTCACGGAATGAAACAGACTCAGGGGTATTCTCTGGAGCCTTGATTAGATGATGGACCTTGACGGCCTTGGAGCCATTTCCCAGCACTCCGCATGCATTGGCCATGATGCCCGTTCCATGTCCTGCTCTTGATATTGACGTGTTTCAGAAGTGTTTAACACTAGATGTTGGAGAATACACTAAACGTCTAAATGCTGTGGACAATAATGGTGATAAGATGGCGTTTTCATTAGGAGGAAAAATTGACGGGATGAATGAAGATGACAACAGGGCTCTGACGAGTTGGTACTGGTACGATTGGGCTAACCAAGCATTCGCATTGACAGTTGGGACTGTACTTGGCGGCCAACTAATTACGAGGTACTTCAATCTAGCAACGGGGGGCTCGTCCGAAATCGTAGGATTCAATGTCACTGGGACGTCTTTCTATGCAGCAATACTTGGTTTGTCCATGGTTTTTGTCGCTATTTCCAGTCCCATTCTCGGAGCCATTGCAGATAGGATCAGAATCAAGAAGAAGATAGTGTGGATCTACACGTTATTAGGAGTCGTGTTCACTGCATTCATGGGAGTTGCACCCCACTTGGATGCTAATTCTGCCTATAGACTTCTGGCTTTCTGCTTCCTAATGGGCCAGATAGGGATGGCTGGTGGTAACACGATATACTACGCATTCATGCCATATCTAGCTGAACAAAACCAGATGGAGAAGGTATCGAGCTGGGGATATGCCTATGGCTTCGCTGGTGGGTCTCTAATTCTGATATTGCACCTAGTCGTCTTGGTGACGGGTGCGTTCGGACTAACGGATGCTTACGGACCATGGACACTGACCTTCGCATTCGTGACCACTTCTCTCTGGTGGCTTGGTTTTGGTCTACCATTCTTTAGGAACACTCCGGAGCCGAAAATCGCAAATGAGAGGTCTTATGGTTCTATTATGGAGGCTGTTGGTGATGGGCTTAACGAAGTCAGGAGTACTTTTAGGGAGTTAAAGAAATACAGAATTTTAGTAATTTACCTGGTATCTTACCTTCTGTTCTATGACGTTCTCCACACTGTTGGAGGAGTTGCGACTTCATTCGCTGAAAATGATCTGCGACTGCCGGTATTGATGAATTTCGTTCTTATTCTTCTGGCCAACATAATTGCCATCCCGATGTCAGTAGTAGGGGGGATGTTGGCTGCAAGATACGGCGCAAAGTCAGTTCTCGGGGGATCTATCGGTGTCTACATGGTTGTTCTAATCCTTGCAACTGGGTTCGCACCGCTTGACCTGGAGGATGACCACGATAGGTTCGACTTCAGGTACGATTACGATTCTGAATCTGATGAATACGTCCTCTCCACCCTTCATGAAAGAGGAGTGAAGGGTTGGGTTAGCAAGTCTGGATTAGGCGATGAGGAGTTCAGGAACGCCTTCCTGCATTACATGATTGAAGGAGCCTTGGATGGTGACGTTTGGTCTGATTCTGACGTAGAGAGAACGAGGATATCGGTTGATGAGGCGATGCTTCTTGAGTCTGAAATGCACGAAATGCTCGATCACAGGTGGTCATTCTCATTCAAGGGTGGAATCCTAGATGGTTACCACTCAGTTGGGCACAATCACATCACAATTATCGAAGGAGGGCCTATTGACTGGTGGCCTAATTTCCTGAGAGACAACTTCTGGGGCCCTCTAAACTTCGGAGTAACGTTACAATGGATACTCCTGGGGACCTTGGTTGGGTTCGTCCAGGGCTCTGCGGGGGCACAGGCCAGGAGTCTGTTCGCATATCTTGTTCCAAAGTCGAGGACTACTGAGTTCTTCGGCTTCTTTGGCTTCATGGGCAAGGCTGCTGCAGTGATTGGTCCGTTCATTTTCGCATTTTTCTCTGCTGCTTTCGACACGAGGTTTGGGATTATGGTGCTGCTAATGATACTCGTCTTGGGGATGCTTCTTTTCCCGTTAATTGACGTTGAGGAAGGAAAAAGGGTTGCTAGACAGGCAGATATTGATGCCGGATTGTACTCCGAGGAGGAGTAGAATGAAGAATTTCGAACTGGTTCAGAATGTGCTCTCAGTTCTTGTGATGGCGCTCTTTGGGGTTATCATCGGTTTGGCTATGGTTCCCTCGTATCTGCTATTCACCGATTTGACGTCGATGACAGAAGGGAAGGGAGGACTGGTTGAGGCACTTGGAATCTGTGTCGGTTTGGGCCTAGGTTACATCATTTGGGGAGTCGTACTATTACTCATATGCGGACTAATGGGGGGCCTGTTCAGAATCAGGAAGGAAGAGGGGAGGTATTCTCTGAGATCCTTCATTACAATTCAATGGGCATTCTCATTGGTGTCTCACAGGGTCGCTCAGATTTTCCTAGGCCTCGTAGTACCCTCCTTCCTTGCAAATTTGTATTACCGGATGATGGGTGCTAAGATTGGGAGAGGCGCCCAACTAAATTCGATGATGATTAATGACGCATCCATGGTTACCATCGGAGATAACGTAGTCGTGGGTGGGGATGCTACGATTAATGCTCACCTAGTTGAGAGCGGGGAGATAGTACTCGCACCAGTGAGGATAGGTGATGGCGCCCTAATTGGCGGAGGCAGTATTGTGCAGCCTGGGTGTACGATAGGTGATGGCGCTGTTGTGGCTTCCAGAGCTGTCGTTCCAAAGTGGACCGAGATACCAGCAGGAGAAGTCTGGGGAGGGATTCCTGCGAGATTCATAAAGAAGACAGGGGAGTGAATCGCTACTCTTTTTCTGTTTTGGAGTCGTCTTCCTCTGTTGGTCCTTCTTCGGTGGACATCTCCTTGATTTCCTCTATCACTGCCTGCTTCTGCTCTTGGAATGATTCCTGCTTGGACTGGATCTCCTTGGCGGTTGAAATGGCCCTGTCAATCATGTCGTGACGTGTCTGAATCGCATCACTGAGGTCTTCGAACAATTGCATGTGCTGTACGTACCAGTCGTCCCTGGCTGCTAGCTCAGCTTGAGCGGCTTGATTGGACTCGTCAATCTCCTCTGCGACGGTGAGTACCTGGCCGAGTCTTGCCTTCTCCCTCTCCAGCATCTCCTCGGTCTTGTCGAGTTTGCTCTCTAAGAATGGGATCTTTGTGTTGGCCTTCGCGAGTTCCACTTCCATCTCGTCCTTCTGCCTTCGGAGGTTGCTGAGGAGGTTGTTGATTCCCTCCTTCTCGGTCTCCTTGTCGATTAGTTCGCGGTTCAAGGTCTCAACTTGGGCCTTCATCTCTGCGATGTCAGCCTCCTGGGCCTGGTAAGCAACGAGAAGTTTGTCCAATGCCTCCTTGTCCTTCCCAGCCTGCTGTTCGAGGTCTCGGATTGTCTGTTGAGGATCGGCTCCTGCAGAGTCGTCTTGGTCCATCATCTTCCGGAGTCCGAAGGTGCCCCCGATATAACCTCGGCGGCAACAGGATTGGTGAGTTAGGGCAAATCAGAGGTTTTCAGTAATTGCTGCTATTGTTGCCGATAGAGCGACTGTCAGCCTCTTGGATGAGGGGATGTGCAGTTTCTCGTCTGGCCCATGGGCATTGTTCCCTGGTCCCGAAGTACCAGTGCACAGAAACATGGCTTCTGGGTATTTGCCCTGCATCATCGCCATGAAGGGAATCGTACCCCCTGTCCATGTTGCCAGTGGGGGCAGCCCTGTCAACTCCATCGATGCCGCGTTAATGGCTTCTGAGATCGGTCCGTCTAGTGGCGGTGCATGGAAACCGTCGGAACATGAGTCAGGAGTGAATGTGACCTCTGCCCCATATGGGGGGTCCTTCTCCAGGATTTCCTTTGCACGAGCTGTAGCATACTCCGAATCGACCCCAGGGGGTATCCTGAAGCTTAGTTTCAGGTCTGTGTTCGTTCGGAGGACGTTTCCCGCGTCCTGCACCGAAGGAATTCCGTCTGCTCCGATGATGGACAGGGTAGGCTCCCAGTTCATGGCCACTATCATGTCCTCCGTAGTTTCGGAGGCCTTTCTGAGAGTGTCCACCGTTGGGAACTGCTCCCATATGCTGTCTCCTACTATATCCCTGAGAGAGATTGCGTTCTCCCTGACTTCTTCGGGGATTTCCACGTGCATCTCCGGGATTGTGACCTTTCCTGAGGACGAGTCCTCCACTCTGTCCAGTAGAATCCGCTGGATCCTGAAAGAAGATGGGATTGAGCCCCCCGAGTTTCCTGAGTGAATTCCCTCGTGAGATACCTTCACGGATAGAGTCCCGGAGACAAGCCCACGAAGAGCCTCTGTCATCCAAATATGGTCATAATCGGGACCCCCGCTGTCCAAAACGACCACCATGTCCGGATTTCCAAGTCTGTCGGAAAGTGCCTCCAGGTAGGACGGGAGGTCGAATGATCCGGATTCCTCGCACGTCTCGATAATCATGGTACAACGGGGATGAGGGGCGCCTGCTTCTTGCAGGAGCCTTACAGATGTGGCGCAAAGGTATCCCCCATACCCATCGTCAACGGAGCCTCTGCCATAGAGCCATGGATCCCTCCTAACTGCTTTCAGTGGGTGTAGACCTTCTGACCACAGTTCTGGCTTTGACGGCTGCTTGTCCAGGTGGGAGTAGAATATCACCTCGCCCGGGCCGGTTCCCTCTATTGTGACAATTAGTACGGGTGATAGTTCTCCTATCCTATGCTTCTCGTACGAAATTCCCTCTATTCCCTGATCGTCCAGCCACTCGCAGAATAGTTCGATTGTGGCATCCAGCTCACCCATCTCGGCCCAGTTGGGCTCGAATAGGGGAGATAGGGCCTTTATCCCGATGAAATCGGACAGACTAGGCAAAATGGAGGACTCCCATATCTCTTCACTCCTATCCATCAGTCGTCCTAGGTCAAGCGTCATGGTCCTAACCCTGAGTGTTCACTCATGGACTCTTCGACTCGATTTCCTCTGAAATCGAACAGTTCCTGCACTTCGAAATCCGATCCTCGTAGTCCTTCTCTACGACGGATAAGGGGAACTCTGAGGCTAATGACATCCTAGCAGTCAGAGCAAGCGTCTTCTCCAGGTCCTTCTTGGCCTTTTCGAGGGTCTCGGAGGGATACTCCACTAGCCTTCCAGAAACCCCAACTAGTATCGCCGGAGGGAGGACCTTCCGCCTAGGTAGTCCCTCGCGCTCCTTGTCCGACTCCGACTCTTCCAATGCTAGATGGTAGAGAGCCATCTGCAGCCTGTGCTTGTTTAGCAGGGATTCCTCAGCCTGACAAGAGGGCCCGATTGAGTCATCATCTAGAGAGTCCAGAAGCCCACTTTCCCAGTCTCCAAGTAGGGAGCTTGCATCCGTAGTTTTCAGGTCAATGGCCCGGATTGCTGGGGCCCCGTCATCGCTCTGAGTGCATACAACCAAGTCTATGATTCCGCTTAGCTCGATTCTAGTGGAATCGAATGAGATAAGCACTTCATCACCATCTGGTGTCCACTTACTCCGCGTCACAGATTCAAATTGTGTGGGGATGGATATTTGGAATGGCATCTCAGTTCTCAGACCCTCTACCCTTCTCCCATCCACCTCCTGACCTGTGACCATGGCCCCCAATTTCCCTTCAGAGACTCTGCGGGCCATGATTGAAACGGCCTCTGCAACCCTTGAGAGGTCGGCTCCCGGTGGGAGTAATTCTCTGAATGCGATTTGATGTGTCTCTTTGTCGTTGATTTTATCCTCCGTGGGAGTGGTCCATGACCTTGGGAGAGGAGTGGTTGGGCCATTCTGCATTGGTCCAGGGTTCCCGATTCCAATCTCGACGATCCTGTGGAAAACGTTCCCGAATGTTGCAGGATCCACCGACAGGGGTTGTCCTGTATGATCCTCAGCCTCATCGTTTCTGACGGCCCCTGTTGATTCCAAACCTGCCCTCAACTCCATCCATTGGCACCTCGGGCAATCGTAGTAGGACGGGAGCTTGCTGGGATTCGCCTTCACTGTCGTGGAGTATCGAATTGGCTTGAGTGAGGGAGATTCGGCACCGTTCGTTGGATCGCTCCGAGATGATTCGTCGATTATTCTGATTCTCTGAAGCGGCGTGGTAATCTGGCTTCCGCCCGTTCCAGTATCGGTAAAACACTCTGGGTGATGTAGAATTTTGATGCCCGTCTTTTTCCTGAACCCTAGGTACCCATTGTCCATGATCGCTGCGGGGCATAAGGTTCTGCTACCTCTGCTCTCAAGGACTGGTTCGGACCCCATATCGGTCTGACTCAGCCAAGGGGAACCCTCTTCCCCCCTCCGCAATGACCCAGCTCTGAGGGACTCTAACCACATCTGCCCGAGTTGGGGTGCTGACTTGTCGTAAGTCCATGGAAATGTTAACCCCTCTCCATCTATCCAAATCGTCCCTGTGGGCGATCCGGCTATGATTAGCCGCTCCTCTGCTCTCGTGGCTGCTACGTACAACAGTCTCCTAGCCTCAGCATTCTTCCTTGCTCTGTGAAGTAAGGATGCGTGTTCCCAGAGCGCTGACATCGGTGCCTTCCCCATTGGCCATGGCTTCGGGTGGCCAGCATACATCTCGGGTCCGACTATCAACCGGCTATTCTGCTCATTTCTCATATTGGTCTGTCTAGAGGAGAATAGGTCAGCAAGAACGACCACCTTTGCCTCAAGCCCCTTGGAACTGTGAATAGTCATTACCCTGACAGCATCGCCTTGCGGGACCGTGGATGCTTCTATCGATTGGGAGGGGTTTTCTCTGAGGTCTCTAAGACAGTCTGCTAGGACTATGGGATCCCCCCCTACCTGATTTGACAATTCACTGAATAGATCGCAGAATTGCTCCGCGTCCTGGCGAGACACCTCGTCAGGAAGTGCGATAAGGAGGTCTGAGCGGTCTATTGTGTCCTGGAGAAGTTCCCCCAGCAGGGAGGAAGATGAGAGTTCGCGCCACCGAGAGACTAACGATCTCTGCCTCTCACTATCGCAGTGGGAGATCATGATCGAGAGGAGGTCCTCGCCATCGTCTGATGACGAAAGGTACCTCTGTAGTTGTCCGTCACTCATTCCGATCAGCGGGGAGCGCGCGACCCATGTGGCATAATAACGAGAATGTGGCCTAGCTACGAATTGAATTAGGCCCTCTAAGGCCGACACTGCTGGGCGTTCCATCAGACTTCCCTCCCGGTCTACCTGGTATGGAACGTCTAAATCTTGCAGATTCCTGACAATCACGTCCCTGAGATTTACCCTGTTGGGCAATAGAATTGTTATGTCACTTGGACGGACGGGTTCTGACGAATCTGCCTCTTTCCACTCTCCAGAGGATGACCTGACCCTTACGGGGCTCCCCTCAATGAGGCTCCTGACCCTCATTGCGATTAACGTAGCCTGCCTCTCTAACCGGTCGGTGTTACCTGGTCCGAAGGGGTCCAAATGCATCTCCAGATCAGTTGGTGGGTCTGATGAATTCTCAGAGTCTGGAGGGCAAATCCACTCTATTAGTCCGGGGATATCTCGCTTTTCGGGGAATGAGTGCAGTGTCTGGGGGGATGCATAGAAGTCAGCGTTTGGAAATGTCCTATGCCTTTCGGAGAAGACGTCTTCCCACCATTCGTTCATAACCCCCAATAGTCCTCCAGAAGAGCGGTAATTTACCTTCAGAGATATCATCCCTTCTTTACGGGCCTTTACCTCCTCTGAGGTTGGGGCTGGAAGGTCCCAGTCGGTTGCATCGAATGGAATCCAAGGCACCAAATCCCTGCCACCCCGCTCCATGTGCTCGGTGGCCCTGGCTATAGAGGAATGATGGTCGTTCCTGGGATCTCTGCTGTGAGTTTCCTTCCTGAGTGATGGTTTTCTGGTTAGTTCCGATACACTGGAGAATTCGTGAATGTTTACTGCCCTCAGAGACTTTGCGAAGTCTAGGAACCCTGTCACTTCCGCCTGCCTAAAGGCATAGATGCTTTGTTTTACGTCTCCAACATAACATACAGTTGGTTCCCATGGTGTGTCCGGCCTAGGAGCATCCTCATCCCTTAATTCCCTGGGTCCCCAGAGACGTGATAGGAGTCTCCATTGCAGTGGCGAGTTGTCCTGAGCCTCGTCGATAATGAATGCCCTGAATCTCCTTCTGATTTGGCCTAACAAAAGGTGTCTACTTTCGATATCGGCCCGCATTGCTACCAGTCTCGATGCTGCCTCACCAGCAAGCTCGGGGTTTTCTTCCAAAACGGAAAGGGCTTTCAGCGCTCTATGCACATGATCATCCCTCCAAGGACGTTCTTGGTCAATCGAGTCCAAAGCCTGTTGGACACTGGGATGGTAGAAGGTCCGGCAAACCTCTGGGCAATTCGCGAGCAGCAAATCTCCAGCTAGTCTCTGGATATCATCGAAATCGTGGACATCGTCCCGTAGCTTTAGGTTCTTCATAACGCCCTGAAATCCCAGGTGTAAAAGGTGGAGGTCGTTTAGATTCTGGATTTCGGCTTCGAGACTGAAATGGTGGGTCTTGTTAGGCTTTTCGAGTCTATCTGGAAGTTCTGCGGGAAGTTTAACGGTCGGCTTTGACCACCCATCAGGGACGTGAGGAGGTTTTGATTCCCCCAGCAGCAAGGCAATCCTCACGAAATGTAGTACTATGCTTCCCAACTCATCTGACCATATAGAAGACAACTCTGTTGCTTTCCCTCTCACATTGGTTTTGTACAGTGCCTTGAGGTTTGGATCTTTTATCTCAGCATAGCTTTTAATTCCAGCATCCCACTCATCAGATGGCAATTTCATTCCCGGGAAGTGTTTCATTTCCTTTGTCATCAGGCTTGATTGGCTAACAGTACATGTAAGCAGGTGCCCCATCCAGCAGAGCTTTTCCCAAGTATCCGTAGGGGGCCCCTTTCTGACGAGTTCTTCCAGGCAGGCCATCCTGGTTTCTGGTGCCCAGCCGGATGAGGACGGGGTCTGGATGCATTCCTTGATTGTGTCAAAGATTTCTCCGACGGTTGTGGCTACTCTATCGGCTTGCTCATTGATTTGTGTATCTTCTATCGATGACATGATCATAGCGAGCAGTCTATTTCTATCCACGTCACCGTTCTCATCCATTATTTTGCGTGATGACTCTTCCACGAACACTGACTTCCCTACCAGAGATCTCAGCACTCTGGAAGCGGAAGTTCTACCAGAATAGTGCTGAGCGACACGGTCTCTCGCCGAGAGGACATCGGAAGCAATGTGTGCGGGTATACCAGCGTCAACCGCGTCCCCGATTTTGGATCTGTTTTTTGGCAGCCTCCATATCGTCTTGAGGGCCTGCTCCACCATTATTGCTCTCGCGGAGTCAGATATGTTCTCCTTGCTGAGGACGTTTCCAAGTTTCCCCCTGTAGGGAGAAACTAACTGAGACAGGAAAGAGTCTATCGTACCGATAGGAGCGTCTTCTAGCAGAGTAAGGAGTTGCTCGATGAATCCTTGGCTCTTTATGCGGGGATCGTAGCGATGTTCCCCGTCGTCTCCGAGAGGGCCGGGCCTTACCCTCGAGATTGTGCGTCGGAGCCTGTCCTTCATCTCGTCGGCTGCTCTGTTGGTGAAAGTTAGCAGGACTACCTCGCTCGGCAATAGGCCGTCCCAATCCTGCAGATTGGTTCTCTCGGAAGCGGGTGCGGTAACCATTCCCTCTCCAATATTTGATGCCCTAGACGGTTTTGGTAGGATTCTCGTCGCTCTCTGGTCACTCGCTAAATAGTGCTCAATAACCCTATCAACGATGGTGCTTGTCTTTCCGGTTCCTGCACCAGCGTCAATTACGATGTGTGAATCAAGATTCAGAGCCAGACGCTGGGCTGTATTTAGGCGAATCAGAAAGACCCCCCCATCCTAACATCGCAGAACTCCCCCACGGGGCAATAACTACACACTCTGGAGGATGGGGTTGGGGTCACCTTACCCTTCTTGGCATTGTTAGCTACTCCCATTGCTACAGAAAGTCGTTGGGCTAACCATGCTCTAAAATGATCGGAGTCAGCATCCTCGTCCTCATCCGCGAATCTGTGGAGATAGGACGTGACCGTAGTTTTCGTACCGATGTTGATTCCTGATTGAGAAGATTCGAGCATCTGAGACACCTCCAAAAAGTGGTTTGATTTGGGTCCGATTACCGAAATTCCGGTTGCTACTACTAGGTCTCCAGGGTGGGCTTCCTCCCATGCCCTGGCATAAACCGCAAGTTGAAGCTCTTCGAGAAGGCCCTGATAGTGTCTGTTCCTTTGGGAGTTAGTCTCAGATGTCTTCAGGTCTCTGATTGCAATCAGCCGTTTTGGTTTCCAGCCGGAACCCTTGATTCTGATCGGTGCTACCGTTTCGCTCCCTTCATTATCCACCCAGACCTGTGAGTCCAAATCCATTGGGAGTACATCCACCCTGTCTATCCATCCCCTGACTCTGATTGGATCAGATTCATTCCTTTCTAATATCTCAGGAGTTGGATTGATTTGGATGTAGTCCAAGGCACCCTTTCTGACTCTCCATTCTATAGAGATGGGAGCGGAATCGCCGATCTCAAGCTCCGCCGTTACCAGGCCCCCAATCCTCCCCCTAGGGAGGATTGGTTTTGGGTCTGCTATCCAGCTGTTCCACTCATTCCTGTCCATGCCAGTCAGAGATCTGAGTCTTTGAGTCGAGACGGCGTCAGTTCTTTCTAACCAAGGAGCTAGGGAGTCCAGAGACTCTAGGGCGATTCGCATGATCTCGGTTTGATCCAAACCCGATCTTTGGACGCTGATGTGACCCTTGCCACCGTCATGCGCCCTTTCTTCGCTGGTCCCGAACCCCAAGACCTGCGTGACTATGTCGTGATGAACACTGTGAAGCAGTTCCCCATACGTCCTATTGTCTATGTCCTCTGATTGTAGGTCCTCTCTTTCAGCGCCTAATTCTCTTTTCAGCCATCCCATTCTCGGACATCTTGACCAAGTCTGGAGTCGAGTCGGGGACCAGACCGGTATCTCCTGAGCCGTCTCCCCGGAGTGCCCGTTTCTGGAATCACTAACGCGTACACCTGTAGCCATTGGTGAGAAGGGCCTGGGGTCAATCGAAGGAGTTCTCTTTCCGTTTATTGTTGCTCCCACCACCGGCCATCTGACGTTGTTTCTGGGATTTTCTATCCCTGGTGGTGCCTTGCCGTGAAGTTTGAACTTCTCGATGGAGAGTAGGTGCTGAATGTTTTCCTCGGGCAGGTATCCGTCATTGGAAGGCATGAACGGTTGTCTCCTCTCACGGTCCCTTTGGAGGATTTGGTCAAGGGGTATTGATACCGCGCTGGGGTTGATTGGAGATTGATTTGGGGGCTTGCCTTGTCTTATTCTGAGTCCGTCAACCTGCCTGAGGCGTCTTGGGGAATATGTCCACTCTGAGGTTTCGTACGTTTGGCTATCCAATCCTCTTGCCTCAAAATCCTCGGCCCACTCCCTTATCGGCGCAGCAGGTGGAGAGGTTTCGTCAGCGGTCGGGTCAAGGACGAATGCCTCCGATGAGCAGTTCAATAAGTGAAGTAGATTATGTCTGGCGTTTCTGATTGTAGCGTCTGGTCTGAGTATTCCAAGTGCGTGTCGTTCATCCTCACCAACGAAGGGCACCTTTGGTACTCTCAATTCCCATGATGAGCTAGATAAGTTTGATAGCACCACTAAATCCGCTGAACAACCCAAGGCTTCATCAGGAGTCAACACCGAAATTCCACACGTAAAATTGGAACCACCGGTCCTGGCTTTGGTCTGGTCCGCTATAAAATGGAGTTCCTCCACCCAATCCCAACCTAGTTTTGGAGGCGCATGACCTGACTGTCTCTGCATCGCCCTCAAGGTATCTCTCTCTTTAGACAGGGCTTCGATTACCGCCGCTGGGGATAGGCCCCTGCCCGAGAATCGGTCCATATGGGCTGGAATATCAATTAGGGATAGCGTTCTTTGTAACCACTCATCTCCATCCTGCGGGGCATCCGGAAGCGGGAGTTTGGCTCCTGAATGGCATCCAACAACTTCAGTCAGGTTTGCAACTAATTTCCGGTCAGGCTCTCTTAGTAGCGGCCTTATGGAAGCTGCGAGGCTCATAAGCCACCATTGTGCGGCTTCTTTTCTCGGTCCGTCTCTTTCGTGTTTTGGAGGTCTGGAGAGGGTTTCCACCCATTTAGAGAGGGCCCCGGGTCCGCCTAGGACATGCTCGTTCCTGGCCATCTTGGTGAGTAATTCCGAGTCTGCCAAACAGGAGATTTCGGGATCAAATGGGTGTTCCGCTAGCTCCCCAAATGGCACGATTGAGGTCTGAAGGGATAACGACCTGAGACTACTGAGGGAAAAAGCATCGGCTCCGTGGCCCAATTTCGCCAGGAACAGAAGCCAATGCCCGATGGAATGGGACGATGGTTTTGCCCACCCCCTGTCGATGGTGATACCGATATCACCCAGAATTTGCTCCCACTTTCGCCTGTTGTTCTCCAAGGCGGGGTCTACGATGATTATCTCGGATTCCTCTCTGCTTAGTCTGTCGGCGACGATACGTGCTGTTGCCTCGAAGGAGTGTGCCTCTCTGTCAAGCAGAATCCTATTCACGGATGTGGTTGGGCCTCGAAGATGGGTTCTCTGGGAGGGTACCCAATCGGGAAGGCCATCCGGGACCCTTATTGGGTGTTGATCCAATAGCATATGGCCATGGTGACCTATGCGAAAGTTTCCGGGATATGTAAGCTGATGTATCGGTCTTATCTTCGAAAGGGACAGGAGAATCTGGGTGTGAGATTTGTACATCGACGGCGAGTGATCGAGCATAATTATGCCGTCTATATCCGAAATGGTGAATGGTATTCTTCCATCCTTCAGAGCATCGATGATCCGTTCGCATACCATGTCCGGGTGTGTGAATCGAAGTTTCTCCTCGAGTCTGGTGATTACCCTCCTGAATGTGGGTATACCGGGTCCTTCCCACCTCTCAGCTACCAACTCCCTGGAAAGGTGGTGATGGAGGTTTGCTAGTGCCTCTGTCTTGCCCTTGCCCCACTTCATCTCTGGTAGCGGGTTGATCATCGGGAATCCCAGCCTCGAGGACTCCTTCTGACACTCGGTGTGAATGATGGCACTGAGTGGACCTTGGTTGGAGATTACTCGAGGTAGCCTCAGATCTGCGACCAGTGAAGAAATCAGGGAATCCATGGTGTGATGGAGGGTACGATCTATGGCTCCTCTGAGGTCTGTTGATGACAGTGCTTGTCTCTTGGATTTCTCTGTTGGGTAAATAATGAGAATTCTCCCATGGCGGTTTGAGTCATTGCTAGGTTTTCCTAGGGACTGAAGTCGGATGTGTTGTTTCAACCAGTCCGGTATCCCCCCAGGTGGGACCTCCTCGATAGTCACAGAGTGTTCCGTTGTTGGCAAATCGTCATCTCCGAGCGTTGGGCATGCTCGGCGGTGGTTATTCAACCCACTGATTGGGCAAAGGTCTACGACCGGGATTCTTCTTGGCGTCTAGGGACCAAGGCGGCAAGCATGCACAGAAGAGTAGTCAATCCCGGCGCCGGGATGGGATTCGAACTATTGGAAGCATCTAGAGATTCCCAGTCTACGATCAGGACAACGGACATATCGTCGCCATCCCATGGCTCGGGGGGCTCGAATGCGAAGGATCCTGAATGGCGTGTGCCCACGTTGACAGCCTCATGAAGGACATTAGTGTAGTTCGCCTTCCCGTTGCTTCCCTCTGGGTGGTATGCGACATCTTCCACGAACATCAGCCAGGTGTTCAGCTCCCATGGGTAGTCTTCCTCCGACCAGAGGCTTATGTCCCACTGGAAGTTGTAGTCCAGAATCTCTCCAGAATGGTTCCCACCCTTATCGTTGGCTGGCATGGCCATGGAAGCGGACACTTCTAGGGAGATTGAGCCATTTGATGAGAAGGGGTGGCTCGAGCCCAATGCCAGTGCGGTAGAGTAGTCAGTCAGCAGACTGTTTGATTTTGTGCTGATTCCTGTGTACATCCTCTCTCCGTCGAAGACTTTGCTTGGAGCGGATCTTTCTGTTCCGGGAATCTTCACCACCCCCCCGTCTGATGCGGTCATTGACCTCTCGGTGGAAAGAAGGGACCCAGCCCCGTAGGTTTTCACCCATCTAGAGTCGGTGGAGTTGCTTCCGAATGGGTCCAGAGTCTCGTAGAGGTGTCTGTGATAGTGTATCCTGGTGACGTCGAGGTCTCCGATCGCATCATCAAGGGCCTGTTCGGTCTTGATGCAGTTGGAACACCATGTGGCTGTGTAGACCTCCACTATGCTCGGCAGATCCATTATTCCAGATGTGGATTCCTCATAGGTCGTATTGGACAATTCGATCGAGATCCCTCCGATGGTGCCATATCTGGCCCCTATCTCACCAGTTATCCTTGCATCGTCCCAGAGGCTTTCCGTAGCCGCAGAGGATTGCATCGGGATTACGATGAGTGCAACCAGGACTAGTGCCCAGAGGCGCCTCATGACTACTCGACTAGGGGGGGTTATTGAACGGTTACGGGTTATTGTGATTTCTCGAAGGCCTCTACGGCTGTGTCTATGTCCCCATCAGTGATATGGAGATGAGCTACAGCCCTCACTATGGAGTCTGTCTCCACGCTCACATCTACTCCTAGTTCGGCGAGCCTCCTGGCCACTTCACTGGCGCTCTCTTCAATACACTGCACGTAGACCATATTCGATTGGACTCCCTCCAGTTCTACGGAGAAGGAGTCCATCGCATTGATAGATTCAGCGAGCCTAGAGGCCCGCATATGGTCCTCGGAAAGTCGTTCGATGTTGTTTTCTAGAGCATAGATGCCAGCTGCGGCCAGTATTCCGGATTGCCGCATCCCGCCTCCGAAGGTCTTCCTCCACCTACGAGATCGGGTGATTGTATCCGCGTCACCGACGAGAACAGATCCCACTGGGGCCCCTAGTCCCTTTGACAGGCAAACCGAGATGGTATCGAAGTCCCTGACCATGCGATCTGGGTCCGTCCCACTGCCTATTACGGCATTGAAAAGCCTGGCACCATCTAGGTGGGCTCTACAGTCGTTTTCGTGGGCGACATGACAGATCCCATCCAAGGTATCCTGATTGTAGATTGAACCACCTCCTACGTTGGCGGTATTTTCTACACAAACTAACTTGCAGTCGGGGAAGTGATAGTTGCTTCCAGCCGTCTTCCTGATGGCACTTTCGACTCCTTCCGCACTCATCTGGCCCAATCGTCCATCGACAAACGCGATAGAGCAGCCTGCTACGGACGCATATGCTCCGGATTCCCAAAGGTAGATGTGGCTATTGCGATGTGTAACTATCTCATCACCGTGGTTTGTCTGACTTTTAATCGCAATCGTATTGGACATTGTACCGGAAGGAACGAACAAAGATTCCTCCTTTCCGAGCATTTCAGCCACCATCTCTTGAAGTTGGATCACTGTGGGGTCGTCCCCCCATACATCGTCCCCCACTCTGGCTCCTGCCATCGCCTCCCTCATCGGAGGGGTTGGCTGTGTCACCGTGTCGCTTCGGAGGTCAACTCTGTCACCTGGGTAGTCCCTCATGTCTCCCTCTGATGGATGTCCTCACATAACTGGTGCGATGCGCTAGGGCTGCTTCTTTCTTATGTCCTCGGAGTACATGTATGACTTTCCTTTGCCTCTTGGACCGGCACTCTTCTTATTGGATATGTAGAGGATTGCCATGGTTCCTGCCAGTATGGCTGGAACTCCGAACATCAATATCGACATCCACAGGGGCCTCTCAACATCGATGCATGAAGCCTGGCCACTGAGCTCCTGCTCTTGTCCAGAAGGGCACTTGGTCTGCTCAGTTGATGCGGCTTGAGAGACGTAGTTCCCGGGATCGGCAGGTAGGCACCCTGCCTTACCTCCCTCTGACTGGTAGTTACCGGGTTGACAGGGACTCTGGGATATCGCGCCTGATGAAGGAACGAAGTAACCAGGGTCTGATGGTATGCAGCTTTCCATGCCCTCGTCCGGCTGGTAATTACCTGCCTTGCACGAGGTTTGGGACATCGCCCCCTCTTCAGGTACATGATGACCTGCCATGGCAGGAGTGCATGATTGCTGGCCACCGAAAGACTGGAACTGACCAGTTGGGCATGGTGTCTGGCTTGATGACCCTGGAGTGTCGATGAAGTTGCCGGGATTTGCGGGTAGGCACGATGATTGTCCCGAATCTGGTTGATATGTGCCAGGCGAACACGGGCTCTGGGATGAAGATCCAGTTTCATTGACGAAGTATCCGGGAGAAGCGTCCACGCAAATCGACTGGTCACCGGGCTGGTACTTTCCAGCTGGGCATGCAACCGTGGCCGATCCGTCCGGACTGGCTATCTGGCCCGGGGGAGGCGTCTCGCATCCGGATGACCCTGATTCCGACTGGAACTGTCCAGGAGGGCATGGAGTCGGCCCAGTGGCTCCGTCCAGGTCCACGAAGAACCCAGGCTCTGATGGGGTGCAGGACCCCTGCCCTGGCTCAGATGAGTATGTGCCGTTCTGGCATTGGATCTGCGATGTAGAGCCTAAATCGGAGTAGAATCCTGGTTCTGCTTCTATGCAGAATGTCTGTCCTGAGTCGGGTTGGTAGGTTCCAGCGGGACACTGGGTCTGCTCTGCCGAGCCCTCCGAGTCTGTGTAGTGCCCGGGAGTGGTTGAAAGGCAGGAGGTCTGCCCTGGTGTATCTTGGAACTCGCCCGGCTGACATGCGGATTGTGAGTTTTGCTGCACACCAACTACGAAATACCCTGGTGAGGCTTCGGTGCAGTCTGCCTGCCCCTGCTGGGAGGAGAATGTTCCCGGTTGGCATTGCTGCTGGGAGTCCGATCCCTCTGATGGGACGTGGAATCCCGGTCCGGCTTGGAAACACGAGGTTGCTCCCGACAGAATCTGGTACGTTCCTGCTGCGCAGGGGGTCTGTTCTTCCGACGCGAAGTCGTTAACGTAGTATCCGGGACTTGCGTCTATGCAATCTGCTGCCCCTGAAGATGGTTGATAGGTTCCTAGAGAGCACTGATTTTGGCGTATCGAACCTTCATCTGAGACGTAGTTACCTGGATCGGATTGGATACAAGATAGCTCGCCTGAGTCCGGTTGGTAGCTTCCTACTGCACACGGGATTTGAGATGCAGAGGCAGGTTCGGTTACGTAGTGACCGGGACTTGCGTCTATGCAATCCAGCTGGCCGTAACTCGGTTGGTAGGTTCCTGGTTGACAGGTGAATCGCTCATATGGCGGTAGGTCGTTTGTGTAGTGGCCTGGCTCGACCAATTCACAAGTGCCGTTCGTTGCGTAATGTCCTGAGGGGCATCCGTCGGGGAACGGGTCAAGGATGTTCACAATGCCATCATCGTCGTTATCCCGTTCGCTCATCAGAGCGTGTCTATCTGTACCCAAGTCGACGTAGGCTGGGACATCGCTATCCACATCCTCCCCCAGACCCAGAGCCCCTTCCTCATGATCCCCCCAGCAGTAAACGGAGCCATTTGTTGCCACTGCGCACGTGTGAGACAGCCCTGCCGAGATCTCCCCAAAGGTCAAGCCGAGCGGAAGGGATACGTTGACCGGCGTCGTACTGTTGGAAGTGGTACCATCGCCAAGCTGTCCCTCTTCGTTCAGGCCCCAGCAGACTGCACTGCTGTCATCCAGTATTGCGCATGTGTGATCGACGCCCACGTCTATCGAAATAGCGTTTCTTCCAGACGGAAGTGAGACACTTCGAGGGAACCTGGAGCTCTCGTTGGAGCCGTCGCCCAACCGACCTCCGGACTCTCCAGAGGAGAAGGTGCCGTTGCCCCAACAGTGAGCCGTGCCGTCGTCCAGGATTCCGCATGCGTGGCCAGCACCCAAATCCATTGCGACCAGTGACCTGTTCGAAGGGAGTATTGAGATTGCAGTTGGCTCATTCCTGTTGTTGTAAGTTCCGTCTCCGAGATGTCCGTAATCGCTCTTGCCCCAGCAAAGGCCAGTTCCGTTGTCCAAGATGACGCATGTGGTATGCCCACCTGCGTTAATCGAGATTGGTGTCGTTCCAGCTGGCAACAAGACCTGGGTCGGAGCGTTCCTGTCGTCATTGTCGCCAACTCCGAGTTGTCCAAAGTCGTTCTCTCCCCAGCACCATGCGGTCGAGTCGTCTGCTATCGCGCATGTGTGTCTAAGGCCGGTTGTGAAGGTCACGATGTTTCTATTCAAAACCGATGGACCGTGTGGGTTAACGCAGTATCCATTACCGACACAACTCAGATGGCCATGCCCTATTTGTCCGGCCGTGTCTAGGCCCCAACAGTAGACTGAACCATCGGAGAGAGCGCAAGAGTGGTCCCCGTCTGGGCTCGTCTCCTCGATATCGGAAAAACAACAAGTACCCGAGTTCAGTTCATTTACCCCTACCGGAGTATACTGATTTTGGCTATCATCACCATTCCCTAGTGATCCGTTTTCTGCCTTCCCCCAGCATTTCATTTCGTTGTTGTCTAAGACAGCGCAGGTATAGCCATGGGACGCTCCCAGTGCGGTTAGAGAGTATATTGATCCTACCGTAGAACCCGGCATATTAAGCCCAGAATGGGTCTCCATTGAGGTTGGCTCATTGTCGAGTATTTCCCCACTTTGTTGGTGTAATCCCACGGACAATGCCATGCCCAGAAATAGAATGGCAATGGTTAGTGCTGGAGTCCTGTTGTGTTCAATGCGGTTGCTCATGGCTGTCGAAGTAGAATGGTTGTATTAACGGTTTTTTCGTCATTTGGAACACCCCCTCTTGATGGTCAAACTAATTTGTGACATACTCCACGGACAGTCATGCCGGATAGTGGGGTGCCTGTTGAGTCGTTCCTTTCTGACAACTGCCCACCAATGGGAATCTATGAGACCCTCTACGCCTTCAGAGATTCATTCGGCAGTTTCATGGGAGAAAAGGGCACTCATCCATGGTCTCAGGGATTCCCACTCACCACCCCTCTGGAGAAATTCGGAGGCCCCCCACTACCGGACAGTGTGGATGTCACTTGGGAGGATCGCTTCTATCCGAAGGCGTGGGGCCATCCGGACTTGCGAGAAGCTATTTCGGGGTACTACAACGACCAATACGGATCGAAAGTAGAGCCCGAGAATGTTATGGTGTTCGCTGGAGGTAGGCCAGGGATATTCACTGTTCTGGCATTCCTCAAAGATCACGTAAAGGTAAGGATTGGCAACATTGAGTGGCCGGCCTATCTGGATATCTTGGAGCAGACAGATACGGACTTCCAAATTGTCCCGTTCACCAAGGAGAACGGTTTCCATCCCAGCAACGAGGAGTACTTCGATAGATCCGGTCTGAATGCAAAGACAAGCCTGATGCCAATTATCTCGAATCCCCAGAACCCTTCCGGTCAGACAAGGTGGGGGGATGAGTTGCGGGATCTGATTAGATTGGCGGAGGGTCCCAAAAACGGTATACTTCTGGATGAGGCATATGAGATGTTTCACTCGCCTTCGGTGAGTGGAATTCAGTTCATAGAGGATCTTGACAACAGTAACGTGTTCATCGCAGGGGCCTGTACAAAGGGATTGCAGTCTCCAGGAATCAGAATTGGATGGATCGTCTCTAGTAAGAGGAACATCGAGACCCTGTCCAACTTTTCCAGCTTCGGCATGGGTGGAGTCAGTCATCCTTCCCAACACTACGCGGTCAAACTCCTAGAGCCCAGTAGAGTCGAGAAGGCTAGGAAGGCAGTGGAGGAGCATTACAACTGGCAAAGAGGAAGGTATGGCGAGGCATTCGAGGAAATGGGGCTTGGGGTTTACACTGGCGATGGTGGTTTCTACCACTGGCTAGAGCTTCCTGAGGGTATGACAAGTTCCGAATTAAACAAACGATTGTTCAAGCACGGCGCTGCAATACTATGCGCTACTGACTGCGACATGGCACGTCCACATTCGAAAGACCCGAGTTATGAGTCGCCTTATTCTCGGTTCTTCCGATTTTCTTTCGGTCCGCTACTACCTGAAACCTTTGATTCAGACATCGAATTATTCCGAGGAGTTTTCGATGATTACAGGAAAGAGATTGAACTCTAAATTTGGTCAAATCCTTAAGTGATGGATTTCCTCAAAGCGCTGTGGCGACAGGACCAACCGCGCAACAGGCAGCCAAGCTGGCCAAGGCGACGTATACTCAATTCTTGGAGGAGCCTGAACGTTCGAAACAAATCGCGAATATCCCGAAGCTACTCAAAAAGTTCGAAGGCAACTATGGAACTATGGTCAAGGGACTACAGAAGAAGTATGGAAAGGTGACCAAGAAGTCATCGGAGCCGGAGCCCGAACCAGAGCCGGAGCCCGAACCAGAGACCAAGAAGAAGGCGAAGAGGACACCGGATCCAGCAGAGGCGAAAGCCAAGGAGGCAGAGGCTAAGGCAGAGGCTGCAGCAGCTAAGAAAGAGTTGGAGGCTGCTAAGAAGGCGCAAATGGGAGATGCGAAAAAGGCCGCGAAGGAGGCGAAGGCAGTTGCTAAGGCAGAGGTCGAGGCGAAGAAGGCCGAGGCCGGGAGGAAGGCGGCAGAGAAACAGGCCGCGGCTGCAAAGAAAGCCCTAGATGATCTGAAGAGTTCCGCCAAGCTTTCCCCAGAGGAGCTTAAGGCCAAGGAAGCCGATCTAAAGGAGAAAATAAAGTCTGAGACCTCTGCTGCAAAGGAGTTCGGGAAGGAAGCCAAGGACGCTATGGCCGAGGCTAAGAAGCTCGGAGCAGAGGTCGCTAAGGAAGGAAAGGCTGCAGCAAAGGCTGAGGCGGAGCTGAAGAAGGCCGAGATGGAGAGAAAAGTGGCAGAGAAGCAAATCAAGGCTTCTGGCAAGGCGAAGTCGAAGGCGGAACAGCAGCTCGAGGAGTTCCGTGCAAAGCGTGAGCTAGCAGAGTCGAAGATGGAGAGTACCATGGCCAAGAAGCAGGAGGCCCTGGAGGCTTCGAAGGCAGAGGCCGAGGAAGCGAAAGATGCTCTGAAGGACGTCAAGGATCAGATGAAGACGGAGATGGCAGCTGCCAAGTCCTTGGAGAAGGAAGTCAAGGCCAAGCAGAAGGAAATAGCGAGAGTGGAGGAAGAGGCAAAGAAGGCCGAAGCACAGAAGATCAAGGTCCAACAGGAGATAGAGGACAGTCACAAATTCAAGTCGGAGACAGCGAAGAAGGCTGAGGAGGTCGAGCAGGAGATAGAGAAAATCCAGAGCGAGATGAAAGGAAAGGAAGAGGCTCTTGTCGGGGTCGAGACAGCTGCGATGAAGGCCGAGAGGGAAGCAGCCCATGAAGAGTTGAAGCTCAAGGCTAACCTGATGGAAAGAGAAGAGTTGATCCTAGAGAGGGTCAGCCTCAAGGCTGTTCAGATCAACTGGGCCCAGATCGGGGAAGCAGAGGGACAGAGGCCAGACGATTTGACTCGAATACAGGGCCTGGATGAATTCTCGCAAAAGAAGCTTAACGTTCTTGGAATCCACACCTTCGATCAGATTTCCAAAATGGACCCGGTGACGGCCGAGGTCGTCAATGATGCCTTGGAGTTCACACCTGGAAGAGTTACCAAGATGATGTGGGTGCAGCAATCCGTCCAGCTGATGGCAGAGAGAGGCCGCTAGTCACTCGGCTGGAGCATATATCTTGAATTCGCTAAGAGGCGGGGTATAGACATGCAAATTAATCAGGTTAGTTCTTTCGTTGTTTGAAACTCTGTGGATATCGGGCTCCTCTGCTGCACAAACCTCTCCTGGGACGTATCTCCTGTCTGATACTGGGTAGGCCAAACCTTTCTCATTAGTCTCGTACACTGTCTCCGTAGACACTCCAGAGACGATCAGGAATGCGCAGTCGCTACCAGTATGATCGTGTATGGGCGTATCCTGACCTGGTGTCCAGCATATGGCCACAAGTTCGTAGTGCTCATTCTTCTTGATTACATTCCTCTGGTACCCATCCTCGGAATACCCTATACAATCCTCCAGAGCATCGACGTTTACTTCCAATGAAGAGAGTCGAGCATCTAGCTCATCGAGACCGGGCCTCCTGTCGATTCCATCCAGCCATTCTGTGAGGTCCCTAAGGGACTCACACTGGGACAGAAGTGTGTACCTCGACTGTTCTGATAAGGGGGCCTGGGTAACCACACACCTCGCAGAGGGACTAGATTCAAGACTCTTCTTACCAAGTTCTGGACAGGGGGACCAAAACCCGAGTCAACCAACTAGGGATAGTTGTCCAGTAATCTTGTCTATCTCGCCCCTCGGTCCTGGCCCTATCCCAACCACCGTCTCAGTTCCGGGAGGGATTTCCGTATGCCCTGCATCAGTGACTAGTTGGCATACCAATCCCGCCTTCTTAGCCCTCGAGTGGACTTGCCGCAGCGAAACCAAATCGGGGACCTTGCACACGATCTTTCTAGCCCCTCTTCTTAGATACTGATCCAGACCCCGGGGGTCGCTCCTCTTAGCAGAAAGGACACACTCTGCGGATGCGTGCGCACATTGTGCGGCTAGTTTTCCCTTGGATAGTTGCAAGTCCTGCCTGGTAACAAGGACCATTGTTAATTCGTCAGTTGGCGACACCGTCTCTCACCGCTTCTATTGACTGAGAAGACCGATGCCGTGACATTATGTCTCCCAGTGGAGTGGCCATCCATGCGACGAAGAGTATATTTCCGAATGCGTGATAAAGGTCGAAAACCAGACCATTCAGGAGATACGGGACGAGCATCGAGAGTCCTGTATCGAGAAGGATGCTAAGGGATACGAACCAGTTGAAAGCGACTCCCGATGCTGCTGCCACGAATGCGAGACGGTTTAGCCTGAGTCTTTCATTGACAACTAGCTTGTCGGAGAGAAGGGAGCCGGATATTCCTATTGCTCCCCACCCGACGACTTGGAAGATCGTCCAGGGTCCGTGTCCCATGAAAATCACATTAGAGGTGAGAGCTACGATTGCTGCTAGGGCGAGAGCCCGTGAAGCTCCGAAGTACACTCCAGTCAAAAGAACGAGTACCGTGACCGGTTGAACGTTCGGAATGGGTTCCATGAGTATCCTTCCAGATACTCCGAATATAGCGAGGAGGATTAGCATCCCCCATTGGCTCTGGTCCCTAAGAGATCGTTCGCTCCTGATTAGGGAGAGCACGATTATAGAGAGCACTATGACATTCAGAGCGAGAGTTTGAATCGGAGTGAGATAGACGTTGTGAAAGTCGTACAAAGTACCGCCCCGAGCCTCTGTCTCAACCCCACCTCTTCATAGTTCCTCAAGAGTTACCATGTCCCAATACTCCATTCGATGACATCTCCTTCGGACATTACCAGGTCCCCTATACCTACCATTGAGGAAGCTCCATTGTGATCTAGGTGCCAATATGCTCCATTGAAGTCCCCAGTCAAAGAGTCCGGGTTCAGCCCGCCAATCGTGTGAACAAACGCTCCCCATTGCCCGACTTCGTATCCTACTGATAGTAGGCCATTGGCCATTCTAGTTGAGTCCATCATGAAGTCTAATCCATTTGAGTACCCCTCAAATCCTCCGACACACGCACCGGTCCTATTCAGATTCTCATTCGTTCCAATCTCTTCACCGTCTGGACCAATCATGGTCACTCCAAGGTTGAATTCAGAATGCGGAGAGTTCGATGGGAAATAGACACAGAGGACTTGCTGCTCATCCCATTCTGATGGAAGTCCGTGGTGGGAAGACTCGTTGTCTTCGATATATCTTGTCGACTCTTCCGCTAGTCTGTCTTGTATGGACGGGGCTAGAAGTAAAAGTGCTACTAGGGCTATAACGGAAGCGGGTTTCAACCAATCAGACATGGAGTTTGTCCTTGATAGGTTCAGTCTATGAAGATAGTTGTCTAATCATAATTTAAAGGAGTCAGATTATTATTCAATCATCTCGGAAATCCTATCCCTGAGAATCTTGCTTACAAGTTTCCCATCCGCAGAACCGCCTAGATTCTGCATCACCATCCCCATAAGTGGTCCGACTGCTCCCATTCCCTTTTCTTTTACAAAGTCGGAGCGATTGCTAAGGACCTCGGTCACTGCATCCTCAACAGATGACTCATCGGCCGGAACGAAGCCTCGTGATTCGGCTTCCGACGACATGAAGTCCACCATTCTCTCAATTGGACCCTCTACTGATTCCATTAGGAGGGTCTCCGCTCCCTCTCTTGTCAGGAGGCCCTCCGCTCGAAGGTGAACGGACGCAGCTAGGGAGTTTGGTTTGGAGGTGCCAGTCTCTAGAAGCGCGCTAGCCCACGCCTTGGCTGGAAGTTTAAGGGGGCCCTCGATTCCCTCAAATAGCAGGTCATCGATTTCCCCGTTCAGCAACGCCTCTTCCTGATTTTCAGATAGCCCCAGACCTGACAGTCTATTCTTCCTTTCCTGTGCGGAGAGTGGAAGGTTTTTGCAAATGTAATCCCATCTCTCTGGTGAGATTTCCAGAACTGGTATGTCTGTCTCGGGATACATCCTAGCGCCTCCTGGGAGAGGCCTTAGGGCCGTTGTCGTTCCATCTTCCGGCTTCCCCTTCCGTACCACTACGTTCCTCACCTCTCTGGGTATCCTGTGGAAGGCCAGTCGTGCCCTGTCAACGACTGCCTCTAATGCCAGTTCGGACTGCCATTTTGGAGCCATGCATAGAACGAATGCGTCGTCTTCTGAAAGAGACAGTTGACTCCTGACCGAGTTGACCTCAGTTTGAGAAATCCCGTATGCGGGGAGTTCGTCAGAATGGAAGATTCCCGATACCCCAGCAAGCTTGGCGGCACTGGCTAGCTCCCTTCCCAATCTTGGCAACTGTGAGCCTTTTTCGTCCGTGGTCTTCCTTCCGATCTTTCCTGAGAATCCTGGAAGGGATATTCCGAGGATACAATAGCCATTCTGCAAGGACGATTGTACCATGTCTGAGTCACATTCTGTGAAGAATTCTGTCACATCGTAAGTAGAGTAGGGTATTCTCTTCTTCGTGGCAAGTTCTACCCTATTCTCCACTGGCATCGAGTCAGATCCCCTATCCGGAGGAAGGGGAGGGAGGGAGAACTCGCTTCTCAGTTCATTTGCCAGACGGTAGAAATGGAGTTGGCGAGCCATCTCTAATCGAATTATTCTCGGAATCCAGTCTAGGTCCTGACATCCTTTGATCTCGACCCTATCTCCACAAGAGATGCTGACATTGAGGTCTTGTCTGATTGACCCTAGCCCCCTCCTGACCCTGCGAGTATCACGAAGCAGGCGGCCCAGTGCCAATGCGGTCTCCTTTGCATGCTCCGGAGTACGGACATCTGGAGCAGTAGCGACTTCCACTAGAGGGACGCCCAGCCTGTCTAGATTGTACACTACAGTTTCTCCGACATCGCTCCTCTTGGTCTCGAGCTTCCGAGCAGAGTCTTCCTCCAACGAAATCAAGTCGATTCCAACCAGGCTAGAGCCGGCCTCTATTTGTCCATCAGTAGCCACAATCGTTGTTCTCTGGAAACCACTGGTGTTGGAGCCATCCACTACCGTCTTCCTCATCGCTTGCAGGTTTGGGATTGGTTTTGCACCCATTTGAGCGGCCATAGTGAGAACAACATCTACTGCCTCAGAGTCATGGTTTCTTGGTGGCGACTCGTCCAACTCGATGAGACTGGCATTGGGAGATTGGACATACTCGAATGTCCGATTCCTCCTTTGCTCGAATCTAGCGGCTACATCTGTACTCCCTCCTTCTCCCTGAGAGGCTCGGAGCCTTCTTGTGGAGCGCGGCCAGTGATGAGGGATGTCCTCGGACTTGTAGTCGAAAAGTTCGCTTGGCATTCTAGAGTGTAATTTGTCGGTAGCCAACTGCTGATGAATCTCCAGCCCGCACATGAATCCAAGAGCTACTGAATCAAGATCTTCGGGATTCGTTACGTCCCCTATTGGCTCCATCTTGGATACCTGGAAGGGGAATGGACTCATAGGCTCAGCGGACAAAACTGTATTTATCCAATCCAGGACAAAACAATTCCCCGCTTATTGTCATCTTTTCGAGAACATCGTTTACGAATTCTTCAGTTATGTTCATTTTCGCTGCGTCATTATAGATGTCAACTAGAGGAGTTATTCCATTTGGGCTCTCGGAACATAAGTTTCGGATTATTCCCCTTACTGCTCCCCTGTCCCTTCGATTCCTCGTGGACACGTTTGAGTGCATTTCTGCTTCATCTAAGATGTTGGCTTCATTTCTCCAATGTTTGTAAATCGCAATGGCCATATCGGCATCCTCAGTCGTTGCTGTTTGCCTCAGGTGCATCCTAGAATGCGCTTCTGTCAACCTAATCAGAGACTCTAACGCTCTAGCAGTTACTGAAATTACTTTCTCATCGTTGATATTGTCGTCTCTATTCATCATATTCCTATCATCAGTTGCAGACGAAAGTCGGGCGTCTCTGTAATATTCCCAGATCTTTGTTGAAGCTTGATCGTCTAAATTAGGGTGGATATTTCTCTTAGCGTAAGCAATATACTTTCTAAGAAACGGAATTGTGAGATACTCCTTGTTGTCCACGCCCCTAGCAATAACCATTTCTTCCTGTTCTAGAGAGGGGCTCAATTCCTGTCCTTCCTC
This sequence comes from uncultured Candidatus Poseidoniales archaeon, assembly GCA_902625325.1. Classification (GTDB taxonomy): domain Archaea; phylum Thermoplasmatota; class Poseidoniia; order Poseidoniales; family Thalassarchaeaceae; genus UBA36. The sequence continues at coordinate 96,799 of CACOAW010000002.1, read as the reverse complement.
AATTAATGCCTCGCTTACTGCTTTGGCTCTAGTACTAAGAATATGCTTGGCAATCCTTTCGTCATCCTCTACCCTGGCTTCGTCCTGAAGCATCCAAATTATATCGAATCTGGAGGCTAGAGCGTCTGGTAAGTCTGTTTCCTTGTAGTGTTTCATAATCGATCTTGTTCTATTTGATTGGGTAGAAAATCGTCCCTTCTTCGGATTTGCTGCCGCTAGAACAGAGCATCTTGCAGGAAGCGTGGCAGTAATGCCGCCCTTTGCTACGTAGATCTGTTGTTGCTCCATTGCAGGATGCATGGTTTTTCTATCATCTGTTGAAATCTTATCGAACTCGTCAACAGCCGCCAAACCTCTGTCTGAGAGAGGTAGAATTCCAGCCTCTAATGCAAACCGTCCGTCACTGAATGCATCCTTTACGGCTGCTGCAGTGAGTCCGGCACCTGAAACGCCCCCACCGGATGCCAATTTACCTCTGGGAGAAATCTTTGACATGTACTGCAATAACTGAGATTTTGCAACTCCTGGATCTCCCATAATTAGAATATGAATATCTCCCCTAAGTCTAGTTCTGTCGGGGTTAATTCTAGCAACTCCACCAAACAATTGGAGAGCTAGTGATCGCTTTACGAGAGGAATTTGCCCTACGGAGAAAATACCAGGAGCAATTGAATCCCTCATCAGTGTTAGTAAATCTTCACGTTTAGAAATGGAGAGAATAATCTCGATGTCTTCTTCATCGATGGAAATCTCGTTGAAGGGTGTACTTTCTTGCTCGGAGCTAACAAGCTGGTAAATTATATCGAACAAGGGGGTTTTCTTGCCCTTCTTCACCTCGGATCTTACGGTTGGAATTACATTGGCTGTAACACGCTCTCCTGGTAGGTGCTTGTTTACTTGGTCACCTTCAATCAGTAGGAGGCCTCGGCCTGGCTGTGCACCGCTTGGAACCTGCTCTGGAAGTTCTTGAATCTCCATCCATTGATTATTTACAAGTCTGGATTGATCCATTTGAAGTTCAAATCTAACTCCCTCACTCTTTGTAGACGACCCGCAACCACCTGTCGCTTGTGGACAGACTACTGGAATCTTGAGTTCTCTCTCGTTGTTCTGTTCTATCTCTTGAATAAAATCACAGGATTCGCACTTAAATTTAGCGAGGTGGATGCGGGGTTTAATTTCGGATATCTTTGTGATAACTGCCTCAGTGCTACATAGCATTCCTATCTGATCTCTTCCAACGTCTCGTAAGGCGACTCTTCTATCTCGTGGAAGTTCTATCAATCTGATATCAACAAATATTGATTCTCCTCTTTCCTGACAAATTTCTCTCAGAACATGAGAGCCTGATTTTAGGATTGTTTCTGGATGTTCGATTATTGATTCTGCGAAATCTGGATCAAAGGATTCGAGTTCATGGAAAGAAATCTCCATTACCGGGTTTGTAAGTTGTCTGGCAAGGATTGATGTTATCTCATCTTCCTTTGCGTCCTCAAGGAATGTTCTCCATCTAGAATGGGAATCATGAATCGCTATTGTCATGTTTCATTCCGCCGGGCTTTGCTACTCTGCGGGCACGGCCTATGAACAGTATGGTTGCTTTTTCCAACCCCCCTACTTCCAGTGGAGAAATGAAACTCCTTCAGGATGCTTTTCTGAGTTTTTTTTACTTCTACTGCAAGTTAGAATGCGAGTCCTCCAGACTGATTTAGATATGGTGATATTGAAGTCTAGAACCCTAATCGACAAGCATGGAGTTTAGACGATTTGGTCGTGACCTGATCATAAGGCTGGACAAGGGAGAGGGGTTACATGATGCCATTAGGAGTCTGAGCAATCATGGAATTAGCACTGCAGCAATTACCAGCGGAATAGGGAGGGTCAGGGGGACAGAAATAGGGTTCCTTGACTCTGACGGAATTTATCAGAAGATGAAGATTGAGGAGCCGATGGAATTACTTTCGATGCAGGGCAACCTGGCTCCCGGCCCAGATGGGGCTTTCACTCACATCCACATTGTAGCCTCAGATGACGGTCATGCTGTCAGGGGCGGTCACCTCTTCGAGGCAACCGTCGAGGTTACTGCAGAGATTCACATGAGGATATTGGACGAGGGAGATACAACCATGGTAAGAAAGGCCACAGAGAGCGATTTCTTCGGGCTCTCATTCTGTGATTTGGAGGGCTAGTCCTGCGGGTGCTTTTCGCACATGGATTCGAAGGTAGTCCAACCGGATCCAAGCCCACCTACATGAGGGAGGCCTTTGGATGGGAGGTTACGGCACCGAAGATGTCTGAGCTAGGATGGAGCATAGCGAGTCAAACGGAGCTTCTGATCAAACACTTGGACGAAGGAGAGTATGACTTGGTCGTCGGTTCTTCCATGGGCGGACTGGCTGCGGCTAACGCGTCGTCAATGAGGCCTAACGAGGACATCAGGCTACTGTTGATAGCCCCTGCATTCGGACTTGCAGAGAACTGGGAAGGGATGGGAGAAACGGGTAGGAGTGCTTGGAAAACCACAGGAGAGAGGCGGTACACTGGTTTCGAATTAGACATCGTTCTTCCATGGGAATTTATGGAATCCGCAGAAAGGATGTCGTGGCCAATTCCTGCCCACTCCACCGCTATATTGCATGGAAGGTTCGATGAGGTCGTTCCCATTAGCTATTCGCGCAAGGTCGAAGAATCCTGCGAGAACGTCACTCTTTACGAGACAGATGACGGACATAGGATGAAGGATTCATTGAGTGTTATTCAGGAAGTTGTATCCGAACTCATGGACGGATTTGTTAGCAGGCCGAGCGAGGGGCAGAAGGTTGAGGTACAGGAGGAAGTATCGAAGGAAGTGAGTTTCACAGGGGACGAGACTGATCTCGAGGTCGAGGGCGATTCAGAAGAAGAAATCGAGCAGCTCGAGGCCGAGATGAAGAAGCTGGAAGCACGGATGGCTAAGAAGAAAGAGAAGCTGGAAGCCTCAAGGGAAGAAGCTCGGCTAGAAGAGTTAGTTCTGGAGAAGGAAGAGGAGGAAATCGAAAGAGAGCTCCAGTCGATGGAGGCGAGCGAGGCGGTTCAGAAGGCTGAGCAAGAGGTTGTGAAAGCCAGAGCAGAGGTCGAGGAGGCAACCAAGAAGGCCGAGGTAGAGGAGGCCGAGGCCGAGGAGGCCCGATTAATCGCAGAGATGGAAGAGGAGGAGGCAAAGGAGGCAAGGGCCGAAGCCTCAGCTGCAAAGAGGAAGCTGGCAGATGCAATCCTGAAGGCAGAGATCGCCGGTAAGGACGTACAGGGAATCACTTCGGAGGTAGAGGATGAGAAGAGGGAGTTGCTGATTCTTGAGAGGGTCGGAAAGAGAAGGTCCTCAATAGATTGGGAGAAGATTGGTGAGTTCGGAGGAAGTTTATCTGACGATCTGACATTGATTAACGGGATAGACGAGTTCACTCAGAGGAAGCTCAACTCTTTGGGTGTTTTCTCCTACAAGCAATTGTCCAGAATGGATTCAACCAATGCTGGGAAAGTGAATGACGCTCTTGAGATGCTACCAGGGAAGATCATTGAGATGGATTGGACCAAGCAGGCGACAACGATGCTCGAGTTGAAGGGGGTCGACAATGCATCTTCGAGCATTATCGAAGATGGGAGCGATGAGGTCTTTGCAGACCTGAGTGCTGCTCAAATAAAATGGGCCCAGATAGGTAAGGCTGGAGACAGGAAGTCGGATGATCTGACTAAGATCAAGGGAGTCGATGGTGAGACTCAGAAGAAACTGAAAGTCCTAGGCATTAGGACCTATGACCAACTCTCCAGAATGGATGCGGAAACCGCAGAGGCTGTGAATGGTGCGCTAGGAATGATGCCAGGGAGGGTTTCGAAGATGATGTGGGCACAGCAGGCAAAGGCTCTGATGGATTAGTGAGTAACTAATGGTCCTCGGTGGATCCCAGGAAGTACTCCCCTATCTCCGGATCGGTCAGGATTTGCTGGGCATCTCCAGTGTGAACCACCTTGCCGTTGGAGATGATGTACCCCCTATCGGACCTAGCAAGGGAAAGCCTGGCATTCTGCTCGACTATCAGTATCGTGATTCCTCTGTCCCTAAGGGAATCAATACTCTGTATTATCTGCTGCTGGTACAAAGGAGATAAAGCCGCCGTGGGCTCGTCGAGCAGCAGAAACTTGGGATCCGAAATTAGCGCCCTAGATATTGCCAGCATCTGCCTTTCTCCGCCCGACAGTGAGGCAGCTAGATCGTACTCCCTATTCCTAAGGTCAGGGAACATCTCCAGTGACCTATCGACCCTCTCTCCGAGCATGCCTCTGGACAAAGAGTTCCCCCCCATCTGAAGATTCTCGAGGACCGAGAGGGATGGGAAAACGTTGTCCACCTGTGGCACATATGCTATTCCATGATTGACTAGTTGATCTGTTCGCCATCCAGAAACATCACGGCCCCTGTATTCTACCTCCCCCCCATAGTATGTAGCAATCCCAAAAATCGTTTTGATTAGAGTTGACTTGCCACATCCGTTCGGTCCGATTATCGTCACGAACTCACCCTCGTCGACATGCATGTCGATCCCGTACAATATCTGTACAGAGCCATAGCCTCCTTCCAAGTTTGAAACATCTAGAACTCTGGTCATTCTTCCTCCTGAATTGTTTCCCCTGTGGCCCCCAGATATGCCTCGATAACCTCTCTGTTCCCCTTCACTTCGTCTGGAGTGCCCTGCATGAGAACCTCCCCTTCGTTCATCACTATGATTCGGTCAACACCCTGTCTGAGGATGAAGTCCATGTTGTGCTCGATTATCAAGACTGAAATCCCTGTTTCATCTACCATATTCCTGAGATTGTTAAAAATCTTCATTGCAAGGGGTCCGGCAACTCCTGCTACAGGCTCGTCCAGAAGCAGCAGTTTCGGCTCACCCATCATTGACCTGCCAATATCGACCAATTTGCTCTGTCCGCCGGAAAGCTCGCTTGTCAGGTTGTGTGCCATGTGGGGGACCTCGAGTTGGTCAAGGGTAGAATATGCCCTCTCGATGCGAGCCTCCTCCTTCGGGTTCCGCCATGGAAGGAACAGAGACCTCGCACGCTCGAGAATTGTCGTGCCGAACTGATTCCTTGGCGGGACTAAGTCGTTCTCGATTACGGTCATCTCACGCCATAGGCGGGTGTGTTGGAATGTCCGGGTCAGTCCGGCTTTCTGAATCTGATCAGGCCTCATTTCTGTGACGTCTTCCCCGAAAACCTCGACGGTTCCTGCGGTTTTCTCTAGAAGGCCACTGATGCAGTTGAATGTTGTAGACTTACCACATCCATTCGGACCTATCAGGCCAACGAACTCACCTTCTTCAACTTTGAACGAAACATCGTCTACTGCTACTAGCCCACCGAACATCTTTCGAAGTCCCATGACATTCAATGCCGGTTTCATTCCGTTTCGCCCCTTGTCTTTCTTTCTGGTCTACTCGGGACCTCTGGAAGAAGTCCTCGTGGGTTGTACTTCAGGGAGAATAGCATTAGGAGACCGACTAAGAGGAGCTTGACGTATGCCATTCCGGCACCCGAGATGGAGACCTCTCCAGTAATATCGGTGGCCTCGATTATCGATCTCTCCCCCATCACTAGAGCAGTGAACGCGAAAAGAGCTGCCCCGCAGATTCCAATCTCCATAACCGCCCTCGATCTGATTGCTAAGCCAAATAGGAGTATCAACAGGAAAACCCTTGTTGCCTCCCATTGCTCCGTAATTAACCATGCGAAGAGCCTGTCAATCTTTTCTGCCGTGGTGTATAGTGGGAGATCAGGTGTGCTTGCTGCAACCAAGACGTTGAAGACGAACTCCATCAGCACGATGATGAAGGCTCCGATTACCATTCCTCTGTTATTGGCAGTCCCGCCAATAACAAATGCCGCCCATACCAGGAAGGTTGACTTTGCTGGATTCATGAAAGGGGCCTCTATGCCAGATAGTTTCCAGATCCAGAGCGCACCGGCGAGCGCCGCGATTGATGCACCTAGCGCAAGGCTTGTCGCCTTGTGAGTAAGGACGTTGTGACCGTGGTGCTGTGCTACTTCCTCATCCTCTCTGATGGCCTTTAGAATCCTGCCCCATGGAGAAGCCATAATAGTCTCTAGGAGTAGCCAAGTCATAATTACCGAGATTAGACCAATTATAGCTAGGAAGGTGAAGTAAGAGGCGGGCTCTCCAAGATTAAGAAGCTCGCTGATGGTCATTGCCGGAGAGTCGACCATTTCACTCTGGCAGGAGTTGGTCAAACCAGCGGCAGATGTAATCTCCTCTTCCGGACCGTATTTGGTGTTTCCACAGAACCACCACTCGTACAGTGGCTTCGGATAGCTGAATATCCCCTGTGCGGATACGATTATGCCGGTTCTAAGGAGGGGTTCTGCTTGCATCATATACTTGAGCATCTCACCCAATGAAATGGTGACGATTGCGAAGTAATCTGTTCTCAGTCGGGCAGTGGGGTATGCCAGTCCCCATCCAATTGCTGCAGCGACCGCCAAGGCTGCAATTATGGCTGGAATCGTCCCCCAGCCATATCCGTTCATCTCCTTTGGCGCGGTAAGGATACCGACTAAGATTGCCCCGATTGCTACAAAGAATATTACCCCGAAATTCACCATCCCGGTGTAACCGGTATGAAGGTTCAAAGAGAAGCACATCAAGATGAATATGCATAACGTGGAAACCACGTTAGACACTTGGAACAGTTTGTCCGCCCTCCATGTCTCGGACCCCGTGATCGGGAGCCACCAAAGGAATGCTAGAAGCACCACCATAAGGAGCAGGAAGGCTAAGTTAGACCCAACTCTACCTTTCCTCCCATACCCGTCCGGGGAGTACCCTAAACCCAATTTGGATGATGCGTTTGATGCCCCCCCCTTGACCCAGGTAATGCCAGATGTTGCCTGGTGGTTTATCCATGCATTAGTTGATGCAATTGCATCTGAATGCCAGTCGTCAATAGGCTTGATTTTAGATTTCACACCGTAAATAGCGGCTGATATCCCAGAAAATAAGGCTTTGATTTTGAAAATTAATGCTTCGATAGTGTGCTTAATTTTACCTCCATCTGGTAATAGCGTGTAGCGGAAATCGTCAATGTTCACGACGCCATCCTTATTTGCATCGAGGGCGTATTTAATATCCTCTCCGTCGACGAAACCATCGTTGTTGAAGTCGAGGATTATTGAGTCATCTCGCTTTAGGATTCTGATGCCCTCGAATATCGCGAATACCCACAGCAATAGTGGTATGAGCGGCCAAATTATATCTCCAGTATCAGAGATTATGTTCATTGTCTGAATCTCAGTCTGCATCAGATTTAGCCATGACTCGTCCAGATGGGATGGTGATTCTGAGAAGTAGGGGGAGTCCTCCAGCAATAGAGTCCCATCTCCCCTCCCTGTAAGGACCTCTAGATTTGTCATCGAGTAATTCGCGATTTCCGCGTCAAGCTCGTCGATTCGAAGTGCTTGCTCTGCGGATGGTTTGGTGATTAGTTGGAGATGTGCCAGTTCCGCCTCCATTTCATTTATTGGCTGAGAACAGACCACACCGCAGCTACCGTCGGCCAGAGATTCCTTGCTAATGAACGATGAGAATCGATGGAACAAGAATGCTGTAAATGCAATCAAAGAGAAAGTCTGGGCCTTATCCGCCCTCCCTCCACGCCAGTGATGCAGTCCTAGGATTCCCGTTGGAAGGAAAGCCAGCGCTGCTCTTGCGTTCCTGGTCTCGTCGAGGTCCGGATCGGCTTTCTTCCTCATCCTCTCTATCTTCCATTCTTCCCATGCATGCCCTATACCCTGGGGCATCACCAGAAGGATTGCAATAAGGAAGGCATAGGGCATTATGTCTTGTAGGGAGGCGTAATTCGATCTGTCTAGAGGGAATCCAACTCCTTGGAGTACTGGTGTGGAGACTGCTCTCACTAGTCCGACGATTATCGACGCGAATATGGCACCCGGAATCGAGCCGATGGTCCCTAGGACAATCACAGCGAATGCCGGCAGAAGAAGATTGAATGCAGTTCCCGGATTGAAAAGGACGGTCATGGCGAATACTGCTCCGCCTATTCCGGATATTCCCGCAGACAGAAATGCACTAGTCATCTGCACCCTCTCGACGTTGATACCGCTGCTCGCTGCAAGGTCAGGGTTGTCAGCCACCGCCCTCATTCGCATTCCAAGTCGAGTCTTAGTCAGCAATAGGTAGAGGAGTATTGCAGATGCGAATATTGTCCCGGCTACTGCCCCCTTGAAGAAGACGTAGTGGTTTGTTGCTTCGACTACGCATGGCATGAGTTCGTTGGTGATAGGGTCCCTCGCGAGGTTATCAACATCATAAAACTCCAAGGCTGGCTTGGAACCTCCTGAACTTGGGTTTTCGTAGCTCCATCCCTCTGATACAATCCTCTCTAGTACGGGTTCGCCGGTTGCCTCGTCGAACAGAAGTTCCCCTGTATCTGGATCGGTGGATTGCTCGCAGTTGTTGTGCGTGTATTTGCCGGGGTTCCTGTCGAACCTCCCATCCCCGTCGAGGTCCTCACCAGTTCCGGGAATTATGTCCCCAATCTGTGATCCTAGCGGGAGCAATCCCTGATCGACATGCTGTTGGGTGTACGTTTCGACATCAAAGACTCCGTTTCCATTGGCGTCTTCACTATCATTCAGAGACCTGTCGCCCAGTATTAATCTCAGTTTGTTAGTGGGCAGAGACCACTTCTGGATGCTTTGGGTACTGATGTCGAGGTCTGGGTAGAATTGCCTCTTCTTGGAGGAGAACCTGAGATAGAAGATCGCTCTCAGTGCGAGGGCGACACCCAGGGAGGCTATCATCATGACTTGAGGTGTCGCGTTTCTGAGTCTGAATCCCCGGTATACTAACAGGTCAATCATGATCCCAAAAACTCCCGTTATGATGAATGCCGCGACTACAACCCTGAACAACAGCGACCACACCAGCACTCCATCTTTCGGTGCATCGAACAGAGGAGAGTACGCATCGGTCCAAGAGAGGACGAAAACAGCGAACATCCCCACCATGAAGAATTCTGACTGTGCAAAGTTCCCATATCTCTGTACCTTGTAGGTTAGAGTGAGTCCGATCGCTATGGAGAGGTATGTCGACGAATGGGTGAGCGTGTCCCTACCTATGGAAACGGAGTCGAAAGTGATCATTGCTGTGGATTCTAGGCCACTGAATAGGAATTCCAGAGTGATTAGCACAATCAAAAGGAGGAAGAGGGGCGATGCGGCCACACCGATGCTACGTAGAAGACTGGGCTTCGCGTCATCGTAGAGTATCTTGACGAAGAAGAAGCCGCAGGAGATGGCTTGGAAGACTTGTAAGAGCCATACCATGTCATTTGGGAGGTTGCCGCCTAGTAGGTAGTCGAGAAGGTTCAAGGAGCTTATTTGGTTAAGGAGGCCATAGAAAGCGTCCGCTATGATCAGAGTCGCTATTATGAGTCTCTTCCTTCCTCTGTTCAGTTTATCCCAATGATCTTCCTTGATATTGGTCAAACTGGAAATTAACTCCATCTTCCTTCCCCCCGGCCTGACTTCCTCCCATGTGTGGGGGTGTCGGAGTAATCATTGTTGTTGGGGGCACCTTGGCGGGCCGAAGACCGCCAAGGTGCCTTTACGTGTACAAAATGCCTATCTGATCAGAGATCAGTTATTCCGTTGGCGCCCCAGTGCTGGTTGCAGTCGAACGACAGAGACTCTGTGCCGTCGGCTGCGACTGACCCCGTGTAAGACCCGATGCAGTAACCGGATCCCGGTGTGTCACCATTTGCGAGGAAAGTGATAGTGCCAGAAGCACCGTTCCATCCTGCTCCTGCCGTGCCTGCAATCGCCTGAGAGGGCGTGATGCCTGGTGTGGACAGGTAGGTGAAGGCGGAGAACGCCAGCATGGTCAGAGCGTCAAACGCTTCTGCGGTAAAGATACCCTGGCCACATGGTGGCGTGGTAGCGCACAGGTAATCGAAGGTCTGGGAGACCTCGCTTGCTGCCGCTGCTGCGGGCTTGGTCGCTATGACGCCGTTCAGGTTGTCTGCGCTGGTGTAGTTCCCTATGGCAGTCTCTGCGATACCGTCGGTACCGTAGATTTGCCCAGTGAACCCAGCTCCTGCCAGCTCCCCGATGATCATTCCTCCGTCGGAGTTGTAGGACACCGCTACTACAGATGTGCACGCGTTGTCCGTGACTGCCTGTACTACCGATGAGTAGTCCGTTGTGGTAGTCTCGTCATAGCCGACCTGAGTGCAAAGGGTGTTCCCTGCCGCCTCCCAGTTAGACTTGAACGAGTCGGCTAGACCTGCACCGTATGCGTTAACCATGTGGATTAGCGCCACGCCATCGGTCGACTCCCCGTTTGCGGTCAACAGGTCTGACAATGCCATACCCTGACCAGCGTCGCTTGGGACGACCCTGAAGAAGTCGGGGTATGAGGTGGCGTCACTCAGTGCAGGTGATGTGCTGGCGTAGGAAATCATTGGGATTCCTGCTGCGGATAGCACAGCGTTGGCTCCGATTGAAGCACCTGAGCATGCTGCTCCGGCTACTCCCCATACTCCTGCATCGACTAGAGATTGGGCCGCGGTGGCCGCGGTAGTTCCGTCACAAGCCGTGTCCCCGTAAACTATCTCGAACTGTACGCCATTGCTGTATGCAATTGTGTTCGCCAGGGAAAGACCGATTCCAGCTGCTGCCTGGAATGGGACCCAGAAGTCGCCGATCGCGGTGCTCGTTGCGTCACCCAAGAAACCAAGCTTCACGGTGGTGCCTGCGAAGACTACGTCGGCTAGTCCGCCGGTCGCAGTCCACATCCTGTCGCAGTTGAAGTACTGGCCGAACGTTGGCACGTGGTGGAATGTGCAGACATCGTATCCAGAACCGCCAACGTCTCCGTTGGCCAGGAACACGTGGTTGCCGCTTGCTCCAGAATATCCGTCACCGCTACCGACCATGTTGATGTGGGTTGCCATGTTAGCTCCGTCCTCCATCATTGCCGCGTGTCCGATCATCATTACTGCGTCGTATGCCTCGGAAGTGAAGATTCCAGCAGAGCAAACTGTGTCAGCGGCGCAGGTAGCAGCGAAGTCGCCGCTTCCGGAAGCTGCCCTTGGCTTGGTGTTCTGAACGCCGTTGGTTACCTCAGGCGCATTGAACGATTCCAGGGCTGCCTCTCCAGCGAATCCATCAGAGCCGAAGACCGGGAGGGTTGCTCCCAGACCGGCCATTGTCTCGAGGATTAGTGCTGCATCGGTATTGTACGCAATCAGCACGACTGAATCGCATGTTCCAGCATCGATGACTCCCTGTACGATGCTAGACGCATCGGTCAGGGTGGTCTCATCGTAGCCGGCCTGGGTGCAAATGGTATTGCCAGCTGCCTCCCAGTTAGCCTTGAACGAATCAGCGAGACCGGCGCCATAGGCGTTCACCATGTGCAGTAGGGCTGGGCTGGTCACTCCAGCTGCTCCGACCATGTCAGACATTGCCTCGCCCTGGATCGCATCGCTTGGGACCACTCTGTAGAAGTGTGGGTAGGCGGTTGCATCGCTCAGGGCTGGTGAGGTGCTCGCGAAGGAGATCATCGGGATTCCTGCCGCGGAGAGAACCGCGTTGGCTCCGATTGAGGCGCCTGAGCATGCTGCTCCGGCAACCGCAACTACTCCCGAATCAACAAGGCTCTGTGCAGAGGTCCCTGCAGTCGTCCCGTCGCATCCAGTGTCGCCGTAAACCAATTCGAAGACGTAGTCGTCTCCCATGGCGTTCAGCGCGTTTATTGCTGCTCCTGTAGCGTAATCGAAACCGGGTGCGAAGTTCGCGATCCCCCCTGTAGAGTCATACATTGCTCCAATCTTGATGGTTGTCGCTGGAGCCGCTGGGGCTACGAACACTGGGTTCGCGGTTCCCATGTAGTGAGCTGCAATCTCGTCGACTACGGCGTGTGCCATATCTGCATCGAATCCGACGACGTTGTTGTCAGCGTCGTAGCTCTCGAATGGAGGATAGAACGGGTCTGTGCAGACCTTCAGCTGCCCGGACTCTAGAACTCCAGTCAGAGTGGACCCCTCGCTAGGCGCCGGGTAAGCGGTTGCCGTGTCAGAGGTTCTATCGTCTGCTAATGTGACTGCTCCGTCGAAGGAGGCCCCGTAGATTATGTCGTACTCGCCTGAGTCGACTACAGCGCCGATAGCCATGTTGAGGGCGTCTAGGAGTTCCCCAGAGGTCTCGCGGACTGCGAACCCGAAGTTCTCGTCTGAGAAGGTCACCATCAGGGTTCCTTCTAGGGACAGAACGGGTGCGTCGCCCATTGCGTACATGACGTCTCCGTTGTTCAGAGCGGTGATGACCGATGGGAAGTCCTCGAAGGCACTGATTGTCGCCATGCCGAGGTTCTCGTTGGCGTACAGGTCCGAAGTTGTCCCCGACTGGACACCGATGGTCGTACCTGCTGCGTTGAGGTCAGCCACCGCTGTGATGGCCGCTGCACCGGATCCGCCGATCACACCTTGGCTACTGGTGTAGTAAGCCCTGGTGAAGTCGACTACCTGGTCGCGCTCATCCGTCTTGGTCATCGCCGAGATGATTACGTCACACATCTCGCCGGCATTCAGGTTGGGGATAATGGGGTCCCATCCGGACTCCACCCAGACTACCTGAACGTCGCTGGCCATCGAAATGGTCCAGTCAGACGTATCGTCGTCGTCGTCCCCCCCTGCGCATCCAGCGAGACTAGCCGCTAGCATGCTCAGAGTAAGCATCATTGCTATCATTTTCTTGTTGTACATAGTGTTCACACTATCCGTGCCCCCGCGAAATACCTTTTACATATAGAGATTATTGATTATTATCTTTATAAGTAAGGCCAAAAAAACACCTCTATTGGCTGAAAAACGAGGTTTTTTTCATTAGATTTCCAGCGTTTGAGATTGTCCTTCCGAGACAATGAAGTTGCTGTCTCTGTGCGCCTAGTTATGGGCGAGCCGATGGACTACGCGTCTAGCGGGGTGGATATAGATCTAGAAGCCAAGGCGGTGGCTAGTCTAATCGATTCATTGGGCTCTTCTAGCAGGGCTCCAGGTGAGCTTGGCGCTCCGGTCCACCTCCCAGGAGGATTCGGGGGGATTATCGAATTCGGTGACTCTTGTCTTGCACTAGCGACCGATGGTGTTGGTTCCAAATTGCAAATCGCAAGCAATGTAGGACAATTGGGTGGTGTCGGCATTGACTGTGTTGCAATGAACGTGAATGATCTAATCTGTGTTGGGGCTGAGCCCCTTGCATTCGTAGATTACATAGCAGTCCCAGAGGCAGACCCTGAGGTTCACTCGTCCTTGGGCGAATCTCTTTCTCGTGCATGCAATATGGCAAGGGTTACTTTGGCGGGAGGGGAGACGGCTACGCTCCCAGGAATCGTGAAGGAACTAGACCTGTCTGGAACCGCACTAGGGTGGTTCCCCAAGGGAGGGGGGATCACAGGAGAGAATCTTGAGGAAGGGGATGTACTGATTGGCCTTCCCAGCAGTGGGATTCACTCCAACGGATTCACCCTTGTCAGAGCGGTGATTGAGAGGTCTGGCTGCTCATTAGAAGATTGTTGTCCGTTCGACCCAAGCCATGATTATAGAGAAGTCAGAAGGTTCTCCGAGAAGGAGATAGGCCCCACTTTGGCTGAGGTGATTTTGAACCCTACAAGAATCTACGTTGATCCGGTAGTTGAGCTGGTGCTGGAGTCAAGGAGAGTTGGGGGGGTGGTTGGTCCTGATTGCATAAAGGCCATCGCGCACATCACGGGAGGTGGTCTGTCGAACTTGCTTCGTCTCCATGGTACTCTGGGTTGGGAAATACAGATGCCGCTAGACCCCCATCCAGAATTTCAGTGGATATCTGAAATCGGATCCGTAAGCAAACTGGAGATGCATAGGATCTTCAATATGGGAATGGGAATGGTGGTGGCTGTATCACAAGAATGTGCTGATTCGGCTGAGAGATGGCTTAGTGAACGGCTCCCAGGAAGTAGAATTGTAGGACAAGTAGTTTCGAATGGTAGAAGAGTTACGCATTCTGACCCAGAAGTTGTATTCTCTCACTACTAATCGTTGGTAATTCCTTTTGTCGGGTTGCCCTGCGGGAGCCATGTCATTCGGCAACGGGGCCTTTCCTCATCGCGAAGGAAGGACTCTGATGCTCCTGCCCCAACTTCCGGAAGATGCGCAGGGCCCGTCTGTAAAGTCTTCTGGAGAGGTTTTCTACAATCCGGCAATGGCTGGGAGCAGGACTCGGAGCGTTCTATTGTTCAGGCATGCGATGGAAGAGGGCATGCTCGGTGATGGTACAGTTTACGCTCTCGATGGGCTTACTGCCTCAGGCCTCAGAGCAAGGAGATGGCTGAATGAGTTACCAATTGAGATATCGTCTAGAATTTCAGCCACAATAGTTGATTTGGAGAACGAATCTTTAGACTGGGCTAGGTTCTCTCACAAGGAGTTCCCGCCATCTGATGGGGTTGGTGACTTGCAAACCTTCCAAGGAGACCTTAGGGCAGCAGTTCTCAGTAGTGGAAGACATTGGATTGACATCGACCCATATGGTTCACCCGCCCCATTCATTGATTCAGCCATGCAATCAATGGCCAGGAGTGGAGTGATGGAGGTCAGCGCGACGGATACGGCTGCTTTGACTGGATCCTCCAAAACCGCTCTGATGAGGAGGTATGGTGCCAGAGTTAGGACTGATTGCCTGGCCCATGACTCTGGAATGAGGGTGATGCTGTCTAATATCTCCAGAATAGCTGCCAGACACGATAGGGCGATTGAGCCACTACTTTCGGTTTGGGACTCCCATCACCTTAGGGTATCATTCAGAGTCATGAAGAGTGTCTCTTCAGCAAATGAATTGGAAGAAAGAATTGGTTGGAGGGTCTTCGCCCCGTGTAAGGAGGAGGTTGCCGCTTCAATCGATTCTGGGTTACAGATAGAAAGTGGAGTAGATATTCTTCCGATGCACTGCATGCTCCCACTTAACTTTCCAGTGGATAGGAAAGACGCCCGTGTGTCCGGTCCCCTATGGATAGGACCTACCGGCGATAGGGAGGCTATGTCTTCAATGTCTGAAGAACGAGCATTGGAGAGCTGTGGACCCATTTTCATACCCGATGACCCAGCAGGTTGGAACCAGAAGAGCTTCGAAATCGAGAGGAGGAGGGTCGCCAAGAGCGTCAGACACCTCGCGGAGGAGTCGCAGGTGATTGATTCCTGCAACCTGATTGTTGTGGACGACCTGGCCGCATGGCTTGGAACCGGTGCTCCCCCCAGTCCACGAAAGATTGTTGAGTCGCTTAGGCAGAAAGGACATTTAGCTGCTATTTCCGGTTATGGAAAGCCTTCCTTCAGGACCGCTGCCCCTTGGGAAGCAGTAGTTGAGGCCGCTATGTCCATTCATCCGCCGATGTAGGACATCTCCAACCTAGGGAGGGAGATTGCACCCGAGGAGCGTTCCTCGCTGTATCTGTCTTTTCGAGCGGACCATACTTCTTCTATAGACAAAGTGAGACCCTCCGTGTTCCCACCAGACCTAATCAAGGCGGACATGTCGTGACCAATGGTTGTGAAAAGGCAGGTGAAAAACTTGCCATCGGATGAAAGTCTGGCTCTCACGCAATCTCCACAGAATGGTTGTGAAACGGAAGATATGAATCCGATCTCTCCCGAACCGTCTGAGTGAGCCCATCTAGAGGCCACATCGCTAGCAGATTTCCTTGCTAAAGGAGTAAGATCGAATTCACTGGAAAGGAAGTCGATAATCTCGGAAGTCGGCACGACTTGGCCCTGTGTCCACCCATTTGTGCTACCGACGTCCATGAATTCGATGAATCGCACAATAACGCCAGTACCTCTGAATTTTCTGACTAGCTTGGGAATCTGATGCTCGTTTACCCCGCGTTGCACCACGCAGTTTACCTTCACAGGCCCCAGTTCGTATCTGGTTGCTGCTGAGATTCCGTCTAGGATATCTATAACTGGGACTTTAGAGTCTGTTATTTTGGAATGTACCTCTTGGTCAATTGCATCTAGGCTGATTGTGACTCTTGAGAGTCCTGATTGGGCTAGGTTTGCTGCGTTATTTTCCAGAAGTGATCCGTTTGTTGTGAGTGCGACTTCCATTTCCATGGCAGATAGTTGTCTGACTAGATGGTGGAGGTCCTGCCTTAGAAGAGGTTCCCCGCCGGTAATTCTCACCTTTCTTAGCCCCAGAGGTTTGCATGCTTTGACGAAATTGTGTATCTCTTCGTATGTCAGAATCTCATTCTTTGGGAGGAAGTCGTGGCCCTTTCCGAATTTCTCCCTAGGCATGCAGTACCTACATCTGAAGTTGCACCTATCTGTAACAGAAATCCTGAGATCTCTCAGAGGCCTTCCCAGTCTGTCTGTCGCCACGTCCAGTGGGTTGGGTGTCAGGTGAATAGTTTGTCTGAAAGAAGAACAGGTTGAAGAATGAGGGTTTCCTGCAACAAACAATGCTACAGATTACCGAGAAGGCCAGGGAGATGCTGGACAAGTTCGCCGAACAGGCGGATGACAACGATGTGGCACTCAAGATCGTGATACTTGGAAGAGGCCCGAAGGGCTTCCAGTATGACTTGCAACTCATATCAAGTGATGATGCATCGGATGATGACATCGAAACAGAAGTTGACGGTCTCGTAGTCTTCGTTGGTTCTAGGAGCGCTCCCTATCTGGACGGAACTATTCTGGACTACAAGGAGACGCTAATGGGTGGGGGATTTAGTTTCGAAAATCCAAATCCTCTCTGGATAGATGAAGTCTCCATATCCGTTGCAGAGGTAATAGAAAGCAAGGTGAATCCGCTAGTCGCGGCTCACGGTGGTCACGTTGATCTCGTGGGTGTGGATGATGGGAAGGCAATGATCTCCTTTGGAGGTGGTTGCCAGGGCTGTGGCATGGTGGATGTAACTCTGAAGGAAGGGATAGAGGTCATGATTACTGAGGGGGTTCCAGAAATAACGGCAGTTGTCGATATGACAGATCACGATGCTGGTACCAATCCATTCTATTGATCAGTACATTGGTACGTCGTCTTCATCGTCATCTGAGTCGGGAGCAGGAAGAGCGTTGGACTGAGCTTTCTCGAACGCTTCCCTAACCTTTTCTTCGATATTCCTCGCATCCTCTAGCAGACCCTCGACGGGGACCTCTACCCCTACCAACTCACTGAGGCCCTCGACTGCAATGATGGCTGCTCTTGCATCAGGGTACATGGGGTTACACTCGGCAAGTAGTGCCGTGACGTCTAAGCCTCTCCTTTCTCCCTCAGCGATGAGATATCCTGCTATTCCAGTAACTACTCCTTGCTGGATCCTCTGGATGCTCGAATTGTCAAGTTGTTCGCGCCCTACCGAGGTTGAGGATACCCCCCAAAGTTCGCTGTCCTCCTTAATCCCCAATTCATTGCTAACGACTCCATCGATTACAATCAGTCTGTCAAAGCCACCTTTGGTGAACCACTCGAGAACAGTATTGGCAAAGTAGACGTCGTGTTCGCTGGTGAATTGGATTTCTGATGTGAAAACACCAATTCCATCTCCCTGGTATACTCTCACAGGGTGCTTAGGCACGGAATCGTGAATCAGCGCTACTGCAGGAAATTGAGGATGAAGAACAGTGCCCATCGGGCTAAGCTTCAGTGAGCTGATGAGGTGAGATGTCGCAATGACTCCGACAGAGCCCACAGTTGAGAAGCCGCATACTGCGGTACCACCCAATTTGGAGGGGTCGGCCTCTGAGTGCAAAACCAGTGGATAACCGTCGCCAGATTCCCCGCTCACAGGGTTTCGTTATGCTGATGCTCTTTGAATTTCACGGCTACTTACCAGTCCCTGAGATGTTAAAGAAATAATAGAAAAAATAACCTGATAAGTGACATCGTACAGGGCTAACCATGCCTGCAAAGGACTCGAAAAGGCTAGGGGGGCTCTTTCTAAGACTAGGTTCACAAGACATCAATCTGGCTGACTACACCAAAGAGGCAAGCGATAGATGGCTGAAGGTTACCAGTCAGGATACATGGTCGTCGACTCTCTCGCGTGTGAGAATCGCCAGGCAGGAGGCCATGGAGATGACTCTTGAGGCAATCGGGTCCAGTGGCTTTCCGGATAGAGGGACTTCTTTCGCCAGACTACTGGACTCGTGCGGAATCGAGAATAAGTCTGATATTATTCTGGCTGCGATACAATACATGAGGTCGGTTGAGAAAGAGGGAAATACCCCTCCTAGGGAAATAAGGAGGCTAGTTGTAGAGACCGGCAAGTGGACTAAGAGATCGGTGAAAAAGTGGAACATATCATTGTACATAGGGAGAATGCTTGAGGGTGGTCAGGGTGGATCTGGATCTTTCTTGGAGTATCCGCGAAGAAGACCAAGGAAGAATGCGTTCGTGGTTCTTACCGAAGCAGGAAGGGACCATCTTGACCAGTTGTCTCTAAAGAGGTGAGGATGTGACAGAAGGCGATAGCAAAGACTGGTCATTCACATCGCATGTTGGGGAGGACTTGCGAGGAGCTGACTTATCCGGTGCCAACCTAAGGAGGGCGATTCTAGATAGGTCCGACCTAGAGGGTGCAGACCTTTCGGGTGCTGATCTAAGGAATGCGTCACTCAAGGGCGCTAACCTGATGAAGGCGGCACTGGATGGCGCTGATCTTAGAGGGGCTAGGATGGTTAAGGCCAGACTTGGCCTATCCAACCTCCAAGGAGCGAGGCTGGATGGAGCGGATATGAGAGGAATAAGGGGGAAGTATGCTGTCTGGAGAGGGGCTAACTGGTGGGATGCGACGATGGACGAGTCGCTTAGTAAGGCACTATCGAAGAAGTGGCCTAGAGAGTAGTCATGAGGATTCGATCTTAGCTAGGCAGTCTCTCATCCAATCGGGGACAGCCATCTTACTCTTTACGTCGTTCATGTCTGTGCAGACAGTGACTTGGTTGGCCGTCCAGCAGAGTGTGCCGTGCTGGTTCCTGAACTCGTAGTGCCATGTGATGGAGGTTTCCCCGATTCTGGGCACCGTGATTGTACACTCCACGGCATCACCGTAGGAAATAGGATGGAGGAACTTCGCCTCGCTGTGGACTAGTGGGAATGCAATTTTCTTCTCGGAGAGGATTTCGTTGTAATGCATGCCGCAGGTGAATTCCCAGGACTCTTCGTAGAACCTATGCGCCAGGTCCCAGAAACGAGGGTAGTACACTATCTTAGCCAGGTCTACCATCGGGAAGTCGATACGTCTCTGTGAGATGAAGGCCATGGTACTCACAGGAAGCCATGGTTGAAGGGTGTTATGGAAATGGAAAGTGTACAGATGGCGGACCCACCGCGATTCGAACACGGGTTTCCAGCTCCGGAGGCTAGAGTGATATCCAGGCTACACTATGGGTCCTAGGACCGCCCCCAGTACGCTCACTATTGAACCGGTCGCCCTTCTTCTTCGTCTACTAGGTGGCGGACCCACCGCGATTCGAACACGGGTTACAAGCTCCGCAAGCTCATGTGATATCCAGGCTACACTATGGGTCCAGCGTGTGTTGGACTGTAGGACCCGGCTTAATCCCGACGGTGCGAGGTCACATTGACAGAGGCAGGATGGTCTTCCAACTTGGCTCGGCTAGCTTCTTCGACTTCGGGCCTGTCATCGGCTGTGGTGTTCTGTGAGTAAGAACACCATGCATGCCCTGTACGTTGAACTTGACTCTCAGTTCTAGCATCCTGTCCCTCTCGGCAGTTATGACCTGCTCCTCGTCCAGCTCAAAAGTAGATGAGGGCTCCCCTGACTCGTTGACTATGCTCAGAGTGGTGCCTGAGAGGTTCGCTCTGGGGGAGAAGTCGTAGTCCTGGGGGTCCTTCATGCCCACCTTGGCATCTACTACTAGGCGTTCTCGAATGGAAACCTTCGTGATCTCGAACGACTTTGCCACGATGATCCCAGTGACTGGGGGTTCAAAGGTCTTCGCTCGATGTCGTCAGACGCTTACTTCACTTACCCTCAGGACCAATACGACAAATTGAGCCTGAAGAGTCCAATCGTTACCTTGGTCTGGATCCACTCCATCTACAGGAGTATCGGGATCGCATTCCAGTGCGGTAATCCTCCAGAACCAGTTTCCCTGTCCAAATCTTCCATAGGGATCTCCGAGAAGCGACTGCTCCAGTTCTTCCTTGGAGTCTGCGAAAACTGTGTAATCGGATTCTGGAGAAGGATTCATTTCAGTCCTCTCGATTATTGCAGATGAGTTCTCTGTAATATTATCCTGAGTTGTGATAACGGTGTAGGACCATCCGGAGGAAGGGATGTCTACCTCTAGGGTGAAATTGTCCTCAGGCCAAGTGATTGGGAGGATATCTCGAGTTAGGGAGAGGGTTGCGGACACATCGATTAGCCTGGCTCCTTCCCCGGGTTGGAACTGAATCTCATGAGTCTCGCCCTGCTCTAGGTAGCCTGACCAGTCGTAGTCGACGAATACTTCTTCCCAAACAATCCTGAACGTACGAGAGACGACTCTGAGGGTCCAAAGCGTGATATTCTTCCCTCCGCTATCGTCTGAGACCGTTACGGCCCCAGTGATATTCCCGGCTTCGGTAACTGTAATCCTAGTCACTGGGCCGCTTGCATCGACGTCATTTAGAGGGTCGCTGTCTCCATCTGAATCGGTGTTCGCATCGAAGTCCCACACAATCTCCACCCCTCCTCCCTCGGGATCGAAAGAGTCACTGGCGTCGAGTCTAGCCTCTTGTCCGGTCTTGACGAAGTCTGGAATGTTGAGGATGATTTCTGGTATCGCATTTACGAAAACTAGGATGCTGGCTGAGTCTGAGTCTCCATTGTCATTGAAAACCTCAACTGTCACTTCGAAGTTCCCGGCCTTTGCGAACGCATGACTGATGACGCCCTGCTTTGTTGTCTTCTTCTCGCCATCACCGAAGTTCCATCTGAATTCGTCGATAATCGTCGGATTGGGAGTGGTCGAGGTGCGTGCATCGAAATTTATCGTCTCACCCGTGTTTACGGTGGCTCTGTCTGATGTTAGAGCCGCATTTGGGCTGCCTGGACCTATTCCTCCGCATCCGGCCAGAGAATGGGAAATCATCAGGATCCCGAGAAGCATCGTGATTCTTTGCCTACGTCCCGTCATACTACCAGAAATGGAAGGTCACTCATATGCATGTTGGACGGCAGACCACCTAGAATGGCTTTGGTAGGGTTCATGGATGGTGCCGGCAGCGGGGAATCGTGGTCTCTAATTTTCTTGAGGGGTTCAGGGTCCTTGGATTCGATTTGGAAACCACTGGGTTCAATCCTAGGCAGGATAGAGTGGTGCAGTTCGCACTGGTTGGCAGTGATTCTGATGGCTCGAAACTTAGTATGCAATCGCTAGTTAACCCAGGGTGTAGGATTCCCGTCGAGTCTAGTAACGTACATGGCATATTCGACGAGGATGTCATAGATGCGGAAAGTTTCGGTGCGCACCTGGACTCTGTCTGCGAGATGATTGAAGGTTCGATAATTGTAGGCCATAATGTCGTAGCATTCGACTGGAGGTTCCTTGAAATGGAATGCATACGAATTGGGAGAAAGGCGCCCTCTCCGCTAGCCTTGGTGGACACTCTTGAGTTAGCAAGGACCCTGGATATCCCGGGAGGGCACAGGTTAGGCGTTCTTTGCGAACGCTTCGGGATATCACTTGAGAGATCCCATAGCGCAGATGCGGATGCTGGGGCTACCCTACTCCTTCTTTGGAAATTCATGGTAAACTTTCCTGAAAGGTTCGAGGGAGACCCCCGAGGCGTTTTGGACTCAATTTCTCACAGACCGGAGTAGAGGAGACCAAGGGAGAATCTCCGACCAGTCCCCCATTCGTGCGGTCTTACCACCGAACATGATACTGCCCAGGAATAGGTATCCGTCTAGTTCTGCCTGATCCATTTGTCGTATCTTTTCCAGACATCTCCCCTTAAGGAGCGCCCCGAAGCGGTGTTCAGACCCCCTCAGTTCTCCATCGCCCCCTACAGGAGTCGTTCGCTCGAAAAGAGCCGCGCCCGATTCTTGGTCAAGCCTGACCAGCCTCACTACCTCGTCTCTGAACATCCCTCCGTGGCTGAGCTCTCCCTCGTACTTCGCTTCCCACCATCCGGGACACCATGCCTTCCACTCGCAGAATGAACAGGCATCTTCGCTAGGAGTGGCCTGGAATGGGGTTTCAGTCAGTTTCATCATCTCCCATGCCCCTATGGCGTCTTCCAAGATTGGCGGTCCTTCGGCTCGGTAAACTGTATTGTTGGAAGAGTACCAACCCTCCGCCCGAAGGTCCTGATTTTCAGTTACATTCTCCTTCATTATATCTCTGTAGAACAGTAGTTGCCTGCTTACCTTCTCGCTAAGTTCGTTTTCCGGTGGCTTTCCTGTCTTCAAATCAGCAACGATTAATCCACCATTATCCTCATCCTCAAGATCCTTGATAAGAAGATCTAGTCGCCCTATCAATCGTCCACATTTGGACTCCAGGTTTGCTTCGGTTGCGACGACAATATCCTGAACCTGCTTCCATGTCTTTACGGTGACCGATGATAGTTCCTCCAATGGAAGCATCGCCTTGTCGAAAAGTATGGAGATAGCCCCGGACAGTCCGTCGAGCGCTACTGAGAATGACTCATCCTTCCATCGAGGATGTCTAGGAGTCTCCGAGAATAATCTCCTTTCTTCCTCCCACCTCTTCTGCAGAGTCTCTCTACAGGAATAATGGAACCAACCAATTTCTTCATGCTCCCTACCGGAAAAATCCAAGTTGCACAGATCCTCAACTGAGTTGTGTATGGCGGTACCCATTGAGGCAGCCATGCTCGCTTTTCGAGGGAGCCTCTGTCTGGAAAGCCAGTATTTCCTAGGACATTCCTCAAACCTGTTCCATGAGGACGGAGATATCTGGAAGTCGTACGTTGTTCCTCCCATCTCGCCACTATCCTCGGAATCGAGTCGGGTCGGTAACAACGATTAACACCATTGAGCGGTTTCTAGATTCATGCAAGGGGCTCCTCTGGTAGAGGTCGGCGATGACGTGAACGCTTCTGGTGCTCTTCTGGTTAGTTGTTTCCCGTCAGTAGGATTCGTTAGCAGCATAGTTGCACACTTCATGGTGGAAAAGCTGGATTTAGAGCTCGTCGGAGGCGTCAGGCATCCAAACCTCCCCCCGATGTGCTTGGTCCAAGATGGCAAGCCCCTGCCTCCGCTGAGATTCTATGCTGGAGAGCCCATATGCAACATGGAGAAGTGCGATAAGGTGGTACTTATCGCATCGGAGATACATATCCCATCTGAGCTCAATCTTCCATTATCATCTGGAATAATCGACTGGATAGAGGACTCGGGAGTGAGTTCTACTATAATGGTCGATTCATTCGCACACGGAATAGAGAGTCTGCACAGTATTTTCGACGAAGATCCGGGGACGGATTCGATTCTGGGGCTAGGATCCACGGATTCTACCCACGACGTGCTCAAGGGAATCGGCGTTCCTCTTCTGAAACAAGGAGTAGTGGGGGGCATGACCGGAGTGATGATGGGAGAGTGTAGGAGAAGAGGGATTGACGCACTGGCGATACTAGCAGAGTCGGATGGAGAGATTGGCCAAGGGACGATTCCCGATGCCCGTGCAGCAGCGGGAATAATCGCGTGCCTAGACGGACTTCTACCTGCAGTCCATCTGGATCCAGAACCCCTAATGGAGGAGGCTCAGAGGATAGAGGGGCAGATACGTGAGATGATGGCTGTGCACCTGAATCCCCCACAGGAGAGTAGCGGTGCTTCTACTGGGATGTACGGATGATCAAAACTCGCCGAGTGTAGACTGCCTCTCTTCGGGCAGCTCCTCCAGTATTGAACCCCCCAGCATCTCGTCCAACTCCGATTCCGATATGATCCGGACGCCAAGCCTGCTGGCCTTGTCAAACTTTGATCCCGATGACTCTCCTGCGACTAGGAAGTCTAGGTTCCCTGAGACGGACGAGACGACTTTGCCTCCCTCTGACTTTATCGAAAGAGCAATCTCCTTTCTTGGTCTGCTCAGAGTGCCTGTAATGCAGAAGGAAGAGCCGGAAAGGGAGCCATCGACGGATATCTGCTCTCCTTCGACGATTTCCACCTGCGCATAAAGGTCGATTATCGACTCTTTCCTATCGGAAATACCGTCCAGCAGAAGGTTGGCCACGGTCTCTCCTACCCTGTCTATGGAAACCAGTCTCTGGATGGCCGCCTGTCTTTCTTCGGTCATCTGTATCAGCTCTTCGAGAGTCTTCACCTCCGCACAGACAAGAGTTGCTATCTCGGGACCGATTCTAGGTAGTCCAAGTGCTGAGACGAAGTTGCTGAAGGTCATGGCTCTGGTGGAGTTCAATTCCTCGAGGATGTTGCTGGCTGACTTCTCGGCCATTCTCTCTAGTGAGATTAGCTCCTGCTTCCTGTCCTCCAACCGATATAAGTCCCCCAAACTCGTGACAAGCCCCGATGAGCAAAGTTGCTCTGCGAGCTTCTCGCCTATCCCATCCATGCCCAGCTTCCTGCACCAGTACAGTATTGCTCTCTCTAGTCTCGATGGGCAGTCTATATTGGTACATCTGATGAATGCCCCATCGATAGTTAGGTCACTGGAACATCTTGGGCATCTTTCGGGAACTGGAATCTTGCGCCTAGAAGGTAGTGGTTCTGAGAAAGGGATTCCATCTGAATGGGACCTGCCAATGAGGTCGCTGTCGTGGGCCGGTCCAATGACCTCAGTGATTTTTGGTATTACGTCCCCCCTTCTAACCACTCTCACCTTGTCCCCAATCATTATCCCGAGTCTCTCAACCTCGCCCTTGTTGTGGAGTGTCGTATTCTCAACGGTAACTCCTGAAACTACCACCGGTGCTACGCGCGAAACCGGGGTGACGTTACCCGTCCTCCCGGTCTGCCAGAAGACGTCCATCAGCACCGTTACCGCCTCCTCGGCAGGGAATTTCCATGCCAGTGCCCACCGAGGGTGATGTGCGGTTTCGCCCAGGAGGCTGCGCTTATCCAGCCTGTCTAGTTTGATCACGACCCCATCTATTTCCCAGTCTGCAGAGTCTCTCGTCTCGAGCCACTCCCTTGTCACTGCCAGTATGGATTCTGTGGTGGTGGTGTCGTCGTCACCTGAAACCACATGGTTTCCTGCCACCTGAATCCCCATCTCGCCGATCCATGAGATTATCTCCGAGTCGAGTTTGAATACTGGGGGCTCAGGACTGTCTGGATGGCGGTCCTTGTCGCTCGGGAACTCAACACCGTAGGCAAGGAACTTCAAGTCTCTCGGGCTTCCCTTGCCTGCATCGGCATACTTCTGCCTAAGTGCTCCTGCGGCTAGATTCCTCGGATTAGGCGCAACCTCTGAGTATTTCTCTCTGAATACTTGCAGAGGCATTACTACCTCTCCTCTCACGTGACAGTCTCCGTCCCATCCGAGTTTCTCTGGGACGTTCATCATCTTTCTCGCGTTTGCCGTCACGTCCTCCCCTCTCCTGCCATTGCCCCTGGTGGCGGCTCTGATTAGTCGGCCTCGACGATATTCCAATGAGAGGGCTGAGCCATCGAGCTTCGGTTGGCAAACGAACCGCCGGCCACTGGCGGTGGTCTCGGAAACGAAGTGAGACACCTCTTCATCCGAATTAGCCTTGTCCAGACTCATCATTCTGAATAGGTGGTCGATCTTTTCAGAGCCTGGAGGTGGATCTGAGCCCACCCTGCTCAGTTGGGGGTGATCGGGAGATAGGAGGTGCAGCTCGTCTCTTAATGCATCGAAATCTGCATCTGATATCTCGGGTTCCGCTTTGTTGTAGTAGAGGTCTGAGTGCCTCTCTAATTGCTCTGCTAGCCAGTCAACCCGGGCATCGGGGGTCCCCTCGGCGGAATTCGTAGAACCCATGACGATGCAAAGGGGGGGATGACCTTCAAACTGACCATTTTCTCGGTCCTTTCCCGATGGTGGGCCTGCCAGGATTTGAACCTGGGTCGCGCGACCCCCAGCCGCGAAGTATAGGCCAAACTAACCTACAGGCCCCAATTGGGCTCGATGCGAGTGAGCGTTCAGTCAAAGCCCTGACGGAGGGCTTACTGCTGTCTGTCGATGCTGAAGGGAGCGACCTCGTCGATAAGGTCGATGTGCCCCACGAACATTCTTCTGCAGCAGTACAAGTTGAATCCAAGGTCATCGAGGACCTCTCCGGCATCCTTGCCCTCCGCGAGAGCATTCCGATACTCCTCGTACTTGTGGGCTATGACCTTACCGCAACTCCAACATCTGACCGGTATTAGCATCTTTCCACCTACCTGTACGACTTCTGCCACTTCTTTCGAGCGCCTCTACCCATTTGATGCTTGGGTTCCTTTCTTCTGGGGTCGTTCACCAGAATCTTCCTCTCGAAACGTACGAACTCGTCCCTTAGCTCCTCGTCATCGCCCTCGGCTCCATCGTTGTACTTCACCAGGCCGCGGGCTATGGCGGTCCTGATGGCGTCCACTTGTCCCATCTGTCCTCCGCCCTTCACATCGACGGAGATGTCTACTCTGTCTATTCTGTTCATTGCCTCTGCGATTCTAATTGGTTCTAGTGCCTTCCTGCGAGCGAGTTCGGGTTCGAGGATGTGGATTGGGTGACCGTTGATTCTTACCCTTCCCTTGCCGGGTTTTAGAGTGGCTCTGGCTATCGCGGTCTTTCTCTTTCCACTGGTGTTGACCACCTTGGTGCGCTTTTTCCTTGCCAATTCACTCACCAGCCCATCTACCTGCATCCACTCCAAGGTGGGAACTTATCTCTCCCAGTCTGACGTACTTATTGGGGGTATCGCGAACAATGTTCTCTGTTGGCCCCCACTCGTGTCCATCCGGGAGTTCTTCCAGAGAGAGGTTTTTGGGAGTCCCTATCATGACTCTGAGGTCCCTTAGTGCCCCCCTTCCGCTGCTACTCTTCTGATACGGGAGCATCCCCCTGACTGTCCTCTTGACTATCTTGTCAGGCATCCTTGGGAAAAACGGCCCTTTTCTGGCGTGGTTGAGATTGTATTTTGCCCTGTAGTCGCTTAGTACCTTGGTTCTGGGTCCCGAAACAATGGCGTCCTCTGCGTTGATTATGATGACCCTCTGCTGCTTGCCTGACTTCCTGGCAGAAATCATCTCTTTTGCTACTTGACTGGCTAGCCTGCCAAGAATCTTGTCCTTGGCATCGTATACCATAGTTTTCTCAGACAAGGATCCTCACCCCCTTGCCGTTGGGATTCTCGTCCATAAGCTCGCGAATGCTGAGAGTCCTCCCTCCGGAGGCCTCTATCTTGCTCCTGGCTCCATCGCTGAAGCTGAAGGCGGCGACCGTCTGCCCTCCGCTGATGCTTCCGCTGCCAAGTACCTTGCCGGGCACCAGTACTGTCTCCTTTTTTGCAGAGTGCCTGGAGATATGGCTAAGATTGGGTTCTGCCCAGTTTTTCCTACTGGTCTCTAACCTAGAGGCGGTGTCCCTCCATATTGGAGAGCCGGTTGTTCTGCTGTGGTCCTTCAGGTCCCCTATGAGCGAAACTAGCGCTGAGTTGGTCTTCCTCTCTTGCTTACCCATAGTATCCTTCCCCTAATCAGGTACCGCGGCCACCAAAGTCGGTGTTATGAATCCTGCGGGCGCCCTGTAGGGGCGTCAGGACAGTGGATCTACTCAGTGTCTCAGATTTTGAAACCGTCGTTTTCCTCTGCATCATCTACTCCGGCGAACCTAATGTTTCCATCTGCATCGACGAACTGCCCTGCCTTCACCGAGGCACCGTACAACGAGGATTCGCCAACTGCTTCCCTTGTAAGCAGGCTATCTCCGAGAGATCTGTTCATCCTACCAATCATCGACTGGAATATCTGTATCGCCCTGTCCCTCTCCTCCGATCCTATGTCGTGATCAGAGTAGCGAGCCTCCTCGAATATCGAGAAGAAGGAGTCGATTTCCTCTGGGGGCACTATTCCTCCGAGCATTTTGTTGATGACATCCTCGAACTCTCTGGTGGTCTCGAATACCTTCTTCATGGCGCCTCTCATCCTGAAGTACTTGATGAGGTCCTTGTAGCAGGAGAAGATCGCCTCGATGTAATTGTTCGAGGCCTTTAGGGACATTAGCGCGTCGGTCAGTATGCCTCGGAGGACCTCGACCTTTCTTCTCTCCCTGTAGTTATTGTACATCATCGCACCCACCAGTGCCACTGTTGAGAGTGATATTCCGGCGAGGATTAGCACCTGGGTAGTCCAGAGCCCGCCCGAAGTCGAAGAGGTGCCCTCTCCAAGTTTTATTTCCGGGGTGCTATTGAGCCACTTTTCCACGAAGTAGGGTTTGTTCGCGTCTACTGATTCGAAGTGGACCAAAACCCTCCATTTACCTCCTGGGGCGCTCCACTCCGGGTGTCCGGGAATAATTTCACCAGTGTACGGGAAGGAGAAGTTCGCAGAGCCCCTCTCATTGGTGATAAGTATCTCCACGCGCTCTGTCTGCCACTCTCCGGATTCATTCCAGAACTGTCGGTGGAATTCTACTCTCTGACCCTCAACAGTGAGATCCAGCCTGTCTCTGAGGATTGCAACCTCCCCAGCGATAATATCGCCCTCTTGGTATCCAGCGGGGCTTGACCAGTGCTGCTTCAGCAGAATGTCAACCTTGCTTCTCACTAAGACTTCGACGTCGACTACCGAGCTATTCAGAACCGGGTTTGGTTCCAGTACTTCGTAGTCGCAGCCCCCTGGTACGTACCGTTCTGGCTCGTAAGCAACTCTGACGGTGCGGAAACCCTCGAGGTTGTTTCCGCTGGGCTCAACTCCCCTCCTACTGGGGTTATCATCTGGATCTGCTGAGTACCAAACAAACTCACCGGTTCCACCAGCGGTGAATGCTGTGGCTATTGGCCTGGTGTTTACTTCTGGATCTAGGTAAATGTTGACGCACTTCCCACCGACTGGCTTTCCGTTTGACTGGGAGAGTCTGGCATTGATGTGGAATGCCTCCTTCAGGTACAGAACTTCGAAGGTTGAGCCGTTCGGGAAGGTGTATGTCAGGTAGTCTGACCTGAACGGACCTACTTCCGATACTTCGATCGTAGAGTTGGAGAAGACGGGGAAGAACATTGCTTGTGTCTTGTTCTTGTATCTGTATCTGTCATTATTTAGCGGGTCCCATGCATTGTACTCTATCTTCACCTTGGCCATTCCTGCGTCGACGCCTGTCATAGGGCAGTTGATGTCGAAGAATCCGTTCTCATCGGTCGCCCCAGGGATACAGGCCTCTATGCCGCCATCTCCTGCACGGAATTTCATCCGATTCTCGACAGGGTCGAATACCATAGATCCCATCTCGAATGTGACTCTGATTTGTCTGTTTGACAGGTTTCCTCCGAGCTCATCGGTTAACTGTCCGGTCACTATCATCGGCTTCTCAAGTATCTCTCCCGTATCCAGGTCTATCTCAGAGGTGTAGACTATCTGCTGGTCTACTTGCAGATCCGTGTTCCCGATGAGGCTGAACCCATCTACTTGGAACTGCAGTACCTTCCTGAAGTGATCACTGTTGAGGATGGTCACGCAGGGGTCCCATGCTCCGGATGTGGACAGGCTCCCTGCGTCTATGGGCTCGCAACCCTCGTGAGGCAGGTTTTCCTCGAACCGTAGGATCACGTTCACAGGTCCGAAACCATCGGGAAGGAAGGAGAATGGATCGTCCTTCAGCAGCTGCGGGTCAAGGTATTGTCCGTAGCCGATGGAGCCAGATGCCGGGCACTCGACCGAAACTATCTGTCGGTGGGTCCTGTCCTCGAAGTCTATTCCCTCGAAGATTACCGTTACGTTGCCTCCCAGGTCGTATCCCTCAGGATTCTGCATCTCTCCCTCGCAGCTATTCAGAACCTGGCCTCCGTCCTTGTCGAATGGAGTTCTATTATCATCGGTGACAACAGCGGTGAATTCCCACAGATCACCGTTTGATCTGATGTTGGGACTGGTGCTCTGAACGTTGATGAAGGTCCGTGAAACGACCCACATGTCTACTGAGTCCGTACTTCCCAGCCTGAACTTATCTCCGAGGTAGGTGAAACTGAGCGAGAAGTTCCCCAGGGTGTCAATGTCTGTCAGATTGACCCTGAAAATCCCGTTGTTGTCGGTGAAAACCACACCGCTCGATTGGTCTTCGGACCATGACCAGTTCACTGGGGCTTCACGTACAGGAAGCCCGGCATTGTCAATCAGACGGGCCTCGACAGTCGCGTTCTGGCCCCTGTAGAGGCGCGTCAGAGATGTCATTAGGAAGTCAGTGGAACCTATGACCGATACATTTCCGTACGCGCCGGTAGCTGCTAGGACTCCTGCTTGCTCTCCGGTGAAGAAGTAGTCGGCCTGGCCGAAGTCGGCTCTGAAGCCGTATGTCGATGCTGGCCAGTATGGGTCCCAGATTATGTCGTGGTCGAATGTTGCGAGGCCCTCTGTATCGATGTCCAGTCGCTGGTTCACTCGAGTCTCTATGGATCCAGCAAAGATGCCATTGTAGTCCAAGTCTATCTGTACGGCTATGGGGTCTTTCGCTCCATCGCCGTCGAAGTCAGTGACGGGCACCATTGTCTTGTTCCAGACGTGCCCCCTTACCCTGACGGACTCACCTGCGAATATCTCCGGTACAATCTCGCAGCGGATCTGGCTGCTGGGATCGAGTGGGTCGACCGGTCCGCATGGAGGCGAGTCGAAGTCAGCCGCATTCTGCATCGTTATGGTCCAGTTTATCCCATCAGAGGACAGGAACGGGGCGAGGGCGCCGGCTGCTATTCCAGAGAGACCCGAGGGAGTCCCGTCCCATAGAAGCGGGTATGGCTTGCCAAGACTGGCCTCCTGATACGTCATGTTCGCATTTGCGAGCGATGGGGCATGGAAGAGAGCCCTCCATGCGCCGAAGGACGATCCTGTGAACTGGGTAGAGTCCCAGAAGTAGACTGGCCTGAAGGAGGCCGCTGACATCTCGGCCTCTATGAACATCCTGTGCATGGAACGTATGTAGAAGGCGTCCGTCTCCGAACCCTCGAGGTGGGACCAGGGCCATTCGTAGGAGTCGTCAGTGCATCCTCCCAGATCAGGACGTGAGAATCCGATGAAGGTGTAGTCACCAACAGGGAGCGAGGTATTCTTGTACTCATAGGGCGCTATGACAGAATGGGATCCTACTGGATTGAGCGGTCCGCACGGGTTCCACACTATCTCCTCATATCCGCCTGTCGGGACGCCGGGGCCATTATCCAGCAGTGAGTTCCACTGGACCTGTTCCCATACATCCAGTGATTGGTTGTAAGCTAGTGAAACCCAGCCTCCTGCGTCAGCCCTGTATCCGTTCCCGTATCCATCGTAGACAGTCGGATGGGTGATGTTCCCAAACTGGGGGCCTGGGTCGCTAATCGTGAAGGAGACTGGCGCATAGGGTAGTCTGTTATCGAAAATCCCTCTGTTGTAGTCTGCCGAGTAGTGGACCTTGAAGTCTAGCTTGAGGGGTTGCTCGTCTGATCTGAACCTCTCCCCGGACACGAATCCAATCGTGGTGTTCGCCCTAACCTCTACAGGCATCCCCGAGTCTCCGATGCCGTCTCCGTCAGTGTCTGAGAGCGTCGAGCTGTAGTCGTGAACGAACATCTCGGTGACCTCTGAGTAGACCTCATAGGTTGAGTTGGGCCCTACATCGATGTCTTCCGGGAACAAGAACTGGCCGACGATATACTCCCCGTTGTCGTCAGTCAGGACGTCGATAGTCTCTATGACGGATGTGCCGTTCGTAGAGTACCTAATGTGGACCTGGACGGGGAGGTCTGGTGCTGGGACGAAACCTGTATCGTCCAGCCAGAATACGGAGCCATTGAATATTACTGGCCGGTTTTCGTCTAGCCACAATACGGATGGGGCGTTCAGAGTTATTCTAGTCGGTATCTTATCGTCGTTGTCTAGAATTCCATCATTGTCAGAATCCCAATCCGAGCTCCATCCTGAAGATTCCTCAATCTTGTTTGATGGTGTGGCCCAATCCCCCGAAGAGGGGTTGTTCCAGTCCAAGTCCGCCCTTCCATCGTTGTCGTCGTCTACATCGAAGTAATCTGGACCCGTGGAGTTGTTGTTGGGGTTGGCCAGTCCGACCCCTCCTCCAAAGTCGTCGTGGTCCCATGGATTCGTTGATTCGGTACCGTATCGCGAAGGCCATAGCATCACTTCATCCTCGTCCTTCATACCGTCGTAATCATCGTCCTCGTCTATATCGTCCCTTATCCCATCGTTGTCGTGGTCCCATGGGGCTATGGGGAAGTTGAGACAGCAGGTATCGTCAATAGGATCTGCTGTCCCGTTGGTATCATTGAGGTTTTGTAGCTCTAGGGAATTTGAAATTCCGTCGCCGTCCCAGTCGTCATCTGCCCAGTTAACTATCCCATCGTTGTCGTGGTCCCATGGGCTCTGTTCCTCCCCTGTGAAGCATCCTTCGAATGCCTCCTGAGCCTCGTCTAGCAGGCCGTTATTATCGTCGTCTGGGTCTTCCCCGTCCGGAACTCCGTCGTTATCGTTATCCACATCATAGTACTCTGGGAATAGTAGGGCCTGGCCTAGTACTCCTTTGTCCCATACTGCCTGGTATATTCCATCATCGTCGGGGTCTGTATCCAGACCGTCGTCGTCATTGTCCTCGCAATTGCTTCCGGTGAAGTAGTATGGCTCCTCGATCCCTGAGTCATCATCTAGATCATCGTTTGAGTCGATCTCGAAATAATCCCAGATTCCGTCATTGTCATCGTCCACATCGAAGTGATCGTAGACTATGTCCCAGTCATCGTCCAAGTCGTTCGTATTGTTGTACATGCAACTTGGGGTCCACGATACCTCCGGCATAGGCTGCCCGCAGTCCACGTCCGGATCTACGTCATCGTTGAGATCGTCAGCAATCTCATCGGGGAAGAAGTTGTTATTAGCGTCCGAAGTCCACTGGAAGAATCCGAAGACGGTGACTCCGAGGTAAGCTATCCATAAATCTCTATTATTCTTGATGTCGTTATACGTATACGCAACTGAAGGGGTTGGGTTGCTAGTCGGATCGAATGTGAACCAGAAGCAGTTGCTGTCACAACTGCCCATTCCAGTGGGGTGGTTTGTCCCATCATATGCACCATCATCCCATTCAGAGTCGGGCCTGCTGCTGTATGGAACAGTGAAGGATTGGCCACCTGATTGAGTCGGAGTAAGCAGAGGCGCCTTGTATTGGAAAGCGTAGATGTGGCCGCAGAATCTCTCGGTTGTTGCGGATAGGATGACCGTGCCGCATGAGTTGCCATCCAAGGTACCTCCCATCTTGACGTCATCGACATCCAGAACGCCGTCGTTGCCCTCGTCTTGATCCCACCAATCGGGCATCCCATCTCCGTCCTGATCCACGTCTATTCCGTTTACCAGGGAGTCCCCGTCGCTGTCGATATCGAAGAAGTTGTCACCGTTGTAGGGGCTCCACTTCATCATCAGAGTCCAGTACATCTCAGGAATGATGCCACTTGGGTCGTCGAAGTTGTTTGGATCGTATCCGTTGTAGTCGAGCATGAAGCTGTTGTTTGTATTGAAGGGGTTGAATCCCCAAGTTAGGTTCCAGTAGTAGTTTGGGACTGCAACATATGCATCTCCGTCCTCCGATCCATCGATGGCATCTCCGTCTCCCTGAGGCCAGCTATTGCCGTAGAAGTTGTCCGTGTTGTCTATGTCCACTACACCGCAGTTCCCGTCATCAGGATCGAAGAAATCATTGATGCCGTCGTT
The DNA here is from genome assembly GCA_902625325.1 of uncultured Candidatus Poseidoniales archaeon. Taxonomy (GTDB): domain Archaea; phylum Thermoplasmatota; class Poseidoniia; order Poseidoniales; family Thalassarchaeaceae; genus UBA36. The sequence continues at coordinate 62,847 of CACOAW010000002.1, read as the reverse complement.
GTCGTCGTCCCAGTCCTCGTCGTTCTGGAGACCGTCTCCATCGACGTCGGTATCTATGTCGTTCGCTCCGTCGTCCCTGAACATCGAGCCGTTTAGCTCATGCAGATCTGCGTCGTTATCTAGGTCGCAGTCCGGGTCTATGTCCAGCCAATCCAGGATTCCGTCGTTGTCGTCATCCATGTCGACCCAGTTGTTCAGGCCATCGCCATCCCAGTCGTTGAATCCGGTGTAGGACGTCCGCCAAAGTACGCAATTATCGCTAGGGTCCTGAGGATTCGGGTTAGCAACGCTGGCACAGTCCCATGTTGCTACCTCGGCTGTTGAGTTCATCGGGTATGGGTCCTCCTCATTGGGGATTCCGTCATCATCCAAGTCCCAGGGTTGAGACCCCCCCTGCAGGTTGTCTGGATTTGTTGTACCCCCCATATCGGGATCAATCCAGTCCCAGACCATGTCGTAATCTGCATCGATGGCTCTGAATCTATCATCATCCAAATCCCCGTCATAGTCTATTTCACAGTCTGTTCCGGGTACTTGGATGGCCACTACAGCGCCGTTGAATGCCTGTGAAGGATAGTCTCCTTGGCCATCTCCATTCGTATCCAACTGCCTGCATGAGTCGGGTATACCGTCATTGTCGTCGTCTACATCGTACATGTCCGCCAGACCATCATTGTCGTCATCGGTGTCTGAGGAATCGGGGGCCCCATCGTTGTCGTTGTCGGGATCAAGGAAGTTTGGAATTCCATCTCCATCGAGGTCGCCGTCCACTATCTCCGAGAAAGCCTGTTCTCTGGGGTGCTCCAGGGCGTGAAGGGCGACGTAGTCCAGTCCGTCGACATACTCTCCGTAATCCTCAGGATCCCACCTGACCCAAGAGTCCCACAGTATATCGGGTGCGGTTTCGATAGACGAATTCTGCAGGGGGTCCCATGGGTGTATGTCTGAGATGTCTGATACGCCATCGTTGTCATCGTCATCGTCGAAGTAATCCTGTATTCCGTCTGAATCGAAATCACAGGGCCAAACGAACTGATCGATTCTGCCGTCGTTATCGTCATCCTCATCGTATGATCCGCGACCCGATCCATCTACGTCCTCATCGGTGATTCCGTCATTATCGTGATCCATTGGGTTCTGGTCTACTAAGTAATTGAAGCCAACCTCATCCCCTGTCCAAGGGTGTTTGGTCAAGGGCTCTACATACCTGTCTGAAGTCACATTCCACGGGTCGTTTCCCTGATCGTAGTCGATTGGGCCCTCCAGTATACCATCATTGTCGTCATCCCAGTCGAACTCGTCCCTAACGCCATCATTATCGTGGTCAAGAGGATCTGTTCCAAAGCAACCATCGAATCGCTCGATAAGATCGTTGATTCCATCATTGTCATCATCTAGATCATTCAAATCGTCAATACCATCGTTATCGTGATCATCTGTGTTCGTCTCTTCGAGAAAGAATCCGTACATCGGGTCGAGTGCCAGGGCGGATGGATCTGATACCTTGCCGTAGAGTGCAGCGGGATCGTTGTAGAATGGGTCTTGATACGCTGCGGTCTGGAATTGGCTCATCATGGATGGAGAATTTTGATTCCCACCCTGGACTGATCCACCAAGTTGTTCCAATTGTTGATATGCTGTTCTTTTGGGAGGTTCGACGCGGCTGCCTTTCTCTGGAGAATCGTCAGTATTCAGTAGCAGTGATATCTGAGGACTGAGTAGCATTATCGCTATCATTGAAAATGCTGGGATTATTTTCTTCTGTGTCTTTCTCTCTAGTTTGACGTTCATACAAATCACTGCTTACCCTCGGGCAGGTAATGGCCTGATTCTGTGTGCTTATCAATGGATGGCACGGTATGGTGGTTTGGGTATCACAGCAGCCCCGATGTATCATCTGGGATTTTCAATTTCTGTGATAAGCCGAACCACGTATGATTTCGGATGCCCTGTAGAGTTGCTCCATCAGTAGGGCAGCAGCCATCTCATGGGTAAGAGTTAGGTCTGACAGAGAGATTATTTGGTCGGCGGACTGCTTGAATTCGTCGCTGAATCCATCTGGGGGCCCCACCGCTAGATTAGTTGGATTGCTATCTAGATGAGCGGAATTTAGCCATTGGGCGAATCCGTCACTTGATATTGAAGCCCCCGCCTCATCTAGAAGGATTAGCCTTCCCGGCAATCTGGAAAGCTCTGATTCGTAGTTCTTGATTCCGCGTTTGGATGTGAATATCTCGATAGATATACCTCTTGATTCGACTCTCTCCAAATATCTTCTGATAACGGATGCAATGTCGCTATCCTTCGGATTGCTATCCAAGTATACGACAACACGACCCACATTGTCTCGTGCAGGCTTTTGCACTTAGTGGTTCACAAAGCATCAAGACATCTGGCTTCGACGTATGCCCGTTACAATGGGATGGTGGCCCTTCCGAAAAAAGAGGATTCTCCACAGCGAGCCGCATGTAAGGAGTTCGAAGATGTGGATTCAAGATCTTAGGGAGATCTGCGAGAAGAGTTTCGATAGCAGAGAGACCGGCCAATTAGAAGTCGAGTCCCTAAGAGTAGTATGGCGCAAGGCATTTTCTGAGAAAGAGGTGGACGAAGCACTTCTGGAGGGACTCGAAAGGAGGGCCATGATGCTCTTAGAGGCAGGAGACTCAGAATGGTCAGATTTACTTGACGATGAGGACTTCTGGAAAGCAGGATGGGGCAGCAAGGTAGATGATTGAAATGTTTTTTTGGATAGCTCTTCTATTGGTTTTAGGATCCTATTGCTACTACCTCAGCAGGCTTCAGCCCTTTCCTGAAAAGGGGTATAGATTCTCTATGTTCCTGTTTTCAGGGGCTCTGATACTGTGGATTGCTAGCACAAGTCCAGAGGAATCCGGAGAAGATCTCCCAGCTTCGATTTCGGTATTTCTGGGTGGAGTATTCATTGTTTTTGGCATTAGAGATATGAGTCTGACGAAGACCGATGTGATTGTCGCCCCTCTTGCAGGAGTCCTGTTTTGCATTGGAGGTATTAGTCTGCTTTCCTCTAGATGGGAGGTTGCAGATCAAGCAGAGCAGATTGGATCTTTTCTTCTTGCCAGCACAATGATAACACTGGAATTGTATCTCGCGTTCAGAGGACTGGTAATCGGTGTCCCTGGAATCGCGTGGTCTAAATCGGGGCTTAGACAGATTCACAGAGGCTTGATTCAGGGCCCCAACGGTGCCATAGCGCACTTTGAGAGATCTTGGGATATGGAAGATCAATGGATAAACTCGATGAGTTACGCAGCTCTGATTCTTATTCATAGACATAGTAACAACCATGAGGAGGAAAAGGAATGCGTAGTCGAACTAGAAAAGTTGGGCGGCTGGGAAACCGTTGATAGTTCTTGGATTGAGGCAATAGAGAGAGGCCTGTCAGACTCAGAACCAATCTGAGTACTGTTGAAAACATGAACCTCTTGGGAACAACATGGTCAGGATAACGAGAGTCCACACTGGAACGGGGGATGGTGGAGAGACATCCCTTCTTGATGGAAAGAAGGTCGGAAAAGAGAGTCCCAGGGTTGGGCTTTATGGCACTATTGACGAGTTAAATTCGCAAATTGGCGTAGTACGGATGGAGTTTGGTAGGATGCCCGGAGTGACAAGATTCCATCGCCCCGGTGAGGCTGATGAAGCGTTGTACAGAGTTCAACAGGAGTTATTCGACATAGGGGGGGAATGCGCCTGTAGTCCCGGGAAGCTGCCCGAGCAAATGGTGCTGGTCGGCATGAACGAGTGTGATAGGCTGATTGAAGAAATGGATGTTTGGATTAAGGAATTACAGCCTCTAACATCTTTCATCTTACCCATGGGATCTGCTCCGGTTGCATTCCTACATGTAGCAAGAACCGTTGCCAGAAGAGCAGAGAGGGAGGCTTGTCATTTGAGAAGCGTCGAGGGCGATGGTTCAGTTAGGGACGAGGTTATTTGCTATCTTAACAGAATCTCAGACTGGTTGTTTGTGATGGGAAGGTGGATTGCAAAAAACACCGGCGAGGAAGAGGTCCTTTGGACTCCGCTAGGCAAGAGAGATGCAGAGTCATAGACTTCGTCCGCTGGACCTTAGGTGATGCCGGGCAGAGCGAAGTAGCTCCTTCTCTTGCTCGAATGTGATCTGCTCCTCTGCCTCGTCAAACTGCAACCAGAGGTAGTTGTTATGCTCATGCGAGAGGCTTACCTCCAACTCGTCTGTCTCTGCCAAATACCAGAAGACCTCTTTTGGGGTCTCTCTTCCCTTCCTGAAAAAGGTATACTCGGTCTTCTGGGTCCACTCACCATCGATGGTGATATCAGATATTCCGGTCTCCTCCGTAAGTTCTCTCAAGGCGGTAGAGTGATGATCAGCATCGCCCTTCTCCACGTGCCCCTTAGGGAAGCTCCAGTGTCCCTGTGGGTACTGTAGAAGAAGAATGCTATCAAAATTCAGTAGTATGAAGCCGCATGAGGTCTCAAGGGGTCCAGGTTTGCCCTGCATATCTCGGTCATGCATCTATTAGAGATGAAAACCTTCCGTGATTGTGTTTTATCATAGAAATCACCATTGACGAGATTGCTCGCCCAGAGGTTATGACGATGCATCCATCAGATTTGGATATCAGGCGTATCGTCACCGATAGTGATCTGGATGGAGTGGTAACTGCAGCGATACTGAGGCGTTGGTGGACGGATGCCGAAGTGGTCTTCGGTCATCCAGGAGAACTGCGAGCGGGTCTTTTCGATGACTTGATTGATGAATGGACTGCAGTTTGCGATCTACCGAAGCACCCCAACTGTGGACTGAGCATTGATCATCATCAATCAAACAGACCAGTAGGCAATGAGAGCAATGCGATGGTAGTATGGGAAGATAGCCCCTCTGCAGCTCGAATCGCCTATGAATTGTTCCGCGAGGTTATCGATCTTTCTGACCTTGAGGATTTACTAGATTGGGTTGACAAGCTCGACAGTGGTTCGGTATCTAATGAGGAGTTTCTCTCTCACGCCCCTGCTATCTGGCTAAGCAGGATAGTTGATTCTGGAGAGGATACAGCGGCCTGGATTCTTGAGAAATTGAGAACTGGGGCGACAACCGAAGAGATTATGTCAAATACAAAAATTTCCAAGTTAGTTGCTGAGAAGGAGGAGGAGTTGGTATATCTGAAGGAGGTTATACTCTCTAGCATGCGCATAGAGGATCGAATAGCAATAGTTCGAATGGACGGTTTGGGAATCCGCTCTAACGGCTACCATGTCACTGCAATGGCTGGAGACGAATGCGATGCGTGTATGATCATTCACGGTGAATTGGGTGCTGATTTCGGAGACTCTGGAAGATACCCAGTCTCCGCTTCTTTCTACACCAACTCATTCCTACACCGAAGTGGTGGAATCTACGACTTGACTGCCCTAGCAACCCTTTTCGATCCCGATGGCGGGGGGCATGCCAATGCATGTGGATGTAGAATTAAGCCTATTGAAGGTGGGAATGTCGTAGACAGAGAAGTATCAGAAGACGATATTGAGAGGAATATATCAGAGTGGCTAAAGGTATGGTCCGAGCGATAGTCAGTCCCTTTTCCAGACTGCTCTGTACCTAATTTCCTCCTTGTCTGGAACCACAGCAGTATGGAACTCTACTTCCGATAGTCCCTCTCCGATTTGGCGTATGAAGTCTCTAGACAACGGCCAGGGCGGAACATCATTCTTCTCTTCTCGACCGTTTGCCAACCTTCCTATGCACATCAGGAGGCCGTGCCTATCAAGAAGCGGAGATAGGTTCCTGCAGGCGCTGTTTCTGATTTCTTCGGGGATTGCTTGTAGAATATGTACCTCAAGGACCAGATCGAAGGCCTCCTTCCACCTGTCTTCTGGTTGAACAAGGTCTCCAACCAACCAATCAATCTCTTTCCCCTTGTGCAATTGACTTGCCCATTCCACTGCTGAATCGGATACATCGAACGCTGTAACCTTCCATCCTTTGTCATGTAGGAATGCTGCGTCCTCCCCCAGACCAGAGCCAACAACGAGAGCGCGCCCGGTGTGCTGATTTTCTTCTATCCACTGAACTAGGAAAGGGTGGGGTTCCCTCCAATCCCAAGGAATCAGTCTCCTGTCTCTTCGAGAGGTACAGTAGAGCTCCTCGAACCAGGATAGCGGGTCACGAGAATTCTCTGAAGTTGAATAAATCTCAAGCATCCTCTCTCTTGCTTCATCCATTTTCCAAGACCTACATGTGAGAGACGATTGCCCGACCGAAATCTGAACAGGAAAGGAGGGTGGCGTTTTCCATTAGTCTCTCAAAATCATATGTCACTTTCTTAGAGGAAATAGCGCCCTCCATGCCCTTTACAATCAAATCTGCTGATTCTGTCCAACCCATGTGCCTGAGCATCATCTCTGCAGACAAAATCAAGCTTCCAGGGTTAACCTTGTTCTGTCCCGCATACTTAGGAGCCGTGCCGTGAGTGGCCTCGAAAATTGCTACACCCGTGTCATAGTTGATGTTCGCACCGGGAGCAATACCGATTCCCCCCACTTGTGCAGCTAGTGCATCTGAGATGTAGTCACCATTCAGATTCATAGTAGCCAATACCTCATATTCTCTAGGTCTAGTCAAAATCTGTTGAAGCATCGCATCCGCGATAACGTCCTTTACGACTATCTCAGTACCTGTATTCGGGTTTGGAAAAGAGCACCATGGCCCTCCATCGATCTCGGATGCACCAAACTCCGTCTTCGCGATATCATATCCCCAATCCCTGAAACCTCCCTCAGTGAATTTCATGATGTTGCCTTTGTGCACCAGTGTGACGCTGTCCCTGTCGTTTTCTATTGCATAGTTGATCGCGGCTCTGACTATCCTAGAAGTTCCTTGTTCACTAATGGGCTTGATTCCCAAACCAGATGTGTCGGGAAATCGAATTTTGTCAACACCCATCTCGTTCTGAAGGAAATCTATGACCTTTTCAACCCCTGGACTGCCTGCCTCCCACTCAATCCCAGCGTAGACATCTTCGCTATTTTCCCTGAATATAACCATGTCAACCGAGCCTGGGTCCTTAACCGGACTGGGAGTTCCGTCAAACCACCTTACTGGCCTAACACATGCGAATAGATCCAATTGCTGTCTAAGTGCCACGTTTAAGCTCCTAATCCCACCTCCAACTGGAGTGGTTAATGGGCCTTTGATAGAAATAAGGCTCTCCTTCAATGACTTCTTGGTTTCCTCGGGAAGCCAGTCCCCAGTGGAATCGAATGCTTTCTGTCCGGCTAGTACTTCTCTCCAGTGTATCTTCCTATCTCCAGAATATGCTAATTCGACTGAAGTATCAACGACGTCGATCATCACCGGGGTAATATCTACGCCGATTCCATCCCCTTCAATAAAATGAATCACGGGGTTGCTGGGGACCTCTAATTCCCCATTAGAAATTGATATTTGTTCTCCCTCTGACATGTCTACCAATCTGCTCGGACTAGAAAGTGATAGATGAAGCCAACCCTTCAAGGGGGTGCATTGATTCGGAGGAGTATGAATGGAGAAGTAGTGTGGACCGAATCTACTGGCTATACCGGAACTACCGGCGGAGGCAAAACATTCGGTATTTACGATTCAGAATCACCCAGTCCGATGGAAATGGTACTTCACGGTCATGCTGCCTGTTCTCTGATAGACGTTATCGACGGCCTGAAACACAGGAAGGAAAATCTCGAGTTCATCAAGGTTGAAATCGAAGGGGATAGAGCAGATGAGTCACCTAAGGTATTCACCACCGTAAGAATGAGGTACATTGTGAAAGGCGACGTACCGGAGGAATTGGTGAGGAGGCTGATCGAAAGTAGCCACGAAAAGCACTGTAGTGTTGGAATAATGATCACGCGATCTGGTACTGAATTGGTGTGGTCTCTTGAAATGAATTCCTGAGATTCAATCCACTAGAGAAAATGGAATTGTCAATTTTTTCGCGAAAACGGACCGCCTTGTGTGAAGTTCTAACCTAATCATTAAACACCCCCCATCCGGAAGAGCAAATCCCTTGCGCGGCCGGGAGCATTCTCAGCCTAGCAATATGGGAGGAAGATACAATGCAGACGAAAATTAAGTCATCTGAGAGCAATGCAGAGTCTGAGAGCGGTTTGGTCGTCGAGCGACGGTTCACATCTGCAGGGCAGGATCCGTTCGAGTCGTTCGAATGGATTGAGATGGACGTGCAGATTAGGAATCCAGACGGGTCTATGGCCGATTCATTAGAAGGCGTGAAATTGCCTGCAGGGTTCTCTGGTGTACCAGGGACGGTCTGTGCTCAGAAGTATCTCCGCAAGGCGGGGGTTCCGAAGTATCTTCGAAACGTTCCCGAGGACGACGTTCCAGTCTGGCTACAGCGAAGTGAGCCAGATCACGAGCGGCTTCAGACTGTGGATGCCGCTGAAAGAATGGGTGGTGAGATTGACGGAAGACAGCTCTTCCGTCGGCTCGCAGGGACCTGGACCTACTGGGGCTGGAAGTACGGATACTTCGCAAGCGAGGCTGATGCCCGCGCGTACTTCGATGAGATGTGCTATCTGATTGCAAGTCAGAGATCTGCACCTAACAGCCCCCAGTGGTTCAACACAGGGTTGCATTGGGCATATGGAATCGAAGGCCCGGCTCAAGGCCATAGCTACGTAGACCCAGATACAGGTGACTTAGAAAAATCTACCAATGCATATGAGCACCCTCAGCCTCATGCTTGTTTCATTCAGTCAGTATCTGATTCACTGGTGGGGGGTGCAGACTCAATCATGGGCCTCTGGAACAGAGAGGCGCTTCTATTCAAGTATGGATCCGGCACCGGATCCAACTTTTCTAACATAAGAGGGAAAGGGGAGCCGCTTTCAGGAGGAGGGACATCCAGTGGACTCTTGTCTTTCCTGAAGATTGGTGATAGGGCTGCTGGAGCAATAAAATCCGGAGGAACTACCAGGAGAGCGGCAAAAATGGTCACTCTCGACATGGACCACCCAGATATTGAGGAATACATAGACTGGAAGCCCTCCGAAGAGGATAAAGTCTCAGCACTAGTAATCGGAAGTACAATCCTACAGAAGCACGCTGACTCCATTATGGAGTCTATTTGGTCATTTGATAGTGATGAGGGTAGGTTCAATCAGAAAACGAACCTTGGACTCAGGAAAGCTATGGTCAAGGCCATCCATGACAGTGTTCCGCAAGCTCACATCAAAAGGATTGTCGATCTGGCCGAACAAGGTTGGAAAGGTATGGAATTCGAAGTCTTAGACACTGATTGGCAAGGCGAATCCTACGCGACGGTATCCGGACAAAACAGCAACAATTCTGTCAGAGTCCCTAATTCATTCATGGATGCCGTTCAATCTGGGGATGAGTGGAACCTCTACTTTAGGACGGAAAGGGACGCTGCTGCGGACGAAGGAAGGGATGCTGTTCCCTGTAGAACTGTGGATGCCAAGGCGCTGTGGGACAAAGTTGCCTACACAGCATGGGCTTGTGCGGACCCTGGAGTACAGTTCGACACCACAATAAACGAATGGCACACTTGCCCCCAAGCAGGTAGAATCAATGGATCAAACCCGTGTTCTGAATACATGTTCCTAGATGACACTGCTTGTAATCTAGCGAGTATTAACCTGCTACATTATTACGATCTAGATAGCCATACCTTCCAGGTTGAAGACTTCAAACACAGTGTCAGAGTATGGACTGCTACATTAGAAATCAGTGTCCTAATGGCACAGTTCCCTTCTGAGTCAATAGCAAAGGGCTCCTATGATTACAGAACTCTTGGACTTGGTTACTGCAATATCGGGTCTCTTCTAACTCACATGGGAATCCCGTATGATGACGAGAGGGCCTTCTCAATATGTGGGGCTATAACAGCCATAATGTGCGGGGAATCATATGCCACCAGTGCAGAAATGGCCTCATACCTCGGCCCCTTTCCGGATTACGAACGTAATTCTGATGATATGCTGCGCGTGATGAGGAACCATCGAAGAGCTGCGTACAACGCTCCTGCTGAAGAATACGAAGGGATAACAGTGTTACCAATGGGAATAGACTCCAAGAAGTGTCCCAAGGATCTGCTAGAAGCTGCTAGAAGCTGTTGGGATCGGGCAGTAATGGAGGGTGAAGAACATGGTTTCAGGAATGCCCAGACGACGGTAATTGCTCCTACGGGAACAATCGGTCTCGTAATGGGCGCGGATACCACAGGAATCGAGCCGCAGTTCTCCATGGTACAGTACAAGCAACTTGCAGGAGGTGGATCTCTGAGAATCATCAACCAAGGACTGCCAAGCGCTTTGTCCAGACTTGGTTACTCAAAGTCAGAAGCGAAAGGGATAGAGGAGTATGTCGTGGGAACCGGCAGACTGAGTCCATCAATACCTCATGAGCTACTAAACAACGCTGGAATGACCTCCGAAAAATTGTCTGAAATTGAATCTGAGCTGCCAAAAGTATTCCATGTTAGGAATGCATTCTCACCCGACATTCTCGGAAAGGAATTCTGTGTCAAGAATCTCGGATTGACAGAGGACGATTTTTACTTGGACGAGGACGGCAAGGAAAAGTGCAGCAACCCATGGTTCGACACTCTCTCCCACATTGGCATGACAAACGAAGAAATTGAGGTCGCAAACACGGAGATTATTGGTCGGAACACCATTGAAGGAGCTCCAGGTCTGAAAGACGAGCATCTACCGATTTTTGACTGTGCTCAGCCATCGGGAGCTGGAGTCCGTTCCATTGCTCCTTCGGGTCACGTAAACATGATGGCTGCCGCGCAGCCCTTCATTTCGGGAGCGATTTCAAAGACGATTAACATGCCATCCGACTGCTCGATAGAGGACGTTAGAGAAGCATACAACCTTAGCTACGCCACAATGAACAAAGCCTGTGCCGTTTACAGAGATGGGAGCAAGCTTTCACAGCCCTTGATGAGTCAGTTAGTGGACTCCATGGACCTGGAAGAGGAGGATGAGGAGGAGACTGTTGTCGAGAAGATGGTGGAGGAGGCCGCGAGCGCGCTACCACTTCCAGAGCCGGTGGCGATGCCTGTTGCGAAGGCGCTTGTTGAGAATTACATCGCATCAAAGAGGCCTCTCCCCCACAGAAAGAGGGGGGCGAACTTCAAGGCCAGAGTGGGCGGTCACAGCGTACGTCTCATCACAGGAGAATACGAAGACGGCAAGCTCGGCGAGATCTTCCTGCTTACCTCCAAGGAAGGCGCTGCTTGGAGAGCCCTACTATCCCAATTTGCTATCGCGGTGTCTATCGGTTTACAGCACGGAGTACCCATTGATGCATTCGTGAAGTCATTCACATTCACCAAGTTTGAGCCAAGCGGTATGATTGAGGGAGGCAGTGGACGTGTGAAGATGTCATCCAGCATCATCGACTGGGTCTTCCGCGAGCTCGCAATCGAGTATGCCGGCAGGGACGACCTAGCTCATGTTCCTCTGAATGAGGAGGACCTGAACCCATTCTCCATCAGCAAACCAGAGGTGACTGAACAGGGACTGTCTCGGAGCCGGGGCGAGAGGCGAGAGGTTCAGATGACCCTAGAAGCAGCAGTGGGAGATGTGGATGCGAGGACCAGGCAGGCTGCGAGGGAGAGAGGTTTCACTGGTGACATCTGTGAAGACTGCGGGGGTAGCCAGATGGTCAGAAACGGCACCTGTCTGAAATGCAATGAGTGTGGTTCTACAACCGGATGCTCATGATTGAGAAATCAAATCTCAAGTTCTATGTTCAGATTCTGAATTAGTTCTTTGTACCTGTTTCTGATTGTAACTTCAGTTACCCCTGCCACCTCAGCAACCTCTCTCTGGGTCCTTCTCTTCCCACAAAGAACGCTAGCGATGTAGATGATTGATGCAGCGATACCAGTTGGCCCCCTCCCACTGGTCAGTTCCTTTTCCTGTGCAGCTGCAATCAACTCGTAGGCCTTGGCCTGCACTTCTGCATCCAGGTCAAGCCCCGAACAGAATCTGGGGATATAGTCCTCAGGCTTGGTTGGTGGTATCTTCATCCTCAGTTCCCTGACCATGAATCGATAGGTACGACCAATCTCCTTTCTACCGGTTCTGCTAGCCTCCCCAATCTCATCCAGAGTGCGCGGATTCTCACAGATCCTGCATGCGGCATATAGGCTCGCGGCTGCGACTCCCTCAATCGACCTACCGCGGATGAGCCTTGCATCGACTGCTTTTCCGTAAGTCACTGCAGCGGTCTCTCTTATGGTCTTAGGAAGGTCGAGCCTGCTTGCCATCCTGTCCAGCTCCGCCAGTGCCATGGCCTTGTTTCGCTCCGTGGCATTGCTAACTCGAGAGCGCTTCTGCCATTTCCTCATTCTGTAGAATTGGCTTCGGTACCTACTAGAAATCGACTTACCGGAGTAGTCCTTATTTTGCCAGTCGATGTCCGTGGAAAGTCCCTTGTCATGTAGCATGACTGTCATGGGGGCACCGGTTCTTGCTCGTTGATCTCCCTGTTCGGGACTGAACACACGCCACTCAGCGCCCTGATCAATTACCTTGTCTTCCAGCACCAGACCACAGTCATCGCAGACCACTTCTCCTCTGGATTCGTCTTTACTCAGATTTCGGCTTCCACATTCATCGCATTTCACGGTGTCTTCAACAAGGTATGACATTACATCCTCACCCCCTTTTCAACAAAAGGTATTAAATTCGCAAAAGACATCTTATTTAAAGTTATAATATTTCTAATGTACTCTCCTCTGAAGCAAGTTTAGACATAACTAATCATCGAGAATCGTGAAATACGAACGTTCACTGGCATGTATGAGGGGAACGATGTCTGAAGTAATGTGGCCGCCAGAAAGGGTAGGCCTCACTCCAGGAAAGAGAGTTCTGTTCCTAACAAAGGATCTGGAGTTGATTCGGAAGCAACTGTACGAAGGATTGGACCTGCGGATGGAAGATTTATCGGTCGACGATCTTCTTGATGACATCAACACAGATGTTATGACTCCGGCTTGGGTGTGCTTTGATTACGACCCCGCAACCATAGCTGAAAATGCATATGCTGGTCTACTACACGATGGTCGAAGGGTGTTCGAGCCCAGAGCTTTGATTGACGGTGGCTTCGAAGTAATCGTCTCCGGACATAGGAAGGGTACTGGATCAAGCAGAGAGACGGCGCCTCAGTGTGAGAGGTGGTCGGGAATCAGAATCGTGATTGCGGCCTCATTTGCACCAATTCATGAACGAAACAACCTGAATCTTGGGCAACTTATGGGGGATCACTCGATCCTAAGTAGGCTTCAGGACGGCGAAAGTATACCTCTGACTGAGTTTACGGAGAAGTACGACCCGGTGAGTAGATTGATTCTGGAGAACGGGGGGATATTGCCATTCGCTAAGAGGATGAAGGAGGGAGAGGTTACTCTCCCAGATTTTGACACTAAAGATCGCCCGATGACGATGATAGAGAAATTAGTGTCAAACAAACTACTGGGGGACGATAAGACGAAAAAATTCGTGAAACCCGGAGATGCTGTTCTAGCACAGGTCGATGGAGGCTATTCTCACGAGTTCACTACTGCTCAGGTGCATACATTCCTCGGAGAGGAATACGGAGACGACTACAGGATTCCAAATCCCTCCAAATTCGCTGTTTTTGAGGATCATCTGCTTTACGCTACTGGCGTTCCAAGATTTGGAAAATTCACTGACAAGATACAGACCCTAAGGGATATGCAGAATTTATTCCAGGAATACACCGGAGTCAGGGACTATTCGGCTAAGGATGGGGTGAGCCCAGGAATATGCCACCAAGTTGCGAGAGAAGAGTTCATCGACGTTGGCGACTTTATCCAAGCGACTGATTCGCACACTTGCATGGGAGGCGCTTCTAACGCACTGGCGTATGGAGTGGGTTCTACCGAATATGCTAACCTTATTCACAATCAATTCGCGTTTGTCAAGGTCCCAGAGAGTATTCGTTTCGAATTGATGGGAGAGTTGGATCCAGGCTGCACAGCTAAAGACGTGATTCTCCATATTCTCTGGCGTTATGCTGCGGAGTCTGATACTCTGGATAGAAGCATGGAATTCGGCGGTCCGGGACTTGCAAGCCTATCTATGGACGAAAGGGCAACATTGTGTAATATGGCTACAGAGTGTAGTGCGAAGACCGGGATATGTGAGGCAGACGATGTCACAGTCGATTGGCTTCTATCCAGACGGGAGAACACGGAAGAAGAGGATATCAGGAGTAGATTTGTCCTACCTGATGAAGGCGCGGTCTACGATGGAGGAATTCATGAGATCGACTTATCAGAAATCCGGCCAATGGTAGCGCACCCTGGAAATCCTAACGAAGGAGTTCCTTCGGATCCTACAAACGGGGCCTACATTGACGAATTAGGAGTTGTTCCGATAGATATCGCCTATGCGGGTTCATGCACAGCGGGCAAGGATGATGACTTCTCTTACTATGCCATGGTTTGTGAAGCAGCACTTAGAGAAGGCCTTGTAATTGCAGAAGGAGTTGACTGCTACATCCAATTCGGCTCGAAGTCAGTGAAGGATCTCTCATTAGAGATGGGTTGGACATCGATATTCGAGAAGGTTGGTGTCAAGCTCATCGATCCTGGTTGTGGTGCTTGCATCGGTGCAGGCCCCGGGGTAAGCGACAATCCAGAACAAGTCACTGTATCTGCGATAAATAGGAACTTCCAGGGTCGCTCTGGGCCAGGAAGGCTGTATCTTGCAAGTCCTCTGACGGTAATGACCAGCGCATTCACAGGTAAAATCACATCTTGGCATCCTAAAATATTCTCACAATAGTACAGGTTCTCCCTAGGAGTGGGGCATTGTTCAATAGCGTTCTCGTTTCGGGCATAGGCTACCTTGCAAGCCCCTCGTCAGTCGGACAAGGGAGGACTTGGTGGTGGTATAAGATGGACCCAGCAGAAAGACTCGCCAGCAAACAAAAACAGATCTCGATAAGTGAGTTCTTCGAGAAGAACAAACATTTCCTTGGATTCGATACTCTTCAAAGATCAATAATTACCGCTGTGAAGGAGGCTGTGGACAATTCGCTGGATGCTTGCGAAGAGTCGAGGATACTTCCAGAGATCAGAGTAGAAATTCAGAGATTGAAGGGGGATAGGCTGAGGCTGATTACCCGAGATAACGGACCAGGGATACCGCGAGAAGACATCGAGAACGTTTTCGGGAAATTCCTTCTGGGATCAAGATTCCATGCAATTAGGCAGACAAGGGGTCAGCAAGGAATAGGAATCACGGGAGTTGTGATGTACGGTCAATTGACGGCTGGATCAAAGACGAAGGTTATTTCCAAAATTTCCAGAGATTCCTCTGCAGTTTTTGTGGAGCTTGGAATAGACACTCGCAGAAACAAAGCAACCAAATCAGGAGAAAATAGAGATATATGGTTAGACGAAAAAACCAGTGAGCCGGTTCCTCATGGGTTGAAGATAGAGACAGAGATGAGGGCAAAGTACCAGAGAGGTAGACAATCCGTCCATCAGTACCTAAGGATGACCTCTATTGTCAACCCTCATGCAAGTATCTCACTGATTGTTCGAGACAGGGATGGCAGCACAATTGAAGAGGACGAATGGCAGAGAACCACAGATAGGCTCCCACGGGTGGTTAGCGAGATCAAGCCTCACCCTCATGGAATTCAACTAGGTTCTCTACAGAGGATGCTAAGAGAAGCCGAGGAGAGGAAAATGACATCCTTCCTGCGGCACAACTTCTCGGGGGTCAGCATGAGGGCGGCACGAGAAATCTTAGATCAATCCGGATTAGATGAGGGGAGGAGCCCGAAGAGGATATCCGGAGATGATGCACAAAGAATGATCAACGCATTCAGGAGGGTGAAGTTACTCTCACCGCCCACGGATTGTCTTTCTCCTATAGAGGACCTCCTAATCAAAAAGGGTCTTTCGAAGGCAATCGACTCCAGGTTTGCATCAACAATTACCAGAAACCCGAAGGTAACTCAAGGAAACCCGTATCAGATTGAGGTTGGCTTGGTCTTTGGTGGAGATCTTAGTGCTGACGGACCAATCGAGGTCCTAAGATTTGCAAATAGGGTCCCCCTGATGTATCAACAAGGAGGTTGCCTCCTCACGAAGGCGCTTGAGGCGGTTGACTGGAAGAGATATGGCTTAGACCATCCCGGAGGAAAAGGTATTCCAAAGGGCCCTGCAGCAGTGCTAATCCATCTAGCCTCTACTAATGTCCAGTTCACCAGCGAAGCCAAGGAGGCTGTTTCCGACAACGAAGAGGTGTTCGAAGAGATTAGGCTAGCCATGCTTGAGGTTGGAAGAGGGCTTAAGGGCCATCTGAAGAAGAGTTCCCAGAGGAAGAAAGCAAGGGAGAAATTTGAGCTGATTAACATAATTCTCCCAGAAATCTCGAAGAAATCCTCAGAAATCCTATCTAGGGATGAGCCTGATCTAGCACCTATAATTACCAGAATAATGGATGCAGTTTTCTGCGAAGAGGAGATGGGTTGGGATGATGAGAAGGGCTTAGCCACTTGCTCCATAACAATATACAACTACACGGCTAGAGCAAGAGCGTACACCATTCTAGCAAAATGGCCGGAAGGAGATGGAACTGCAATTTCCGATAACCCCCTAGGCGGTGCCAAGCAGGCCAAGGGACTATGGGCATGGAGGCTGGATACATTGAATCCGGGAACTGCCACGACAATACACTTCGGAGTTTCTGGTTTGAGAAAGGGAGAATGGAGCGATGCAGAGATATTCTACAGAGGTAATGGAGAAGTCATAGGTGCGTCCAAGATTGATGAGAAGTTGCTGGAGGAATTGAGGAAATCAGAAGCACTGGAAGCGGCCGAGGCGGAGTTGGGGCAACCCAAAGAGACAATCCCCCAACTGAAAGAGAGAGCCGAGGATAGTGAAGCATCCCAGGCTCGGCCCCTGGTTGAGGGGCAGACAAGCCTGTTTGGTGATTTCACAACTAAAGATGGAATGGAGGTGGACGAGTGACAATGGATAGACAAAAAACGAAGGAAGAGGTGATTGATGCTTTGCATGGGGTTGCTTCGGAAATGCATGATAAAATGATGAAAGGTAACCCTCCTACAATGACCCTGCCAGTGAGATCGAAGTCAAACATAGGGTTCGACAAGAAGCTAGGAGTATACAAGTACGGGAAGAAGAAGACGGTTAGAGACGCGACATCTCTTGGTTCTGCCAGACAACTCCTGAGGGCACTGCACATTTCAGAGTTCGTTGAAGGAATGATCTCTGATGGAAAAACCTCCACACTTAGGGAAATGTACTACATTTCTGAAGGGTGGGGGCATGGAAAATTCTCTAGTCAGAACGAAAGCAATGGGGTATCTGAGGACCTGGAGATAGTAACGAAGTGTCTGAGAGAGGACTTCGGTCTGAGGCCTGAGGAGGACGGTGCGAGAATCATCGGCAACGTCACCTTTGAGGAGAGGAATCGTAGAGGAGACTGGATGAGGATTAACTGTAGAGACGACGTAGGCGATTCAGGATACGGGGTTCCGTATAACGTAGAGTCAGAGAAGCTTAGGATGGTGGAAGAGGATGTCGACTTCGTAATGGCAATAGAAACTGGGGGAATGTTCGACAGGCTGGTAGAGAATGGTTTCGATGAGGAGGCGAGGTGCGCTCTGGTCCATCTAAAGGGCCAGCCGGCAAGGTCCACTAGGAGAATTATGAGAAGAATGAGCGATGAATGGAACAAGCCAATATTGGTCTTCGCAGACTGTGATCCCTGGTCATTCAGGATCTATGCTAGCATAGCCTATGGAGCAATCAAAACTGCTCATATCTCAGAATACTTGGCCACTAAGGAGGCAACATATCTAGGAATAACAGCCGATGATATACTAGCCTACGACCTTCCAAGTGACGATTTGACAAAACAGGACTTGAATGCACTGGAGGCGGAATTGAGTGACCCAAGATTCGCAACTGGTTGGTGGCAAGAGCAGATCCAACTAATGCAAGAAATAGGGAAAAAAGCGGAGCAGCAGTCTCTGGCAAAGTACGGTCTAGACTTCGTCACTGATACTTACCTTCCAGAGAAGCTTGCCACAATGGGCATAACTTACTGAAAAAAGCCTGATAGATGAGTGCCCTGAGGGAGGGTTGTGACCGACAAGAAGAGGGCTTGGGCCAGAATCACCACCGCCTCCTCCGCAGCCCTACTACTGATGGCCGTGATTTCTTTGTGGCAGGTATTCGACGACTACAACGAGTTGTACAATCCAGAGAATAATTCTCTAGTGAAACTGGAACCAGGTGATTCGATTACGTTCGAGATAGAGAGCTCTATTTTGGTCTCGGCACTTAGGGTGTCCGACGACGGCTCCCCCGATGCAGATCTGATATTGACAGACAGTCAGGGTAACGAATTGCCGGGTAGAGGGGCTAGAGCGCTTGAGTTTGATCGTTATGATGAGCGAAATGGGACTTCATTTTCTGTTGTAAGAGTCTTCGAGAATATCGGAGGAGAGTACACATTAGAGAATCTTGGTACGACCACGCTATGGCTTGTTGACGATGAGGATTCTGCGAACAAATTGAGCGGAATCATCTGGACTTACTTGTTCTACGTAGGCTGTTGCTTGGGTTCCCCGATTGGCCTGGTTGGATTTGTACTAGCAATCATGGTATGGACTGACAAAAAGAAGATGCCGGACCAATTCGTAATAATTGACGACGGTCGTGTCATAATAGGAAACGCCCAAAGTGATATGGAGGGCAATCAGACGCCTCCAGAGGCGCCTAATCCGTTCTTAGATACCAATCAACAACCCCCGTCTACTATCTCTACTGATGCTTCAAACGAGAAGGATGGCGAGTCATGGAAATCGTGGGACGAGGGATGAACTGAACCGCATATGGTCACAATAAATCCTAGATTGGGTTTTTAGAGGACGTTGGCTACCCAACCTCGAGTTGGTAAGTAGTGGTAGGCTTCGATGAGTCTCTGAGTATTCTAGAGAATCCTACTAGGAGGTCAATTCTCAGACATCTGGTAAAGGAGCCTCACTACCCATTGCAACTCTCTGAGTTGCTTGATGTCAGCCAACAGGCGGTTGTAAAACACCTCAAGGTTCTGGAGGAAGCTGGATTCGTAGATTCGGAAATGAAGAAGTCGGACAAGGGCGGCCCCCCCAAAAAAGTGTACAGAGTCAATCAGTCGTTCTCGATTCGTCTGGATTTGGGGCCCGACCTTTTCAGGGCCGAGCATAGGAAGATGCCTCGAGGGGTGAGCTTTTCCGGAGGTCTTCCTGAAAACCTGGAGAGTGTTTTGGGCAGGATTAGTTCCAGAAAGAGCCTGCCGATAGTAGATGCGATGGGGATTTTGTCAGAGTTGGATGCGGCGTTGGAGAGTGTTGACAGGCAGAGGGATTCGATAATCGCGCTTCATCAGCAAGTCATGCACAAGGTCTCTCCAAGTCTGGAAAGGGGCTTCGAATCTTACGAAGAGAGGCAGCTTGCACACGCCATGATGAGGAACCCTAGGAGACCGTTGGACTTGGATGCTTTCTCCCAAGGTATGAGGATACAATCAATGCATGCTGAGAAGATGATGGATGCTTTGAGAGAGAAACTAATGAGGGATTTCGCGACGAGTTCTGGTTCCTTTGTCTCTGGCAGGGAGTCAATGCCACTTCCATGGTGGATGGCGAAGTAGTAGACCTCAGAACACTAGGTCATCATCATCTGAACCTGGCAATAGACTGCTCAGTTCTGAGAATCTAGCGAGTGCCTCGACCCTCCTTCCCCAGATTACGAAGCCTGCGACTCCGAATAGGGAGAAGGTTGCGCCTATGATAATAACCGGAACAGAGTATCTAACTACAATCTCTCTGCCTACATCGATCGCTCCGAGAGGAGATTTCATATTCCCTATCTTCTCGATGTTGTTACTCTCGTCGGTTTCCACGATATTGTTATCAGGATCTACTACGACTACGACATCGTGGTTGCCGGCTTCGACCATGTACAGCAGAGTGATCGGGTCAGATAGATCTGATTCGGACTGCCCTATTGGCATAATAGCATTTACAATCTGTCTGTAGACGATATTCTCCTCCGTGCATCCATTCCTCTTGATATCAGATTCGGACTGATCCTTGCAAAGGATGATGTTGACGTCCGCAGCGTGTGCGTTTCCTCTATTTGTGATGATTACGTTAACAGAGAGCATCTCTCCAATCGCGGCTTCTCTGTCTGGAGCCACTACGCTCTCTAGAACTAGATCAGGGGCTCTAAGGCGCATCTCGAGGACCTGCTCATTCGTATCGCAATCAGGAGCGGGATTGTCGGGGATTCCGTCAGAGTTGCTATCCAATGTGCACGAGTCGGTCCAAACTTCAGTCTCATCGAAATCACCGCCCTCGTCGGAAGACCCGTGCATGGACAGGACCTTGATTCCGAGATTTCTGTCGACCAGCGATGCATCGGGAGCCACGGTGACAATGACAACTAGTTGCAGAGTAGTATAGGGCTCCATCACGGGAAGTGTGATCGTGTTTCCTGCGGTTACATAGCAATAGTCGGGCCCTTCTCCCTGGGAGATTTGCTGGTTGATTTGGTTCTCCTCTTCGACTTTGAGTTCTACGCATGGCTTCTCAAGCGGGAACTCGCCACCGAACCCTTCCAAGAGAGCGTAGTCTATTTCCCATGTGCTGAGAGAACCCAGGCCCGGACTCACGGACCAGATTTTATTCACATCATCGTATGTGTGGTTGTGGATCGTAGGCTGATCAGCTACGTTTCCATAATTCGTGACATTGAGGGTGTATCTTACGATTCTGCTTGGGGCCGTGGTCTTGATTTTGCTCTCCACCAATGGATCCAGAGAAATTTGCATATCGTGGAACTCGATTATGGTAGCCCTGAGTACCACCTGATCCTGAACCCTAGTCCCCTCATAAGGCTCCTCACTCAGGACGTTGAATGTGATTGTGTAATCACCGGCTAGGGTCTGAACTGGAACGTTGATGTAAATTGGGACGGTCTGTGATTCGTCTCTGTTCAATTCCTCGAATAATATCCTCGCGATGTATATGTCCCAAACGTGAGCCGCTCCTTTATCGTCTATTATGGACTCGATTGTGACATCGAACCTGTCTTGGCCGTTTCCTAGGTTGGAGATTGTGGTGTTCATTTGGTAGGACTGCCCGGGGTATAGGTCCAGTATAGTCTCAGGCACTGAGGATTCTAGTTCGTATCTCTGAACAACATTAGTCAGAATTAGCACAGAGTCACGAACTTTAGGGGAGCCATCCAGGTGCGCGCGGACTGTGACAGATTCCCCAATTCCAGCGGTTGCATTGAACGGAGAGCACATCTCGGCTGTGACTGTGTATGTGTTACCTACATTTGCCCAGTAGATGTCCTGATCAGCAGATGAAGATCCGCCTGGCCATTCTGAGAAGTCCAAGTCTACTGTCCAGTGATCGAACCTCCATGAGTTGATATCTGCCTCTTCTGGCCTCTCCATCGGTGCGCCGGGAGTCGTGAAAACTAGACTCCCTGGAGTAAAGTACTTGTTTACCTGAACAGGGAATCTGGCACATTCCCCGGGAAGAACGTATAGTTTTGTATCCCCGATATCGAATACGATGTTCCCAGTTGTCCTAATGGAGACGTTTATCCATAACTCTAGTACATCGAATGTCCCCCTATCGACAGATAAGACAGGCTCTCCGGTTGACCATCCCTTCAGGTATATGGCGAAGGTGCCGGGGTCCTGCGATTCAGGGACACTGACCTTCAGATTCCTAGTTACGGATTGACCGGGATCCAAGGATAGCGACAGTGGGAAGTCTATTCCCCATCCAAACGGAAGTGACCACTCGTTTTGTCCATCCAGTGTAGCCGGGTCGTAAAACGCGAACGTATCGAATACGTTTCCAGTGTTCTTGATCGAAATTGAGAAGACCGCCGATTTGCCCTGCTCAACATCTACTTGGAAATGGCTCGTATCGAGTTCTATTCCATGGACAACATCCATCAGAGTTAGCAAGGTTAACTTGTTGCGGATAGCGGGGTCCTTTTGGGACGTTGCGATGATGCTTATCTGCGCAAGTTCGTCGCTCTTGGCCTGATAGATTGTGGGTGTTCTGACTCTCAGGTAGAGGGGATCTATGGCTCCGCCCTCGAGGAAAATCTTAGTTGAGTCAAAAATAGGGGTATTGTTAGTCGTGTAGAATAGTGTTGCAGTCCAGTTATTTGGAACGCCCTCCATCGTTATGGTGAACGTATCCTGAACTAATTCCGCGGGCCCTGGGGTGGGATTGGCAATTGTGATGTTGAACGTTGTAAGTTCTCCCGGCTGGATGGTATGGTAGAATGTCTCAGCGTCTGAAGGGCAATCATACGGGTATCCCTCAATATTCGGATTTCCCTGTATCTTCTCGTCACAGGCCAGTGAGAGATCCACAAGGCCAGTCAGCACGTGAACGTAGCAAAGAGTCCACTTGTTCGCATTCTGTCCGTCCCAGTCGCACTTCTTATCTGACCATCCGATATGTGCTCCACTACCGAGATCGTTGGCGAATGCAGGAGGCATACCGCGATCGAGATTGAAGTCAGGGAATAGATGGTGTCCGTCGGCGGTATTGCACTCTGGCTGGCAGGGTGCTGGGCCTAGCTTGTCAGAAGACCAGTTGGTGACTTCTTGTATCTCCCATGGGTCTAGTACCGAAGAGGCTGCGGAATTCAATGGGAATCCCTGCGGGTACTCCTCGTTGGTATTGTTTAGTCTGGCATACATAATTGTCTCCTGCCATTCAGTATTGCTGTAGTCTACCCAAGCCAGGTGGACATTGTCGAAGGAGTCGGTCAGGATAGAGGGGGCTACCGAGCTTGGCGCAAAAGGGAATTCGTCACTAGCACCCTCGCATTGCTCGGAGTTCGAAATCGCGCTTGACGCGATTTGCTTAATCCCGTATGCTGGTAGGCCCTCGGGAACTCCGTCCCATTCTGCAGCACCTCTTAGTCTGAGTCTGGTGTAGTATATTTCGTAGGCGCCTTCGATATCGATACCACCTGTTGGTCCTGAGCAGCCAGGATACAGTCGGCCATCTTGCCATGCGAGATGCGTATTTCCTGATGTGTCTATTGCTATTGAGGGGTGTAGGCTGTAAGCAGGGTTGTTTGTAATTTGGGTATCATTCACAACAACCAGATGTCCATAGCCCTGTTCATCCTCTGAGGGGCCCAAATCCTCAGTGTAGTAACCTCCTTGCTGATTAGATTCTGTACCTGGATCGCCTCTAGTCCAACCAGGCCATGGATTCTCTAGAAGCGAGTGGGGGTCTAGAACAGTCATGTAGATCTCTCGAGAGTTATTCGTGGCTAAGTAGACCATTGCCTCTACCATTATCTCGAGCTCCGATGAGGAGCCTGCGGTTGTTGGGAACTGATACATTTGGCCCTCTGCGGAAGTTGTTCGAGTCGTAGCCCCGCTGCATGACCTAGTGTTCAGCCCTGACCCGACGGGGCACTGGGCAAGATCGAGCATGTAACTTCCGACAGAAGTGTCGGAGCCTGCCCAGAGAGGATATGGCTTTGTCTGGGCCAAAACACAAGCGTCGTGGGCCTGATTGATGCTCTGCGTATCGTCATTGTCCATCGGTGTCCCTCCGTATGGTCCTTCGTCAGAGATTGGAATTACAACCCTCGTGGCATTGTCATTCCATCGGTGGTCCAGTGATGTTGGAGGGTTTGCAGAAAGTCCCTGTCTACCTTGGACATCTCTGTAGGATAGGCATGCCCAGGTTGCCGCAGGTCCCCAGAACTCGCTGTAGTAACCGCCATCAGCGGGTAGGTTGGTCGCTTGGTTGTTGTAAACTACCTCAGTGAGTTCTCTGATCCCTCCAGAGGTGTCTCCTGGACCCAGAGGAGTGTTTCTCGGGCCCTGACTCCCGGATCCTCCGGTCTGGTAAGCGTCGGCACAGTTTCCACTGGTCGCTGCTGCTGGCCAATTGCCACTTAGTGCATATAGGGTTTCGTATACACTCATATTGGCGCTGACGAGCATGGGCTTTAGGCCCACGAAATACCCGCCGCTCGCGAAGTTCCCTCCATAGAATACAGCACACATGTCAGCCCATTCTGCATTCATAGATCCAGACGTATCGATAGGGACAACCATCTCTACTTGGCCGCCCCTAGTATCATCCCATACTATCTGAACGAAGTCGTTTACGTCAACGGCGATATCTGGGTGGCCCTTCTGTCCAAGGATAGGGGTCAACAGTGTGCTGTCAATCTCCACTATTACCATTCTAGCGACGTGATCAATTGACATCATCTTGTAGTAAATCTGAGATTGTTGATAGTATAGTTCCAGTGGTTCGAACGAGTCTTCCCATACAATGTGTGGATTATTTTCAGAATCAACGTCTATCGCAGGCCAGTCTCTGTTCTGAGGATTGTTTGCAACCTCGTAATCATCTGGAATCACCGAAAGTACCGAGTCCAGAGACGCATCGCCGCTCTGATCGTCCAATGAAGGATCCAATAGAGTGTACATTATTTTGTACTGACTTGCCTTATCCGTCCAGACAACGTGGACCATGTCATCATTGTCCACTCTAATGTCTGGATGCCAGGCTCGATGGGCTCCTGGATCAGAGATTTGAGTCTCGGCAATCAGCGTCTCTCCCCTTGGATCTAGCATCTTGTAGTAGAGGTGGTTCGTGTTGCGGCTCCAAACTACGTGGACGTTTCCAGATGAGTCTGCATCCATGGACATCATTCTATCATTGTGAACACCGCTCTGGACGACTTCTATGGGGTCGGTCAGAACAATTTCGCTCGCACTAGCCTGCGGTGAGAATGTGGCAAGAAGGCTCAAGAGCATTAGCACGACAATCGCTAAACCGCTCTTCTTACCAGATACACGATCGTCAGTAAGATGTCGAGAGGTGTGCATCATCCCCGTTGGACTTTCTCGAATACTTAACCTATGCCCATTATGGTCACTTGATGGAGATGACGAACTAGGCCCATTCAAGCGGGTCAAAATCCTTCCCAAAACCGCCTGTCTCATCAGTATCAATCTCTGAATGTATAGTAGGAGATTGAGAGGATTTTCTGCCTCTCTTCCCCTCCCAATCATCCACTGGGCCTGGTTTTCCCTTCCCATTTCCAAAGCCGTACTTTATTTGGTGTATCAGTGATAACTTGGTTAGCCACACTCTTCTCATACTCTGCATAAATTCATTCTGAGTAAGACCATCCAGCCAAACCGGCCTAGAGAGATTGAAGGCCTGGAGTGGGCCTGCGACTCCCTGCTTGCTTCTCCCGACATGGAGGACCCAATCTAAGTCAGACGATGTCATTCTGATTCTAGTATCGTGTAGCCATTCCTCCCATGACTCTGAGTCTTCTTTAGCCATATCACGCATTGACTCCTGCTGTCCCTCATCTACTCTTGTAATGGAGTATAACAATACTAGATTTCTCTTCTTGGGAATTACGATATTGAACAGATGACCTTGCTTTGTTGGGGGGTACCTAACATGAAGGTGGATTATGGCCTGAGGGTCCTTCACCTCTCTTGCCTCAAGCCTCTCACTGTTCAACCATGACCGAATACTGTCTGCAGCCTCGTTGTGATTCACAAACGGTCCAGAAGGTCGTCCTATTTAGAGCAAGTTGAGATTGGCTTTCACATCTGAAATCAATTCTTCGAGTCTCTTTCCTCTGTCTGAAGAAGCGAGTTTTGCTCTCCTTCTGGAAGTTGAGAAGTCTGACCAACAATCATAGCCAAACAGGAAAACTAAGTTTGAGATATGTATTACCATCAGAATCGACATAGCTATGGCGATGCTAAGCAAAGAAGGCGGATGCATCAGGAATGCTGTGACTATAGACAATGGGAGCCAGAACAGTATCGGTGAAAACATGGCTGCTAGAAAGTGGTAAGTTGTCCTTGCATCTATTCCCTCGTCAGTTCTATCTCCAAGATACCAGGCGAAAAATGCCTGAATACCAGTGGAGGGGATTGTGATTGGAGACATAAGAATCATCAGAAAAATTCCAATTGCAGATTTTGTCCATACTATTCTGGAGTCTAAGTTGATTCCAGTCAATGCTCGGCCATCTAGCTGATCATCATTCAGAATTTTGGCAGCCTCGATAGCGGGCGCCATCAGGTCCTCCTTAGTCTGCCCATCAGACAATGCGGCTCTAACTTCTCTAGCAGCTAGAACCTCGTCTCTGAATGATTTCAGTTGGGAATTGGAAGTATTCGCCTTGATGTGTCCTATCAGATGCCAAGCACGGTACGTTTCCCAATCCGGAGCATCTGGAGTTACTTCTGAAAGAGATGAAAATAGAGTGTCCCTCAGATAATGAACTTGATCCGAAGGTGGTTCTTCCCATATCCCTGAGGACAATCTCTCAGGGGCTCCTGAGACTTCTGGAGCTAGGACGGGGATTGGTTCCTGGAACTCGACGAAGACATCTGTTCTAAACCAGTGGTGACACCTGAAATGCAATCCCACAGGCTGAAGGGCGGGATTGGGGAAACCTCTGTGTTGCGCTATCGAGGCTGCATTTAGAGCAAATCTCATCGGACCAGTCTTGAAGCGGTGGAGATGTGGATCTTGGTGAGACTTGCCTTCGGGCAATACCATAGCATTGTATCCCGAAGCAATACAATTAGTCATCGTGAGAAGGGTCCTATCGTTGATTTTTCTAGCGTATTCTTCATCGGAAACCCCGCTTTCAACCTCCGACTTCCTGATTACCGGTTGTGATCCCATTCTTCTTGAGAACCAGCCAATTAGTGGCATTGTCATCAAATCGTGCCTACCCATAGATATTATTCTTCTATCTTGGGAATGTACCAAAGTGGCAGGATCTACCAGTCCGTTAATGTGCATCGAAGATATCACCCTGCCTCCTTCGAAATCTGGTATCTTCTCGTAGTGACTCCTTCTGAAAATATACCTGAGTCCTACGCCCATCAGTATGAGGATAATCTTCCAGAAGTATGGATTTCCTGGGTGCCTTCCTGTATGGTCCCAGGGGAGATTGTCTAGTTTTTTCCTTCTAAGCTTCATTGCCCCGCTAGACAACTCAGGTTCGATATCGGGTGCATCCTGCATATCCGACACGGGTTCCGGATGGGGTGAGAGGTCTTGATTATTGAGAGGGCGGACGACTCAGCAAATCTCTGATCGAAGATGATAGACGTGCTCCATCTTCATGATCTATCGGCGAGGGGTTGAATGGGAATGAGAGCCCGCTGCCATCATCCATCTTCGGGATGATATGGAAATGAACGTGGAATACACTCTGGAATGCATTCGGGCCATTGTTCTGAATTACGTTGAACTCAGATGCCCCAGTGGCCTCCAGCACTGCCCTTGATATCCTAGGCAGGGCCCTACCAATGGCCTGCGCAGAACCATCACTCAGTTCATCAAGAGTTCTGGCTGGCTCTTTGGGTACCACTAGCGTATGGCCAGGACTAGATGGATTGATATCAAGAAATGCGAATATCAAGTCGTCCTCGTATACCTTGTGGCATGGAATCTCACCTTGGATGATCATTGCGAAGATGCTTGAGTCATCTTCCATATTCCTCACCCATTAGTAAGAATCGCTTCAGCGATGGATGCAAGGCCGACCAACCGTAGGGCCTCTACCATTTCGGTGTTCATGACTGATGAGGTATCAGACAGGCTGATCCCTGTATCTTTTATTGCTCTAACTTCGGCTAGTGATGCCTTATTGGATGATCCGGAAGAGATTGCAGATGTCAACTTCGAGTGAAACTTTGCAACTGCCATTCCGTCTCCGCTCATTATGGAAGAGATCCTGGCTGATTCTCCCTTCACGGCCTCTTCAATCTGAGTATCTCCTCCAAATTTGATTTCTGTTGCCCATTCTGATGCATGCTCGCCTGCCGCTTTTCCTGATACCAGGTCGTCAAGTAGAAGATTCCCGGGTAGCGCGTTCGATCCGTGCATTCCAGTGTGAGCACTCCGTCCAGCAGCGTATAGGCCAGTGTGCCATAGTTCGGCGGGGAGGCCCTCCGTTGTGTGACCTTGGAAAATAACTCTTCCTTGTGCGTCGGATGGTGCGCCACCGGTTGTGTATGCTACTCCTGGAGAAAGAGGTATCACGTCCTGTGAAATGTCAATCCCTAGTCTATCCATTATTCGCATTGATGTCTGTGAGAACCAAACTTTTGCGTCTGCGTCCATCTGTCTAAGATCGAGTACACAGGTTTCTCCCTCCAGGGCTTCCTCTGGGCCTACATCGTCTCCGTTCTCTCTTCTTATTCTGCCACCGGATCCTAGAACATCCAGAGGGATGTGGATCCCACAATCCCTAATCGTTAGAGGATGCCTAGGGGTGATTTCCACCCCCTTCAGATCGATTCCAGCAGAAATAGCGAGTGCCGAGCCGGTTCCTGATCCATCGCTGGGTTTTGACCAAAGTCCCTGATGTCCTTCGGTCGCTAGGATAACCGCCTTGGTCTGAATAGCGTCTATTCTTCCAGTGGGGACATCTAGAATCACAACCCCCCGAACCTGTGAGTTGTCCGAGACTATCCTAAGAGGAATCGAGTCGGCGTTTCTCTGGATTCCTCTCTTGATAGCCTGTTCTTCGAGTACCCGCGTCACCTCCCTAACAGTTGCGTCCCCGCAACCCGTTAGCCTGGGTGTTTTGTGCCCTGGTGCTGCAGATGCATATGGAAGCCCCCCTTCTCTGCGCCTTAGGGCCAATCCCCATCTCTCTAGTTCAGCTAAAGTCTCCACTCCTTGTTTACATGTCCTGGATACAACCCTTTCGTCACATGTTTCGCCACCCAGAGCTAGAGTGTCCTCTTCATGGGATTTTGAGTCCATTTCATCTATTGAGGCTGCTAATCCGGCTACTGGGTGAGAGCCCGAGGCAGAGCCGATTCCAAACTCATCAATCATGAGTGGTACCGTTCCTCCATCAGCGCATGCTATCGCTGCGCGCAGGGCTGCTGGGCCCGAACCGATGATGACAACTTCCCTGGACTCCATCTCTCTTTACCCCAGAACTCTCGGTCACAAGAACGTGACGCTGTGAGAAATTCCCCAGTTTATTTCAATCTGCAACGGAAATAGCGATTCTGCGTACTGCAACTGCTGCATCGAGCATCTTCTCTGTGGCTCCTTCTGGATTGAACCCGGAGGAGAGGGTTGTTTGGACCACGAACGCTGAGAGTGTCTCACCTGTGGGCCCCCTCATGTTAACCTGAACTGGCTTAGGGCCTGTTGACCCCGTGGGCCATGCTAGACCTATCCATAGGACCAGGCTGTTGTCAATCAGTCTTGCGAGCACGTCTACTATATCGTTTCCTTCTTCTCCTATTTTTGCAGGTTTCTTGGGCTGCCTAGATACTGGAGGATTCAATCTCAGCGTCTGCTGGTGGGGTTCCCCGTCAGCAGCAATGATGTCTACCTCTATCTGAGATTCACGTCCAGAGTGGTTATGGATCATCACGAACAGATCCCCCTGGCCTTGGGAGCATCTAGGGGGGATGTCCAGATCGAGTCGCCATGGGCTCTCGATAAGTGAGGCATGCCCCCTCAATGCAGCATCCTCGAGCCTATCTATCAGTCTGAACAGCCCTGGTTGCCATGCTCTAGTGTGTGCCATTAGTCTTCTGAGTGTCCTGTAGCAGAACTTTGACTCGTTATTGTTTAGATCATCTATTGCGGCAACCCTGAAGACCCTCTTGGACTCAGATATCAGTCTGCTGTCATCAAGGAGACCTAGGTGATTCAGATGTAGTACTCTGAGTAGGTGCTCTACCGCAGATTCAGGAGTTTGGTTTGATCTGACCTTATTTTCTAGGCCAACGACCCAATCGTCCCATGCCCCCGCTGTTTCCGGATCTAAATGTGCGACTACCAAATCAGTAAGGGCTCTCTTCAGAGTGCTTTGATGGAGAGTTGGGGCGTGCATGGATAGCAACGGGAAGTCTGAGTCTGTCATTGGGATTCGACGTTCTAACTGAAGTGTGTTGATAATAGAGATTGATCCTAGGAATATAGCCAATCCGAAGAGTATTGACGCCAGAATTGTTCCTGTCTGGAAGTTATCCTCAGAATTGAGTGCTCCTGCTGCAAGTAACGCACATATCAGTCTGGTTCTCTCTCTAAGTGTTCTCTCTTGGAGCGTGTTTAGGATTCTCTCAACACCGGGATAGGCTTCCATGGATCTAGTACGTCCAATTTTCAACTGTAGTCGGTCTCTAGCAGACATCTGGGCGAAGGAAGAGGCCAGCATAGTAGGGAAGAAAAGAACGGCCTGAAATGCGAAAAGTGCAACACCGACGTACACTAACTCCCCTCCACGACCAGATGCTAGGACTAACGTAGCCAATACAGCAGCGAACGATACGGATATTCTGACGAGGCCGCTCCACCGTATATTGGCAATTTTGGTCCAGAATACTCTTTGAGAGTCTCTGATTCGAACTCTGCGTTCCAGAGCGGACTCAGGGGAGCCGGGTAGGTCGTCTTCGCCGTAGGGGTTTGGCAGGTCAGACATATTGCTCGCCATGTGTTACCCAGAAGCCTCCCCTGCTTCATGGCATCGGATGGTTCTGCCAAGAGTGCTCGTTTTTGGGGCAGATTTCTTCAGGAGTGCGTGTTCGCAAGAGCGGGCGTGTAGCATAGCCTGGATAATGCACCGGCCTCCTAAGCCGGGGACCGCGGGTTCGAATCCTGCCGCGCCCGCCACGATTACATCGAAAGTCCGTGCTTCTTCCCCGCGATGGCAGTTCGATGCAGGAATCTCTCGAAGTGAATCCTAGGATACGTGGATCTCTGTAGTCCTACATCGCATTCCGACAATGCATCCAGAATCTCATACCTTAGTGACTGGGGGACGCTGAGCCTCCTTCCGATTATGACAGAATGGATCTGGGAGACGAGGTCGGTGGAATCTAGGCCATGATTATTCATCAGGTTGTCAACTTCTGCCATTGCTCCTGATAGTACTTTCTTATTCCTTCCTCGTTGATTTTCCCACTTCCATTCGACTACCTTGCCTCGAATAGCCAGTTCTACTAGTCTCCTCCCTGCTTGAAGTGTTGATGCCTGAACCATCTTATGAACTGCCGATCGATCTGAAGCAAGCCCCCTGGAATCTAGCATCTCCAGTGTGAAGACAGCCTTCTTTAGATTGCCATCGGAAATGTAAGATATATCCTCCAGTACTCCTTCTGCCGGTATGCATTCGTTTTTCTCAGCTATTTGTAATAGAGTAGTGGTGATTGTTTCTCTGTCGGTAGATGGGATCCTAATCATTTGACTGCGTGATCGTAGTGCGTCTATGATTCTGGATGGGGCCCGGGCTACGAGTACGAATCTGGAAGCGCCTCCTACCGTCTCCATCATCCTCCTGAGATATGCTTGGCGAATATGTCCCAGGTAATCGGCGTCCTCAATTACTATCAGACGGCTGACAGGAATCATTCCATCGTGCACTTCGGTCTCGGAACCTGCTGGAGCAAAGCTTTCATCTGGATATAGGGAGATTCCTCTATCGAAAGCATCCAGGCTGGTCCTTCCTGCCAAGGTGTCCCTCTCTGTCCCACTGGGTCGCAGAAACTCTTCGAAAGAGGCCATTGCTCCCCTCTGCCTCACTAAATCTCGTGATTGAAGGATGTGCGTCGTAGACTTCCATCCGGGTCCCAGAAGCTGTCTGGCGAAAAGACGCCAAGATGCGGTCTTACCTACGCCCGCTGGTCCGGTGATTAGTAAGTGAGGCGGATCCATCGAGATGCTACTGGAAGTGAGTGTCTGACGAACGTTCGCCGGGACTGCTAGTTCATCGAAACTGGTCGGGGCCTCCGTCTCAAGCCAGCTTGCCATATACTAATGGGAGAGAGGCGGGTCTTGAACTCCGCGATTGTCACTCGGCTTTCAGAACCTTGGCCATGCCATCTTTTCGTGGCTTGACGAAGATTCGGTATCCGCACTTGTGACAGGATCTACCAGTGGAGTCTGCCTCGGCCCACGACATGTGTCCGCAGTTAACGCATTTGTATCGAATCTCTAGGGGGTCCATGGGAGCGTTGCAGTGGTTGCAGTGTTCCTCGGATGTAGGGTTATACTGCCTCTTATCGGTCCTGTTGCAGTTTCTGCATTTATGTAGGATCTCCTTGCCGCCCTTCATTGCTACCAAGCCGGCGACCTGCCGGGCCTTCTTCAATCTGTCCTATGCAGATTTCGCAGATTTGCAAATCTCGACGAAGTTTTCGAATATATTCGACCCGAACTCAGTATCATTTACTTCGGGGTGGAACTGGAGACCGAATCTATCTAATTCTTCGTTCTGCATTGCCTGCACTCTGCAGGACTCGCTTTCGGCGATCACAGTGAAGCCTGGTGGAGTCGTGGTTACCTCATCATTATGGCTCTCCCAAACCGTTTGGTGAGATGGTGTGCCTCGGAACAGAGGGCCGCCATCCCCTACTAGGGAAATGGTTGCTGCACCGAACTCTGGCTTAGGGGCCTCGCCCGCATTCCCTCCATAGTGTCTAGCCATGAATTGGTGGCCAGCGCATATCCCTAGGATCGGAACTTCTAGAGAGAGGTATTCTGCACAGTTTCCCAACTTCCCGGTTAGGCCTACTCTGGCCGCTCCTCCTGATAGAATTAAGCCGTCTAATTCTCGTATTTCTGATACCGGAACATCGTTCGGGAGAATTTGTGTATCTACGCCCAGATATCGAAGCATTCGCCACTCTCTGTGGGTCCACTGACCGCCATTGTCTATCACGTCGATGACTACAGGGGCTCCTTCCATGCATAGCCTGTGGACGGTTGGGCCATCAATGATGCCCCCTCAAACCTTGAAAAAGGAAGGCTATCTCGTTGGAGAGCCGGCCCCGATGGTGTAGTGGCCTATCATGCAGCCCTGTCGAGGCTGCGACCCGGGTTCAAATCCCGGTCGGGGCGCCAATGAATCGTCAGTTAGGGTGGTTTCCGTGCAGTCTCTGCTTGGCCCAATCGCTCAACTTCTCTCTCTCTATTTTAGCTTCATGACCTGCATCTACCGGAAACTGCCCTCCATACTGGAGGAAAGTGAGTTCACCATCATAGCCCAGTAAATGACAGGCTCGTTCCTCCTCTTCTTTCAGTCTCTTTTCCGTTTCATTCCAGGGAGCCTTGTCTTTTTCAACCAGAATCACGGGCCAATGGTTACGCGGACCCTCCACCAAAGCAGTTCTAATCCCGAGGCTATGATTGAAGATCTCCTCTATCTGTTTGGTGTGTAGAGTGAAGCCGTCTTTCGATCTAACTCTGTGAGCCTTCCTACCGACTATCCAAACTCTACCATGCTCGTCTAAGTATCCCAAATCCCCGGTTCGATGCCAATTAGTTCCATCCAGTGAGTCGTGAGCGGTCGTCTTTCGGCCTCCGAACTCTATTTCATCCTGCCCAATAAGAGAAGAATATACTGCTGGGCCCATGACCGAGATTTCTCCTATGTTACCAGGTCCAGAACCCGGGACTTCTGACGCAATGGAAGGGTCAAACTGTTCATTGTTGTCCTCGAAAGAAAGCACCCTAATCCTAATGCCCTCCACTGGTTCTCCTAGACAGAATCCCATTCCAGATTTGGTTTTTGTGTAAGTATCTATGATGGTGCTAGCCTTGGCATAGCAGAGGGGAAATCCCTCAGTAGCCCCGTAAACAAGATGGAATCCTCCACGGGTTGGTCTCTCTTCTGGTAGGTGACTTTCAATCGTACTGACAAAACCAGCAGAAATCGTTTCCCCTCCAACGTAAATCCGTGTTAGGGATTTCAGCATTGCCCGTAGTTGATGATGTGATTCCCCGTGGCTTTCCAAGAATTTTGCCAGATGGATTGCCGACGGAGGGGACAGGAATGCTGCCGTCGCTCCCCAATTAGAGATGGTTTCGACTATTTCCTGCCCTGTGACATTTCTAGGTTTAGCAATTATTGACACGGATGAGATTCCAATCAGAGGATGGATGATTAGCGTACCAGATCTTCCAAAGAAGACGTCATCAGACGTAATTCCCTCCGATTCGAGAGTGCGGAGGAGAGAATGTAACATCCCATGAGAGTATATCACTCCCTTCGGTGGCCCGGTGCTTCCTGTTGTGTACCTAACAAAGGCCGGGACGTCGGTCCAGTCAATTTCTTTTTTCGAGATAAAATCTGACTCGTTGCTAGGATTGGAGTAGAATTCCCTTAGATTTCGGATGTTTATTGTCCTCAACTTTCTGGGTCCGAGGCGGAGAATCCTGCGAATTGCGAGCAAAGTCCCGCTTCCGATTACCCCCTCTGGTCCAGCTCTTTTCAGAACTTTTCTTAGCTGCGCTCTTCCTTTCCGCTTCGTGATTTGGATGGGAGGTAACAGGAGAGGGACTGCCCCCGTCTTGAGCATTGCATACATCAGTACGACGAAATCGGTACTAGGACGTGATAGTACGAGTGTTACTAGACCGTCCTTGAAACCTCTGTTCGATAGATAGCGAGCTGCTCTATCGCTCTTTTGATCGAGTTCTCTGAAAGAGATACTGTCTGTTTTGTTCTTCTTTCCTTTCCTTATGAATGCAAATGCTATCTTATCAGGAATTTCTTCTGACTTGCTAGAAAGTTTGTCTAGGATGTTGTTCAAACTAGTCCTCCCGAGGTGCAATCCAAGCCTGGAAAGAGCATAGTCTTAGTTTGCTACTGTAATCTCTCTTTATTTTCAGATTTGGAGCCGGGGACCCTCCCAGTGAGTCAGGGAGATCTCTACTAATGGATCGGTTGGCGTGCTCGATTTCGTTCTCTGGAACAATAACCCTGCCCCTCACCATAGATGGAGTCTCTCGGTCAAGCAAGGGCACGAGAGAGTCTAGAATATCGAGTGTTCTATGTGGGAGGTTTACTATGAGCAGGTCCCACCTACCAGTAAACTCCGGATTTGATTGTAGTTGCATGGCATCAGCGACTCCGATTATGCGGTCTTCGAAAATCCTTGAAATCGGGGCGGGTTCCATCGGATAACTCCTACCGTCCCATCTGCGGAGGTTATCCATCAGGAGCTCCACTGCATGGGGATTCAGATCGGATGCCAGCACCTCGCTGACTAGGCCCGGTTCCGAAAGCAGAATTGCTAGTGAAGGGCCTACTCCACAAAATGGATCGCAGACCCTTAACGGTCTTCCTAGTAGTTCTCTGAGTTCTCTGGCCAGAGTGAGAGTTTCGAGTCTCTCGGACTGGAGTTTGGTCGAGAAGTACGCCTTTCTTGGATCGCAAGCGATGGATTTCCCAGACTCTCGGACCAAGACCCGAGTGCTGCTCACGGAGTCTGGAATTGCCTCGGTAACTATCGCGCCATCGACTCTGGCACCAATCGGGGTTAGCTTGCGTATCCTTAGCTCGCCCTGGACGCCTTCGTCGTTTAGGACTAGTCTGATGTGAGGATGGGAAAGGAGTTTGGCCTCGGCGATTTGGGCAGAGAACCTATCCAATTCATCCTCGATTCTTACTATCATCATATCCGAAATGAACTCATGTGAAGAAGGCCATGCTTCGCCATGAGTCGCAATCACCTCTGGACCCAAAAGATTCGTGAGATGATTCCACCAATCGGAATCTATTCTATTGTCGGGCTGACCCTCATGGACTTCTGTCTCGTATTTGTCAAAGGGTGCTGGGAGTGCGATTGGAGATCCAGGATCGATGGGGACCAAGCGGAATTCTGCATCGTCCTTCGAAAAAACCCTCATGTCAGAAGCTAGCCATTCCCTCTCTCTGAGTAGACTCAGGATCCTCTCCACATCTCGATTTGGGACCCTCAGGTGACGCATCACGTTGATGAGCCGATAGGCGCCATGGCTTGACAATGACGGAGAGGTGGGCCACATGATCAAGAGCATCCTAATCTCGCCGATAAAACGAAACCTGCTCACAAAGAAGATGTTCAGGGTAGCCAAGGAGATGTCCGAGACCAAGGGGAAGAAGCTGATGGTGATTGGTGACCCTTGTAGCGGGAACTACTTCCAATTCATGTCCAGCATGTTCCCTAACTGTGAGCACGGGGATGTTACTGTAGACCTGTATGGCTGTGATAAATGCGATAGGATGGACATCAATGATATGTCGGCCTGGGAGGAGTTCGATGATGGTGAGTTCGTGGTGATGGAGACAGGAGTTCTAGGATTTTCGAAGGACATTGGGGCGGTGCTTTCCCAAATCAGGAGGGTCTCCGGGGGAGACTTCCTTTCTGCGGGGGGGAACAGGGGCTTCCTTTGGGAGATGTTCCTTTACAAGACCTACAGTAAGGAGTTGATTTACTCGATGGACCCCTTCGACTCGCGTGTGGATGATCATTACTCGGGAATTCTGTTGGGTCGAAATGGCTCCTTTCGCATGAAGTTCTGAGTCACATTATATTGATGTGCATGAGAGCATAGGGAAGGGGGATGACAACTGATGAGGTTCCTGCCGGGCTATGGCTAATCGGTATCGGTCCAGGGGATCTGGAACACATGACTGAAAGGGCTCGGAGTGTGGCACGGGGGTGCAAAAAGAGGTACTTGGAGGGATACACCGCAGTTCTGCCAACCGATCAGGAGGCTCTGCTGGAGAGCGCGGTAGGGCCCTGGGAGAGGCTGATGCGACCGTCTGTGGAAAGTCCTGAGGCTCTACTGGACGAGTCCCGGAACGACTCAGTGGCCCTTATGGTCGTTGGAGACCCGATGCAAGCTACCACGCACATAGATTTAGAGGCTAGATGCATAGAGGAGGGGATTAGTTTCGAAGTAATCCCTGGGATGTCTGCCACCTCGCTCGCCGTCTCTCTATCTGGACTTCAATCTTACAAGTTCGGAAGGCAGGTCACACTGCCATATCCATACGGAAATTACCTTGTCACGTCTCCACTAAAAATGATTCTGAGGAATATGGAAAGTGGCTTGCATACGCTGGTTCTTCTAGATCTAGATCCGACGGGGATGGGTTCTAACCTTCCAACCCCCATGAGTCCCTCGCAAGCCATTTCCGCCCTCGAGGGGATGGAAGAGAAGTGGTTGGAAGAGGGAGATAGTATAGAGTGGGTAAACAAAAGCGTCTTGGCAGTCAATGGGTGGGAGGGAATGCTTCTGAGTGATGTTGGAACTAAGGGGCAGAGAGTCCTCTCTGGGAGTCTTCAGGAAATCTCAAAGATTCAGGGAGGTTGGGTACACTCCCTCATAATACCGTCGGAAATGAGCGATAACGAAAGAGAGGCTTTCTGCAGAAGGGGAACGATGTAGGGCCCCGACGAACTCAAGTCTGGGATGCCTTTCGGTAGAATGGATATCATGGCCAAGCCTCCCGCAGAAGTTCGTTTCCCGGGTGACAGGAGCCGTAGGAAGAGAGTGAGGGTAAGGGGGATTAAACAGGCTTCGAGAGAAATCCAGCAGAGGCTCGAGAGAAGTCTGGACGCACTGCTGGAAAACCCAGAGAGTTTCCTTCCAGAGATACTCGGGGAGTTGGGGAAGGTCTCCCTCTTCGGGAGTAAGGACCCCATGGCGTTGACGTTGCACGAGCTCAAAGCTGTCTCCTCAAAAAGAAACGATATCAGGTGGCTGAAGAAGAGGATGTCCAAAAGAAGCGGGGGGGATGTATCCCGTTCCCTTGCTGGGAGTCTGGTAGCAGCATCTGAGGAGGATTTGACAACGGTCTCCGTATTCAAGAGCGACGTCTATGGTAACGCTAGCTACCTAAAGAGAGGAAGCGGTAGGCCTGGCCATCTTGTGGGTATACAGAACTTCAACCACCCCCGGCTGAGGCTTTTGGTCTGGGATGACCACGCCAAGGCTGGTCAGTACTTCTTCTCGTGGGATGGGGGTTTCGTGTTCACTGGATTTGAGCCGGCTCCTCCGTCCGAGTGGGTGCAGTGGACGCTTGGGAACACTTCATTGGATCTACAGGGAGATTCTTGCAAGTGGTCCTCGGGACTGGACGAAGAGACAGTTGCCTCGGAGTCAGGGACGGCTGATGGCTGGCTGAAGCTCGAGTTCTCTGATGGAACTAGGGTAGGTCTCTCCCCTGCAGCGCTGGCCAAGACAGAAGAGCCCGTGGCAAGGAGCATGGCTGTGTCGATGATGCCTCCCAATAAACTCGGCGAGGTCTGCGAGGCGGCTTGGATATGGAGGCCAGAGGGGTGGCCTGAGGACAGAGCTCTGCCCGAAGAGGGTCTTGAGAGAGTGGATGAAGTGCTGAATACCTGGCTCAAGATGTCTTTGGAGGACAATGCGGTAGCAAGGGCGTGTAGGTACAGTATTCTGAACTCCATTACCGATGGATTCGTCGTTGGTAGTAACTGGTTCTCCGATAATGATGGAGAGGAGTTCCTTGAACACATGAGTGGGACGGAGGACGAGCGCCGGGCGCTCTCCTGTGTACTTGATTCGTTAGACGATGGAATTCACGTCAGGTCGGATGGCGTCGTAGTGAGCCTGGATGAAAAGGTCGTGAGGCTCGAAGATTCGTCATGCCACCCTGTTCTGGTTTCACTCTGGGAAGAGCACGGTGAAACAATCCTGGAGGATTTGTTCGGGCTGGTAGGAGAGGAGGCGGAGAGGGTTCACTCAAGACAGTCGAAGAGGAAACAGGGGTTCGGAGCTTTTCTACGAGAGTTAAGCGAGTCGCTGAGCACTGCAATGAAGCTAGATAGACTTCCTTGGGAGAGCGGAACTCTCCCTGGCCCTCTATCATTCGCAGACGAGTTGGTGCGGAAGGCCGCTGATGATGGGGTCGCCTCCACTGTCTCCATGGCTAGGAAGGGTAGAGGTTTGGAGTCATCCATGGGCTGGGCATGGTTGGTAGTCCACGAAAAGACGGAGTCGGATGCATGGAGATTCGATGAGGAGAGCCGCGACAAGGGGGGCGACTGGGTCCCAGCGCTGAGGGCGCTCTGGGACGCAGCTCAGGCGCTTCTGCTTGAAGACGATCTTGAGGCAGAGTCAGACTATCGCTCTGCTATGGAGTGGTTGGCTGAGGTAAGCGGGTCTGGCTCGTTGCCATAGGCTAAGTATCCCGGATTCAGCGTTAGAATGCCTCCGGGAACAGCTCATAAGCCTGGTAAATGAAACCAGCAGAGAATCCGATCATGCCCAGACCGCAAATTTCCAATGCAATTTTGTATACCCTTGGCGACATAGAACCACGTGTCCTATCGAAGATGAGGGCTATAACCATCTTTACGATGATAATCGTTACCAGGAATGATAGTGCGTAGGCCACAGGAGCCACAGGCTCCTCGTCTGCTGCTGACGCCATCAGAGGGCCGCCGATTAGGAACCAGAACACGTACACATTCGGATTCAGAAGATTCGTAATCACCCCCCTGCTGAATGATCCAGTGACCTCCTGCTGTCCGATATCAGAATCAGGTGGTTCTATTCTGAAGCAATCGATACCGAACCAGAGTAGGAAACAAGCTCCCAGCATGGAAATCGTGAACATAAGACTAGGCTGATCGGCGACCCATCCTGACAGCAGTACGCTGATCAGGATTAAGGGACCATCCGTGAATATTGGAGCTGATGCGGCCCTTGCACCTGCGGACCACCCTCCGGTTAGAGTCTCTCGGACTACCATGGTCAGTAGGGGGCCCGGGCGAACTCCCTCGAACAGACCGAGTGCTATCCCAGCTAAGGATAGCTGCAAAACGAGATCTGTTTGCATCATCTAGCGCCTCGAGTAAATGGCAATCTTGGCCAGCAACTCCAGAATTTCCAGGTACAACCAGATAAGTGTGACCATCAGCCCAAAGGCGGCTCTCCACTCCAATTGCTTTGGTGCTCCCATCTGGACACCCCTCTCAATGAAATCGAAGTCTGCCACGAGGCAGAGTGCTCCGATTCCTACGACAAAAAGCGAGAACGCTATCCCTACAGGAGTCGCATCGTGGATGTAAGGGACTTGAAACAACCCCGTGACTGCACCAATAATTGAGAATATGTAGATCAAAATTATAGCAAACATCGAGGAATAGACTGCTATCGCTAGATTCCTGTCCCACCTGATTAGGCCCGCTCTGTAAATCGCAATCATCGATGCGAGAATCATGAAGGTAAGGAATGCTGCTAGGATTCCAATCCCTGGAAGGTCGAGGCCCACTTCGAAAAACCAGGTTATCCCCCCTATTACAAGCCCCTCTAGTGCTGCGTATGTGCATATTAGCATCGGATTAGTGGACCCGGAGAAAATCACAATCAAGGCTACGACTAAGCCACCAATTGCACCGACTAGGATAAGTGGGGCACTATCAGGCATTGAGAAAGCGGTGAACAGTGCTGTTGTGGCCGTAATCAGGAGGAGGAGCCCCGTTTTCTCCGCTACTCCCTCGATTGTCATCATGTTGGACTCGTATCCCTCCCACCAAGGAGCGTCTTTGTAGGCAGATTTCTGGAATGTAGAGTCATTGAGTGCGGGATTCCCCGATCTGTACATAGATATCGGTTCCGGTCGGGGTTCTCAAGGCTTGGGATTGGTTCTGTCAGACCATGCCGTTTAGGTGTTGACCCGTATAGCTTCCAGGCTCCCTAGCGACCTCGTTAGGCGTTCCCGCCACTACCACCTCTCCCCCCAACTCTCCTCCCTCCGGACCTAGGTCGATGATCCAGTCTGCGCACTTGATCACATCGAGGTGGTGTTCTATTACTATCACCGTGTGACCGTTGCGTCGTAGCCGCAGTAGGACTTCGATGAGTTGATGGACGTCTGATAGAGCCAGTCCCGTAGTCGGTTCGTCCAAGATGTAGAATGTGTGCTTCCTTGGTGGTCTGTGGAGTTCGGTTGCCAACTTGACTCGTTGGGCCTCTCCTCCAGAGAGTGTTGTTGCAGGCTGTCCTAGCCTGATGTATCCCAATCCAACATCCTGGACCGTCTTGACTATCCTGTGGATCCTGGGTTGATTCTCGAAGAAGACGCATGCCTCGTCAACGCTCAATTCGAGAATATCATGAATCGTCTTGCCCTTCCACTTGACCTCTAGTGTCTCCCTGGTGTACCTCTTGCCCTTGCACACTTCGCACGTTACCCACACGTCTGGTAGGAAGTTCATTTCCAGTTTAGTAGAGCCCGCTCCGCTGCATGCCTCGCACCTCCCTCCTCTGACATTGAAGGAGAACTGTCCTGGTTCGTATCCCCTTTCCTTCGCCAATTTTGTCTGTGTGAATAGGTCCCTGATTGGTCCGAACGCACCCGTGTAGGTTGCTGGATTTGATCTTGGAGTCCTTCCAATGGGTGATTGGTCGATCACTATGGCCTTGTCCACCATTTCCAGGCCTGTAATCCCATCCATAGCGCCGGGGGTTGAGTCTGTTCCGTGTAGGTGTCTGAGAAGTGCTGGTGCGAGTGTCTCAGTAACCAGAGACGACTTGCCGGATCCCGAAACTCCGGTAACGGCTACCATGCAGCCGAGGGGTATCCTGACATTGATATCCTGGAGGTTGTTCTGTCGGGCACCTGAAATCTTGATCCAGCGTTCATCATCAGGCTCGACTCTGTCGTCGGGAACCGGGATCCCCTCCCTCCCCGACAGATATGCGGCTGTGGGGCTCTCATCGCTTCGTAGGAGATCTGGGTAGGTCCCGCTCACGACCAGTTGGCCGCCGTTCTTCCCAGCGCCGGGTCCGAGATCGACCAGCCAATCTGCCTGCTTCATTGTCGCCTCATCGTGCTCCACAACCAGCAGCGTATTCCCGAGATCTGTTAGTTCCCTTAGTGTCTGCAATAGTCTGTCGTTATCCCTGGGATGAAGGCCGATACTAGGCTCATCCAAGACGTACATTACGCCGGTTAATCGGGTGCCAATCTGAGTTGCCAATCGTATCCTCTGACTCTCCCCGCCCGAGAGAGTGTTAGCCCTTCGATCAAGTGTCAGGTAGTCTAGCCCGACCAAGGCAAGGAACCTGAGCCTGGACTCTATCTCCTTGATAATCTCCTTTCCTATGTACATTGAACGCTCGTCTAGCCTCTCCGTCGATCGGACCGTGACGCTGTCTGGGGCGTCTCTGTCGAGATTGTCCCATGTATCGTCCAAGCCCCCCAGCCTCCAATTCTGTACAACGGCCAAGGCTTCCAGCACACTGCAACTTGAAATCCCTGGAAGATTCACACCGCCGACGGTGACCTTGCAGACGGCATCGTTCAGTTTGTCTCCGCGGCAGTCAGAACATGGCTCGTCGGTCATGAATGAGGATAGCCTAGACCTGGTTCTCTCTGAGCTGGTATCCTTGTATGTTCGAGCGAGTCTGGAGAAGACCCCTTCCCAGGGTCTGGACATAGTGTATGAGGACCCTTTCTCAGAGTTGAACTCGAAATTGATCACCTCGCCTCCTGAGCCATTAAGCATTATATCTCGACTGTCCTCGTCCAATTCTCCGAATGGGACGTCTGTGGGTATACCGAAGTGGTCGCATGTCTGAGTCATCTGGCTACGGTACCAACCGGACATCATCGACCTCCGGAAAGGCCTGATGCATCCCTCCCCCACCGTAGCTGTCCTATCGATTACGAGATCGGGAGAGAATGACCTCTCGACCCCTAGTCCCTGACAGGTGGGGCACGCTCCTAGGGGGTTGTTGAACGAGAACACTCTGGGGCTCATCTCAGGTAAAAAGGAGCCGTGGGTTGGGCATGCAAACTCCTCCGAGTAAGCGATTACCTCTCCCTCCTGGGTCCTGAATCTCTGCTCTTCTGCATTGTCTTCCCC
Organism: uncultured Candidatus Poseidoniales archaeon; assembly: GCA_902625325.1. GTDB lineage: Archaea > Thermoplasmatota > Poseidoniia > Poseidoniales > Thalassarchaeaceae > UBA36. The sequence goes on along the minus strand of CACOAW010000002.1, from coordinate 20,034 downwards.
GGGTTTGGGCGCACTCAGACTCTCCACAGCAACGGACCCTGCTCCGAGGCGCAATCCCGCCTCTACCCCCTCTGTTAGTCTCTGTCTGTTGGGTTGTGTCAGCAGCAGTCTGTCAACTCTGACGTCTATATCGTGTCTCAGATTCTTTTCCAAGCGTGGGGGGTCTTCGAAGCTAGCCTCTCTTCCATTTACCTTGCCTGCAAGGTATCCTTGGTCCACGAGAGCATTGAACAAGTCGGCGTGAGTTCCTTTTCGATTCCTAATCGCAGGACTCCAAATCGCTATTCCATGTCCCTCAAACCGCCACATGACATCGTCGACAATCTCCTGCACGGTCCTCCTGCTAACCTCGCGTCCACATTCAGGACAATGGGGGAGTCCGACCCTCGCCCACAGAAGTCGCATGTAATCCATCATCTCAGTCACAGTAGCAACTGTCGATCTGGGGTTGTGACTTCCTTGCTTCTGATCTATGCTGATAGCCGGAGATAGTCCTTCGATAGAGTCGCAGTCTGGTTTCTTCATTTGTCCGAGGAACTGCCTTGCGTAGGAGCTTAGGCTCTCGACATAGCGTCTTTGGCCCTCTGCATACAGGGTATCGAATGCTAAGCTTGATTTCCCGGAGCCTGAGACCCCAGATATCACGACGAACTTTCCTCTGGGTATGCTAACATCGATGTTCTTCAGATTGTGGGTCCTGGCACCCTTTACCTCGATCCAACCATCCTCGGAGAAGCCATTGTTCTTCTTGTCTGACATCGCGTCACCTTGTCCGGAGTAATCAGTCACAGCGCGCTCCTTTGAAACCATGCCTGAGAAATCCACACAGAATCTAATCTTGGTTGCTTTAGTCTTCTAGTTACAGTGAGACTTTGATTGGAATCAATCGCTCTTAGGTTTGGTGTCTAGAGAAGCCAGAGAGCGTCGATAGTGTCGCCCTCTTGACAATCCGAATCCGGAGGGAGAAGAGAAAGGCCGTTGTGAGCTACCATACTGTGGATATTGCCGCTTCCTTGGTGCGTTCTTGTGGAGCCTAGCAGTTTATCTCCCTCCTGTCTGATAGATATCCTCCTCATGCACAGCTTCCCTGGCGCTCCCTTCAATGACTCCTCCATCTCCACTCTTACTCTGTTGGCAAGCCTGGGTCTAGTTCCCTCTTCGGAGCCCATACTGGATGACATCCATGGTGCTACGAGCACCGTGAAGACGATGTGGCTGCTGACTGGATTTCCTGGAAGCCCGAAAATTGGTTTCCCCCTCCAAGAGCCGAAAATGGGTGGCCCTCCTGGCCTAATCATTATCTTCCAGAATCTAATATCTCCCTCTTCTTCCATTATTCTGCGAACCATGTCCCATTCCCCCATACTGACCCCTCCACTGGTAAGAATGGCGTCGCATGACGCTGCAGCTTCGTCTAGAGTTTCTCTCAGAAGATCCATGCTGTCCTTAATCAAATCGAACCTCCTGGGGATTCCTCCCATCTTTTCCACAAGTGATGATAGCCCGAAGGTGTTGGACTCGTATATCGAGTTCTCTGAGAGGTGCTCCCCAGGAGGAGTCAACTCGTCTCCGACCCCAATCACAGCAATGATAGGTTTCCTTACTACCCTGATGTTCGCATGGCCCATTGTTGCTGCGAGAGAAACCGAAGCCGGAGTCAGAACGGTGCCAGCTCTCAAGGCCACGGTGTCGTGAGTTAGGTTCTCACCCTTCCAGCGGATGAAGTCGGGTCTTGCCGGTCCGACGATTGTTACTTTGTCCCCTGCAACAGTAGAGTCTTCAACCATCACAATGGCATCCGCTCCCTGGGGGAGGGGTGCACCGGTCATTATCCTGCAGGCTTCACCTGCATCTACCGTCGGGATTTCTTCAGAGCCCGCCTGGCTGGTTCCCACTATGCTTAGTATGGCTCCTACATCCTTGCAATCTACCTCTCTTACTGCCCATCCATCCATAGCGGAGTTGTCGAACCTCGGGTCATCCACCATTGATCTTAGATCCCCGAAAAGAGTGCGCCCAGATGCCGTAATCAACGGAATTGTCTCTTCTTCTCTGATTAGGGTAAGTTGGCTGGTCAGTTCAATTGCCCTTTGCAGGGAGACTCCTACCTCCATGGTCATCGAGAAACGGTGGAGTTGAAGTGTCCTTCCCAAAGCGGTCCTCGTGGTTTCCATTGAGTTAGTGCTTGTTCTATTGGCCCTCTTCGCAGTAGCATCCCTGTACTCCTCGGTTGGGCTCGGGGGGGGTTCGGGGTACCTAGCTGTCCTATCGATGACGACGTTTGCTGCATCAGAGTCAATTTGGCTCAAGCAATATGCTTGGTCGCTAAATCTGATTGTAGCTGGGATTGCCTTCTGGCACTACCACAAGTCTGGTCACCATGTCAGGAATTTGTCGCTTCCATTCATCTCCGCAAGCGTGCCCATGGCCGCCCTTGGAGGATTCATGCTTGTGGAAGGGGTCGTGTATGATGCATTGCTATCGCTAGCATTTATCGTAGCGGCTTGGAGGTTGCTTTCAGGTGATGCGGGAGTTGGCGAGGCAGTCAGACCGAGTGCTACCAAGGCAGCGGTGGTTGGAGGTGGAATTGGCTTGGCAAGTGGAGTGATAGGCATGGGTGGCGGTATCCTCCTACATCCCGCCCTAATGCTCGGACGATGGGCTAAAGCGAAGGAGGCCGCGGCGGCGACTGCCCTCTTCGTCTGGGTAAACTCGCTCGCTGGACTAGTCGGAGCGGGGGTCGCTGGAAGGCTTGACCTAGACCCTAGTCTCCTGATTACTTTCGGAATGACTGTACTGGCGGGGGGTTTGATAGGATCTAGGTATGGCTCCAAATCCTCCTCCCAAAAGGGTGTCAGAGGTATACTTGTGGCGGTACTGATTCTAGCGGCAACTAGGCGGGCATTGGGAATTCTGCAATTAGGTTGATTTGCTCAGGCGTCCATTAGGTGACTGACTGCATTGTGAAAAATCGCCAACCCCTCTCCCTGTCCGTGCTCATTGTCTTCTCTGGTCCATGTGGCTCCGAGCCATGTTGAATGGTTTGCCTCGGGGTGTGGCATCAACCCAAAAACCAGCCCTGTCGGGTCACAGACTCCGGCGACGTTCCTCCAGCTCTGATTGGGAGAGATTGGGTAAGGGAGGATGTTGTCGCTAGCACTGGGGTATTCGGTAGAAGGGTCGACGTACCTCGCGACCAATTGGCCGGACTCAGCCCATTTATCCATCAAAGTGGGATCGTCTGTGACGAACTTACCCTCCCCATGTCTAACTGGGACCCTGATGCGCTCGAGTCCCGCTGTCCATATGCATGGACTCTTTGAGTCGAACTCAAGGGTCGCCCATCTATTTTCGTAGTGTCCGCTGTCATTGAGTGCTAGGGAGGCGGTCTGTGTTAGTGAGACTTCTTTGTCACCGGGAAGAAGCCCCATCTTCACAAGTACCTGGAAGCCGTTGCATATACCAATAACAGGTTTCCCATCCCTTACGAAACCCCTTACTTGGTCCCTCAAACCGAAGCGAAGCCTGTTTCCCATCAGCCTACCACTGCCTAGATGGTCACCGAAGGAGAATCCTCCGGGTATCGCCATAATCTGATAGTCTGAGAGATTCAAATCCCCGTTGACCAGTCTGTTCACATGAACCCTGTCAGCATGGGCTCCTGACATCTCAAATACGGCCATGGTCTCTGTCTCGCAGTTGATTCCAAAGCCCGACAGAACTGCTACTCTGGGAGTCATCATAGCCCCCCTCCGTGTAGTGTGTCCTTCCAAGAGTCCCTCATCTCCGACATTGAGCCCAAGAGGACTTTTTCTCCGTCCCTGGAAACTGAGATGGCGTCTCCCTCGGAGACCTGTCCTAGGTAGTGACAGCATACTCCCTCCATGGATTCCTCGAAGGCCTCCTTGTCAGTGGGTCTGACGCTTACAAGTATCCTGCCGAGGCTCTCTCCGAAAAGGGCCCCCCAAACATCGAGACTCGAGCAGTCTGATTGGAGGGGGGATATGTCGATCGAAGCTCCGGAGTCAGCTCCGAAGCAGCACTCCGCCAGAGCCACGGCCAAGCCACCATCGCTGCAGTCATGGGCGCTTGACACTAGTCCGCTCTTCATGGATGAAGTAAGGGCCCTGTAGACTGTCATGTTCCTCTCTGGTTCGATTTCCGGTACGGCTCCCCCTATCCCTCCTGAGCCCTCATCCCTCAGCATGAATGCTAATTCACTAGCGCCGAGTTCCTGATGTGTCTCTCCGACTAGGAATATCGCGTCTCCGGGTTTCTTGAAGTCCGACGAGACTGCTTTCCGGACGTCTTCGTGGTTTCCGAGCAGACTGAATAGCAGGGTTGGTGGGACGCTGATCTTCTCTCCTCCCATCATAGCATCGTTCTTCATGGAGTCCTTTCCGCTGATACATGGTAGCCTGTATGCCCTGCAGACGTCATCCAATGCTCTGTTCGCTCTCACCAGTTGAGCCAGTTTGTACCGTCCATCCGGGGTCTTGGAAGACTCGATTGGGTCCGGCCAGCAGAAGTTGTCGAGGCCTGCAATGAGATCTAGGTCCACCCCTACACATACGGCGTTCCTTAGGGCCTCATCGACGGAGGCCGCCGCCATTGCATAGGAATCTATGTCAGAGTATCTTGGAGCGATGCCGTTCGAGATAACTAGCCCCTGGGTCCCTCCTTGGATGGGCGCTATCACAGCAGCGTCCCCTGGAGCATCGTGGTTAGTACCACAGAATGGCTTGATTACGCTCTGGGCTATCACCTCGTGGTCGTAGGAACGGACCCACCATTCCTTGCTGGCTACGTTGGGTCTGGCTAGGAGCCGGGTGAGGAGTTTCCCCATTCCTTTCTCATCCAGTTCGGGCGTCTCTACCGGTAAGTGAGTCGGGGGACTCCACTCGGATTCTAGATTGAGTTGTGGGCATCCGTCGAATAGGAAATGAATAGGCAGATGTGCAACGGGAGTCTGTCCATGATGGACCACGAATGCCCCGGAATCGGTGAACTCTCCGACTGCTGTTGCTTCAACCTCATGTAGACTCGCTAAGGTCTCGAACTTCTCGCAGTCGTCTGGTCTGACTCCCACTGTCATCCTCTCCTGAGACTCCGAGACCAGTATCTCCCAGGATGAAAGGCCTGCTTGCTTGAGGGGGACCTGTCCTAGGTCGAGTTTTGCTCCGCCTGTGAGTTCGGCCATCTCCCCGACGCTACTGGAAAGGCCTCCTGCGCCATTGTCCGTGATTACCTGAATTAGACCCTCGTCCCTAGCTTCCAGAATCATGTCTAGCATCTTCTTCTGGGTGATGGGGTCTCCAATTTGGACTGCTGAGCTAGGGCTCTCTTCGGTTAGTTCGAGGCTGGAGAACGTTGCTCCGTGGATTCCATCGCTTCCAACCCTGCCCCCTACCATGTAAACGACGTCGCCTGGCTTTGGCGTCTTCACGTGGCTTTCTCTTCCGTCTGCGAGGGTTCGGGGCATGATTCCAACTGTACCACAGAAGACCAGAGGTTTACCGATGTATCTCTCGTCGAACACTATTGCTCCGTTGACTGTGGGGATCCCTGACTCGTTTCCACCCGATCTTACTCCTGAGTGGACTCCTCTGAAAACTCTTGAGGGGTGGAAAAGTCCACGTGGGATTGTTCCGGAGTAGTCAGGGGGCCCGAAGCAGAAGACATCTGTATTAGCTATCGGCCTAGCCCCCAATCCTGTTCCGAGGATATCTCTGTTCACGCCCACAATTCCTGTAATAGCGCCACCGAATGGGTCCAGAGCACTGGGGCTGTTATGCGTCTCGGCCTTTATGCAGACACTCCATTCATCATTCCAGGAGATGACGCCAGAGTTGTCATGGAATATGCTTAGTAGCCAATCTACCTCTTTTTGAATATCCAGCGTTGGCTGCATTATGTGGGTCTTGAATAGGGAGTTGATTGTCGTGTCCTCATGTGTTGTTTTGTCCACGTGTCTAATCTTTGCGGCGAATATCTTGTGCGAACAGTGCTCTGACCATGTCTGGGCAAGGCACTCTAGCTCTGCGTCGGTTGGTCTGTCCGATTGTAGTCCCTGATCGGTTCTTTCTGCCCTAACAGCGGGATTTCTGTAGTGACCCTGAATTGCTTTCATCTCTTCTAAGTTTAGAGCAAGCAGTCCTCTTTCGCTGATCTCAAGCAGGTCTTTGTCACTAACCTCCAAATCTATGGTAGTCGGTTCCTTGAATATGTTTGGTGGGACATCTGGAAATCCGAGTTCCGGCCAGTGTCCCTTTAAGCATCCGTTCCTGTCTGACATGGACGCCCTCTCGATCATTGGGTTGTGTAGAGTCGCAGCCAGCTCTGAGGGGGAAACTGTGCCTTCTACTCCCCAGAAGGCATAGGTCCTATACGTTGCAACTCTAGCTTCTTTCTGCTCTGGAAACAGCGTGGTCAGTCCGTCCAATCCCGCCTGAGCGGTGTTATCCGTGACGCCTGGCTTGAATCCTATCTGAATCGCCACCTCTGGTGCTTCTGAGAAGTCGTCTAAAATCCTCGAGCCCGTTTTAGCGACCTCGATTACCGGGTCTGCGAACAGGTCATAGGTCAGAGTTTCTGCCTGTGCGTCGGAGATCGTAGATCTAACCTGATATCCCATAATGACCCTGACTGAGTCTACTTTGATTCCATGGTCAGTCTTTAGCATGGAGCGGACGGTCTCGCCCCTTGAGTCCGGAAGACCCTCGAGATCCTTTGTGGTGACTTCGAATATTCTCACATGTTCACCTGAAGACATGCATTCACCTACGCCAGAAAGGCCTCACTGAGTCTCCAACCAAGCCACGCAGTGAGCGGTGCTAAGAGGTTTAGTGCAATGTAGATCGAAGCCGCGGAGGAGCTGCCTGACTCGATTAGTCGTACAGTCTCAACCCCGAATGTGGACATGGTCGTGAAACCACCTAACATACCCGTGCCGAAGAGTAAAAGAGTTTCAGTTTGAAGAGCCCCTGCTATCATTGCTCCTAGAACGAAGGTTCCAAACAGATTTACCACTATTGTAGCCCAAGGAACCTCTGATGTTCCGTCTGCGGGCATCGCCTCTGATACTCCCCACCTTGCTACTGACCCAATTGCGCCGCCCACACCTACCAACACAGCTGGATGCATGACTCATGCGAGGACTGACGGGGCTTGATATTTCTTGGAAGAGGAAAGACTTGACATAGAGGAAAGTACCGGACTAATTGATGAAAGCCGAGGAAGTCTGGGGGGCTAGATGGGTCAACTGCGCTCATCCTCTTTCTCACCAGTTCATGTCAATAGCCTGTGAAAAGGAGTCTTTGGTCGTGTTAGCAGCGGACTTGCCGACTGTAGAAGAAATTGTCCAGATCATAGAAGATGTTGGCGATCATGTTTGCGCTCTAAAGACCCATGTAGACATGGTTCAGGATTTCAATCTGGAAGACTGGGGGGCTGTTGTCGATGCTGCACGTTCCAAAAGGATGTTATTGTTCGAAGATAGGAAATTTGCTGATATCGGAAGGGTTGCTAAGACCCAGATGGGAGGGTTATACGATATCCGCGTATGGTCTGACTTGGTTACGTCGCACAGTGTCAGCGGTCCCGACGTAGTAGATGGGATTGCTGAAGCGTGGGATGAGGTGGAAAGAGTAGGGGGGGTCTTGCTTCTAGCTCAGATGTCTAGCTCCGGAAATCTACTCGAGGGCTCGTACACAGACAAGACTCTGGAGATGGGTACCGCCTCGCCGCATGTTGTCGGCTACATAGGAAATGGGAGCAGTCCGTCCGAATTGGGGATTTTGAGGAGCAAGGTGGGAGAGGGGAGGATGATTTGGACTCCCGGGGTTAGCCTTAGCTCGCAAGAGGGTGTCTTGGGACAGAGGTATGGAAATCCATCAGAAGCAGTCAGAGCGGGTTCAGATGCGATAATTGTCGGTTCGGGAATTCACGGAGCTAGGGAGCCAATGACTGCAGCAAGAGAATATGCATCGGCCTCTTGGGTTGCCCTTCTGGAGAGGTAGAATTGGATTATGCGAGTATCGCGGCGTGGGGCTGCAATACTATCGTCATTCTGGGAGTAGGATCATACATCGCCTTCGAGATACTGAAGAGGTGGAGGGTCGGACTGAGGCTATCTGCCCTGGATGAGAGTCTCCTACACGACGAAGTGGTGACGGTGGAAATAATCACAGATGCTCCTCAAGGTAGTAGTTTTGTTGCTGGTGCAGTAGCCGAGTACGTTGAAGACGGTCGGAAATACTAGATTTCTACTAGACCGAGGTAAAACGTGGCTGCCAATGCAACCAGTATGGACATGGTGATTATTGCTAGAATCAGAGCCTTCCCCCTCTTTTTCTTAGGCACTGGTGGTTCAGGTAGTGGTGGTAACTCATTAGGAGGGGGCGCATCTGTCTCGGCGCTATCGGCGATCATTGGTATTGGGGGCAGAGGGGGTTGTTCTTCCTCTTCGATATCGGGATAGAGTTCGTCAAGATCCGCCAGTCCAGGTGCGTCGGGAATAGGGCCATTCATCATTACCCATTTCTGATCGACGTCGCCCCTGGTAAGAGGTGTGACTAGGACGGTTACGGCACCTGCGGAAAATGCCGCATCGTTGGCTTTGGCTAGTCTTGACTTGCTGACAACGAATATCACTCTCGCCTGTGGATCGCTCTCACGAATCTCCAGTGCAGCGACGTGTCCATCCATAGTTGGTAGGTTGAGCCCCATGAAAACCATGTCTGGCTTAATCCTGACATATTCGTCTACGGCCTTGTCCCCATCCTCGCAAATCTCGGATTCCCAACCCCTTTGGCTCATTATCGACCTTAGTCTGTTCGCTGTGATTCTGTTCTCGTGAACTATGAGAGCTGTGGGCTTCGACCCAGTGTCCATCAGAGAGGTCACAGGGGTTTTGACTCAATAAGGAGGTGGTCGATGGCTCAGGAAATAAGTTGGTCTACTAGCCAGTTGGGATCGAACGGTTCCAGATCCTCATATCCCTGACCGGTGCCTATCAGAACAATCGGCCTGCCAGTCGCATGGGATATAGAGAGGGCGGCGCCCCCTCTTGCATCGGTGTCCAGTTTGCAAAGTGCTGCTCCGTCGAAGGACAGTCTTCTCTGGAACTCTATCGCCTGGGTTACAGCATCATTGCCTGCAAGTGCATCTGCCACGAATATCACTAGGTGGGGTTTTGTGACTCTGTGGACCTTCTGAAGCTCTTCCATCAGGTTTGCCTTGTTCTGCATTCTACCGGAAGTGTCGATGATGACAACCTGCTCCCCCTTGGCCCTAGCGCTCTCAATCGCGTCCCTAGCAACGGCTGCCGAATCGCCCCCCCTTTGGCTTTTGACGCATCTGACGCCCAAGCGATCGGCATGAGCGGCCAGTTGGTCTATTGCACCAGCTCGGAATGTGTCCGCGGCGGCAAGAACTACGTCGAAACCTTGGCTGTCCAGCCTCCTAGCGATCTTCGCTGAGGTCGTGGTCTTGCCTGTTCCATTGACACCCACCATCATGATTACTACCGGCGAGTCGGATGAGACTAATTCTTTGATGGTCTTATCGAAGTCCCAATATCCGGACCCGAGCAGAGACAGGATCGCGCCTTTGAGTGCCTTTTCCACAACCTCGTCCAGCGGCGCACCACGACCTACTCGAGATCCGATGAGGTGAGCACGGAGGCTGTCAATGAGCTCAGAGGATGCCTCGTGACCCATGTCCGATGAGAGTAGTTCATCCTCTAGATCTTCCAGAATCGAGTCCAATACGGGCCCTCCGCTAATCACCATACCTCCTTTGTTTGTCTCGTGCTCTGAAATGTCTATCTCGAACTTCACATCGGATTGGACCAACCTCCTCCCGGTGGTTGAGTCCATCTCATCACTTTCTCTTGGGGGTTGTATGGGTCTCTCTGCAGCCCTTAGTGCCTGATCTCTTGCTGCGATCTTCCTCTCCTTGGGACTACTCGGTTTTTGGAATGGGTCTTCGACTTCATCTTCAAGTTCGTCCCATTCGCTTTTAGGTTCAGTTTTCGATTTTCGTTCCTTTCCAGGATCCTCTTGTTCCCTGGTTTTCCTTGCGCCATCTTCCAGTGATTCTCTCTTTTGTAGCGCTTGCTCTGCTTCTGCGGATCCATCCTCGGCAGTGATTCCGAAGTCCTCGTCGGCTTGCTTAATCTTCTTTCGGAATCGGTCGAAGAGCCCCATGTTATGTCCTCAGTCATCTAGGGTTAGCTCGGTTCCCCTTTTCCTTCTGGGCCTTCGCTTTGTGGGGGCATCTGTTGATTGCTGCTTTTCGTTCGGTGTTTCTTCAGAAGGAGGTTTTGCTTCCTCCACAGCTTTATTGAACTTGGTGGCCAGTTCTACAACGTGTTTTTCCAGAACTTCGTATTCCTTTCTCAATGAATCCATGATATCATTCAGTTCCTCATTTCTCTTGCTAAGAATCTGAGCGGCTTCCTCTCTGGTTTTCTCAGCCTGAATCCTGCTGCCAATATCGATGACTGCTCCTGCATCGGGAGGGATGTTGGCGACGAGTTGAACTCCTGCTCCCAGAGGAATCATAGCCCCATCGGCTCCATCTTGTGATATCGAAAGGAGGGCTTCCAATGCATGCTCCTGTTCTAGCTTTATTCCTTCGAGGTTCCGAACCTGTTGCTCCAGGGCTTGCAGCCTTTCCCGGTTAACCTCGACCAACTGGGCAATCCTCTGAAGCTCGGTCCTGTCTGGCTCCGTCATGATCCACGGGATGGACGGAGTAAAATGAATGCGTCGCCATGACTTTGAATTATTAATTTGGGATTTCGGAATAGGTCCTATTCTCCGTCCCAGATTCCTTCTGCAATCATGAAGTCCATCACCTTCTCAGAGACGTTGGCTCTCTTGCCCCCTCTAACTCCAGTGGCAGAGACCTCGAACACCTCTGCTGGAATATCCTTTGCCTCCCTTACCTCATATCCCACCTTGCGACCATATGAGACGGCCTCGATATCTGGCATTATCCATGCCTCTACGTCCTCATCTGCGTATCTGTGCTCGATCATGCGCTTACGAAGGAGAGCGGAGTACGGGTCCTTCCCCGATACTGGCGTGTCCCTAATGCCAACAACTACCTTCTTGCCCAGGTCTAGTTCCTGTTGAATCAGCCATTCGTGACCAACATGCAATGGTTGCCAGCGCCCCGGGAGCAGCACGACCTTATTTTTTTCAAAGAGGTGGGATAGTTGGTCTACCATATCATCCACCGTGTGACCTTCTTTCCCGCTAGAGTCGAGTGTGAGGTGGGCACACTTGGGTTCATCGAATGGATCCGAAATACCAGTGAAATTGGATATCGCCCCCGATCTAGCCTTGGCGTACAGTCCTTTCACATCTCTTTGTTCGCAGACCTCGAGAGTGGTAGAGACATAGACCATCACTGAGTTTTCCGGAAGAATATCCAGTATCTTCTCTCTGACGCTCTCGTAAGGCGTGATGAACGAGCATATCACCGGCGTGTGCTTGGACAACAGAGTCGCCATCTTTGCAATACCAAGGAGATGTCTTTCCCTTCCTTCTCTAGAGAAGTCCTGGTTTGAGAAGAAGTCCCTGATGGTATCCCCGTCCAGTAGTTCGGCCCCATACCTCTCGCAAGCAGCCTCGGCTATGGTCGTCTTTCCAGCCCCCGAAAGCCCGATTAGCCATACTACCTTGTTGCCCATTACAGAACACCTGTGTCGCGGCGACTCGCGTTGGTCATTTAATTCTGATTCTGGGCCCAAATATCGTTCCACTTGGTGCTGCATGCGACCAAGAAGTATGGATTCAGCACTTGATCGACTAAATCATACACCAATGGTTCGCAATGAGGCGATAGGACAAACCCGCCTGCCGCTTCCACAACAGCATGGGCCGCGGCTATGTCCCAGCACGAGGTTGGGCCGAATCGAGGATACAGGTCCGCGGAGCCTTCTGCAACGATGCATGCCTTGAGGGATGAGCCCATTCTCACAAGTTCGTGTTCTCCTAGTTCCTTCGCGAATTTCTCGTCCAATTCCGCTCGGTGGCTTCCGCTCGCTACGAGTCGCGTTTGGGCGTTCGTCTGTTTCCTTACCGAGATTTCTGAGGTTTCTGCGTCAGTAATCTTGGTTGCTGGGACATCAACCCCCCCGTACCAAGTCGTTCTATTCACGGGGGCATGAACTACTCCGAAAATTGGCTTCCATGATGCATTCATTCTTTTCATCAAAGCGATATTTACTGTGAACATTCCATTTCTCTTGATGAACTCCTTAGTCCCATCAAGAGGATCTACTAGCCATGCTAATTCACTTTGTTTCGGGTCTCCCACCCTTCCCTCTTCGGATACTACGGGAACTTCTGGATCAATGGTGGCCAGACCTCTGATGATGATCTTGTGCGCGGCTATGTCTGCTTTGGTGAGTGGGGAGTCGTCGTCCTTAGACTGCACCTCGATCTGGCCCGATGATTCGTAGATGTCCATTATTGACGCTCCGGCCTCGATGGCGATTCTTACGATTTCAAGGTGGTCGAATTGCATATGGTCCTCCCTAGAAATCTTCGAGGCTTTCAGCGGATTCATCGAGGTCTTTCCTCGCTTCTTCACTCAAGTAGAACAGGAAAGGATCCTCGTCTCCCATGATGTCCTTCCAAGAGGACATGGCCCTAGCCCAAATCTCCTCTCTCGAGTTCCACTCGAGCATCCTGTCCACAAACTTGCAGTACCTCTGAACCTCCTCGTCCTCCGGGGCAACTTTGCGAAGTATCTCATTTGTCTGTGCGATCACTATGCCCCAGGTTGGGTTCAGCTTGTATGTCGAGAATGGGTTTCTCTCTTGGTTTACTGTGATGTGGTCTCTCCAAAGACCGAATGTCACGTCATATGAGAAGCCGGCAATCAGTACGATACCGAGAACTAGGACGGATATGGAAATCAGGCCGACGTATGTCATAGGAATGAATAGAAGTGTCTCATCGGAGTTAAATCTCCATTTAACATAGGGCCACACCAGTAGTGTGATTGTTGCCGTCCAGAAGCCTAAACTGATCATTGCTTGGCTTTGTTGGATACGCCAATATTGCCGCATTGCCCACTTCTTCATATTATCCCCTCCAGAGCGCCCCCTTTCACAATTGCCCAGTTAAGTATGGAGAAGCTTACGAAATGGGATCTTATTCTTCCTCAGTCTTCGGTTGGGTTCTTCTATGGTCAGAAGAAGTTCCGAAGTGAGCGATCACCCTGGGTGCTCTCGATTCGGATGGGTCTATCTCGGATAAGTCATCGATTACAACGAAGCGCCTAGTCACCCTGTGTCTGCTTCCAAAGTTGGACAGCACTCGTTCCATAGCATCATCCTTGTTTGCTGCTACCACATCGACTGAGTATGGTTGGATTTTCTTCCCCGCTCTGAACGAGCCCGTCGCTCTAAATGCCTTCATGGCGCGGCCGAGATAGGGTCCCGATTTAACCGAAGCGGGTGAGTCGTTCCTCAAGGTTCAAGTGAGCGTGGGTTTGGTTAGTTCCGAGCCAGTATGACCGTGAACACTCCTTCGAAGGATGGCGGACGCGGCCTTCGGGAGCGTTTGGAAGATATACCCAGGGGGAGGCTTGTAGACGAGGTGGTATCCAGATGGGACGATATGATTCGCCTCGAAGGGGAGATTGCAAGCCTCAGGCGAAGGGTGAGAGAGGCAGAGTTGGTAGCGAAGGGTTCGGGTACCGACGGAGCCTTGGTAAGTGATTTGGAAGAGAGGCTGAGGGTCGCTGACTCGAGGGTAAGGCAGTTGGAGGGGATGGTGGAAAATGAGAAGGCGCGTAGAATGGGGGCTGAGGCAGATGCTGGCAGGCTCACAGAGCTCCAGGAGGAGAATTCGAGGCTTCTAAGGAACGAGGAGGAGTTGTTACTGCTTGTTTTGGATATGGAAGCGCAAATCGAGCGCTTTTCCAATAAATAGGGGCGTTTTACTCCTCCGAGTCGTTGACTTGGGAGATGTCTGTGTCGTCACCGATGACGGCTGGTGAGCCTGATAGGAGACCGGCGATACCTACAAGGGTCCCAAGCGCTTTATCCCATCTTGACGCGGACTTATCAGACTCGGGCAATAAATCCTGAATCTCTGGGAAGAATGGTTCAATCTCCCTATTATCGAACCACATGGAGCCACACTTCAGGCAGCCGTCAATCTCCATTGACGAATCCTTGCTCGTCGAGACTGGTCCCTTTACCATCTCACCTTGACAGGTTGGGCAGCGGTAGCCAGCGCTCTTTCCGTTGAAAACTCCGTTACGAAGATTCCTCAGCGATGTTTGTCTGATATTGCCATTAAGCCACCTGTCGCTGGCTAGGATTCCGAAGCAGTAGCTACAGTGATGCATGTGTCCAGCCACAACGTCTCCATGTGCATCCATCTCGGAGTTGCAGCAGGGGCAAGTAACCTCAGGCACGGCTGTGGAGATGTGCCCACAGGTTTGAGAGTGTCTGAGTTTTGTTCACCACTGAATGCCTTCTATTAGGTCAGTAAGTACTGCCTGAAGCTCACTTGCATCATCATATTCCTCGGTGATATTGCCGGTGATAATCCAGTCCGCTCCCGATTCGGCTGCAGCTCTAGCCGACTTGGCGTCCCTGATTCCGCCACCAACGATTATAGGAAGATCGCAAGAGTCTCGCGCAGTCTTAATCAGTTCGGGATTCACTGGGTGCTTCGAACCGCTGCCAGCCTCTAGGTACAGCAATCTGAATCCTAGAAATTCTGCAGCCATCGAATATGCGGCCACTCTTTCGTGATCGTCGTATCCAATCAGATCTGCCTTTCCTACCTCTCCCGCCTTACCACCTGGTTCGCATATGAGGTATCCCATGGGGACTGGTTCGATTCCTGATTTCTTGACAAACGGGGCTCCTCGAACCTGTTCCCCGATTAGGAATCTGGGATCCTTGGAGTTCATCAGCATCATGAAAGTAATTCCATCTGCGGCAGGGGAGAGTGCAGCGGCTCCCTGGGGAAAAAGAACAACTGGAATCTGGCTGGGGGTCGCGTCTGAATCTGAGTCCTGACTCGAAGCCCACGTTACCAGCTCTAGTGCCTCCTTTATCGAGACGATTGTAGCGTGAACGTTCTCCATATCCGTATCCGAAGAGCCGCCGACGAGAATCATCTGCGAGCCGGCGTTCGCTGCTGCGAGAGCCCTATTGGCTGCCACATCGGGCGACTGGTCGGCCGGGTCAATGACGATCGCGTGTCTGGTTCCCTGCGCCCTTTGACACATATACCGGCTTAACAGACCCATATACACTACCTACTCACCAGAGGTGCTCTGTATTATTGTTTCAATAACGGTTTCAACGCGTTCCTTCCCCAAATCCACCTGATCCTGAATAAACGAGTTGGGGTTCTCCCCCCTCCAAATCATTGTCTGTATCCACTTGCCGTTTTTTTCTAGCTCTTGACTGCTCCAAACCTCTGTAGTTCCATCTGTTCTAGAGCCTTGACGAAGCGTGTCAGGGGAATCCTCAGACCGACAGACGGCTCCGTACCATTGGCCAGGACCAATGGTATCGCTACAGAAGTCTAGAAGGTAGTCGAAGGTTAGAGAACCATCCCCGATGGGCCCAGCTCCAACGAAGTCAATGCTATCATCTGAGATGGTGATTATTCTGGTTCGTAGGTGAAAGATACATCCTCTTTTCGCCAGCTGTATTCCCATTGCCTTCTGAAGCCAGGACCCACGAACAGCCTTAGAAGTCGGTTCGGGAGTCTGAGACCCCATTTCGGATATCCAGTGGGTAGGGCACGGCGGCCACGAGGATAGCAGTCCCGGGATCTCCTCGACGAGGCCTATCTCTGCTCTCTCAGTAATTATCTGAATCTCCATTTCTGGATTCATATCCAAAGCGTGATTAGCTCCAGAAAGGGATGCGAGGTTGTCCCCGAGAATAACCAGTCTAGTCATGCAAGCACCTCGAAGAGATAGGTCTTCTCGTCTCCGACTAGGGACAGTGCGTGTACCGGACAAGCTGGTATACAGTGCTCGCAGTGAGTGCAGCTAGGTTCATGCACGATAGCAAGTAGCCCCTCGAGGGTCAGTGCGTTCACGGGGCACAGGGCTACACATGCAGCGCAGCCAAAACAACGATCGTCATTGACCTCAAACAGAACTCCCGCCTGCCTCCCCATGCTCC
The DNA here is from genome assembly GCA_902625325.1 of uncultured Candidatus Poseidoniales archaeon. Classification (GTDB taxonomy): domain Archaea; phylum Thermoplasmatota; class Poseidoniia; order Poseidoniales; family Thalassarchaeaceae; genus UBA36. The sequence goes on along the minus strand of CACOAW010000002.1, from coordinate 3,851 downwards.
ATGCCACGTTGAGTCTGACCTCAATGTTACCCCCAACCCCCTGTGTTCCACTAGAACAATCATAATCGAGCCGAAATTAGAGAATTTGTAGTAGTTTCTCGTAGACTTAGGTAGCCGATAGAAGTTCTTCCGCTTTCGAACTATAATCCTTTACAAAAAGCAAAAATAAATTCGGAATTTACGTTTAACTGTTGGAGTAGAAATAGGGGGGTAGGGGAAGGGTGTTCTTCATATCCTAAAGACCTGTAAGGAAACTCATGGTCCTATACACTCCAGGCTCTTCTTCCTCATATCCAGATGACCCTCCCGAAAAGGGAATTCGATTCCACTTCCTAGGAGGCGCGGGTGAGGTCGGAAACGTTGGTTGTATAATCGAGGACAGCAACCGCAACCGAGTACTCATAGACTACGGTCTAGCACCAACGAAGCCTCCCCGGTACCCATCCGAGTCACCACCCGTGAAGCATGCTATCATGACACACGCACACATCGATCACATCGGTATGGCTCCATGGCTAGCAACCTATGCGACTCTCCTCCATGGTACGCACCTAACTGCAGCCGTTTCGGATATAATGTGGTCAGACACATACAAGGTCTCAGACATAGAGGGATATCCACTAGCTTGGGACAAGAGGGACATGGAAATGGCCCAGAACTCATGGATGCCCCACCAGTTTGGAGAGTGGTTCACAGTAGGTGAATGGAACTGTAGGCTCCACCCCGCTGGACATATTCCTGGTGCAGCAATGATTGAGATCAAAACGCCAGCAGCCATCATTCTCTGGACTGGTGATCTGGACACAAGAGACAGTCCGAATGCACCACGAGCAGTCCCCGTCGACTGCGATATACTTTGCATGGAGGGTACATACGGTGGTCGTACCCATCCCAACAGGGAGGAGGAAGAGGGGCGTTTTGTCTCTCGAGTACTGGAAGTCGTCTCCAGAGGCGGTACCGCATTAATCCCAGCCTTTGCCTCGGGTAGAGGACAGGATATCCTCCGGATCCTCCACAAAGAGGCCCCCGGCTTGGATGTCCATTATGACGGGATGGGCACTAGAGTAACTAGGGAGTGGCTAGGTTGTCCTGAGTTCATCAGAGATGCAAGAGCGATGGAGTCTGCCTACCGATGGGCTCGGAGGGTTACGGGAAAGTCGGACAGGAAGAAGGCATTGCGCGCGGACGTGATAGTAACTACCAGCGGAATGCTTGATGGAGGGCCAGCTCTCTGGTATCTCAACAGGTTGAGACACGACGGCTCGAATGCTATCCTACTTACGGGGTATCAAGCCGAGGGTTCGGGGGGAAGACGTCTTCTCGAGACCGGCAGACTACCAATATTCGGAAACCAGACACGGATACCCTTGGAGATTGACAAGTTCGAGCTTTCCAACCACGCGGACCATCCATCACTATGCAAATTTGCTCGAGAATGCGATCCCTCACATGTTGTGCTCTTCCACGCTGATGAGGGCGCGGCGAAGGCCATTGAAGAAGACCTCTCAGTGGAAACAAAGGTGTATTTGCCCTCAAACAACGAACCTCTGGAGATCCTGGAGTAGGGTTTTGGAGTTTGAGAAACAGCCTTTTTGACGCGTATTGTAAATAAGCCGTGGTGTCACACGAACAATCAGGTGAGTAAATTCTCACCCTTGGAAAAGAAATAAAGGTGAAAAAATGGAAGTACAACAATTGGATGATTACTTTGGATATACTGAGAAGGGAAGCTCCTTCGAAGGCGAGATTAGGGCAGGGGTTACAACATTCCTGACTATGGCATATATCCTGCTGGTTAACCCTGCCATGCTTACTGTGGCAATAGGTGACGGAACCGAAGCAGGTAACGCGATAGCCTTCGCAGACGTACTCTTCGCCACGGCGGTAGCGGCGTTCATCGGCTGCGTCGTTATGGGATTGTGGGCGAACTTACCGTTCGCTTTGGCACCAGGAATGGGCCTGAATGCATACTTCGTTTTCGGGGTTGTGATCGGCATGGGTGTTCCGTGGCAACTTGCTTTGTTTGCCGTCTTCGTGGAGGGGTTGCTGTTTCTAGCAATGTCAATCCCACAAGTACCCGGAATAGGATCTTGGAGATCCCAGATGATCAACTCTATTCCTACAGATCTGAAGATAGCTACAGGCGCAGGAATCGGAATGTTCCTCGCAATTATTGGACTGAGGGAAATGGGATGGATTCAGGACGATGGGGCAACACTCGTCAATCTGGGCCCAACTGAGTCTTGGGGAGGAGTCATTGGAGAGGCCGGAGTCACAACGGTCACCGACGGTTCCTTTGCGCTGTGGGAGCACGGAGCCGTTATCTCGATGGTAGCACTGATGTCCATAGCTGTGATGATGGCAAGAGGATGGAAGGGCGCTATGATCTACGGCATAGGGCTAGCGACTGTCTGGGGCTGGGCTGTTGGAGCATATGACCCATACAACGACTTCTTGGCCGGAGGAGCAGGCTGGGGGAGCGCTACCGCCGAGCTACCTGATCAATGGATTGGCCTACCAGACATGCCCGAAGAAACCCTTGGTGCCGCATTCGGCAGCGATGGCCTAGGCGCAGCTGGAGACAATATGGCAGACTTCCTTCTTGTGATGATTGCTTTCCTATTCGTCGACATATTTGATACATCGGGGACTCTCTACTCAGTAGGCAGGCAGGCAGGTTACGTCGATGAAAACGATGTGCTACACAATTCAGATGAAGCATTCGCCTCCGATGCAGCAGCAACAATAGTTGGAGCAGTGCTTGGAACGAGCACCACTACAACCTACATCGAGTCGGCGGCTGGTGTAGAGGAAGGAGGAAAGACAGGACTTACAGCAGTGGTAGTTGGTGTACTGATGCTTTCAGGACTATTATTCACAGACCTGTTCGCTGCAGTACCTCAATTCGCTATGGCTTCCGCTCTGGTTATAATCGGGGCACTGATGATGAGGCAAGCTGCTGACATCGACTGGTCAGACAGTGAGATGGCTCTCCCAGCATTCCTGACGATAGTCCTGATGCCATTCACTTACTCCATCGCAGATGGAATAGCATTCGGAGTAATCTCCTACTGCGCCATCAAGATCGGAATGCAGAAGTGGGATCAGCTAAACCCCGTCATGTGGACCCTATTCGTACTCATGACGATGTTCTACGTCGGTCCCGGCGACCACAGCACGTTCGGCTGGATATTCAACGAACTACTCTGATGCAGTAACGTAATGGAATCGGGGGGACCGAGAGTCCCCCCGGTCCCCTAACGGAGTCAATGGCCATGGACGAGTTACTTTCCCGGATTACCGATTCGGTACGCACCATCCCAGACTTTCCCATAGAGGGGGTAATGTTCAGGGATATCACACCGGTACTGGGCGAACCGGGTCTGCTCTCTTCTATCACCGATCGGTTCGTAGCGGACCTCAAACAACTCGGATGGAAACCCGATTCGGTAGTCGGTCCGGAGGCTCGGGGTTTCATATTCGGCCCACTTCTCGCGGATCGCCTAGGTTGCGGCTTCGTTCCCGTACGGAAGCCGGGGAAACTGCCATCTTCTACAAGGAGAGTCGAGTATTCTCTTGAGTACGGCTCAAACTCTCTTGAAATACACGAGGATGCTATACAGCCAGGTCAAAGAGTCGTCATAATCGACGACCTCCTAGCCACTGGAGGTACTATTTCTGCCTGCGCCAGACTGTGTGAGGAACTCGGTGCGAAGGTCCTAGGAGCCTTGTTCCTGATCGAACTCGACGGTTTAGGCGCTAGGGAGGCCATAGAACCCGTGAACGCCCATGCACTACTCTCCTACCCGGCATAAGTAGATCCAACACTTTCCCGATTCTTTCAAAGGGCA
>CACOAW010000001.1 GCA_902625325.1 uncultured Candidatus Poseidoniales archaeon | reverse complement strand
AGCATGGGGTCGGCTTTACTCAATATTCTCTACAAAGAGCTTGAAATCGTCTGAAAAGATGGGACTAATCAATCAGGAAGACCCCGATAATTTCAACAGATCCCTGATTGGCATCAGTGATCCAACAGACAGCGACTCCGATGGAGATGGGATGCCAGACGGCTGGGAATACTGCTATTCAGTATACTCGGAGATTCTACCTGTAAACTCATTACGTTGGTCGCTAAACCCCTTGAATCCTCTAGATGTCGATTATGATCCAGATGCAGACGGTTGGTTAGATAGGGATATTATAGATTCTCCAGCGATTCAGGGTGTTTGGGAGGATAGGTCCTTTTCCCCATTTTCAGCAGATCAGCAGTTTGGGAATGGAGCTAACTCCCTATATTTCACCAATATTATGGAATACAGAAATGGGACAGAGCCGCTGAATCCGGATTCCGACTCAGACTCTGTAATGATGTCGCCCGTTATTGTCAATGGAGTTGTCGTGGACTACCGCCAAGACATGAGCCTCTCAGATGGCAGAGAGATCTTCAAGTATGGAACAAATCCACTGGACAATGACACAGATGGAGACATGATGCCAGATTTCTATGAGTTCCACAGGGGCTGGAACGAGACTAACGATAATTGGTCTTCTTTTCTGAAAATTCAGGTTCAGTGGATCGAAGTGACGCCTCAGAATTGGAAACCTATACAGTTCTCCGATGGACAGATTAACAGGCCCCAATTAGATTGGACATGGTTCACCCATGATGCTACCGACCCCAGCGATGCTACTCAGGATGCGGATAATGACGGAGAATGGGATTGCTCTAGGGGGGTATGTGATTATGTTCCATACAACAACTTCCAGGAGTACTACGCAGTTGTAAACGCCACCCTTTCTTCCCCTTCAATAGTCAGGGCATCAGCCCTCTTTGACTGCTCAGGTGAAGATGTCGAAGAGTGGTGGCAACTTCGTGAGACCCTCCTTGGAGCCTGTACAGGATCCAATACTGCCGACTCAAATTATCTCAAGATTAACAGGATAAATGACGAGGACATGTTATATGCATTAATTATCGACGACAATGATGTCTCATACCAAGATGTGAACTCTAGTAACGATGTAACCATGGTTAACGGGGCTTGGACCGACGAGTTCAACAGGATTGCAGGAGATCAATTCCACCTTCCAAACATTGGCCTAGGTGAGTATGCCTATGGATGGTGGAATCTGGACATTGACGGGGATTTAGTCGCAGATGGTACAGATCCTACGAATTGGGATACAGATGGGGATTGGTTGAACGACTTCTTCGAGATAGACGATGACCTGTTGGATGGGATAAGGGGGAATAGCGGTTCACCGATTCGCTATGATGACAGAACATCTTAACTCTACATTTCATTTGCTACCTCCTCCCCTCACGGAATCATGGAAGAAGGGAGGGCTGTTCCCACTCCGAACTCGGAGGTTAATGAGAAGTTATTATTCCTCAGGGAAAATATGGTTCATCTAACAAATCAGCTAAGTATGCCAATAATCGAGGTCGCGTTGGTAGTCTCAAAATACATCAGAATTGTGCTGGAATCTCTCGAGAATGCCGCAGATATAGCTGGAGAGGAACTCCCACCGGCTATTTTGAATCCATTACCAGTTGATTCTGATAAAGAAAACACCGAACTAACTGGAATCGAGTCATTCCCTCTAGAGAAGCTAATTGACAGGGTGGATAACGATAGAATGGACATTCTAGATACGATGGTTAGGACGATTCTGAATGAGAGCCAAATGGAATTTGTTCCAGCCTTGCAGGAGCTTAGAGATTGGGAATTCGAAATAAGGAAACAACTCTACAGTGCCTCCAGTCCAGGTGCCCTTTTCAGTCCACTTTCCCTGAGAGATGATTTCTAGTCAAGGCTATTCTGAGATGAAGCTACAATCCCACTAGAGATCCACCAGGCGTCAGCAATGGACCATACGAATAAGAACGGCCAGAGAAAGGCAGGGATTAATGGAAACTGGATTAAGAACCACTCTCCAGCCTTTCTGTGTTGCCTGTTGAAATGCTGTCCAAGGAATAGAAAAGGGACTAGTGAGAGAGCTACTGCAAACAGGGGCCGCACTGCCCCCCATGGTCCGATTCCACCGCTAAGCTCACTCCAGATCGCAGACACGACCCCAAGAGGCCTGAAACCCTGTTTTTCGGAGGTCTCAATCTGTACCACGTACTCTTCCGCCACAGTACCTGCGAATATTATGAGGGCATGAATTTGCCGACTATCCTAAACCCGAAGATGAGAACAATGGACAACTTGCATGATGCCAGAGTAGTACAATAATATCAAGGAGTCCGTACTTAGGCTAGATGGCTCTCATGGTGATTGGAACCATTCCGCGGCATCCCCATCGGAGCTCATAGAATACTCGTCGCCTACTACCCTAGGGACTTTTTCTCTTCCAATGTGCCAAGTCTGTTGTTCCAGCCATATCTCTATGTCACTTCCCTCCAATGTGACTTCTATCAATCCTCCAAGTGCATTTTGCTCCAGTACGAAGGAAACCTTCCCAATAGAGGCAGATTGTCTAGAGAGATAGAACACCGTCCCTCCCTCGTGGGCCTTCATTGCCATGGCATCCAGTGCGGTGTCTAGTACTCTATTTTCCCTAAGGATTGATAGAAAACCGTCAATTGACTGAATTTCTGCAGAAACCACCTCAGAACTTCTTGTCACAGGAAACGAGGATCTCCCTGGGAAATTACTAGGTTCCCAGTCAGGAAAAATTGACGTGATAGAGTCTTTGACCTTATCCGGATTGTCATGACTTCGTATTACAGTAGAAACCCGCACCTTGGGATCCATATTCCTCCGAATTACTGGACATTAATAGTGATAACCAGACTTGTCCATTTCTCACGAAAATTCAAACCATTTACAACTCACGTTTGTACATGGTCCAACGTTCTGGCCTAGTTTCACTTGCACTAATTATGATCCCAAATATTATAGTAATTGCATTCAGGATACTATCCCCTAAACTAGATGAAGCACTTGTAAATGACGATTTAGGGGAAATCCTGACTCATTTATTTGCTACCGCATTTGGGATAATTCTGGCCTTCAGATACTCCCGAGTGCGTGATCACGAATTCCGTCGCTCTAAGGCCATAGATGCCCTATCTAGAACCTACAAAATGGAAGATAAGGGCCTCTGGGAAAAGGGGGAAGTGGCTATTCAGAGGCTAGAGGCCAGGGCGCATTCCGACTTCAAAGGGAGAAAGGCCTCACGCTCGAGGATGAGGATGCAAGGCAGTGTAGGACAACTCAATAGAGAATTGGAAGAGTTAGAACACAATGAAGATGACTCTGAATATTCTGTTCGTGTGGACGGAATTGAAATCGTCAAGGAAAGAAAGGAAGAAAAAAAAATTTCCGAGAAAAAAATTTCCGAGTTAGTAGCGAATTTCTTCTATTCCTTGGTCGATAAATCAGCCAAAAAGAGAGCGGATAAGAATAAGCAAGAATTAAAGAAAAAACAATCCATTACGAATGATAGAATCGAAGATTTTCAATCGTTTGGCTCTACTGGAGGCTCTCAGTGGGTGATTCCAGATGGTACACAAAGGAAAACAAGATTTTGCAACTCATGTTCTACATATAACGATGCAGTTTCGGATTATTGCACATCATGTGGTTCTTTCATGAGTTGATAGGGAACGGTTGATATGACTCCTTTCAGGGCCTGAGTCGGGCCTATGTCTGGTAAGCGAGACTATTACGATGTTCTTGGCGTTTCCAAGGATGCTTCTGATGACCAAATAAAACAGTCATTTCGTTCATTGGCTAGAAAATACCACCCAGACAAGAACCCCGATGACGCCGAGGCCGAATCTATGTTCAAGGAGATCCAAGAGGCATATGCAATACTTTCCAATCCAGAAGAAAGGAGGAAGTACGATGTCTTTGGGCACGAAAGACCAGGAGGATCACCATTCGGGTCTCGCGGCTTCCAGGGCGTGGATATCAACTTCGATGACCTCTTCGGAGGAGGTTTTGAATCGATTTTCAGTCAATTCTTCGGTGACCAGCAGCAAGACAGATCACGTGGATCCGACCTCTTGGTAAGGCATTCAGTCCCGTTTCAGGCTGCCATGAATGGTTTGGATGATGATCTAGAAATTGAAGTACTGAAGAATTGCCATTCATGCAATGGGTCCGGATCAAATATCGAAGGCGGATCTAGAACTTGCCCCTCTTGCGATGGAAGGGGTAGGATAGATGAGATTTCGATGATCGGTCCATTCAGACAACGAGTAAGGAAGGATTGCGCACCATGCAGGGGTTCTGGGAGGCTTGTAACTGACCCCTGCTCCGAATGTAAGGGAGATGGTAGGTCATTGCAATCAATTCAGGTAAAATTCTCTGTTAGCCCGGGAATCACGTCGGGCAATCGTCTTAGAATGCGAGGTCAGGGAGAAGCTCCAAACTCTCTAAACGGACATCCAGGAGATCTATACATCGAGATAGAGGTACAAAAACACCAATGGTTTGAAAGAGACGGAGCGGATCTTTTGATGGCACTTCCGCTGAGTTTCGCTGACCTAACACTGGGCACTACAGTAGAGATATCCCACATCGATTCTGAAAATCTGAAAATAAAGGTCCCCCCTGGCTCTAATCCGGGCGAAACAATCACCATTCACGGAAGGGGCTTGCCCTTCAATGGAAACTCTTCCAGAAGAGGTTCAGTTACTGTAGTTCTTAGACTTCAATCTCCAAAAAAGACCTCTCGTTCTCTCAGGAATAAGATCAAAGAGATCAGAGCTGAACTTGAAGAATCAATTCCTCCGATAGAAGAGAGAATTAGGGAGGAAGCCAACTCGAGAAGGAGCCGTTAGAGTCATTCTTCCTCCATTGCTATGGTCTTTGCTGGAACCGCTGCAATCGGGCTCCCATCAACAATTCCTGAGATGTGTATTTCTGCCTCCGGGGCTTTACCAAAAACCTCTAACCGAACAAAGGTAGTGGTTTTCTCTTCCAGGTTTCCGATGTATATTTCGTCATCTTGGAACATCATTTCAGGAATTACACTGTCAATTTTTATCGGCTCCCCAAGCGGAGTGTTGATTCTAATCGCCGCCATTTCCCATTTTGACCGATTTGTCTTAATTCCGATTAGAAATGATCCGGAACCCCCACGGACTCGCCACAATGAAATATCTATATTTTCCGTGAAATGTCTTATTTCTGGTTTTCCAAATTCTTTAGAAATTGCATTCCAAGAATCTCTACCTAGAGTTGAGAGTGCGTCATTAATCTCCTCTAAATCTATGCTGCTTCTATCGGCGGAGAATCTTTCTCTCAGTAAAGTCAAAACCTGTATCTCACTCTCTTCAAACTCGCTGTTTCTAAAGGACGAAGGTAGTATATTTTCCCTATTCCACCATATAACTACAAGCATCGGAAGAATTAGGAATAAACCAGCGAATACATAGAAAGGAGCGAACAACCGAGACAGGTCCACATACTCTCCTGATTCATCGAAGTTTCCCATGTTCCTTATGACGAATCGATAATCCACTTCTTCCTCGTAACTTCCTAGTCTCTCCAGTCGTATTACATGGAATCCTTGATCGAGTGAAATCTCGCCCACGTCCTCGTTGGCATACTCTTCTATTGACCAAGTACTTTGATTGAGTCTTTGAATGCTGATGCTTACCGCGTCGTTACCAGATACAGAGAATCTAATTGTTGTCCAGTTTGAGGATGAAATCTCAATGGCATACAGGTCAACAGAGTCATTCAATTCGAAGGTTCCTAGGATGGTAGAATTATTTTCTGGCAATATAATCCAATTGGCACCTATTCCTTCTGAACCCCATATTGTTTCGGGCGCGTCTAAGTCCTCTTCAATCAGAAACTCCGAATCGGCAACAGCACCCTTTGTCAAGGAAATCAACGCAAATATTGCTATAGAAATCGCGAGATGCTGGCCCTTCACAGTTACCGCGAGAACAACTAGGTCTTAGAATCCTTCAAGCGAAATGCTTCAATCGATAGCCGATGGAAGAGCGGCCCATAGCTAGGAGCACTATCTCTAGAGATAGGTTCTCCAGACTATTCTCTATTGGAGATCGGAATTCTCCCGAATCATATTCTCCATGTCTCATCGTGAGCGAAAATGATCCCGAATTGCCAATTTCCATCGCTCCGTTGAATCTGAAATTAGATAACTCTGTGATTCCTTCTTCTATGGAAGTATCTACACGTGCCAAATTATGCTACCCATTCGATAGAAAAGACACATGGAGTGCTTCTCAGGGCTTATCCCTTCCACCCAGCCTAATTGAATCAAACTCTGGCGAATTCCCCTCTGGAGCGGAGTTTTTACCAGTAACTTGGAGTTCACTGCACCATGACTCATCCTTGCTAAAAACCAGCTTCCAGCCTTCCATAATTGCATTAATGGATGCCCCACAGCTTTCGAAAAATACCGGTTTGATTGAAACTGCACTCTTTACCCTCAGAACACATTTCCCATCCTCATTGATTTGGGCCCCTGGGATATCGGGCCCTGACAATTGCGCACTACTTTCTTGGATGGGGGTAGACATTTTTGATCTGGCTAGATCCAGACAAGCCTCGTCACTCGGCGTACTACTGACTGAATCCGGACCAAGAATCCCTGAGCCTTCAACCAAGGAGGACTGTTCGATGGTCTCCCAGTGTCAAATGTGGACCAATTCAATTTCATCAACTAGGTCTGCAATTAGAGCAGGTTCATTGAGGGAGTTAGCAGAACTTCAGAGTAAATCTAGTCCTAGGTCCGTGGAGCATCTTAGGCGGCATGATCAACTTACTCTCGAGAAGTCTGGGAAACTAGGTATGACACAAAGCTCAGTACAGATTGGAACACAATTAAGATGTCACTCATATGAAAGTAGGAACGATGTAACAATCCGTCTTTGGAGGGAGGAGATTTCAGAGAAATATCTGCCCCCAATGAAGATGAGAGAGGTTTTGGTTTTACTTCCTTGTTCTGCCAAGAAGCCCTACAGGCTATCAAAAAGCCACACCAGATTTAGGAAATCAATAGGCAATCGTAGAGTGCATGAGATAATGGTCACATCCCCTCTGGGATTAGTCCCTAGGGAATTGGAGGATATTTGGCCTGCTGCACATTACGACATCCCTGTAACTGGAGACTGGGATGAAGATGAACTATCGATAATCAGGCAGATGCTAAGTAGACTCGTTGAAAGGGTAGGCTATTCCTCTATTGTAAATCACTCCGGAATAGAAACTGGCTTGCTTGGAATAAATGAAATCGATACTAGGAAGGGGGAATCAGCGGGGTCAAAGGACTCCCTAGCTAGATTGAAGGATGCCGTATCTTATTCGTTCGAAAATGGGCTTGGGGAATTAGATTTCAGCCCCAGAGAGGAGAAGCTGAAATCTATATCTAGGTTCAAATTAGGTTCTGATGAATGGTTAGATGGTTGTCAGATACGAGGGAGGCCACCAATCTTCACCATCACGAAGGATGGAGAACAGATGGCAAAATGGGACCCTCGAAGGGGTAGATTCCTATTCTCAAAGGCCAGCCTCAAGAATCTGTGGAGCCTCGGCATACTTAGAAAAGTCGAACTTATCCCTGGAATTAAATGGTCTGGGGACATATTCCCGAACATGATTGAGGATTATGACCCCTCTATCCTTCTGGGCGACGAACTGGCTGTAATTCAGGAAGGGGAACTACTGGGCTCTGCTAGGGCAGTTGCACCGGGATGGGAATGGCCGTTTGGACCGGGAAAACTGGCAAAGTCGAGACATAGGCTTTGATCCAATATCAATGCCATCCACGGCGTAGCGGTTAAAGAGGGACAGCAGGTCGCTGGGCTCCTGAGGAATACAATTGTCTAGGATGCATAGTAAGGGAAAGGGGGCCAGTGGTTCCAGCAAACCCCATTCTGAGACTCCTCCTGAGTGGTCAAACTCTGATAAGAAGGAAGTTGAGGAACTGATTCTTCAGCTTTCTGAAGAAGGATACTCAAACGCATCAATTGGCACCATACTTAGGGATAAACATGGAGTTCCTAACGTAAGGCTGGTGACCGGGGAGAGAATTTCTCAAACTCTGGAGAGGCTGGGGAAGTCCGGAAAGCTCCCGGAAGATCTCATGAGCCTGATGAGGAGGGCCCTGAGATTGATTGACCACCTCTCACAGAATTCCAAGGATATCCACAATAGAAGGCAGCTAGAACTGTGTGAATCAAAGATTAGACGCCTTTCTAGATACTACAGGGAGAGCGATCAGATTGACTCAGATTGGACCTACAAGAGGGACCAACTAAGGCTAATGGTCGAGTAATCACTAGAGATTTGTACTCCCTCTCTACCGAGACATTGTGAGAGATATATCAGAGCTCGACATTTTCTCTACTATTCGGGAGTCATTTCGTAACTTTGCTAGAGAAGTTTGTAACACAAAGAAAAAGATACTCCTAATTTCTGAACCAAATATCAAGGGCGCATTAACTCTAGCTCCCATCGAGGCCGTACTTCTTGATTCGGGCCTTCCTTACCGTAGGAGATTCAATTATCAAAGCCCAGATTCAGGGACATTCGTGCGCGTCGCTGAAGACTCGGGTATAGGTAGAGCCTCGAATAATGGGATTGTAATCTCCGAATTCGTGGTTGAAGGACTAAGGGGAAGCTCCGGAGATTCCAGGAAGGGCCCACTATGCACTGTAGCACAAGCGCATTTACTAGCTACTGAAATCAATCCTAGCAGTGAAAGGCTCAGAAGATTAAGACCTTGGATCCTGTCAGGAAATTGGATTAGCGACTCACTTGATAGGGCATACGATCCAGTTTACTCATTCCTCAGAGACTATCTTTCTGAACAAGGAGTAATCAGAGTAGTTCCTGTGACTGAGGTAAAATCTCCAGAATCTGGTAATTACCCTTGGATTGAAGATACTGAATTATGTAGGGTAACTGATCTATGGCAAACTTCCAATTTAGACAAAAGAGAACGATTGATGGGAGAACTGGTCAAGCCAATTTTCAAGTCAAAGGTCCCTTCAACGACCAGAGTCGAGGAACTTCTCTGGCATTGCATAATTGCTCCAAATTGGGAATCTGATTTATCATCTCAGATTTTCAGGGCTAACTCATTTTGGGATACAAAAAAACCTGTAGAAGCAGCTAACGAGATTGCAGATTTACTTGTATCAGTGGGCCAAATATGACTATTCTATCCTTAGGGTGCTTCCGCATGCAGGGCAATCAATCCTCAGTGGTCTAATATCTGACTCGACAGGAACTTTTTTTCCACACGAAGGGCACCTTACCATTCCGCCCTTATTCAAATTTCTCTGAGCTCCCGCATCCTCAACGACTGGAGAAATTACTGAAGCGGGGAAAACAAGGAGTACACTGGAGCAAACAACCCCTAGAACTATTGGCATAGGTAAACCGAACCAATAAATGGATAGCGATAGAACGCCCAAAACTCCAATCATGATCATACTCGGTGCCCTTGTCCTCCTCCTAGTTAGAGCCATACCAATTCCTAGAGCCAAGCAAAGAGCGAATACCGATATCATCGCGGATATCAATGGACTGAATAGGAGGGCGTTTTCAGCGCCAAACTCCATTCTGAAGTCTGTATCGGATTCGATATCGGAACTCTCCATAGTGATTATTTCCATCAATATCCACCTCCTATGAGTATAGTCTATCTCTTCATTGTCTAGGTATATCCCTCCGAAACCAGAAAGCATCCCTGTTCTTATCTCGAATGAGAGTCCCACCTTGTCCCAGAAATCATAGCCCCCCGGTCTAACAAAATCCTCAATCAGTACTTGTCTGGAGCCACTATCAGAGACGTAATATACCGACGAAACTCTTAGTGAAATAGAGTCCGAATTAAAAGCTCTAGAAGACCCCAAGTCTATGCTAATTTCCAAAGGGCCGAAGTTGACTGGATCCACACCAAAAACGGCCTCTGGATCAACCATCAAACCACTGGAGAGGAACGATTTAAGATCGGTCTTCGAGCCCCTAAGGTGGGTTTCTAAGGCCGACAGTTCGGAGTTGTCCACTCTCCCGTTCTGCTTCTCCGAGGAGCTAACCTGATCTGAAAACGTATTCAGATTCCTCCACCAACTGTTTGACCCCAGGCTCTTATTTCCAATATTGTCTAGCCCCCATCTCATCCATTGAGACATGGCACCGTCGAATGATATAGTCGTCTTTCTTTCGATAGAATTACCGTCATATTTGCAGTTGATTTCAAGATCAAGTCCCGAGCCTCCAGTCCGGGGGGGCTCTTCCTCGGGATACCAACTATTGTCTCCTGTGTCTTGGCCGAGCGTAATATCGTGAATTTTATTCGCTTCAATCACTAGTGAGCTCTGAAGAGAAATATGGAAATCCGTCCTGACTGAACCTCCGTTGCTCTCACCAGGATCCCAAACGAATGTTACATCCACCCAGTCTTCATTGGAGTTAACAATCGGGCTTTCTGAGATTTCAACATTCTGAACCAATAGGCCACCAGATGACGAGGTCCACATTCTGTCCCCGAAGCCAGAACTCAGCCTAACTGGGAAGAAAACCAGACTTCCCTTTACACTAGCATCACGAATTTCCACATTAACCAGCGGGAATGACATGGACATTGCCGCCGCATACTCTTCAGAACCCCAGTAGAAGTTTATTCCAGATTCACTGCCCGGATTTGAAAAAATCATGCTCCGTACTGAGAATGTGATTTCGATCTTGTCATTTTTAGAGTATTGACCGTCCTGTACCTCTATAGGAATAGAGAGCTCACCCGATTCGCTGAGATAAACTGCTGGGAGCTGTCCCGAGCTTTCGTAGGTATTTCCACCGACCTTTACTACCACCGTTGCGTTCGCAGATACCCCAGTAGAGTCCTTCACCTCATACGGGATGGTGAAGGTCCAGGTTCCCGAAGAGTAACTCCCCGATTCTCCCCAAACAATCATCCAGGTACCGATTTCAACCTCTCCGAAAACCGATGAAGTCACTTCCATGGACTTCTCCTCTTCTAGTTCATTAGAGAATGGGGTCAATTGCCCACTATCTGGGTCTCCTATCAAAAATAAATCGAAATCATCTGGAGATTCACAGCAGTCATTGTTCTCTTGAGCACTAGCCATCATTGGAGAGAAAACTACCATTACCATCATCGAGGAAAAAATGACGGCAAATCTTGAAACGGCGCCTTCCACGTTACTCTGATTCGGACGGGCCCCTTCAATGCCACGCAAACTTTCAGCGAAAATATGCCAGTTTAAATGAAATTCAACTCCACTAATCGTGTAGCCACAGGAGCCTTGCAATCCCGTCTTGAAATCCTTCGAATTTAGCAAAACCAACTCGCTCAAGTTGGTATACTTCGCCCTCTGCGAGTTCATAGTCCTCTAGAACCCCATTTACCTCAGAAATCTCCTCACCATCAGGTACTGAGAGTATCGCCTCTGAGGACAAGTTATCTGGAATCCAATGTACTATTTTCCGATCGTCGCTCCGATCAATTGACTCTATGGTTGCAGAAGAACCTGATATTTTGATATCTGCGAAGTCTTTCAACCTAAGTTTTCCTTGGATAAAGTCGCTTTCTTGAATTGATAAATTCAGGCCGACTTCCCACTCCCTGAAACCCTCTATTTGGCCATCTGGATGTCTTGCCATAATTAATCTCGAGGGGATATTTTCGGCACTAATATCCAGACTTTTCGGATTCGAGACGAAAACCCTTCTTTCGCACTCCCCATCTATTATCCTAGAATTGAATGATTCCAATGTCTTCAATGAGATTGAGATATCCTTCTGAGTAAGGCCAACTCCTTCCCAAAGCTCTCTCAAAGAGCGGGGATCAAATCCGCGACGCCGCATTGCTCTGAGTGTAGGTAGCCTTGGATCGTCCCACCCCGAGAATTTTCCCGAATCAATGGATGAGGACATTCCAGAGGTAGAGAAACCTCCAAACTCATGTATCTTAACCCTGCCCCAATACAATGGCTCAGGGTAATCCCAACCGAAGTGTTCGTACAGAATAGTCTGCTTTCTTGTGCTGTCCATCAAATCCTTTCCTCTAATGATGTGGCTTACTCCTTGCAGATGGTCTTCAATGGCGCTTTGGAAATCTAACAGAGGCCAGACCTTGTACTTGTCACCGACTATTGGATGCGGAGAATGCTGAATCCTTAATGCGGGCCAGTCTCTCAAAGCTGGATTCGGCAGATCCATTTCGGTCTTTACCCTGACAACAGCGCCTCCCTCGTCAATTTCTCCGGAGTTCATTCTGTTCCAACAGTCCATATTCTGCTTGACCGACTTATGTCTACATGGACATTCAGTTTTTGAAACTCTGAACTCACGAAAATCCTCAGCAGTACATTTGCAAACATAGCCAAAACCTCCAATCAACATCTTTTCAGCGTGTTGGAGATATATTGGCATCCGCTCGCTAGCTCTAATCACTACATCTGCAGCCTTTCCTGACATCCACTCGAACTCTTCTTCTATCCAAGCGTAGGCATCAACCATTGGAGGTTTTACCTTAGTATCTGTGTCATCAAACCTGAGTACTATCTTGCCTTGATATTTATCTGCGTATAGGGAATTGATAGCCACCCCTCTTGAATGTCCTATGGATAAAGGGCCATTGGGGTTAGGGGCGAATCTCAGGATTACTTCTGATGTATTTCCTGGAAGTTCCCTCAAACCCTCATTTTTCTTATGCCTCTCCCTGTCCAGGGCCTCTGGAGCTAAACTCTCCAACTCTTTACGAACCCCTTCGATTCCATCTTCACGAGCTATAGAATTAGCCCGTATTACCTCTTTCTCTACTAATGATAGTAGGCTCTTTACACGGGTTCTAAGTTGTTCTCTCTCTCCAAGAACTCTACCTAGAACGCTTCCAGGTTGCCCTTTGCCGCTGTACTCTATAGCGTTCTGTAATGCATATTTGCGAACCGCATCCCGATCTTCCAAACAGAAAACTTCCTCCTCAGTCATATTTTACATAAGAACCAGCCATTGGTTACATTTCACCATTCTTGTTATTCCCATTCATCTAGAGCGGATTGAAACACTCCATTTCTTTCATTCACTCTAGTCTGAATGGGACGATTGTGGTTCCTGCTCCAGGTTCTCTTTACATTCGCCCATTTTCTTCTGATACAATCTGCAAGAACTTCTTCCTCACACAATATTTCTAGGGCCTCCTTGGTCTTAGGGTCCGAGGGGTAACCAGAACCTAGCTCAATATTCAACTCTTGTGATAGTCTTTCCATTGCTGAGTCTCTAATTACTTTGGCAATGATGCTTGCCGCTGCAACGACTTCATCCCTGGAATCCATCTTATGCTCTGAATAAATCTTGCAATCACGCCAACCATCTCCAAGGGTCTTTGACACCATCCTACCGAACCTCTCTTCATCAATGTCACATGCATCGAGAAAAATCTCTAGATTCCCCTCGGGTTCAGCAGCATCTCCTATTGCTTCGGAAAAGAGGAGCACCTCTAAGGAATTCAGATTTCCGTCATCCATCCACTCGTCTATTCTTTTCGCTTCACAAATCACCAAACCAACGGCCCAATCTAATGATTCAGTGTATGATAAAATCTCCTTATACAGGCGATTCCTATTCTTTTTACTCAGATTTTTGGAGTCATCGACTCCCAAATCTCTGAGTATAGATCTGTCCCTCTCAGGAATATTAAGCGCTGAAACAACTAGTGGTCCAATGGCTGGACCCCTTCCGGCCTCGTCTACCCCTATGTGCCGTCGAAGCATGGCCACTCCAACAGAACTAATTCCATCAAAACTACTGCTTCCCGACTCAAAATAGGGAAAGTATGATGTCATCACTCTCCGCTCAAGGCACATGGGACCCATATGGCCCTTCAAGAAGAAGAAACCTCCGAAATCGAAAGTATCTGGTACGAATTACATGAGGAATGTGGTCGAGTATGAAAAAAAATCTGGAAAGAAAGAGGAAAAAAAAGACGACGAAATCCATCTGAAGAACAAACAGTTTTTGAACGCCATGAAACTTCTTTCCAAAGACGAAGATGATGACTAAGATATTGGATCGGGGATTATCCTGTATATTGCCTCTAAGTCAATCTCTCCTGCTTGAATCGGAGATTTAATTCCGAAAAAGCCGCTAACTTTTGGATCAATCTCACCGAACTCACCAATCTTCTCGTCTCGAATAAATACATGGCTACCCCTTCCATTTATCCACGGTCCATCCTCAGCTTCTGTCGCCCTGAACACAACATCATCTTGAATCGCCCCCATATCTCGAACAAGGGCCTGTACAATGCCCTTTGAAGAAGTGAATCCACTGCCCACTTCTGCACAGGCCCATGCCGCTCGTAGGAAGTTCTTCGAATCTCGGATGACGTCTCCTAGTTCGTAAACCCTCTGTGGTAGCTCATGGTGGCGATTTGCTGCAAGCAGCCTTAGTAGCGAGGGCAGGATGTATTGTCTTAGAAGAGTATGATCCGATGTTATTGGATTTGCAATCTCTGTAACATATCCTTCATTTGGCCATCTAACATTTTCGAACTGATCTCTTTCGTTTGAGAGAGTCAGGCTCTGCACCTCTTGCAGACCGCACGCCCTCATGCTCTCTCCAACCCTCCTCTTCAAGTTAGAGTTATTCAATGGGAGCGCATCAAGATGTGTCGTGGAAAGCTTCAGCGGAAGATTCTGGAAACCGAAACCTATCGCGATATCTTCCACAATATCAACTGGGTGCATGATGTCGCTTCTCCATCGAGGCATTTTGATTAGATGTTCGACCTCTCCAACTACGCAGTCTGACCACCTTCCCCTCTTGTTAGGGCCGTCTGTAACGGTACGACTTTCTTCTAATATACCGCCCATTTTTTTGATTGAAGATGACAAATCTTCCGTGGTTAATTTAATTCCTAGAATTTTCTTAATCAGACTGCTAGGAACTCGATGAGTTATGGCTTCTCCTTTTGGAGACAAATACTGCTTTCCGTCTGCATGGTTTAGTTGGATACTCTCAATCTCTCCTCCTCTCTCAGACATAGATAGACAGACGAGAAGTAGAGATGCTTCACACGCTCTTCTGTCCCAACCCGTTACATCGATGAAAAAGTCAGTCGTTTCCTCGCTTACTGTTGTGTGACTTCCATTGATAATTGGTGGGAATGATAGAACCTTATCGTCAGAGTCCATAATTATCGGGAATTTCTTCAAATCCTTCATAAGGTGGGCATATTCTATTCCCTTGGGATGTTCTGCAAGTATTTTCTGAATACTCATCTCCTCCACACCAGATAGTGGAGTGAAGGAAAATTCTGACGACACTGTTGTTACTCGAAATGGAGGCCTGAGTGTATTTAGGTCATGAACTCCAATCGAAGCGAATCTTCTCTTTCTCCCAAGTGTCATATGCAACTTTTCTTGATGGTCCATCAAACTCTGGATGAAATCTCCCTTTTCATCAGAATTAGTACCAATATTTACTGCCCTAACAACTGCTCCGATTACTACAGGCCTCACATTTGCCAGTTCAGGTTCAATAGTGAGAGAAATTTCGCCAGTTGTTACAGCCATGTCCGGATCTTCCTCACTTAAACATAGGAATGACCTGGAGGCCCTACTCACTGTCTCATGACTTAGCAGGTCAGGACGATCGGGAAACACCTCTACTTCTACAGACTGTTCGTCATTCCTATCAACAGGGCAACCAATATCGGGGAGCCAATCTGACCATTCTTCCCATCTGTGGTCAATTCCATTGATTTTCTGTACAAATTCGAGAATGGAGTGCTTGAAGTCCAAGGTAGGCATAAATTCACCCTAATTCTAACCACATTTTCAGAGGACGTTCATATCCAACAAGCCTCAGTCCGGATATCGCAGCAGTATCATAGTCGTTGGCTCTGAGATTCCTCCTTCCAACCCTATCTATTCGATCAACTCCTATATCCCTCATCCAACCTCGTATTTCCTTTCCAAGAATCTCAATCTTTGAACTCACGTTTCCACTAATGTGAGGGGAAACTATTGCAGTACAACCAGATGCTACAGCGATTAGCAAATCCTTGGCCTCCGGTTCAAAGTCGATCTCCAGCATCACGAACTTACCTGTCTCACTAATTCCCATTGCCCTCGATGCAAGGCCAATCTTCGGGAGGGAAGATGCAAGTCTGGAACCACTGGGAGTTGAACACATAACTACTGCACCGTCTAGTTCCAAGTCCATCACCAACCTGAACACCCTCTCTATCCTGTCAATCCTTCCCCTAAGCAGAATTATCGCGTTATTTTGCATCCTACTCCTCAAAGATATCACCATAGCCTCAATTTCAGAGTCATTAAACCCGGGAAAATCAGTTATGTCCAAAATTAGTCCAGAGCAATTTCTCACGAAGTCTATTGCCTCTGCGAACTCTTTCTTACCCACTAGAAGTAGGTCATTAGTCCTGGTTTCCGAGCGTACAATAGCTGGCGCTACCGACCCTTCCCATTCTTCTGAACCCAATGTAGTCTGACAGCTAATTAGCCAGGGAACTTCAAGTAGCGCGCCTTCTGAATCTGAGTCATTCTGTACAAGAAGAGTATAGTGATCCAATATGGCATTGTCTTCAAGAGAGTCTTCATTGGGGTGTAAGGAAATCTTCTCAAATCCTTCTAGAATTGAACACTCCGGGCGCCTATCCTCGTCATAAATTATCTCTCCTGGTTCTAAAACCAACGCATCCT
Source organism: uncultured Candidatus Poseidoniales archaeon (assembly GCA_902625325.1). Lineage (GTDB taxonomy): Archaea > Thermoplasmatota > Poseidoniia > Poseidoniales > Thalassarchaeaceae > UBA36. The sequence goes on along the minus strand of CACOAW010000001.1, from coordinate 155,992 downwards.
CATTTAGCTCAAGTCCCATAGGCTCTAGGATTTTTGAGAACTCTTTGATTTCTGATTTCTTTATGGATCTCATCTCTACACCATCGGGTGGAGGCGGGCAGCTTCCCGAGACAATAATCCTCCCTCCAGACATTCCGTTTCCCGGGTCCGAACCTACCGAACCCATTACAATAATAGCTCCTCCAGACATTTTAGAACCAAGGTAATCTCCTGCATGACCTCTGACGATTAAGACTCCTCCTTCCATGGCTGAACCTGTTTCACTACCAGAAGAGCCTTGGATGGTTATCTCCCCTCCTAGCATCCCAAATCCAGCTTTATCCCCTACATCCTTCTCAACCACGGTCTTTCCTTTGACATGGAATGCCGCCACCATTGAACCAGTACTTCCTCTAAGAGTTAGGGTCCCTCCTCTATTTGCAGCTCCTACCAATGGCCCTAGATTGCCCAGGCATAGTACCTTGGCCCCTTCCGGCAAGTGCGTTAGGACACCAAACTCTCCATCCTTCGGCCTTTCGTCACCGGCCCTTCCCCATCCAATTTTCACTGGCCTACCTTGCTCGAGAGCCTGCTCAACGTACCTATCCAGATCACTATTGAGTTTCATACTCTTGATTGCCAATTCTTTCATTTTGATCCTCCCCTTTATGTGATACTACTGTAACCAGAAGGAGGCGACCCATTATTGACTCTTCCCGAATTCGCTATGTTCATAGGCATCCTTCAGACTAGGAACTTCATAGGCATCAACATGGGGATTCGATAATGGGAACCATAAAAGTGGCAATTAATGGGTATGGAACAATAGGTAAGCGTGTAGCGGATGCGGTAGACGCACAAGAAGACATGGAAGTTGTTGGAGTTACTAAGACTGGCCCGAGCTTCGGTTGTGAACTGGCAATAAAGAAAGGATTCCCACTTTACTGCACCTTCGATGATAAAGAAAGAATATCCCTCTTTGAGAAAAACGGGTACGACTGCTCTGGGGGGCTTTCTGATTTGCTTTCGATCGCGGATGTGGTTGTGGACTGTGCCCCTGGTAAATTGGGTGCTGAGAATCTAGAGAAATATCGCTCTGCAGGAGTAAAATATATTTTCCAGGGAGGAGAAAAACACGATCTGACCGGTCTCTCTTACACTTCTTCCGCTAATCATAAGGAGAATCTGAATGCCGAAGGAACAAGAGTAGTTTCTTGCAATACTACTGGCCTATCTAGAACACTCGTGCCCCTATTCGAGAACTGTGGCTCGTTGAAAGTTGAGTGTACAATGGTGAGGCGTGCGGCTGATCCAGGAGACTCTGGCAAGGGTCCGATTAATGCTATCAAACCCGTTCTCAAGGTTCCTAGCCATCATGGGCCAGATGTCATGACGGTGAAACCCGAGATTGAGATAAACAGCCTTGCGGTAGCAGTTCCAACAACAATAATGCATGTTCATTGTATTATTGCAGATTTACCAAAGGGCCACGGCCTATCTACAGAGTCGATAATCGAAATGTGGTCAAAGACCCCTAGGGTGATAATAATGAATGGTGCCGAGGACCGAATCCCCACTACCGCAGAGGTGATGGAGATGGCCAGAGATATAGGTAGGAAGTGGGGGGACTTACACGAGATATTCGTTTGGGAGGATGGGGTGAAACTTGTCGGAGACCGACTGTATTATTTTCAAGCGATACATCAAGAGAGTGACGTAATCCCGGAGAATGTAGATTGCATCAGGGCACTGATGGGTGTCGAGGAAGACTGGAGAAAATCCGCTGAAATGACCGATTCAGCCATCAGTACTTACTATTCTACATGACATAAATGGCCAGCCCGGAAAGAGTCAATAGTCAAAAGAGGCCCTAGCCTCCGAAAAGTGGATGACTTCTTCAAAAGCAATTTACTTTGCAGTTTTATTGATTTTGCTTTCACCCATTTCTTCTATGATTTCAACGGGAGATATTGACCAGGAAAGGACACGATCTATGTCCTCTCCTACGATAGAAAACAATTGGGTAGTTCTTCATAATCCATCGATTGGCGTTCATCCAATCAGTGAGGCTTCAGGACTAATACACACTCCTTTCGGAAAATTCGATCCTCTGACTGAATTGCCCCCAGCAGGACCATGGGAAAATATTGGCCTCTCTGAATACAATGATGGAAGGCTTTTCATCGTACAGTCACATAGCTCAGACCTGCAGGAACTGGAGGACTCGTTAGATTTACTGGGAATAAGCATCATCGATCATATTCCAGATGATTCCGTCCTCATTAGCATTGAACCGTGGAGAACAGGCGACCAAATCGATAACATCCAGGAATTGAATCATGTTAGGTGGGTCGGTCAGTTTCCTGCGATGTGGAAAATCTCTAATTCACTGTACCCATTAATGAATCTCGAGGGGGCCCTAATTGACCTCGATATCACTCCATCTCCCTCTAACTCTCCCGAGGACCTCTCGAAACTTGAAAGGGAACTTTTTGAGAAAACGGGAGAATTACACCTGCAGTCTCACTGCGACAAATATCTATGTAAGGTAAAATCCGCTAAATCTCTTCTAATATCATCCCTTGCTACTGATTCACGCGTTCTAAGGATAGAGATCGGCCCCGTCCTGACAATACATAATTCAAATGCTAGCGTAATCTCAGGAGTGGACTATGCAAGATCACTATCAGAATTAGATTTACGTGGAGAGGGAGAGGTCATAGGGATTTCAGACACAGGTCTTGACGTGGATCACGGTGACTTCGGGAATCGTCTCAGAAATCCGATTTACAACTTATTTGGTCCAGACAGTTCTGGTGCTGACTCTAATAGTGGCCACGGGACACATGTTACCGCCACTCTCCTAGGAGACGGGACGGGAGACTCAAATTCTACGGGAATCGTTCCTGAGTCTACATTTCATTTCTACCAGTTAGAAGTGGATAGTTCTGGCATACTTGCTCGCTGGGGTTCTCTGTACGATATGTTCGAACACTCTTTCCTAAACGATGCGAATATCCACACAAATAGTTGGGGCAGCGAGAGCCTGGTAGGAGAGTACACTTCGGATTCCAGATCTATTGATCTTTTTACCAACAACTATCCGGAGATGTTAGTAATCTTTTCATCGGGAGATATGTCAAACTCGGGTGTCGCATCACCAAGCACAGCAAAGAATTCTCTCACTGTCGGCGCTTCCACAACAGGTGCATTTGGTTCTGATTCTCCGGGTCAGGTCTATGACGAATCATCATCAGGACCTACTTCCGATGGCCGAATAAAGCCCGAATTGGTTGCACCGGGTGTTATGATTTGCTCCGCTAGAGCCCAGGAGGCTGGCCTAATTGCAGGGGGGGATTGCTCGGATTCGATGCATACTGATGGAACAACTCCACTCTATATGACCCTAAGTGGGTCTTCCATGGCTGCTCCTGTGGTCGCGGGTGCTTCAGCAATGACGCGACAATTCCTGAGAGAGGAAGTCGGACTTACATCTCCAAGCTCTAATTTAATTAAGGCAATACTCGTTAACGGTGCTGAAGATATTGGAGAATTAAATGTCCCAAACTCAGAAGAGGGCTGGGGGCAACTGAACATCTCAAACAGCATTTTTCCCCAAAGCAACGGAATAAATCAAACGCTATTTTTAGATCAAGATAGGAGTCTTCTACCCGGTCATAGTTTCATCTACACCTTCGAGGTATCTGGTAACAACGCACTTGATGCCACACTGTCTTGGAACGACCGGGAAGGATCTTCGTCAGCAGACCAGAATTCAAGTCGGCTAGTCAATGATCTAGACTTAGTGGTAACTTCGCCCTCAGGAGAGCAGTTCAAGGGTAACGACTTCGCTAGCGGTTTCAGTCAGTCAACTGGCAATATCGATAATTTGAACAATCTAGAGCGAGTTAGAATCGCTTCTGCTGAATCGGGAATTTGGACAGTCAAGATAGGACATTCAGGAGGCTTTTCCCAGGACTTCTCACTGGTTGTTTCCTCCAACGCAATTGAGTTGCAAGAGGCCGACCTGACAGTAGTTCCCAACTCCATTTCCAGCTCAGAAACCAGCCCTCTAAAGGGAGACACCATTTCCATGCAACTTTCATGGATAAATCAGGCTGCAGCACCAACCGGGCAGTACTCAATTTCTCTTGAAGATGTTACAGATGGAAACGAAATAGGAACATACTCAATGCCCTCCCTAACAGGAGGTCAGATTGAGACATTCTCCATTTACCACTCATTTCAGTCGACTGGGACTCATTTGGTTAGACTAACGCTAGATTACCTTTCTCAAGTGGATGAATTGAATGACGAGACCATCGGAACAAATAACAACATCTTCGATTTAGAATTTAACGTCACAGAGATTGGTGTAAGAATCGTCCCCCTAATGGAAGATGGGTCTTATCCTACTGATTTCGCGGAGTCTCAGTCTTCTAGGAATAGGGACATCAATCCCAGCACCGAGAGCTGGGTAAACTTCCAGTTGGAGTTACTCAATGAGGGAACATCGGAGACCACTGTGGAACTTTCGGTTTCTGCAGTCCAAGAAATAAGCGATTCCGGAATTATGTCGTCTCCTAAGGATGAGTGGTCCGAGACCCTCAGCGACTCAGGACCATGGACTCTGTCTCCTTCAGGGGAGTTTGGAGACAGAGTCCTGATTTCTCTGAATTTAACGGACGAAGATGCCGACGTGGAGAGTAGATTTGCACTTCCTGGCCTTTTTGTGACCGACCTCATACTATACGATAAGATGGCACCAACAATTTCGCATTCTGTTCGTCTTTCTGTTGATATCGACAGGGTCGAGGGACTCTACACGGTTCCGGCTGGTACGGAAGACCTAGGGGCTAAACCAAATGAATTTGCACTTTTCACCCTCTCGGTCAGGAACATAGGCAATGGCCCCACTGAATACGGAATTTCTTGCGAAACAGAAGATAGATGGATAGTTCACGTAGGAAGCAGCCAGGTTCCAGAAGTAACAATTGGTCCGCTAAGTAGGCTCCAATTCGTTCCCGTTCCTATTCGTGTAAAGGTCCCACCAGCATCGTCTGGTATCCTAGCAGGAGATACAAACCTAGTAACTTGTATCACAACTTCGGTTAATGACCCAGATCTACAAACTACGGAGATAGCAACAGTTGAAGTTCTAGAGAGTAGGGCATTCTCAACTCAGATCTCAGACATGGAGGGGAACGAATTTGGGCCCGTAGCCATTACTGAATCCCGCGCTGTACAGAATGGAGACACAATTTCTACTATACTAACAATTTCCAATGAGGGAAATATTCCACTAACCTTCGACGTGAGGGCACTATCATCTAGCAATACTTGGCCGATTCAGGCTTATTTGTTCGGTGAAGACCCTCCATTGGGAGAGGTAACAACAATACAAACAGATATCGATCCTGGTTCAGAATCTAGAATAATCATCAGGACTATTGTTCCACTGGCTTCAGAAAAAGGCGACAAAAACACCGTGACCATCAAGACTACTTTAGAGGACAATATCATCACGAATGCGACGGTTCTAGAAGTAAAAGAGATCACGACTTTAGATGTTCAGGCTGAGGAAGGATTCTCAATCTCTCTGGGACGAGATGGGAATGCCAATATTTTCCTGCACAATTCAGGAAACGTACCGCTGTTGATAGAACTCACACTCGGCACTCTTCCTGATGGTTGGTCCGGGGGTTTCCTAACGGGGAGCACTTTCTCCATGGATATGAATAGGGATTCTGTAGTCAATATAGCATTACAGTTGCCTAGTGGAACTCCCTCGGGAACCCTCTCGGATAAGGTTCCAGTGATAATCCAGTCTACATCGCCCAGCCTCTCCACTCAAACAATCACAATAGATATGGAGGTAATTGTCCTTCCCTCGGTTTGGCTGGAGATTCAATCTGATACCTCCAGCATTCAGGGAATCGCTGAGGGAGAGGAAACTTCTCTAATATTGGAAGTGCAAAACAAGGGCAACACTAAATCTCCGATATTCATCACTCACAAAGAACTCGATGGTTGGACTGTAAAATATCAATGGCCTGCAGAGGAATTAGAGCCAGGGGAAAATTACGAAATTTCAGTTTTAATAAACCCCAGAAAATCGGCGGAGGACGGACTCACTCAATTGCGGTTCTACGCCAACTCGACATCTCAAGACATTACAGCAACTCTGACTAACTCAACCTTTGTTATCGATGTTAGTAAGTCAAAATCCTCTAATCAAGGCGGAATTTCTGGATTGTTAGAAACCTTAGGCCTCCCGACCTGGACTCTTGCAGTACTGTTCGTAGTTGCTTTGGGCGCACTAATCACGCTTGGAATCAGAGCCAGACAGGAATTCTCTCCAGTCGATTCGGATGAAGAACTGATTCCACGAGGATCGGCTCTCCAAGCGGGTACCAAGGAAGAAAGAAGAGCAGCTGCTCTCGATACCTACACCACTGGGGACGTTGTAACTGGGGAAGTCTCAGAGTCAGAAATTAATGACACGCTTCAGGCAACAGTACCTACTCTCCCCACTCACCAAGTTCCGGAAGGAGCGATGCCTCTACCAATAACCGGACTTCCAGACGGCTGGTCAATGGAACAATGGGTGGCATATGGGCATCTTTGGTGGGAACAGAACGGTCCATGAGCCGGTTCATTTTTCTGTGACTTCTCTCGCCATAACCCTATGACAGGCTCTATTGTATTGTTCGGACCTCCCGGAGCAGGAAAGGGGACTCAGGCCGATAAGATCGTACAATTGACTGGTAAGCCGCAGGTTTCAACCGGAGACATGCTTAGATTGGCCCTATCCAATGAGACGGAACTCGGTTTAGAAGCGAAGAAATATATGGAGTCAGGGAAATTAGTCCCAGATAATGTGATTATTGGACTGATTAAAGACAGAATGAATGAATCAGACGCTAGCAATGGGGTCTTATTCGATGGGTTTCCCAGGACAATTCCTCAAGCTGAGGCACTTGAATCAATTACTGAGGTATCGACGGTCATATCAATAGAGGTCCCAGATGAACATATAGTTAACAGGATTGTAGGAAGAAGGATGGACCCTGAAACTGGCGAAATCTACCATGTCAGTTTCAAAACCCCTCCTCCTGAAATTGAACACCGCCTCATCCAGAGAAAGGACGACAACGAGGAAACAGTGAGGATGCGGCTATCATCCTACCACGAACAAACAAAACCACTTGGGGATTGGTATATGGAAAAAGGAATACTACACGCCGTAGAAGGGACAGGGTCCATTGAAGAAGTGGCAGGATCCATTTCCAAGATATTGACACATATTTGAGGTCGAAAGATGACCAGACGGAGTCGAAGAATAAGACCAAGTAAAAATGAACAAGCGAAGCAGTCCGTAGATTTCCTTGAGAAAATATTCGAAACATCTTTACCAGAAGATTCGCATACATCCGACATTGTTGCTAGGCACATTCTGGCTATTGGTAAGAAACACGGAAAAAGACCGAGCCGCGAAGTAAAAAAAATGATTTGCCGGACCTGTAAGAAATCTCTATTGCCAGGACAAACATCTAGAATTAGAGTGACATCAAAAGTTATTTTCAGAACATGCCTAAGGTGTGGAAGAGTGAATCGCGAGATTCTGGGCACATATGGTGATTGCAAATGAACAAAGGACCACCTTCACATTTGATTAAATTGGCCAAAAGCGAGTCGTTGCGAGTCTCCATTAGAATCGGAAAAGACGGAATTAATACCAGTTTGATTTCTGAATTAGAGAACCAACTGGAAAAAAGGACCGTTGTCAAGATCAAGATAAACAAAGGAATGGCACCGAATAAGGAAGAAAGAAACCAGATTTTCACTAGGATAGCTAATGAATCTAACTCATCTGTGATATTTCAAAGAGGCAATGTTGCAGTCTTTTGTAAGGTCGGTGGCCAGTAGCGTTCATATTCTCGATATCAGAGGGACATATAATGAACATCTTCAGTGTAGCAAAAAGTCGCATAACTTTGGCGACCTACGCTATAACGTTGCTAATCATATTCTTACCGTCTGTGATGGCTGCATCCTCTAGCTCTGAAATGTGGGAGCCGCCAGAGATGCCCAGCTGGGCAGTGCCTGCATCTTTCGCTATTCTAATCGCGGTCTACACACTTATCATTTTCGAGGTCGTCCACAGAGCCCTTGCTGCAGCTCTAGGGGGGATAGCGGCCGTTGTCACTCTACATGTCATTGGTGATGGCCCCGATCTTGGAACTATCGTTTCTTGGATCGATGAGGAAACAATCGGTTTGCTGATCGGTATGATGGTAATAGTCGACATACTGGGGAAAACAGGGGTTTTCGAGTGGGCTGCCGTGCAAGCATATGCTCTAAGTGGAGGTTCCATATGGCGACTTTCGGTCATACTGTGTACGATAACGGCTGTTTTTTCCGCCTTCTTGGACAATGTAACGACAATTTTGCTGATCGTTCCGGTTACCATACAGATTGCCAAGGTCCTGGACTTAGAACCCGTGCCACTCATTATCGCAGAAGTAATGTTCTCGAACATTGGAGGAGCAGCAACACAAATTGGGGATCCTCCAAACATCATAATCGGCGCACAACTATCCACACAGGCTCTATCTGGAACCGGTTTAGCAGATCAGGGCATCACGTTCCTTGATTTCATCATCCATGTCGGACCAGCTGTGGTAATTGCGATGGCTCCTTCCTTCTGGTTGCTATCTAAGTTGGAATCCGATGGACTATCGGGCGAGAAACATCGGAACGTGGATCTACTGAGGCTCAGGTATGGCATAAAGGATGTAAAACTGCTAAAGAAATCAGGTGCGATTTTGGCATTGGTCATCATAGCATTCTTCGCCCACTCCGCATTCCATCACCCAATACTTACAGTCGCGACAATAGCCTTAGGGGGCGCAGTTCTGATGCTTCTGGTAACCTCGCCGCACCATGTAGAGGAACAGTTAGATGCAGTCGAATGGACGACAATAATTTTCTTTGCTGGGTTATTTATCATGATCCACGGTCTTGAGAACATGGGGATGATTGACACTATAGCAGACGGAATTTCAGATACGATAAAGGGAGCCTCAGAGGAAAATAGACTGATGATCTCTGTACTTCTGCTACTATGGGTGTCTGCAATTGCTTCTGCTTTTATTGATAACATACCATATACGGCTACTATGGTTCCTGTGGTAATCAAGCTAGCAGAAGATCCAGAACTAGGCTTGCAACTGGGGCCTCTTGCATGGGCATTGGCACTAGGAGCCTGCTTGGGTGGAAACGGCACTATAATCGGGGCCTCTGCAAACGTTGTCGCTGCAGGGCTCGCGGAGGAATCTGGTCATGACATATCTTTCAATAGATTCTTCAAAACAGGTTATCCGATAATGCTTCTGAGTGTAGCACTGGCGACAGTTTACAGCATTGTCAGGTACGCAATTCAATGGGATAATGGACTCATTCCGGCAACTATCATCGGAGTGATGATGCTGGCATCTTTATCCCTCACTCCAATGATATACGGGCCACCGCCAAGAGAGTCGAGGATTGATTATGAGTTGGAGTGAGTAGATGGGAGATCGAATAACCACTACATGCGATGTTTGTGGGATGGAACTGCCTCAAATCGGGATGTGTCAAGCTTGCGGCCATATTCAAAAAACTCCTGAAAATCAAGAAAAAGAAATCAGACACGAAGAATTTGACTTACCATATGGCATTGAGTTTGCTCCTCATGCGCTTGAAGAAATATGCATACCATATGGAATAAATCACGCTCCATAACTCCAAAATTTCGTTAGTTTGCTCCGTTGTTCTGCTTTGTCCGATGTGGCAAGTCTCCCGTCTTGTTCAAATACCATAGGTTGGTCGCAAGGTTGCTTTGTGCGCTCTGGTAGATTGCCTATCAGGGTAAGTGGTTGAGGCTGCTGCGCCCTGCGGGGAGACGTAGTGGCCCGAGAAACCAGAATTGATATGCCTGGACACCAGAGGCCTCACATTAGTGAGTACAATAAGAAATAATGATGCTACAACCCAATTGGGGGATGGCTCGGCTCGAGAGCCGACGAAGGTCGTGACAAGCTGCGATAAGTCGCGGGGAGAGGCATGAATCTCTTTGATCCGCGAATTGCCGAATTGGACCTCCTGACAACAGTCATTCCTCGTATTTTACGTAGGAAGGGGAACCCCCCGAACTGAAGCATCTCAGTAGGGGGAGGAAAAGAAATCAATAGAAATTCCGTGAGTAGTGGCGAATGAAAACGGAATAGGACAAACCGAATCTCCTTGGGAAACCTTGGAGAGATGTGGAGTATGGACACTTGTTGCCTAAGTCCGTGAAGTAGAAGTCGTCCTGGAACGGCGCACCATAGAGGGTGAAAGTCCCGTATACAAACCGGATATGGCCATGAAGTGGATCCTGAGTAGCGTGCGTTGGATATCGCGCGTGAATATGGGAGGCAGAGACTTCCAATCCTAAATACTACTCGAGACCGATAGTTGACAAGTAGCGTGAGCGAAAGCTGAAAAGTATCCTTAGCGGGATGTGAAAAGAACCTGAAACCAATTGGGAACAAGCTGAATAGGCGTGAAAGCGAAGATATGAGCAGCGTCTATTCGTGCGTTTCGAAAAATGCCCCTGGGAGTTCTGATCATTGGCGAGGTTAAGCAGTAGATCTGCGTAGCCGTAGGGAAACCGAATAGTCCGCAGCCGCAAGGCGAGGGACTGGGTGTGCTCGCCCGGAGTCAATGGTGGGAGACCTGAAGCCCGTCGATCTATGCCTGACCAGATTGAAGCCCGGTGAAAACTGGGTGGAGGATCAAACCGTTGCTGATGTGCAAATCGCTCGGATGAGTTTGGTATAGGGGTGAAAGTCCAATCGAGATGGGCAATAGCAGGTTCCGCGCGAGACTACTCGTAGGTAGATCTCTGTGAAGGTAGAATGCGATGTAGAGCACTGATTGTATGTTTAGGGGGAGCAATCCCTCGGCACGCTGTCAAACTCCGAAGTTGTGTTCGCCGTAGAAGCAGGGAGTGAGCCACGGTGGGTAAGCTACCGTGACGAAAGGTGAATAAACCAGCTCAGCGTTAAGGTCCCAAAATTTCAGTTAAGTGTTAATCACAAACGGCGTCCGTGGCCGAAGACAACCAGAAGGTGGGCTTAGAAGCAGCCATCCTTGAAAGAGTTCGTAACAGATCACTGGTCAAGCTTGCGGGCCCGTAAAATGGACGGGGCTCAAACTGAATACCGATACGCTGACCCTCCGAAAGGAGATGGGGTAGCGCGGCGATGTGCTCGGGTAGAAGCGAGGTCGTAAGGTCTCGTGGACCGTGTACATATGAGAATCCAGGGAAGAGTAGCAGCATAGTGTGGTGAGAATCCGCACCACCGAAGGGGTAAGGGTTCCTCGGCAATGTTTTTCAGCCGAGGGTTAGCCGGTCCTAAGGGCATTCTTAACCGAAATGTCCGAATGGGAAATGCGTTAATATTCGTATGCCCCTCTACAAAATATGGTGACGGCTCGGGCTAGTTCGTGCATTCCTGTCATGGGATGTCGAAGCGTTCGATAACCGATCTGAGAACCGTCATGGTGAGAAGATTGGGAAGGCGTGAGCAAAAGACGAATGATGCCTGGGTCCCATGAAAAGCCGTAGAGGTGACCGTACCTAGAACTGACACAGGTACCCAAGGTGAGTAGCCTAAGGTGTGACGGGCAAAGTACCGCGAAGGAACTCGGCAAAATCGCTCTGTAACTTCGGGAGAAGGAGTGCCAGCTTAGAGATAAGCTGGTCGCAGTGACCAGAGGACTCCGACTGTTTAATAAAAACATAGGCGACTGCTAGATCGAAAGGTTGTGTATAGTCGCTGAATCCTGCTCAGTGCTGGTATCTGAAATCGGGTTACAACCTGACGAAGGACCGGTAAACAGCGGGGGTAACTATGACCCTCTTAAGGTAGCGTAATACCTTGTCGCTTAATTGGCGACTTGCATGAATGGCACAACGAGAGTCCTACTGTCTCCGCGGTACGTCCGGCGAAATTGACATTACTGGCGCACAGTCCAGTAACCTCAACCTGCAAGCGAAGACCCCGTAGAGCTTTACTGCAGCCTGGCGTTGTGCAGTCGCACATTACGTGCTGAGTAGACGGGAGACGTTGATCCTCGGGACGCCAGTTCCGAGAGTAGTCATCCATAGAGACACCGTCCTTAGTGTGTAACTGTACTAACTCTTCATGAGAACACCGCTTGGTGGGCAGTTTGGGTGGGGCGCCACGCGCTCGAAAAAATAACAAGCGTGCCCAAAGGTCAGCTTAGGTGGTTCAGTCTCCACCGTGAAATGTAAGGGTAAAAGCTGGCTTGACGTGGATCGGCAAAATAACGATCGACGATGCGAAAGCAGGGCCTATCGAACCAATGTACCTCATTTCTGGGGGTCATTGATAACAGAAAAGTTACCTCGGGGATAATTGAGTTGTCACCAGCAAGAGCACATATCGACCTGGTGGCTTGCTACTTCGATGTCGTCTCTTCCCAACCTCCTGGTGCAGCAGCTGGGAAGGGTGGGGTTGTTCGCCCATTAAAGGGGATCGTGAGATGGGTTTAGACCGTCGTGAGACAGGTTTGTTGCTTTGTGGTTGAGGCGTATTGATGCGTGATCGGAAGGGCCCTTTAGTACGAGAGGAACGAGGGCTCGGGGCCACTAGTTTACCAGTTGTCCGGCAGGGCAATGCTGGGTAGCCACGCCCTATGTGGATAAGAGCTGAAAGCATCTAAGCTCGAAGTCATCCGAAAGACGACGCATCTCAGGGGACTCGTAGAAGACGAGTTTGATAGACAGCGGGTGTAAGTACCGAGGTTCGCCGAGGTATTCAGCCCAGCTGCACTAACCCCCCGAGCATCTAAATTTCGAGATACACACTACATGTGAGTCTCTGTCCAAAAGAGCATATCAATTCACATTCGAAGGAAGAGTTGTGCACGGCCATAGCGGAGGGGTCCTACCCGGTCCCATATCGAACCCGGAAGTCAAGCCCTCCTGCGTCGGTTCCGGTACTGTGGTGCGAAAGCCCACGGGAAAGACCGTCGCTGTGCCACTCTCCTTCACCTCCCCGCAACAAATTTTAACGATAGACGTAGTCAATTCGGGTGTCAAGATGCCAATTTCCACCGGTGATGTACTAGGGCACTCTCAAGTTGGAGTTTACCTAAGTGTCGTCGGAGATGTTCTATTCATACCCAGTACGTTGGAAGATGAGATGGCAAACGAGATTGAATCATCATTCGATATGGAATCTCATAGGATTACAATCGGCGGATCCGCCCTCCTGGGGAGCCTAATTCGCGGAAATAAGAAGGGAGTGGCAGTTGCAGATATTGCAACACAGGATGACTTGGACGAATTATCCAGCTTCGGAGATGTGGTAATTCTGGAGAGCGGAGTCAATGCAGCCGGGAATCTAATCGAGTGTAATGACAAAGGGGCCATAGTAAGTCCGACAATCCCGGTTGCGGGAGCGGAGATGATTTCAGACGTATTATCCGTGAAAGCAATTCGCTCTCAGGTTGCAGGTCATGGAACTGTTGGAAGCATGATGGTGGCAAACAACAACGGAGTACTGATTCATCCTGATGTTAAGAGTGCAGAAGCAGAGGCGATAGAGCAAGCAATGCAGGCTCCTGTTATGGTCGGAACTGTGACTTTCGGCTCCCCGTTCGTTGGCGCTGGATGCTGTGCTAGCGATACACACGCGTTAGTTGGCTCAGGCTCAACCGGTCCGGAATTAAATCGGATAGAGGATGCACTAGGTCTTATTTAGAGAATATAGAGTAATCAACATTATTCTTATCAATTGAAGAAACAACCTCTGGCATTGGATATTTCAGTCCCGTCGCCGTGTTGAAAAGGACTACAGAATCGTTTGTTGAGACAGAGCCAGTCTTGATACATTCTCGGTATGCGGCTACTACTGCAGCACCCTCTGGGCATAGGAGCAATCCCTCCGTCTTTCCAACTTGCTCCTGTATTTCCAAAGTCTCCTCATCAGAAACAGCCATCGCTAATCCTCCTGATGATCTTACAGCATCCAAAATCAGAAAGTCGCCAAGAGCCGATGGTACTCTAATACCAGAGGAGATCGTCTCCGCATTTTCCCAGAATTCTGCGTATTCACTACCCTCTTCCCATGCCTTGACTATTGGCGCGCATCCTGTCGACTGTACTGATATCATCTTGGGCAATTTACAGTCAATCCACCCGAGCTCTTTCAACTCGTGAAAGCACTTCCACATTCCTATAATTCCAGTCCCCCCTCCTGTGGGGTAGAATATTACATCCGGAAGATTCCAATTCATCTGCTCAGCAAGCTCGAGACCCATGGTTTTCTTGCCTTCGATTCTGTAAGGCTCTTTCAAAGTCGAGACTGCGAACCAGTCTATCTCTTCCATTCCATCTGAGATTATACGTCCGCATTCGCCGATTAAACCATTAACAATGTGGGTTGAAGCACCTTGAATCTGTGTCTCTCTTATGTTGATTTCTGGAGTATTGTCCGGACAAAGGACTGTACAACGTATCCCCGCTCTGGAAGCGTATGCTGCCAAGGCAGATCCCGCATTACCATTGGTTGGAATTGAGAGATGCCTAATTCCCAGCTCTTTGGCCATTGAGACTGCCATACCAAGTCCTCTAGCCTTAAATGACCCAGTAGGCAGCCTTGACTCATCTTTGACGAAAACTGATTCAGCCTCGAATCCAAAAATAGTAGAGAGATTTTCAAGTCTGATCAAAGGAGTAATTACCTCTCCTAGAGAGACCATGTTCTCCTCCGATGTTACAGGTAGAAGCGGCGAATACCTCCAGAAACCGGGTTTTCTCGAATCCTCGATAGAACTCTTAGTGATCTCCTTAGATAGCCTCTCCAAATCATATTTAACGACTATTGGCTTACCTATTGTGGATATCGTGTGGACGATTCCAGGATCAAACCTCTCTCCCGAATATGCACATTCTAGGTGACTTACGTAACTCCTCATGAATACTGATGAGCGAGGTGTTCGATGAATATGCCGCTCTAAACCGCTGTCGGGGCAACGTGATCCTCATTTTTTGAACCAGAACTCCTCACTCTGTTCCAGGCTTCTTTCATGAGATTATCATGGCAGTCCCTGCAATAGTTGAATCGTTCGTATGCCTCTCTGAAAGAATATGCTTTCTTTCCGCTTGAGACAAGGTATCCATTAGGAGATAGCCTACTAACAAGTGTTGCTTTAGAAGAGCAATTATCGAAATCGCAAGTAGCCATCATTCACCCTCTTTTTTGCTATCCACAATTTCCATCAGAGGCACATTCGCCTCAATTCTCTCCCCTGGTTTGCACATGATTTTCTCAACCTTCCCATCAATAACGGCCTTAATTTCGTTTTGCATCTTCATCGCTTCAAGTACGATTACCACACTACCGCTGTCCACTTTATCACCTTCGGAAACTAGTACTGACACAATTTTTCCTGGAATCGCCGAAGAAATAAGTCCTGAATTTGGCCCCCCTCCTCTGTTGGAATCACGCTTCTTTCGCTGGCCTCGCTTCGACCCTTGATCCATCTCGACTTCGTACAAATTTCCATCTATGGAAACCTTCCATTTCCCTTCCTCAAATTGAATCTCCACTTCGTACTCTACTCCATTAACAGTTACTTTCCTTTTCTTAGACAAACTACTCACCTCCTAGAGCTCCTACTTGATTTGGAGTTTAGCAACGAGGAGTTTCCCGAAGCCATCATTCTATGCGAAACCGACCAGTTACTTCCAGCTTCTCTCCCCTTCGAAGGAGCGATTGTTTCTCCCAATTCTCCGCTCAATAGTACTACTGAGATAACCGCGACTATCTCCTCAGGCTCTAATTCCCCAACACTCACGATATCACAACGGGATATTTCCATGTTTCTTATCGGGCCTAGGCTCTTCTTTCTCCAGAATTGCCCCCAATGCCTTGACTAGAGCAGACCTAGTTTCAGAAGGCACGATAACATCGTCAAGATAACCCAAT
The DNA here is from genome assembly GCA_902625325.1 of uncultured Candidatus Poseidoniales archaeon. Classification (GTDB taxonomy): domain Archaea; phylum Thermoplasmatota; class Poseidoniia; order Poseidoniales; family Thalassarchaeaceae; genus UBA36. The sequence continues at coordinate 139,964 of CACOAW010000001.1, read as the reverse complement.
GCAGCAGCCTTGTATGGGTTTGCAAATGACTCCTCGTAATCGTCAACTAGCCTCTGTCGCTCCTGTTCGGGATTTTTCGAACTATCTATTCTTCTCCTATGAATAATTTGCACGGCCCCCTTTGCCCCCATCACTGCGAGTTCAGCAGTAGGCCAAGCAATGTTGTAATCTCCTCTTATATGCTTAGATGACATCACATCATAGGCACCGCCATACGCCTTCCTAGTGATAACTGTCATCTTGGGAACCGTTGCCTCTGCGAATGCATAGAGTAGTTTGGCACCATGCCTGATTATGCCGCCCCACTCTTGGCTAGCACCTGGTAGAAAACCGGGAACGTCAACAAAAGTCAACAGTGGGATGTTAAATGCGTCACAAAAGCGCACAAATCTTGCTGCTTTAACAGAGGCATCGATATCCAAACAGCCTGCTAGATGCATTGGCTGGTTTGCCACAACTCCGATCGACTGTCCCCCAAGCCTACCTAGTCCAATAATTATATTCGGAGCAAAACCATCCTGAATTTCTAGAAAACTATCCAAGTCTAGAACCTCCTGAATTACCTCTCCCATGTCATAGGGTCGACTGGGATCTTCGGGTACAAGAGAGTCCAGAGAATCACACCTTCTCTCCAGAGGATCACTAGTCTCAATCGATGGCGCAATGTCTAGGTTGTTGGATGGAATTAGTGATACCAGCTCCCTAACTATGTCCAATGCTACATGATCATTCTCTGCGGTGAAGTGAGTTACTCCTGATTTTGTTGCATGTGTGGTTGCCCCTCCTAAATCTTCGAAGCCTACTTCTTCATTCGTAACGGTCTTGATAACCTCTGGACCAGTGATGAACATGTGAGATGTCTCTTCAACCATTACAACGAAATCAGTAATCGCAGGCGAATATACTGCTCCTCCAGCACATGGGCCCATGATGACAGAAATCTGTGGAATGACTCCACTGGATCTGACATTTCTGAAGAAAATCTCAGCATAGGAACCCAAACTGGCGACCCCTTCCTGAATCCTTGCACCACCACTATCATTCAGACCAATTACTGGAGCTCCTGTTTTCAATGCCATGTCTAGAATCTTGCATATCTTAAGCCCGTGCATCTCACCTAGTGATCCACCGTATACGGTGAAATCTTGGGCAAAGCAGTAAACTAATCTTCCATCAATGGTCCCATAACCACAAACTACTCCATCTCCAGGAATCACATTCCTATCCATATCAAAGTCTCTACACCTGTGCTCTACCAAAGCATCAACTTCAGTGAATGAGTCCTCATCTAGCAATTCCTGAACCCTCTCTCTCGCTGTCATCTTCCCTTTAGCGTGTTGCGCAGAAATCCTATTTTGGCCACCTCCTGATTGAGACTTCGCCTTCCGACGCCTAAGCTCGTCAATCTTGTCAGAGTTTCCACTCACATGGGAGGACGGGAATAGGCCGCACATGAGCATTCCTGAGAAAATAGAATTTCATATGCGGTTGCTTGAAGTCATGTTGCCACTTGCAACTTACATAAACATGCGAATTGTGATTGCCAAACCTGGACTAGATGGGCACGACAGAGGAGCAAAAGTCGTCTCCAGAGCATTGAGAGATGGGGGTCATGATGTCATCTATACAGGTCTCAGAAAGACTCCAGAGGAGATTGTACGTATTGTAAACGACGAAGATGCAGAGGTTCTCGGTCTATCTACTCTCTCTGGAGCGCATAATTCTCTAATACCAAAGATTTGCGAGCAACTAGTACATAACAGACTAGGAAATGTAATTGTTTTCGCAGGAGGCATTATTCCGGAAAGAGATATAGAATTCCTATTTCGATCGGGCCTCAGAGCAGTCTTCGGGCCCGGAACCCCAACTTCAGATGTCTTGGATTTCTTGAATGAGGCTCTGATTCGTAAACAAAATGGAGATCCAGTTGGAGTCGGAGACGGTTCGGGGTGGAATTGGAATGACTGACATCAGTGATCTATTGGAATCAGCAAAATCAGGCGATCGAAGAAGCCTATCAATGCTAATTTCTGCAATCTCTAAATCCGGGGAATCCCCAAGTATCAACACCTCGAAAGGCTGGGTTCTCGGAGTTACAGGACCTCCGGGATCAGGAAAATCAACTCTTATCGGACAGATGGTCAGGAAATGGGCATCTTCAGGTGAACGCGTCGCCGTACTTGCCCTAGATCCGACATCTCCGTTGTCCGGTGGCTCTTTGCTTGCTGATAGAATAAGAATGGAGGGAGAAGACGATTTGCGAGAGAACGTGTTCGTGAGGTCTATACCCTCTGGAAAGACCCCTGGTGCCATTTCTCCAGTCCTATGGCCGATATGTGGCGTACTTTCAGAATGCGGATGGACTCGAATAATTGTTGAGACTGTAGGAACAGGACAGTCTGAGTTCAGAATAGCTGCCTTGGTAGATCGTCTACTTCTTGTTGACGGCCCGGATAGGGGGGACATCATCCAAGCAGAGAAAGCGGGGATTCTTGAGTTGGCTGATGTTATTGCCGTTAACAAATCAGATTTGCCGGGTGCATCTTCAGCAGCACAGCATATACGTTCCTCACTAAGTCTCGCCAGCGATGACAATCGTGAGGTTGTCCTGGTCTCGGCAAAAGAAGGACATGGCATACAGGAACTTGTTGAGATTATTGAGAAATGCGAACCTCAGAATACACGGGGAAAGATGATGATGATGGAGAGACTAATCTCCGAATGGGATTCGATTCTAGTTTCCCATCCTGAAATAGACAAAATCACCTCAGAACTATGTGACGGTTCTATAACCGTTAGAGAGGCCATCGAAATATTGGTTTCGTCCGTTAGAGATGGTGGTTCGTAGGTGTCTTCAGATGATAACGACTTATTCGTAGATCATGCAAATCATTCGATTGGGGGCTTAGGAGGTCATGCTTTCAGAAGGCTAACGCACATCTCAATGGCATGTATACCCTATCTATACTATGTGCACGGAGAAGATATATCCTCAATTTTTTCCCTAGAGATGAGGGAGTTTGTTAGCGTAGTTTGTATTCTGATTCTCGTTATTGAGGCTATACGACTTAGAACAGGAATTGTTATTGTTGGGCAGAGAGAGTACGAGTCTAGGCAGATTTCCGCGCTAGCATGGGGGGCTCTTGCAGTAGCCTTGGCCTTGCTAGTTGCTCCTGAGGGAGAAGGAGACGGAATGGAGACGGGGTTGTATGGGGCTCCACTTGTCCTAGGAATGACTCTAGTCGACCCCGCAATGGGTGAGGTAAAGAGAAAGATGAGAGACCTCAGATTGGCAGTAATCTCAGGGCTGGTCGTTTCTTACTGCGTGTGGCTTGGTTGTCATCTCTGGATTGGTACTGATTTGATTGTAGCAATCTTGCTAGCTCCTTTGACCGTCCTTGGTGAGTTACCCTCAACGAAGATAATCGACGACAATGCGACAATGGTGCTTTTGCCCCTCTGCGGCCTAGTGCTCCTATTGCCATTGCTGTGATTTTGCTCCCGTCATGTTTACATTCTAATTTCAAATCCAAGTGAAATAATATGAGTGAAAAAGATTCAGATTTGTGGGATTCTCCTCTGAAACAGAGCACATACATGTTTATCTGGGCAATAGCTTCAATCGCATCTTTTGCCGTTTTCATCAAGTATTTCTAGTTGCAATTTCCCTCTCAGACGAAATTAGCGCACTCTTCCCGAAAGCCCCTCCTGGTCCACTGTATCCCCCGTGTCTACCATCAGAACGAATTACCCTGTGACATGGTACTGTGATTGGATTAGGGTTAGCTGCGCAAGCATTGGCAACAGCTCTTGATGATCCAGTATTTCCGATTGAAACTGCAATTTCTTTGTATGTTCTAGTTTGGCCTGCGGGAATATTTTTGATTTCATTCCAGACTCTATTTTGGAATGATGTCCCTGTCATTTATTCTTCTTCCCCCGCCCACAATCCTTCTTCCAATTCCTCCATCCCTACTATCTCATAGTTAGATGGGAAGAGCGCAATGGCAACTCCAATTACTATACATGAGATTCCGAACCAGAATGAGCCCGTTATCATCAACTCCATTCCAATTGCGAATAGGAATAGGCCCCCAAGATTAGAGACCCACACCAGGGTCTTGAAAGTAGACAATGAAACCCCGCTCGCCCTCTTCGTTCTGTGAGGGCCAAACTCTGCCCCGAACCTGACTGGATCGTCCTTCCCCATGTAATCACCTATCAATCATTATTATCGCATCTGTGGGGCAAGCCAATACACAAATCTTGCATCCAGTACAAGGGTCTCTCAGAATTTTCGCCTTTTTATTTACATCCACATTCAATACAGGACTTAGTAGCGGTGTATCGTACAGTTCTATAGCATCATCCTCACATACTATCGTACACTGATCGCATCCAATGCACAATTCTTCTTTTACCCATGCAACTGTGTCATCCCCGCCCTTTAGGAGTGCTTCCTCCTCAGCCCTTACCGAGTTGAGTTGTATCCTAATTCTTGATTGTTCAACAGCCCTTCTCTTGAGCATTTCCTCGATTTTGGTCATTCTCTTCAGCGAATCCATTAAGTCCACACTTATCATAGTGAGTTTGATTGGCATCCCCTAATTCGTGGTTACATGACAGCACTCTACTCACAGAAGTGGTGGAAGGACCCAATGGTTTGGCTAGGCACCCTTCACGGTACAGCAATATGGGCCTTCATGGCGGTCTCCCTAAGTATTACTTCCGCGTGGATTTCCCTCGCTTGTGGCATCTTCATAGGGTTATTCTTGTACTTGGTAGCATTAGGTTACCAGGACTACCGCTTTGCAAGGGCAATAGTTGTTGGCTTCGTGATGAATGTCTTCCTTTCTTCCCTTTCCGCTATTCTCGCTTTCATCGATTAGCCCTAGTTTTTTGATTCCTCTATCTGCCTTGCTAGGAAGCTCACTACATCAAGAATCTCGAAGTCATGTCTTGGGTCGCCCTCGAATTTCAGACACTCGAAGTGCGCTACGCATTTTGGGCATGAGGTGAGCATAATTTCCGCCCCGGTTTCCCTCACTTCATCGAATCTCTGAACCCTTAGTGCCCTGCTGTTCTCATTACAAGACATCATGCTTGAGACACCGCAGCACAGTGCATCTTCGCCGGTATGTTCCATTTCCACTAGATTCACTCCTTCTACAGAGCCTACCAGATCACGTGGCTCATCGTAGATGTTCATCTGCCTACCCAACCTGCACGGATCATGGTAAGTCACGGTCACTTCGTCGTTTGACTTCAGGTTCATATCAAATCCATTCTCAATTAGGAACTCCGTCGTGTGCATCACTTTCATGTCATCCAGCTCATAATCCAGAGCAAAGGTCCTGAAACACTCGGCGCAGGAAGTGACTAGAGTCTCAATCCCGCTCTCTCCGAGCTTTTTCTGGTTGTAAGCCTTCAACTTTTCAAAAACCTCACTCATCCCTTGCCACTTCTGGTCGTGCCCACAGCACTTCAAGAAATCTCGACCCAGGTATGTTACTTCCTCTCCCATTTCTTCGAATATCGTGAAAGCTGAAGTCGTCGCATCTCCAAGATCCATCGTTCCTTTATTTACATGGCTGAAGACCATTTCTTGGTCAATATAGTCGACACATCCGGGGTAATATCCTATGCTAGAGTCCAACGGGTATTCCTCCACGGGGATGAAAGAGCCATCTGCGTCTTCTTCCGCCTCAGCGGCTAGTACCGCCTGTAGCACCGTGTGCGGTATCTCCGTTGCTGGGGGCCCACCTACCACCAGATTCCTTCTGATATCGATATATGAGTCGTAGTCAACCAATTGTGGACATGCGTTGGTGCATGCCGTGCAGGTCAGGCAAGAATAAAGGGGGACTCCGTCGTCTTCGTTGTTCCACGTGTTGTAGATTATGTTCAGTTTATCTCCAGCGTTGAACAACCTCACAGGGCAGGCATCGTCGCACAAATCGCATCCATAGCACTTGTTCATTTCCCACTCGTAGCCTCGAGCCATGCTTCTGAGCAACATGAAAACTAATGCCCCTACACCCAGACAGGGTATGAACATCGAGTAAATTAGCTTGGCATCAAGGCTCTTTGGGTTTTTCTGGAAGGTCGGATTTGTCACTGATAACGATGCCAGCTCCTCATCGCTTAGGCTAACTTCCGATCTTATCAGTGCGGTCCCGTCTTCCTTGAGTAACAGAGGCTGATAGGAAACTGCTGAGAAGTCTGAAATCATGGTGACTGAGTCATTGACCTGCTCTGAGTTAGTGGTGAAGGAAATTGTGTATGATCTCCCAGAGTCAAGGTAAATTGTACCAGACTCGCAAGTAGATCCCGAATTCGACCAAATTTCCTGCCCTGCATCATCAGTCAGCGTCAGACTCTGAGAGTGTTCGCCTGCATTTCGCACGGTAGTTCTGAAGTTGCATCCTATGTCAGTTTGAACTTTCGATATTCCAAGGTCCTCCACCTCGAATTGTATAGATTCAGATATTGAGATAGGGCTGTCATCATCTGCTCCTTGGTAGATGATTTCATTCGCCCCAATATTCCTGGATGTCTGAGTATCGGCGTGCCCATTGACTCCGCTGAAGTCTATTATCTGACTACGAGTGGGTTGGAAGATCCCCCAGTTTACGAAATGTTTCGCGGGCAAAACACACCATTCCGAATTAGTTGTCCCCTCTTCCATGGTCTCCCAGACGGACAGGGAGTTAGTTTCCTCGTACGGGAGACACTCGTCCTCCCAATCTTCCCATACAGGTCCCTTTTCTACGTGTATGAGAGTGTCCGCGGGTTGCCCTCTTATCCCATCCAACTCGTCTATCTTAGCATCATATTGGTATTCCCAGAATCCCATAGTCCCAAGTCCCCTTTGATTCCAGAAACCATTCTCGTAAACTGGCCAAGTAATCGTGCAGAGTAGAACGGTTGCGACCAAAGACCCGACGGCCACCTGTCTGCCGAGAACTGGAGTCAGCCTGGATCCCATGGGGCCAATCAGGAACTTCCTGACCGAGAAGTACAGCAAAACGAAGATGAAAACACCGGTAAGTATCCATGGAACCGCATTGAACACTTCAGCAGTCCATGGTGGCTGAGTTCCGCAGAAAAATGTTCCATGAGGACCAGCCCAGCAGTAATCGCTTCGATTCTGACCATACATCTCGAGGAAGATGTTTATTGAGAACACAGAGATGAACCACACATGCGCTAGGTATACGGCTCCCGCTGTGGCGAACCACGGATCCTCAACGCCTCTCTTCTCCCTTTTTCCGATTATGAACGGTGGCAGGGCGAGAATGGCTACTGGAATTCCGGTGATCATCGCCCCCCATACTCCCGCGTTCCAAGACACGATTGGCTGACCGAAGAACTCCCCTATCGGTCCAGCGGGGATGTCAAACTGTGGCAAATACTCGCCCCACCTGAGGTATCCGTAAGAGAATAGAACGTACCAGTCAGGGAAGACGAAACCAGCTTGCGCGTACGGATCCGCAGCATTGTGCAAGGGCGGGGGGATAATCCAAGAGTAGAATGCAATGACCATCACAATCGAAGCGAAAATTATTGTATCTCTAAGAACTTCAGTAGGCCAGAAACCGTGTCCTGTGTGAACTCTCCTCCTTTCCTCTTCTGCTCCCAGCAATTGCTCTTTCTCGCTGACGTATGTGTCAGCAATCCTCCCAAATCTCTCAATTAGACCCATTTAATCACCTCAGTGCGGCTCCGCAATTCCTTGAACCCAGACAATGAATAGATGGGCCAGAATGAGAACTGTAACAATCAGCGGTAGTACGAAAACGTGTAGGAAGTACATCCTGACAACCGTTTGGCCCGTTAGTGTTGTTCCGCCAAACATCGCATTAGCCACCCATTCCCCGATCAGAGGAGTGGCCATCGCCATGTTTATTCCGATGGTGGCAGCACCAAATGCCAGGCTGTCCCACGGTAACAAATAACCAGAGTAACCGAAGAATATCGAGAAGAACATTAAAGCAACTCCAATCAACCAATTTAGCTCTCTAGGGTTTCTGTAAGCACCGGTAAAGTAGACTCTGCACATGTGCAGGAATACCGCTGCTACGAAGAAATGCGTTGTCCAATGGTGAATAGACCTGATGATGTATCCGAAGGGAAGCTCTAGCATGATGAACTCCATTGATGCGTAGGCTGGTGTCGGATCTGAGTCCAAATCTCCTCCAGGTACGTAGTAAAATCCTAGAATGGTCCCGCTAATCACCAAGATTATGAATGCCAAGAATGAAATTCCACCTAAGCAATAGAGAGGGTACCAATACCAGATTATCCTCAGCTTGTATTTTTCGGCGTGTGTCAATGGCATCTGTCGATGCATGCTGTAGTAGGAATCTTTGCTCATACCCCAGTAGTCTTGAATCCTAAATCTGGTATCTAGCCAGGAAAAGGCCCACAGGAATAACTTCTCGGCCAATCCCATGCTACCGGCATTTGTCTCTACTGCCCTCAAGATGTCCTTCCTCGGCATGTCATCCCTCTCTCTTCTGAGCGTGAAGGCTACAATCACGACTACGAAAGCAATGAAAATCCACAAGAACCAGAATTGAATCATATTTTTTTCCCTACCCGCAAAAAGTGTACCAATCCATGAAATCTGGAAGAGCCTCAATCATTCCACCATTTACTGTGAACGGAATCAGTGGCATTCCATACGGAGCTGGACCACCGGTCTTCTTTACTCCTATGAAGTCAAACTCTTGTCCATTAGACCTGTTTCTAGCTGTATTTTTCTCAATCACGGTGTGGTCATACCTACTGGAGTGGCAGATGCAGAATGATTTGTTTCCACTAGAGTCAGTCCCACCGGGTAACCAACTATCCGCAGTGAAGTCGTTGCTAACGAGTTGCCATCCGGGAATACAACACAAGTGAGGGCACCTGGCGAAAACTATGATTAGATTGTCATGAATATTCAATGATGCATACTCTTCTTTCTCCTCTATCTCGTATCCGGATCCTACATAAGCCCCGCCTGCGGTATACCCGTCCATCATCTGGAAACGGGGGGTCCCTGCTTCTAATGGCTTGTTTTTGTTCTCCTCATGTGGAACATAGGTTGCTATGATCGGTAAACCCGACCATAGCCCAGCAGCCCCGACCATTCCTGTCGTTGTGTTGGCGGACTCGTCTACAAACGCTTGCAAAGTCATGGGCTGTTTGTCCATAGAGCCGTACCACACGTCAGAACCCTTGGGAACATAGAATTTTATGGCAGAATCGGATGCTCCACCCTCCGATTGGCCCATTAGGAAGGTTGCAAATCCGACACTACCTAGTGAGGCGGTGGTAATCAATCCAGCTGCTGTATTGAAAGACAGCCTCATGAATTGCCTTCTGTCTATTGCACCGCTCTTCTCGTGAATGACATCATCCTCAGAGGAGATAGGACGTAGTTTGAATTTCCTTGCCATTTTCAGACCTCATACTTTTTCCAGGTGTTTGTATCGTGACTTGTGATGTACTTGTTTCTCCTGTGCTTGACTATCACTACATCTGGAAGGACATATTTTAGGTACACAATTCCCATGATTATTAGCGTCAATAGTGTCATTGCCAGGTTAAATGCTAGCAATTGTTGATCCCACTGTTGATACAAGCCATATGCCAATGCGCCAGCCCAGTAGAGAGTCCAAAGAATGCCCCAGAGGCCCACCATTATGATTAGCCAAGATTCTCCGGAGGGTGCCAGACTAGCCCTCACAATAGTCCCAGGTTTGACTTCGTTGAATACTCCGTGATTCACTGCAGCATCGAATGCCTCTTCTGTCAACGCAGCGTCTTCAAGTGCCACCCTAGCGTCTTCGACACTGACCTTTCCGGCCTTTACCTCTCGCAACAGTCTCATCACTACATCATCTTTCACAGTTGATCACCTCTTCTCAGATGCTTTATCCTAAGCTTTAGTAGGTTGCTTCTTCCTTTGTAATTCCTAGAGAAGCCATATCTGAGGAATAGACCGCAGAAGAAAATCACAAGTATTACTGCCCCAAAGCCAAGGAGTCCCAGCCAGTGGGCTAGGAGCTTTGCCCCCATTTTATGGATATCTTTCTTACTCTCAATGGGGGCTGGGGGATTAATGTCTCCATTACCCGAGAATACAGTCTTCGTTCTCCCATTGTCCTCACCTTCGTCAATACTGGTTGTGAGGCGATTCCAGCGGTCTAGACTGGATGGGGCCAAATCTCCATTTACAGAGTTCCCTGCAATATTGAAAACCACAGAACCAGACCCTTCGGACGGACTTGTCCAAACAAACATCCACGATCTATCAGAAGTCCTCGACCCCGCATCGGTGTGTGTTAGGGTGGCTGGATCTCCTTCCCAATTCTGAACCATTGACTCGAATCCTTCCGAGGCACTGAGTGACCCTTGGGTAACAGTCATAGCAAATCCGGCTGTATGTGAATCGAGATTTGCCTCAGGACCTCCGATTAGTTGCAACTTCATCTCATAGGAACTGTCCGGTGCATAGTGGAATGGCACCCCATCAATGATAACGGTAACTGAATTGTCAGGTTCTTCGGCATGACAAGTGCACCCGGCAATTGAAACTTCACCCTGTCCGTTCGCATTCCCGCCCACTCCACTATGCAGAGCTTCACCAGACCCAGCCACAAATAGAGAGACCATTATGATACTCAATACCTTGCGTTGTGTAGCCATTTTTGCCCCCCCAGGCATCTGTTGATATTGACCAGAAAAAAGGGGGATATGAACCTTACACTACGGCCCCTTCGGGGCCGCTCAGTAATATCGTTTTTCAAAAAATTGAAAGACATACCATAATATCCAGTAACATGGCAAACCCTGGGTGGAAGAATACCTATTCACTCAGCCCCGAACAAATCACCCAACTTGAGGAGGCAGAGGATAAGATGGAATCCATGGAAATTAGCGAAGCGGAGGAGATTCTTCTTTCAATGATTAAGTCTGATTCAAACTGCGTCCCTGCCTTAAATGTACTCGGGCACCTCAATGGCAGGCATCTCTCAGATTTCGAGATCGCTATTGAGTACTACGACAAGGTACTGTTGCTGGAACCAGAAAATGTTTGGGCAAGGGATGAAAGAAGAAGATATCGAAGATACTTGGATTACGATTAGAACAATATAAACTGGCTACCTAGGTTCCAAATCCATGGACCCGGGCTCCATACTAATTGTTGGCGTTGGTGGAATAGGTTGCAAGTGGTCCTCACGTGCACATGGGAGGTGTCAAGAACTCTCTGAGCTATTACTCATTGACGCCGATGAGTCTTCTTTCTCTTCCGGATTCGAAGCCCACTGCCTTCATTTGGATGCATCAGGAAGTGGAAAAGGAACAGCAGCACTACCAAATTTGGCTGCACATCGGCTCAACGAGGGAGTAGCCAACATCCAAGGCTTGCTGAAAAACTCGGAACTCGTAATTGTACTTGCCGCTTTAGGAGGTGGAACCGGTTCCGGTGCGGCAGCAGAAATTGCTGCTCGATCCGCGGAGTCAGGAAGCCTCGTAATCAGTATAGTCGGGATGCCCTTTGCCGAACAACCCCTACGTTCCGCTATTGCTGACAGGGCTATTCCCGCGATAGAGAGGAACTCAGACCTATGCATTCGAGTCAGCCTTGAGAGACTTGCCTGGCAGGCCAGGCATCGTGAATCTGACTGGAAGACGGGGTCCGAATGGATAGGGGAATTAATCGAAGGCCTGGTAACAACTCTAGCCAAGGTCGGAAAGATGAATCTCGATCTAATGGACCTTCGAACAATAGTTGGTAGGCCAGGTAATGCGACCTTGATAGTCGGTAATGGGACTACTTCAGATCCAGATGAGGTAGTTAGGATGGCAAGAGACTCGCCCCTATCAGAAATAACGATCGACGGAGCCAAAGGATGTATGATACAAGTGGAGGGGGGGCCAGACATGACGCTTGGTCACCTGAACATGGTTTCAGAGGCGTTTGTTTCAACCCTCGATGAGGATTGCCAGGTTATTCTGGGGGCCAGAGCAAGCGATGATTTAGTTGGGAGGTTACGGCTTGTAGCCGTTGTAAGCGGCCTCTAGTCAACGATCTCAACAATATCATCATCACCAGACTCCACAACTCTAGCAGGTTGGAAATGGGGCTCTTCCTCAGGAGGCAGTGAATGGTCAGGAGCTTCAAAGCGTTCTTCCAATTCCTCGGATAGACCTAAACGAGAGAGCGCGATTGGAGAAATCGCTAACATCACAACCGCAGTTATAGCATGCCCAATAGCAGTTGTTGTCATTAGGCTGCCCTCAGAAAGCACGGTCAAGGAGGATACACTACCGCAATATGCAAATCCAAAACAAACCCCCCAGAAAATTGCTGATTGCCCTTGGAATATCCTCCAACCTCTCTTATGACCTTTCTTTGACAATGACCAAACCGCCAAAACGATGGTAATTGACATCAGAATGACCTCTTCAAAAAAGAGGCCGACAGAGGACTGATCTACGGTGAACGGGGCCCTTCTCCATGAACTTAGAAGGTGCCAGCAGGAAGTGATGAAAATTAGAAAATAAACCCTGTCATGAGCTACCCCATCTACTTCCGCCCCCTCTCTGGACGATTTGGTATAACGCTCCATCAATACTCCCAGAAATACAACAGTGATCATAAAAATGAGCCATACCAAGTTGGTCGAGAAATTCGCATTCAAGGGATTAACTGCTCCATATCCAAACCACCAAACCAGAGGCGCTAGTAAAAGTAAGGAAATTACTATTCTCAATATCGTTAGGGTTAATCCAGTTCTACTATCTCTGGGCGGGCCTCTGATTTTCTTCCCGTACTCAATCCAGCCTGTTGTCAGAGTAAGTCCCTGAAATAACGACATTGCAATGAACATCATTGCTAGAATCAATTTTATATCGTTCAAATTTTCATTATCTAAACTTGCGTTAAAGAAGTACCAGATCAAGCTCGCTAGGGCAATAACAGGTAGAGTCTTGATCAGGCCTTTGATTAGGTATTTGCTCTTTAGTATTCCTTCGCCATTGCTTTCAACTGTTAGTAGGAATCTTCCTAGTCTGCTGGGACGAATCAATGCCGCGACCATGTACGATAGTGATAAGGAGACAAATATTGCCGCGCCTTGGCTTTCTGACCCTAAAACATCCATACTCATTGCACCATACAAAGAGCCTGAGAATATCACGAGTAAGACGATGTGCGGGAAAGTTGACGGGTCAGAGAATATGTAAAACGCGCTTTCGGACTTTTGAAGATCTTCAGGAGTACCGTTGTTCACACATCCGCGCGAACCTACTATTGGTTAAGGTAAACCCCTTCCGGGTACCATGCCGAGGCCAAATAAGGCAGCGAGGGGTAAACACAGGTGGATTGCCATGCAAGTCAATAAATCGATTCAAAGAGATAGTCTGAAGAAACTCTTGGGAGAAAGCCTAGATGGGCTAGACTGGAAACTATACGACTCAGAGAAACAGTCGAAAAGAACATATGCCATAATCAAAATAACACTCCCCGAATATCAACTGGCTACAGCAAGACTGAACAAGATTTCAGGATTTGAAACTATTACTAGTTCCGGAAAGATTAGATTGGTAAGGGAACGTGTAAAGTCCTACCTGTAGCCTAACCACTCAATTACGTCTAGATCCCCAATATCTACACTTCCAATGGACCCTCCAGAAACCCGCAACTTACCTAACTCGTTCAATCCTGAAGGCCTAACTAATTCATTGTCCAATCTTACAGCAACACCTCTGGACAGGGATTTCGATAGAGCCATCCAAGATTGGATGACCAGACTATTCTTGCAAGGGAGGGGCAAGATACCAGTATTTTCAAAGATAGAAGAAATCCCCCTATCTATTTTTTTGAATACCTCCTTCGCATCCACGTCACCGAGGGTCTCTTCCCAACCGCAACCCCGGATTTTCCCTTCTCTGGAAAAACCAAATCGGTTTACCCCAATCCCTATTCTAATTCCGCTATCTTCGTCACTCGAAGACTCAACAAGGACCCCTCCCATCTTCTCTCCTTTTCTGTTGAGGATATCGTTCGGCCACTTCATTTCTGCTTTCAGAACCGTGGAAACCACAGCTCCAACACTAGTTTGGATAATTCCAGGGGAGAACTCGTCAATCAGGCCCGATCCTAATTTCCACGTGGCGAAAACTCCGCCCTCCTCTGAGATCCATTGGGAATTCTTCCTCCCCCTCCCATTCGTCTGAGTCTTTGCCATGACTCTTACCCAATCTCCATTCGATATTTCCATCACTTCTTCCATTGTCGAAGTGCAAGTATCAATGATAGTTGGAGTCTGTCCTGATCCGGTCTTCCAAAAGGCCACAACCTCAATCTTCTCTTCCCCAAATCTCTCCGAACCAAGTGTCCGAGATGTCCACCCTCTTTGTTCCCAGTCAACGACCTTACTTTTCCCCTCGGGCTCTGTCTTCATTACTATCAATGCCACCAACTCATCCACATTGTGTTGAGAATCTAAGAAGTTTAGAAGCTCTCCACCCCAACCCTTCTCTGGAATATCAGACCATGCAATTTCCTCTATTTTCTCGAATTGATGGTCCTCATCTCCACATTCAAGGTAAGGTAGATTCCATACCACTAATCCTGTTCCACTTGGAATTACCAAATCTTCTCCAACACCGGATTCGACTATTCTGTGACTACCTAGAATCCCGTTGCTCTCCATATTGCCCCTTGTTGCCGATACAGCATATGGATTCAAGTCACAAGCCGAAACTTCCCAACCAAGAGTCGCTAAGACCATAGTAACTATTCCTGATCCGCATCCAATTTCTAGTGCCCTCACTCCTGGAATGGGGGTAAATTGTGAAATGACTCTGCATAGTAATAACGAATCCTCTCTTGGCGGGTAGACAGTCTGAGGTGAGACTACCACCAACTCCCCAATTCCTTCCAATGAGACTTTGGTCTTGGTCATCATTTTCTTCAACTCGCCTAAAGACAAAATTGTTGTGTCTACCGGATATTCTCGACTTCAACAAACTTTATGCCGTGAGCGAAATAAATAGCATTCGAGGCGGCTCTTCTCAGGTGCCCCGCCGATTTGCGAGAGCTTTGTTATGCGTAAGCCTTTTGAAGACCCCTTGGGTCCGAGGATAGCCCAGCATCAGCCATGGGCCTGTAGCTTAGTCAGGTAGAGCGCCGGGCTTTTAACCCGGTGGCCGGGGGTTCGAATCCCCTCAGGCCCGCCCGACAGCTCCTCAGGCCCTCGCTTTTCAGGGCGGGGGAAGAGTCATGGCAGTAAAGAGCTCAACAAAAAAGAGACTGATAGAGCTGGGGATTCCAGAAGATCACGCACACAAGTTGGCGGACGACGCAAACCTGGATACAATCAAGAGAATGTCCAGGGAGCAGGTTGCGAAAAAGGTAGGCCTCGATGACGGGGTCTCTGAACTCGAGCATATAATGGGCGTGATTAGTGAACACGTAGGCTCTCGTAAGAGAAGTAAGAGCAACAGAATCACTATTTCCCGCAAAGCGCTTTTGGATGAAGACATCCCTACTGGGGACTACAGATTCAATGTGCTTAACCATGTGCTCGTGCCTCATCATGAACTAGTCCCTATCGAGGATGAAGCACAAATCCTAGAGCCATGGGGGCTCAAAACGGATGATGCCTTCGGAAAGGACAGGCTCGCAAAGGAACTACTTCCAAAGATACTGATTACCGATCCTGCAATCCAGGTTATCAAGGAAGTCGAAGAATCTGAGAACGATGAGCTTCCTGCGGGATGGCTGGCAAATAGAGTCGTCAAGGTCGTTCGATACAGCAGATCTGCAGGACAATCAGTGGCATTCAGGCTAATAGTGGAGAGCGCATAAGGAGGAATATAATTGAGAGAGATTGTTGAGAGTTATTTCAAGCATAGAAGCCTAGTTAACCACCAACTTGCTTCGTACAATGACTGCATCCCTATCGGAGATGGTAAAGAGAGTCGGATGGAGAACATCGTGCGGAACATCAGGATTGGTAGTGACGAACCAGTAGAAGACGACGAGGGAGGTTTGGTCAAACTCGATCTGTTGGATAAAGAAATTATTGTTAGACTCAAGAATCTCAGGCTGGGCAGGCCCACAATAAAGGAGGCCAACGGGGCAGAACACAATGCGACCCCAATGGAATGTAGGCTCAGGAAGCTTACATATTTCTCACCCGTCTATCTAGACTTCAAGATTTTTCGTGACGATTTGCCCCCATCTCCTGGATCCGAGATGGGATTCCAGGAGGAAACCAGCGTCCACATAGGAAATTTACCGATAATGGTTAGATCGGCTAGGTGCAACCTTAACCCAAACCATGCAGACGAGAATCGACGGCTCTCTCCCGAAACTTCCACTGAGGATTCGGAGAGATACACACAACTTCTACGAAAGTACGGTGAAGATCCTCTTGATCCCGGAGGTTACTTCATCATCAACGGGACAGAGAGAGTTCTGATTTCTATGGAGGATCTCGCTCCGAACAGAGTAACAGTAGAGAAGAACAAGAAGTATGCCCATGAAACCCAGGTTGCCAAAATATTCTCCCAGAAAGACGGCGTAAGGAAGCCACTGAATGTCGAAAAGAGAAGAGATGGAATGCTGATGGTGAAGATTCCTAGTGCCGGAACTACCCCAATTCCTCTAGTTCTCCTGATGAGAGCACTAGGAGTGGCTAAGGATATGGATATCTTCGCCTCCATTGCAGGACCTCCCGAGGCCATGAAGTATACTGTCGCTAACCTCAACGATCTTAGGGATAACGAGGAGTATGGTGTCGACACATCTGAGGAGGCTCTAGCCTGGCTGGAAAAGAAGTTCGCGGCAGGACAGCAGAAGGAGTACAGAGAATCTAGAATCCAAAACTTACTCGATAACGAGTTACTGCCTCACTTAGGATCGAAGTTTGATAATAGGGAGAAGAAAGCAATTTTCCTAGGCCGTATTGCTAGACAAGTTCTTGAGATGGCCATAATGGACAAGGATCCTAATGACAAAGATCACTACGCGAACAAGCGAGTCCGGCTGGCCGGCGATCTCGTGGAGGATCTCTTCAGGGTAAGCCTACAACAACTGGCTCGGGACTTGAAGTACCAATTGGAGAGACACCACAACAGGAAAAGGGAACTAAGAATTTCTTCGTGCCTTCGTCCTGACGTCCTTACGACCAAGATTATGCATGCCCTCGCAACAGGAAATTGGGTCGGGGGAAGGTCAGGAGTAAGCCAACTCCTTGACAGGACGACATACTTGTCTGCACTATCTCACATGAGGAGGGTCACGAGCCCATTGGTTCGGAGCCAACCCCATTTCGAGGCCAGAGATTTGCATCCTACACAATGGGGCAGACTTTGTCCCAATGAGACTCCCGAGGGGCAAAATTGCGGCCTTGTAAAGAATGCAGCACAGATGATAGACGTCTCAGAGGAAGTTCCTGAAGAGGACGTCAAGGCACTATTGAAGGAAGCTGGAGTAGACGATAATCCCGAAGGCTGGGCAGACGGTTCTAGGATACATGTTAACGGGGATATTTTCGGCCTTCATAAGAGACCGCACAAGCTTGTAAGCCAATTCAAAAGGAGACGCAGATCGGGTAGGATTAGACCAGAGGTTAGCATCAGGCATGACCACGAGAATCGTGACGTTTTCATCAACACCGATAGGGGTAGAATGCTGCGCCCCCTTCTCATAATAGACCATGGTAGCCTGCAAATTACCAAGATGCACTTGGAAGCATTAGAGTCTGGCGAGATTACATTCTCAGACCTTGTCTCTGGAGGGGTTGTGGAATGGGTAGATGCCGAAGAAGAAGAAGATCTCTTGATAGCTCCAAGACCTTTCGATTTGCCTGCAGTTTCTCCAAAGAACAAACGCCCAATAAATCCAGCGAAGGTAGAGTGGACCAACCTTGGCGAGCATGGAATATCACATGCAGAGGTTTCTGCAGAAGTAACTATGCCCAATGGCGAGTCAAAGAAAGAGAAATTCAAGGTCCCACTAAACTACTACCAAGAGAATATGGACGCCCTCAAGAGGAAGGAGAAAAAGGATCACACAGTTCTGGTTTACACTCACGTAGAGATTGACCCCCAACTCATCATGGGCGTTTGCGCCTCTCTAGTCCCGTATCCTGAACACAATTCAACACCAAGGGTTACGGGTGGAACAGCCATGGTCAAGCAGAGCCTAGGAGTGGCCAGTGCGAATTTCAGACTTAGACCCGATACTCGTGCACACGTGATGCACTACCCCCAGAGGTCAATTGTGGGGACCCGGGCTATGAAGTCCACTAAATTCGACGAAAGACCCGGAGGTCAGAATTTCGTAGTTGCGATAGTTAGCCATCACGGTTACAACATGCAAGACGCCGTGATTATGAACAAAGCGTCCGTTGAAAGGGCCCTAGGAAGATCTGCGTTCATCCGGACTTACAATGCAGAGAATAAGAGATTCCCGGGCGGACAAGAGGAGAGGATCGAGGTTCCAGGTACGGGCCTCGATGAAATCAAGGGGCTCAAGTCGTGGGATTCATACTCTCATCTGGAAAGAGACGGACTTCCAGTTCCAGAGGTTGAGCTGACCAGCCAAGAAGGAGGTAGGTCTATACTCGTAGGTAAAACTAGCCCGCCCAGATTCCTAGAAGAATCACACGGGGCATTCCTGCAGGCGCAGGAACGTAGGGAGTCCTCTATGCTAGTTCGTCACGGTGAGAAGGGTTGGGTGGACAACATCTTCGTTACGGAGTCCCTAGACTCAGGCAGGCTAGTCCGGATAACTCTGAGGACAAATAAGGTTCCTGAACTTGGAGATAAGTTCGCCAGTAGACACGGACAAAAGGGAATAATTGGGAGACTGGTAAATGAAGAGGACATGCCATTCACAGAAGACGGGGTAATACCCGATTTACTCATCAACCCTCACGCTATTCCTTCGAGAATGACTGTGGCCCACGTGTTGGAGATGATTGGTGGAAAGGTTGGATCCATGGAAGGACGAAGAATAGATGGAACCGCATTCACCGGGGAAAAGGAAGAGTCACTTAGATCGGGACTAATCAGAAACGGTTTGAGGCACACAGGTAGGGAGCCGATGATTAACGGAGAGACGGGAGAGAGTTTCCCTGTCGATACTTTCGTCGGTGTTATCTATTATCAGAGACTCCATCATTTGGTAAGTAGCAAACTCCATGCTCGAAGCAGAGGAAGGGTACAAATCCTTACTAGGCAACCAACAGAAGGTAGAGCGAGGCAAGGAGGCCTCAGATTCGGAGAGATGGAGCGTGACTGTCTGATTTCTCATGGTGCATCCATGGTAATCAAGGACCGACTTCTCGACGAGTCAGATGGCTGGAATCTAATGGTCTGCAACACCCCCAGATGCGGCCATATCGCATACTATGATTGGAAGAGAAGGACAACGATCTGTCCTGTTTGCGGCGATAGATCAGATGTCCACAGCGTCCAGACCTCCTACGCATTCAAACTCCTCCTGGACGAAATGAAGAGTCTTGGAGTAGCAATGAGACTAGAACTGGAGGACAGAAGATGAGCGCTCGAGATGCAGCAAAAATACCGAAGAGAATAGACTCGATTAGATTCACGCTGATGGATCCGAACGAGATAAGGAAGATGTCATCCGTCGAGGTAAAGACAGCAGACACATACAAGGACGATGGCCATGCATTCAAACAAGGTTTGATGGATCCAAAGATGGGGGTAATTGACCCTGGTATCAGGTGTGAAACCTGCGGAAACAAGCACGAAGAATGCCCAAGTCACTTCGGCCACATAGCCCTAGAGTTACCTGTTATGCACATAGGATTCACCGGCCTAATCAAGACGTGTTTGAAGACTACCTGCAACACATGCAGTAAGGCCTTACTGCACGATGCTCCCCAAACACATCCCACTGATCCAGAGAAGTCTGAGCAGGACTACTACAGAGACAGAGTGAACGACATCATCCTGAAGCACGGAGTCGGAGGCAGAGAATTCAAGAAAATCATTAAGGATATTGAGAATATCTGCGCGGGCCCCAAGCGTGCAATATGCATGCATTGCGGCGCAGAGCAGGGTAAGGTAATTCTGGATAAACCAACAACCTTCAAAGAAAAGAAGGCGGACAAGGGAGAGCACAAACTGAATGCACGCGATATCCGAGAATGGCTTGAAAAGATACCCGATGAGCATCTAATTTTCCTCGGAATGGAGAAAGACGTTAGCAGACCAGAATGGACAATTATGAAGGTATTACCAGTTCCGCCAATAACTGTTAGGCCATCTATCACTCTTGAAAGCGGAGATAGATCCGAGGATGACCTCACACACAAGTTAGTAGACGTCCTGAGGATAAACCAGAGACTCAGAGAAAATCGTGATTCAGGAGCCCCACAACTTATCGTTGAAGATCTCTGGGAACTATTGCAGTATCATTGCACGACATATTTCGATAATCAGACCAGTGGCATTCCGCCGGCTCGACACAGATCCGGAAGGCCACTAAAGACCCTATCTCAGAGGCTAAAGGGGAAGGAGGGTCGATTCAGGAGTAACTTATCTGGAAAGAGAGTTAACTTTTGTGCTAGAACGGTAATCAGCCCCGATCCGAACCTCGGGATCAACGAAGTGGGCGTCCCAGTGAAGACGGCTAAGGAGCTGACAGTGCCTATCAGAGCTACAAGTAGGAACAGGGAACAACTCAGACAGATGATTCTTAGGGGCCCAGATGTTCACCCTGGTGTCAACTACATCATTAGAGGAGATAGATTCAGGGTTAGGATTACTGATAGAACGAAGTACATCTGGGCAGGATTTAGGTGTCTGAATCCAGATTGCCACTGTGGTACTGAAGAGGAACCATACATGGGTTACAGGCCTGATTTGAATGAGGTCCTCCCTGCTCCTAACTTCCTCCCCGGGCTCGTTCTGAAGGAGCAAATGCGCAGGGACCCCATGACAGACGAGCTCCTTCCCGAGTGGAGCGTAGATTTGGATAGGACTCTGTCAAACCTTAGAGGAGAGGGAGAAGACGGAAAACCCCTAGCCGAGGACGATCAGGATGGGGCAATACATCATCGCTGGAAGTGGGAAGTAGAAAATCCGGACGAGTACCTTCCCGATCACCTCGAGGTGAAATGTCCACATTGCGGAAGCCCCGACATCGAGGATGAACATGGCAACCTCTACCCTACAGAAGTAGAGGATCGATTAAGCACCTACGATAGAGACGGCAACCCAAGGCCAGGAGTTGTTGTCGAAAGGCACCTTATTGACGGAGATGTAACCATTTTCAATCGACAACCATCACTCCACAGGATGTCAATGCTAGTCCATGAAATAAGAGTCATGGAAGGCAAGACATTCAGATTCAACCTCGCGGACTGTACACCCTACAATGCTGATTTTGATGGGGACGAGATGAACCTACACGTAATACAGAGTGAGGAAGCTAGGGCCGAGGCTAGAATCCTCATGAGGGTCCAAGAGCACATTATATCGCCAAGATATGGGGGAAGCGTCATTGGGGGAATACACGATCACATCACGGGTGCTTACCTTTTGACGCATGGAGAGGCCTTCCTTCCAATGCCGGTTGCAATGGATGTCCTCAGCTCTATTGGATGGGAGGGTGAAATTCCCCCACCAGTGGAGAGAAATGGACAGACCGGATTGTTAGGAAACGATGTCTTCAGTCTTCTTGTGAAGGGAGGATTCACTCTGAACTTCAAGAATCGTGCTGGAGAAGAAGTCAAGGTATCTCAAGGAGACGTCTCCGGTTCTATCGACAAGAGAGGAATTGGAGCGGAGGATGGTCGTCTTCTAGACGCGGTCGTACAGACACATGGAACTGATAGAGGGGCAGACTTCATCAACAAGATGACAAAGATGACAATCGCCATTTGCACAGCAATGGGATTCACCACTGGAATAGATGACGAAGACCTACCTCCTGAGGCTAAGGAAGAGATCATGAGAATCAACTCTGAGGCCAGCGCTAGTGTTGACTCCGAACTAGAAAAGTTCGGAAAGGACGGAAGGAAGTACGAGGCCAGGCCAGGAAGAACTCCACACGAAACTCTCGAGGAGAACATACTGACAATCCTAGACGCCGCAAAGGCTGAAACTGGAAACGTCGCGAAGGCACAACTTGGCGATGACAATTCAGCCGTTCTTATGGCGACCTCTGGAGCGAGGGGTTCAATGGACAATCTAGCAATGATGGCGGGATCCATTGGACAGCCGAAAGTTAGAGGCAAGCGACTTGAGCGGGGCTATCAAGATAGAGTCCTTTCCCACTTCCCTAGGAAAGTTAAGGGATCAAAGGAGAAGGGTTTCGTTTCTTCTTCTTTCAAGCGAGGCCTCGAACCAACCGAATTCTTCATGCTTTCAGTTTCCGGTAGGGAATCACTAGTCGATACCGCAGTAAGAACGAGTAAGTCTGGTTATATGCAGAGAAGATTGATTAACGCCATGGATGATCTCAAGGTTTCTAATGACACGAAGGCCTCAGTAAGAAATACTGCAAACCGGATTATACAATTCGAGTACGGAGAGGATGGGACCGATCCTGCCAGAAGTAGAAAGGGCAGCCCATTTGATGTAGATCAGGTGCTAAACGATGCGCTAGGAGGTGCTAACTGATGGTAGTCAAGAGTGCAACTAAGAAGAAGTTGATGGATCTGGGGATAGAAGAAGAGTATGCTCACAAGTTAGCGGATGATCGCAAATGGGACGATGTAAAGGGACTCTCTCCAGGGCAAATCGCTCAGATATGTGGAATCGACTCTGGAACTTCTCAGAGAATCCACGATGTAATGGCTAGCTCCGTAAAGTCCAGCAGGGCTTCTGCCGCCAGTACTGAGAAGACCATTGTCCGCAGAAGAACAGTGTCCCGAGCTAGGAGAACGAAGAAGTCATTACCCTTGCAAGATTATGACTATAAGACCAAGATGAAGCAACTATTCCGTGATGTCGATAGCGATGATGAGATGTTCATCCAGCTGAACAAAGCCGCTGAGGAAAGCGCCTCAAACCTGACTCCGAGGATGATCGACCAACTTGTCCAAGGGTTGCACAACAGGGGGGAGAAGAAGATCACAGCCGCTAAGGCCAAGAAAATCATCAACTCGGCAAGTAACTTCTACAATGACGCAAAGGCCGTTCCACATGAGGCGGTAGGAATTACCACTGCCCAGTCTATCGGAGAACCCGGTACTCAGATGACTATGCGTACATTCCACTATGCAGGTGTTGCTACAGTGAACGTTACCCAGGGTCTACCTAGGATAATCGAGATTGTCGATGCCAGGAAGGTACCCCAAACCCCGACCATGATTATTTACTTGGACGAGAAGAATTCCAAAGGGAAGCCACTGAGGACCAATGAAAAGCTGGTTCGAGACTTAGCAGCATCCATAGAGACAACCACCGCTATAGATATCGCAACTATTGACGTAGATGTAGCTCAGCGGAACATATTACTCCAGCTAAACAACAAAAACATGAAGCTGAAGAAAATGACTGGTGCAGAGGTCAGAGACAAGCTGTCACGCGCTCTAAGGCTGTACGTGCAGGCCGATGACGATGACCGCCCAAAGTCTCTACGAATCATCCCTGGAGTGTCTAAGGAAGAAGATCTTGAGTCCCTTGCATCCGATCCACCTACTTACACAGCTCTTTTGCAACTCGAGGACAAGATCAAGAAACTGCGATTGAAGGGACTACCAGGAATTAGCAGAGCGACAGTACAGGGACCAATGTCAGAAACAGGTGAATACTACATCTCGACAATCGGCTCAAACCTATCGAAGGTCAGTGAGTTCGACGGCGTGGACAGAACAAGAACGTATACGAACAATATCAATGAGATACATGACTACCTAGGTATAGAGGCCGCAAGACAAGCCATAATTAACGAAATGTGGGATACTCTAGAGGGTGCAGGTCTCGATGTCGACGTGAGGCACCTGATTATGGTCTCAGATGTGATGACTACTGGTGGAGAGGTGAGGGCGATTGGCCGTCACGGTGTAAGCGGGACAAAGCACTCAATCCTTGCTCGTTCGGCTTTCGAGGTCACAGTTACACATCTGCTAAAGGCAGGAGTAATCGGCGAAAGGGACAACCTATCGGGAGTGACAGAGAATATCATCGTGGGCCAACCGGTATCGCTTGGAACGGGCAGCGTCGAACTATTCTACATCCCCGAGGAAAACAACTGAGGTTTGAATATGGACATAGCAAGACAACTGAAGCAAGGAATTAACTCAGGAGAACTAGTCTTCGGCCAAAGACAGACAATATCAAACTGTACCAAAGGAGGTGCAAAGTTAGTACTGGTCGCCTCAAATTGCCCCGAATCGTTTATCGATGATTTGAGGAAAACGCATCCGTCAGTACCAATTCATCAGGTCACCATGGTAAATCGACAACTTGGAGCTGCATGCGGAAAGCCATTCCCTGTCAGCTCACTGTGCGTAATCAATCCGGGACAGAGCGATCTACTGCAGTTAGCCCCAAACGTCTGAGTTAAAAATCAGGGTCTCGAGCTTGAATACTTGCGTTCCATTGAAAGACGTGACCGTAAGCCTAGAGCTATGGAGGATGTATTACGAGCGCTTCTTAGGATAAGATCAGTGGACTTCGACTCATTCAATATAGTGATGCCCGAATCCCCATTCAAACCAATTGGCCTAGCCACAGCAGTGCCCGATTTCGGTATCGATACAGGAAGAATCTTGATTTGGTATGCTCCTTCGGAAATTCTACCAATTACTAGAAGCGAGCTAGACAGATTCGAGATTGATGCCCCGGGTGGCTTCCACCTGATCCTGAGTGAGCGACCGACTCATTCTGATTGCGATCCCATTAATGAAACTAAATTCCGAATAATTTCGCCAGACCAGGTTTCCCAGTGGATTGGAAGCGCGGTTCTTTCCGGAGACCTTGTGGCCTCGGCTGTTCCTGAGGACTCAAGTATCACAGAATCTAATGGCCTTTCCACTTATTCCAATGAGGAGAGGATGCGGGTTCTCAGATCGAAGATTGACTTAGACTCTTGGTCTGCGAGCCGAGGAATAGAGGGATTTTCATCATCACCAATGTTGCTAGAGGCTCGAATTTGGAGAGTATCGGGAGATTTGCATGGACCTAGTGGAAGTAGTGAAAGAGGCGATTGGACAATACTGGAGGATCCATGGTCTCAGAGGCTCAGCATCATCGGTGAATCAGAAAGTATGCAAAATTCCCCGAAGATCAGGTCAATAGAACCACCCAAAGGAAATTGGCTATGCGATGACAGGCTAAAAATCGAGATTTCCAAGATAGTAGAGGAAAGGAGAAGAGGGGACTTTGGTGTGGTGAGCATCTCCGGCACTGTTAGGAGCATGCTATTAGAAAAGTGGGTCTTGGATATGCAAATGGCAATGTTCGATCACTTCAGAGTATTCATCCCAGGCTGGCTGATTAATCTCGAATCAGATAAGGTTCTGCATGGAAGAAATGGCCGATTATATGACTTAGTTTCTCTGAAGTAGCATCATGTCCTCATCCGAAAGCGTATCACCACTCATTAGTCTGGACATTAAGTCGGAAACCTCAATTCTCTCTTCTTCGTGTTCCTTCTTGGAACCAGACAGTTTCAGGATGTCCTGCATAGAATGAATGCACCTTAGAGAAATGATATACTTGTTATGCAACTCATCAGCATTTGACTTAGTTGAAGTTAGGCCCAAGTGCTCAGAATTTGCCATGCCCCTCAATCTGTCAACTTCATTTGATAACTCCATCATTAGTGAATGGGCTTCTTCAGATTTCTCTGATGCATCAGTGACTGCATCATGAGCCTTCTGCTGCTTTTTTTCTGCCTGTCTAACCTCTCTCAAAATGCTTGAACTACTAACTTCCTCTTCTTTCTTGAGCCTCTTAAAATCTACCTGCAGCCTCTTCATCTTTGCGAAGAAATCCTTTTCTTTACTCGGACTAATTTGTCCAGTTTGATGGCGCCACTCAAGCTTGTTCATCTGTTCCTTTATACCCCGAGAACTAGGACCTTTCCTTTTCGTTCCCGATTGACTACCATTCTTCTCAACCGAACTCCTTAGTTTTGCCCTAATATCCTTCAATTCGTTTGTCCTCTCTAGTCTAATTTTCCTCAATTCAGCTACCTTGCTATTAGCCTCGTTCCTCAGACTCTTTTGCTTCTGAACTTCAGTGATTAGCTGCTTTACCTGCAAATTTATCTCGTTTCTTTTATCCAGCTGACTCCTTACTTTAACGTTCAACTCATCGCGACGATCTTTGTATTCTGCCAACTTCTTGCTGACTAACTCGGAGTTCTTTTCGAAAACTGATGAGATATTCGACTCGTTGAGCTCCAAAGTAAACCCTCTAGCCTTTCGAATTTGGGTTTCCATTTAAGCAATACCGATTATTTTGCTTCTAGTCCCTACGACTGGCAGACTTTCCCTTTCTGCCCCCTCTTCTAGCAACACCAAGTTTCCTAGTCCTTTTTTTACGTAATCGACCCTGTTTTGGTGCTTCTTTATGTGAATCCTTCGTCTCATTGATTGACGAAAAACCACCAGTCTCTAGTATCATCTCTAACTCTTCAGAGCTAAGATAACCTCCCTTTGCTGCAATTTCACGAATATCATCTATGCTTGAGGAACCTCTGACCGCAGTTAGCTTCGAAAGCTTCTGGAGCTTCTTCAACAAACCCCTTTCTCTATTTCTTTCTATTTTGATCGCCTCAATTCTCTCATCAATTGAGGAAATACTTCTACTGACCTTGCGTATGTCCTTCCTACTAATTTTCTCTACTTCGATTTTGGCGTTTTCGTTTAAATTAGATTTTACCTTGCCGATTTCTTCCTTGTTTTGATCTAGTTTGGTAGAGATCTTTCGCATCTCACTTAATTTGGAGATATATGCGGAATGAGATTTTTCTGCTTCTCTCTTCTTTTTGATTGAAGACTGAATCTCGAAGAATCTGCTAAATGCCGATAGTTCTGGATTCAACATTGGTACTGTAGTCAGGTCATTGTCGATTTTCGTCAATGTGAGGTAGGTCTCGCCAAGCCACTCCTCTAGAATTTTTGAAGGAGGAGGGATTCTTACGTTGATTTCATCCCTTTTTTCTCTGTGAATCATGGCTTGTTTTCTCTTGGAATGAAACTCTCCCAGCAGCTTCTTTCTCCCAGACCCCGATTTCTCTATTCCAACCACTGCAGATCTGAGCGCCTTTACAATATGCACTTGCTCTTTCCTTTCCGTCTGTAGATCCCTCTTCTCTGAATCCAATAATCTCAAAGTGCTCTTCTTATCAGCAATCATTGCTTCCATTTCATCTGCAGATAGGTCCTGGAAATCACTTTCGTAAACCTTTGCAGACTCATTCATTCCTCTTCACCTCTCGATTTCGTTTGTTTCAATTTCCTAGAGCGTTTTGCGAAAGAAGAAATGCCCCCCAATTCAACGTTTTTTTGCCCCTTGAGAAGGTCTCTGAAACCTGGTCCCAAATCTCCAAATCCATTTTCTATCCTCTTCTCCCAATATTCAATTGCTTTATCGCTCTGGTCGAGCAATTCCTTGGCACGGTCCAATTGGCTCCTAATTTCTCTAATCTCTGCTGATGCACTAGTCACCTTTTCATAGAGCGGTTGTGCCTTTGAAACGGCACCAATCATTTGAGAATGTGACCTATCCGCCTTCTTGAATAATTTAGACATCTCCTTATTCTTTTCCAGATACTCGGACATTTCCGGGTTTGATTCCTTTCTATCTTTAATCCATTTATCGTTTTCGGAAATTAACGATCTTCTCTTCTCTAGTAGTTTCCTTTCGGATTTATGATCTAACGCTGATGTCTGAATCTTGTTCTCAATCTCTTCAATTTGTTCCAGCAGCATCATCTTCTTCCATTTAGGATCAAGACTAATCATTCCCCCAGACTCATTCAGTTTTTCCCTTATTCGTTTGACATCGGGAATTAGAGTGCCAGCGCTGGTCTGAAAACGGTCCCTCTCGGCCTTGAATTTGGCGACCTTTTCATTGGCTTCATCGAACGATTTCTTCATTCTATCAAGCCTTGGGGATAGGATTTCTTCTTCAGCCTCAAGATTCCTAATTACCCCCGGCAAGCTATCTTTGAGCAACATTCTCCTCTTAAGTAGGGCGGATGCAATTTCATCCGGAGTCGCCCTCATCAGTTCACTAATGTCCATTTATGTTCGATTGGAACAAATGCCCCTATTATAGCACTATCCAGAGTGTCTTTCAGCGTTTGATTCATACGATGCCCATTCGAGCCGTGATACATGAAAGGGACATCGAGGAACAAAATCCTCATTCCTGTCATGGTCATTCTTCTTCAAATTCTCATCGTTCACAATTCCTCTGAATCAGATATTCTTGATGACATAAACTCAGAAATGCGATCTGACAGTCCTAGTAACTCAACCAATTTCACTTCATCAGGTGATTCCAGCATAGTGATCTCAGGTGAGCCTGCCTATGTCGGAGATGCGCTCATTGCCTCATTGATGGTAACCAATAAAGGCAACTCCAGCGGTTCTGTATCTCTTCAAATCAAACATTCCGATAGTGAACAAATATTTCAGGGAGAATATATTTCCATTTCCCCCGGCTCAACCAGAGAGGTTCCTACCAGCTTCATACTGGATCTTCCCGGAACCAACGAATTCAATTGGCAACTGTCAGTCTTGGGGCAATCAGGGCCCACTGACTTGGAAGGGAACCTGTCTATTGAGGTCTCAAATAGTCAGACTCTCAATCTAACTACAGACTCAATTTCCTGGTCTGCATCTAAAGGCCTTGAAGTTGACGTTTCAGTCTTCCTATCTGAGGGAAAGGCGCGTCCAATTATACTAGCCGTATCTTCTGAAGTGGCCGGGGTAAATGAGAATTTACAGGAAATCCTCCTTGAAGCAAACCCTGGACGCAGACTGATAGATTTACACTTAGGAAATCCAGAAACCACAGAGATTACTATTCAGGCAATTCCTGTACAATGGACGTCATCTATTTTTTCTCAGAACATTACAACAGAAACTGTTGCTGCTCCCCACATCGATCCATCATCCATCAAATTGGAAGCTATTTTCAATCCAGAAAATCCCTCACCCGGGAATCGAGTTTTGGTTACAGTTACACTTAGTAATGACGATGACCATAACACTCAATCAGGGATATTGCGACTGATATCGTCCTCAGAGAGAACGATTCTCGCTGAATCTACAGTCCCATCTTTGATGCCTGGATCAATTGTGACTACAGAGATGTCAATCTCTGAATGGATTGAGCATGATAACGTGGACGTGGAAGTTCAATGGTCATCAAACGGCGTTATCTCGACGCGAATCTATTCAATCGAGCCAAAAATCGACGCCCAAGGACTCGGGCTACCATTCGATATTTTTGCGGCAGGATATGGGATTCTCGCGGGCATTCTCATCATACTTGTCGGGACTTTCTCTTGGAGAGCTGTCTCCTCTCGGACTCCAACTACCTCCAATCTACGTCTAAGGGATGCAAAAGAGTCACAGAGCAGTCAACTAAGAATTGAAAAGAGAGAGATTGAGTGTAGCTTCTGCGATCAGAGACTTATGGTTCCGAATGACCACGTAGGGGGGGTCAGGTGTCCATCGTGCTCCATGGAATTCATGGTTGGAGGGCCAGTTGAGTCAAATGTGGAACCAGAAAAACTCAACGTGGTGAAATCTTCTGATGATATACTCCATTGTCCAACATGCGATCAAGCCCTCAGGGTACAGATTGAGAAGAGACCGGTAATGTCTAGATGCCCGGTTTGTAAGACTCAGTTCATGGCCGAAGCAGAGGAGGTGTAGAATGTCTGATTTTAGTGAAATAGAGGAGATGTATCTGAAGACTATGTTCGAGATACACGCGGATAATCCCGCTGCCATCGTAAAGACCACTCAACTTGCAGACATCAAGGGAGTCAGCGCAGCATCAGTGACTGAAATGATACAACGCCTCTCGAGCCGAGACATGGTCACACACATCCCCTATCGCGGATGTAGGCTCACGCCCTCTGGGTTCCAACTTGCTGCAAGGATAAAGAGGAGGGAAATCCTTCTGGAGATACTTCTTACTGATATAATCGGATTTGATGGAGATGTCCATGGGGTGGCATGTAAGATGGAACACGCAATTGGCTCCGATCTTGAATCCAC
This sequence comes from uncultured Candidatus Poseidoniales archaeon, assembly GCA_902625325.1. Taxonomy (GTDB): domain Archaea; phylum Thermoplasmatota; class Poseidoniia; order Poseidoniales; family Thalassarchaeaceae; genus UBA36. The sequence continues at coordinate 109,722 of CACOAW010000001.1, read as the reverse complement.
TCTAGATCGTCTACTCGGGTATCCGGAGTTTTCGAGTGAAGGGGAGAGAATACCCAGTGTGGAGCGAGAATTCGAAATTACAGGCATATCCACCCTTCTTCCTCTTTCCAAACTTCCAGTCCATTCTTCTGCTGCAGTGGAGCTGATAATTTCTTCAGAGATCGAGGCAGTAACTATCAGAGAGTGCGGAATAACGATTGGATCGGTTATCGAAACATTTGTTGACTCAAGGACTTGCGATGGGAATCTCCTCAATATTTCCGACTCCCTCTCTATGAGAATTCTAGCCAGAATAAACTCTCTCGGTGGTTAAAAAAATGTCAGTGAAAGAAGAAAACTCCGCCGTTACTGACTTGGAGAGCGACATAGACTCGATGGTGTCTGTACTTCGGTCAGAAGCTCCCCCGGCTCCTGATATCAAAGAGATTACGAAATCCGAGGAAAATCCAAGTGAATCTGATCAAAAGTCTACATTGAAGGGGAGAGAGGCTATACTTGCCGGCATCGATGACCTACTAATTAGCCGCGGCGCTCGGTTGATTCTATTCCTACCAATCGTTGTTGTAGTGTTGTTTGGATTGGCTCAGTCTTATCGGAGCTCCGATCCTGATTGGTGGCAAGGCGGGGTACGAGAACTATTCCTAGACTTATCATTTTCAAAATCGGTATACCTTTTCTCTCTTGCTCTTATGGTGGCAGACCTACTTCTGTTATTCGTCTTGCACTACTTGCTATGGGTCACAAAGAGGATTTTCCAAATTGAGACGAATGAAATAGTCTCTACTGGCATTACTTTCCGTAGCGCACACGGCTATAGCGAGATGAAAGCAGTCATTGACGGAGCTTCAAACCAACTTAATCTCACTACGACACTGATGACACTATCCACGATCATGCTCGGACTTGCGTTATTGTTCCCATCAGAAACCGATGGGATACCGGTTCTAATCGCGTTGTCCACCGGGGCATTACTTTCCGGCCATAGCGTATACATGGTTTCCAATCGACCAAGGTTCAACACGGTAGAGCCCTGGGGTCTTCTGGAAGCATTCTCCCCCCCAATGCACCCAGCATTGCTAAACAGACCTTTCACGGACGTAATTAGGGCTCATGTCGACCCCGTTTTGGCTGTCAGGTTCTCGAAGTATGTATCTTCTTTCAATTCAGACCTTAAGAAGGGCGTGAATATCTCCGATTTACAGGAGTACCTTCTCCTGATTTTAGACATGTATCGGTCTGGACTCATCGAAGAGGATGAGTTCCATCTCGCACTTTCAGAATTGGTTGATTCTAGGACGATAGATCAAATTATCAATCATGAAGAATTAGGTGAAGAGACCCTCGACCGCTTACTTATGCACGCAAGGGAGCGGTGTGCGCCTTTCTTCAGACTTAATGACAGAATGCGCATGCATCTTGGAAGCCCTTCAAATGGAGGTATTTGGTTCGACGTTGACATGGAGAATCTAACCCTTGGGCAGGCTAATCTTTTCGCCTACGTCCTCAATCACACCAACGATGTGCAAGACCTCATTCTTCGTGTCCAGACCCCTGATTTCAGGCCCAACGAGTGCGTCTACAAACTGAGGTCTGAACCCCAAAAAGAACCACAAAAGGGTAAACCGGAATATCATAGAATATCTTCCTCTATGTCAAAGTCCAGGATTGTCTGGCAAACTCTGATCCCTTCTTCTATGGGAGATGCCACTGTCACTGTAAGGCTTGAGGACTCATCAGGAAATCTAATCTCCGGAAAGGTACTGACATCCCAGGTTCGCTCTGACTTATTCACAAGATTGAGAATGACTACAGGAGCAGTATTCATGTTTGGTGCTGCTCTAGCGGTTATTTCTCCCATTCTTCCTTTCGCAGCGAGATTATTCGGTCTTTAGGTCTCTTCAATAAGGGGAAACTAGTCCGAATTGCATGGAGCATGACGATAAGGGTTCTGAAGACCTAAGGACAAGGCTCCATGCCATGGAATCAAAACTTAGCAGAATTAGGAACCAAAGAGACGCACACAACGATTCTGCCAGGAGTGCTGCGGACCAGAGGAACTCAGCTCACGAGAAGAGGAAGGAAGTTCACGAAACAATATCCGCAAAGATGGACGAACAAAAGAAAGTCAGGGCTCAGGCCAAGCTTCACCAAGCCAGTAGGGATGAGTTTCAGCAGAGTATCAGGGAGGTCATCGCTAGGAAGAAGGGTACGAGGGAACAAGGTCCTGGAAAGTCCGTAGCCATTCAGCTCTCAGAGACAGTTGGCGAGATAGAGAGGATCGAGGAAAGAATCATGACCGACGGCGCGTTGACCTTGGAAAAAGAGAATTCGATGATTAAGAAGCTGAGGTCTTTGATTTCTAGAAGGGACGAGCTCATTCCACATGTCGAACAGCAGAGGATAATATCAATCGATTTGAATGACATGGACGAGTCAATTCAGAGGCTGAGGGCTGAGGCAGATAACGAACACAAACTAATGCTCGAACAGAATTCTTTAGCCGACGAAATTTGGAATGACATAAAGCCGTTGCTCGAGGAGCGGGACTTCCTCAGAGGCGAAGGAGACAGGTTGCATGCACTTTTCGTTCATGAAAGAGGGAAGGCAGACGAGACTCATGCATCCCTTGTAGAGATGCTATCCAAGGTTAACGAGATTAGGGACGAGCTACGTTCACAGCACGAGCAGAGAGAGAAAATGGTACGAGATCACAACAAATCCGTCAGGCAGGCGTTAAGAGGGCCCGATCAGAACGAAGAATTGGCAGACTCCCTAGCTGACATGCTTCTAGAAGGAAACTCAGTCACTTTCGGAGGCCTAGTGTCTAGAGAGGGTGAATCGCAAGAAGTTGGAGGCAAATCTTCGTCAAAGCGGAAATCTAGGAGACTCGGAACTTCACGTGGCGGAAAGCGCTAGTCACCATCCGCGTTCGTCGAGCTTTACCTCTAGAGTTTCTATTTCTAGTCCGGGCATTGCTTCTCCCACCATTTCAGAAGCCTCTGCAACTACTTGCGAATCTTCGAAATGATGAGTTGCTAGAACTATCGCTTCCGCGGTTCTTGCAGGGTCAGAGCTCTTGAAGATACCAGATCCGACGAAAACACCATCCATACCATGACTCATCATCAGGGCCGCATCCGATGGTGTTGCAATACCTCCAGCAGAGAAAGTTACCACAGGCAGCCTATCGAGATCAATTACCTCTTCGAGAACGCTCGCAAGATTGCTTCTAATGGATTCAATATCTCCGAAGGGAGTCTTCACCACTTTTCCAGCAATCTCGGAGTTTTCTTCCAACCTCCTGTAGCCTCCGAGAATCTTCTCGACAATATCTGCTTTTGAATCTGAATCAGCATTTCTGGAGGCCTCAATTTCCGCCTCGAGCAATCTAGCATGCTTAACCGCACTGACTACGTTTCCTGTGCCCGCTTCTCCCTTGGTTCTGATCATTGCCGCACCCTCCGCAATCCTCCTTACTGCCTCACCTAGACTGGTACAACCACAGACAAAAGGTATCGTGAAATCGTTCTTTGCGATATGGTAGAAAGGATCAGCCGGAGTCAAAACCTCAGATTCATCAATCATGTCGACACCCAAGGACTCTAGCACTCTTGCCTCTTCAACATGTCCAATTCTGGCCTTTGCCATGACTGGTATGCTAGTAGTCTCCATGATTTCTTTTATCAATTGAGGGTGACTCATCCTCGCAACTCCACCCGCAGAACGGATATCTGCAGGGACTCTTTCCAATGCCATCACAGAGACTGCTCCCGAGTCCTCTGCAACATGAGCCTGTTCTACCGTGGCTACATCCATTACGACTCCTCCCTCTTGCATCTTTGCGAAACCTCTCTTGAGGAGCTCCGTACCGTGCCTCATTTCGCCCAAATCAATCCTCTTCTTCATGGACTCCCCTCTCAGTCGATACTCAAGAACTTATGTTCTGGCCCGTGACTACTAGTCGGCTAGAACAGGAGAGTCTCCCTCTGCGATGGGAAGGCTAGGGGCCTCCTCCTCGTTTTTATCTAGCCACGACAGTTCTTCATCTGGTAGGTCAGTATCAGCATATATCGCCTCTGCTGGACACTCGGGAATACAAGCCGCACAGTCTATGCACTCATCGGGATCTATAACGAGATATTCTTCGGCTTCCCTAAAGGCTTCTACTGGGCAAACATGGACGCAGTCTTGATACTTGCATCGAACACAGGCACTTGTAACTACGTGTGGCATATTGGGGGAATGAGGTCAGTTATCGGCATATGAATACTTTCATCATTTACAAATGAGGCCTTCGAAAATACTCGTGGCTACTTTATATGACGATTGGCCTGGGTAAACCTCCAACTTGAACCTCCCCTTAGCAACCATTGTGTCATTGTCCGTAGTTACTACTCCCTTCCCTCCAGATAGTTCAGCCAAATCTATCCTCAAGTGAAGGAACTTGTCTTCGTCTATCCTAGATTCAACCCCTGAGTTTAAGATCCCCTCGATAGAATCTCTCTCCAATTTACCCAGTGAAAACATAGATTGCTTCGCATTCATACTTGCAGAGATTGTGTACATAGGAGCCCCTAGGCTGGATTTTTCTTTTTCTGTAGATATGTTGACTCCATCCCCACACAACCATACTAATGAGTTCTCAATAACCCGAATATCGTCTACGGCACTAGCGTGAACTCGCCACTCTCCTCGGTGCACACTCATGCATTTGCCTAACCGGAACATGTCTTGAATGCCACCCATTCAAGAATTATTTCGTAGCACTCCGTTCAAATACTGGTTGTAGTTCGCACGGCTCGCAAACGGGGCAGCCCCCGAATTATGGAGACATTTCAATGGCCAAAGGCGCATCTGCTAGAGCTGCGGCTCGCAGGCAAAAGGATAAGTGGAAGGCAAAGAGGTGGTACTCGATAAGAGCTCCCAGGAACCCATGGTCCTTCAAGGTGATAGGGGAAACTCTCGCTGAGGAGGAGGCCTTACTGGTAGGGCGTCCCTACGAGATAATGCAGAACGAACTTGACGGTGACTTCACCAAGATGCATGTCAAACTCAAGTTTAGGATATCTGATGTCGTTGGCAACGACGCAATAACCGAGTTCATTGGTCATGATGTGATGAAGGACTTTGTCAGGCGTCAAATCCGGAGAGATAGGGGTAAGATAGACGATACAATAGATGTGGTTACCGATGACGGCTTCTTCGTTCGAATTAAGCCATTTATCGTAACCAGATCTACCGTAAAAGCAAGCCAGAAGAGCGAGACTCGCAGCGTAGCCAGAGACGTAGTACTGAAGTTTTGCGCACAGTCTACTTGGATTAATGTTCAGAAGGCAATCATGAACGGCTCGTTAGAGGAGAGCGTATCTAAAGCAATCTCCAAGATTCAGCCAGTAAGAGCGGTATTCTTCAGGAGAAGTCAGCTTATTCAGGAAGGTGTAGTGGTAGATGACGGCCCAACTCTGGAGGAAATTAAGGCTGAGGAGAAGGCAGCCAAGGAAACTCAAGAATCCCTTGACCAATCTAAAGAATCTCTTGACCCAACAGAGACCGAGGTTAATGAGGTAAGGACTGATGATCAAGTCGAAGGTGAAGACTCTCCTACGGAGGAGGATACATCAGAAGACGCACGAGCAGATTTGGCGTCTATGACCGTAACACAATTAAAAGAACTGCTGAAGAAAGAAGGCTTGCCTGTTTCCGGCAAGAAGGCAGACCTGATAGCACGACTCACGGAGTGAGAAGTTGGACCGCATAGCGGTGCTGTGCGGAACTGGTATGAGTGCTTTCTCCACGACCCTGTCATCCTTGGTGGAGGCAACCTCGGAGCTGATTATCGTGGAATCCCAATGGGGAGAAGTACCCATTAACATCGTCAGAACGGCCAAGGGAGTGGTATTTGTCATAGATAGGCACCATTCCCCTGGTGAATCAAGAACCCCTCCACATGCTATCGAACATAGGGCTAACGTCCACGCTGCGTCGAGTTGCAAACCAGATTTGTTAGTCAGCGTGAACTCTGTTGGCTCTATGATCGAAACTATGCCTCCGGGGATAATAGGGGTCGGCACTGGGATTCTGGATCTCTCAGAAAAGCCGTGGACTTTCCACGACGAGGATGCGTTCCATTCCGATAGGACCAAGCCATTCGACGACCATTACTCTGAAATTTGCGCGCAAACTCTGATTGAAAAACAAGGAAGCGCTCCAAAAGGGGTAGTGGTGGCCCAGTGCATCGGACCACAATTCGAGAGTTCCAATGAGATAGATGCACTAGAGAGATTAGGGGCCAATGTGGTGGGTATGACTCTTGGTCCTGAGCAGAGGTTAGTATCCGAGACAGGCATCCCTCACGTGTCACTGCTCTGTTCTTCTAACTGGGCCGCAGGACGGACTCCGGGCGAACCTGAAGCGGAGATAGATCACAAATCAGTCGATTCAATGGCAGCAAACATGCGTGATTTGGTATCCCACTGCATTATTGCTCTGCTTTGTGGACATGTATGAAATCACTACCTTGATGGCCCCCTTGCCTGTAGGATAACCATGACCAGAAGGCTGAGCGTTGATGATTGGTTGAGTGTAGAGCATTCCGATATTCCCGATGGATCATGGCTTACCATGATGTCCAGAGTGGCCAGCTTCCACCATAAACACAGATTCTCATCCGAAGAGAACCATGGTCACGACATGGGATTCCGCATCGCATTGACTGTAGAAGAACTTGGTGAACTCTCAGCTGCGATCACTAAGGGCAAGCCAGACGAAGAGGCAGCCGAGGAGCTGGCAGACCTGCTCATCCTCCTCCTGGGGCACTCGCTTGCAATGGAAGTGGATCTCGAAGGCGAATTCCACAAGAAGATGGATAAGGTAATGACAAGGAAGGCCCGCACGGGGAAGCTCGGCATCAGAGTTACAGAGTACTCCGATGATTAATTAATAGATACCAATGAAGGAAAGCAGGTTGGGAGAACTCCTCGACCTAAACGCGACCGACGCTAGAAAACTCTCTCAATTGAAGAATTCAGTCTGGATTTCTAGGATGTCTGTCCTTGAACCTGCATTTGAGTAAGCTTCCAATGGCTCTCTGTTCAAATCTAAGAACTGATTTCCGAAAGGGAACGGCTCCACAACAGCCCTTGCTTGCTCCCATAGTCCAAAAATGGCTAATGATGCTCCGAGAGCCTCTGCAGATGAGAGCCTCCCCACCTTTCCCCAAGAAACTGGATTCGCAGCAAGCAGCAATGGCAGAATCCTACCTTCCAGTCTGGTTCTACCGTCAATCAAATCTAGAGACTCTTCTATCTGTTTCCACGAGCAGTCAAGCACTACAATCGAACCGCCCAAAGAAATTAGCCCACCATCCTCAGGGGCCAGTACAGTCTTAGCACGAGGATCCAACAAGTACCCTCTCCTAGGAGCAGAATTAGCGGATTCGTGGAGATTTACCAGTCCACTCTGTTGCAACTTTCTAGATGTACACTTCTTTGGGTCATCCTGATTCAGATGAATAACATGGAGGGGTACGCTTTGCACAATACTATCTCCTGGAACGAGAACCAGATCTAGAAACTCCGAACCGACGACGCTTTTTCCTTTCGGGCCTTTTCCTAGTCTTGTTTACCACGTCTTTCTTCGCATCAGAGATGGTCATTTGACTCGATGATTCATTTGCCACCATGGTTTCGCTTCGGGATATGGCTTCAACAAAAAGCGAAATTCCCAGGGCCTTCTCGAATTTTTCCAATATGGAGTCAGTTGGCCTATTGCCATTCTCCGCCTTCTGGATAACGCCCTTCTTCACACTCATGATTCTAGCTAAATCTTCCTGGGAAATCCCCTTGATTTTCCGGCCTTCTCTTATCCTCGAGTGAAAATCCCCTGCAAGCTCCACTGCATCCTTAGTCATGATGTCCATTCCTGAAACCCCCCTTCCCGTAACTAGGCTCTTTTGCTCATTATTACTGCTTACCTTCGTGGGTCTTTGCTCTACTACCAATCCCATCGAGGATACGCATCCAGAGCAGCACTCTAGAATGGATTGGGATACTTTTGCTCTCCTAGTGGCCACTCCTTCCTTTCCGCAGAGCTCGCAAGCACCCATACCATGGCGAGGCATGAGGGCAACATGAGGGCTTCGTAGGGGTCATAAGTATCCTCTTTATGACAGGACCATGTCATCAGAGGCCGATGAGTCTAGTTTGGATGACAACATTCTGGAAAAAGGTGATCCAAACAGGGCCCTTCTAGATCGGCTCACTAAAGATTATCAGGACCTCTCTGAGAAGGCTCAACAGTTATTGACGGAGAAACTATTCCTAGAGAACGAGTTGAACCAACTGAAGAAGCGCTCAAGCAGACTAGAGGATGAACTCAGTAACATTCGAACTCCGCCGTTAATTGTAGGCTTTATTCAGGACATAGTAGATGAGCAGGCTATAGTTAGAAGCTCAAATGGCACAGTATTCCTAGTCTCTGTGAACCGTCGCCTGGATAGATCGAAAATTAAACCAGGAACTAGAGTAGCACTCAATCAGGACACTCTTTCCGTAGTCGAGATACTTGCTGACTCTTGGGACCCACTTGTTAGCAATACCGAGATTATCGACACTCCTGATGTCCCTTATTCCTCAATAGGGGGTTTAGAGGAGCAGATCAAGAATCTCAAGGAAGCAATCGAGCTACCATTCGAAAATCCAAAGGCGTTCTCTGACATGGGGATTGAGCCGCCAAAGGGAGTTCTTTTGACCGGTCCGCCTGGGACAGGTAAGACCATGCTAGCGAAGGCCGTTGCCAACTCCACGAATGCAACTTTTCTTGGACTAGTAGGAGCGGAACTAGCTCAGAAGTACATAGGCGAAGGGGGTAGGATGGTCAGAGAAATATTCGAGATGGCGAGACAAAGGTCTCCATCCATCATCTTCATAGACGAGATAGACTCAATTGGCTCAAAGAGACTAGATGTTTCCACGTCAGGTGATCGCGAAGTTCAAAGGACATTGATGCAGTTGCTTTCAGAGATAGATGGTTTCGATAGTCTAGAGGACGTGAAGGTGATTGCTGCCACAAATCGTCCTGAACTTTTGGATGCAGCTTTGCTTAGACCAGGAAGGTTTGACAGGATAATCGAAATACCGTTACCCGAGGTAGAGGCCCGAGAGGCGATTTTTCGAGTTCATTGCGGTGAAATGCCTAAGGGTAAGGGCATCGATGTCCGCAAACTAGCATCTATGACAGAGGGATTCAGTGGTGCTGAAATCAAGTCCACCGTCTTGGAAGCAGGAATCTCAGCCATATCCGATAAAAGGAAATCCGTATCAAAAGAAGATTTCGCTCTCGCAATAAAAAAGGTACAAGACAATCGGAAGGCTCCAGCCGATTCAAACTCTGAGGGGATATACACCTAAGGAAAGGTCTTGATGAAGTGGCACTCCCGATGCACATGGCTCAACTTGTAGAGTGTGTACCAAATTTCAGTGAAGGCAAGGACCAGCAGATTATCGACCAGATTACACAACCCATTATCGATCAAACCGGAGTTTACCTGTTAGACGTAGATATGGGCGCTGATTTCAACAGGACGGTTGTCACGATGGTTGGCGAGCCAGAACAGGTACTCAAAACAGTCATTGAATGTACTAGAATCGCAACCAGCATAATAGACATGAGCAAGCACACTGGTGAGCACTCCAGAATGGGGGCTGTGGATGTAGTCCCATTCATCCCGATATCCGGAATCACAATGGAACAATGTGTGAATCTCTCAAAGAGATATGCCGAGTCAGTCTCCAACGAGCTGGATCTTCCAATTTACCTATATGCGAAGGCCGCTACAAATTCGAATAGAGTTAGTCTTCCAAATATCAGAAGAGGCGAATATGAAGGATTTGAAGAAAAAATATCACATCCTGATTGGGCCCCAGACTTTGGCCCTTCTATATTCAACTCCAGAATGGGAGTTACCGCTACAGGAGCCCGTCAAATTCTAATTGCATACAATGTCAATCTTGATACCGACGATAAGGCCAAAGCAAATGCTATTGCCTCATCGGTAAGGACTAGCGGATCTCTGGTCAAAGACGAACAAGGAAAGAAAATCTACGGTGAAGACGGCAAGCCTCTTAGAAAACCCGGTCTATTCAAATCACTACAGGCTGCAGGTTGGATGTATGATGAATCTACAGCACAAGTATCCATGAATCTACTAGATTTCTCTGTAACCGGACTCCACGATGTCACGGAGGCAATCAGGAAGGAGGCCTCCATTATGGGACTTAACGTAACAGCAGGAGAGCTAGTCGGTTTAGTTCCCCTAAAAGCGATGCTTACTGCAGGGAGCCACTACATCGAGAATGATTCCATAGACGATGAAAGAGTGCTTGTACAAAAAGCCATATCTGGCCTAATGCTAGACATGTTAGATGACTTCGATCCAGAGTCGAGCATAATCGAATGGGCAATCAAAAAGGTGGTTTGATGAACGAGGGTTACATGGATATTCTAAGGTCTATAGCCAATTCAGAACCGACTCCGGGAGGCGGCTCGGTCGCAGCGCTCTCGTTGGCTCACGCACACTCATTGTCGTTGATGGTAGCGAGACTGACATTGGCGAAGGATAAGTGGGCAGAAGGGCACAATGCCGCAAGGGCTTCTGTAGAACTATCAGAACCAGGTTTGGAAGAGGCGATTCTTCTGGCTATCTCAGACTCTGAAGCATTCGAATCAGTTATCTCTGCATACCGCCTACCTAGGGAAACAGAGGAGGAGAGAGAACAACGATCAGAGGAAATAAGGAACGCCACTATTGGGGCTGCATTGGCACCACTCAATACTGCATCGAGCGCTCAAAAACTACTATCCAATTTGGAAAAACAATCTGCTTCTTGCAACCCCAATGCACTTACTGACCTTGCCTCTGCTTCTGAGATGGCTCTTTCAGCGGCTAAGATTGCATCATTTAACGTTAGAATCAATTTGGAGTACATCGAAGGGGAAGATGTGGATTTACTAAATTCGAAAATAAATAAAGCCGTTGAGCAATCGATAAAATCAGCAAATAATGTAGCATTGATGGTTAACCAAAGGCTGGAGTGGTAATGTTGAATGGAAAATTAGAGAAATATGGAATTCCAGAATCCCTTCCTCCAAAAAGGGAGAGGGACGATTCAGTTCCGCATGCTCCGGTTAGGCCTCAGGTTCTCACTCAAAAAGAGAGAAGGCTAGCCGTTGAGAACTCACTAAGATATTTCCCAGAGAAATGGCACAAGGAACTTGCTACAGATTTTCTCGAGGAACTGGATAGTCTAGGCCACATATACATGCACAGATTCAGACCAGAGCATGAGATACGCTCAAGATCTATCCACGAATACAATTCCAACACTATGAGTGCCGCTGCAATAATGCTAATGATTCAGAACAACCTCGATCCAAAAGTCGCTCAATACCCCCACGAACTGATAACTTACGGTGGAAACGGCTCCGTATTCCAGAATTGGGCCCAGTACCTCGTGACAATGGATTACCTATCCAAAATGGAAGGAGACCAGACGTTAGTGATGTATTCTGGACACCCACTGGGACTATTCCCATCATCATCAGAATCCCCCCGAGTAGTTGTTACGAATGGCATGGTCATACCAAACTATTCCTCACAGCAAGACTACGAGAGAATGAATGCATTAGGAGTTACCCAATTTGGGCAGATGACAGCAGGATCTTACATGTACATCGGCCCTCAGGGAATCGTACACGGCACTACAATTACGATACTTAACGCAGCTAGGAAATACCTCGGTAAGACATCTGAGAGTGGCCTCGGAGGGATCCTCTATGTGACGTCTGGATTAGGCGGTATGTCGGGCGCCCAGGCTAAGGCCGCAGTCATTGCCGGGGCTGTCTGTATTATTGCTGAGATAGATCCAACTGCTGCTAAGAAGCGTCACTCTCAGGGCTGGTTAACTGAGTTATTCGATGACCTTGATGAGCTTTGCAATAGAGCCGAGAAAGCAGTCGCTAATTCGGAAGCGGTATCGTTGGGATACCTGGGAAACATTGTCGACTTGCTGGAGTATCTTATAGAGAGGGGCATTACTCCCGATTTAGCCAGCGATCAGACGAGTTTACACAACCCTTGGCTAGGCGGTTATATCCCGGCAGGCGTTTCATTCGATGAGGGCATTACTCTAATAAGCTCAGATCCGAAGAAATTCAGAGAACTAGTTCAATTGTCCCTGAATAGACACGTCAACGCCGTAAATACTCTATCTGAGATGGGAACAAAATTCTGGGATTACGGGAACGCCTTCTTACTTGAATCAGGAAGGGCCGATGCTGAGGTATTCTCAGAAGACGGCTCATTCCGATACCCCTCATATGTTGAGGATATAATGGGGCCTATGTGCTTCGACTATGGCTTCGGTCCTTTCAGATGGGTCTGTACTTCCGGCACAAAAAAGGATCTCGCGACAACAGACAAAATAGCACTGGAGGTACTGGAAAGCCTTGCTTCTCAATGTCCTGAAGAAATTCGGACGCAGTACTTGGATAATATCAAGTGGATTTCTGAAGCAGAGAGACACGATTTGGTAGTTGGAAGTATGGCAAGAATATTGTACGCGGATGAGGAAGGTCGTAGACAAATTGCCCTCCGCTTCAATGAGGCCATTTCTGAAGGTTTGATCACCGCACCGATAGTCCTAGGACGCGATCATCATGATGTAGCAGGTACGGACAGCCCATTCAGAGAAACCGCTAACATCTACGACGGGTCGATGTTTACTGCAGATATGGCAGTACACAACTTCGTTGGCGACTCATTCAGAGGAGCCACGTGGGTCAGCCTGCATAACGGCGGAGGAGTCGGATGGGGGGAGGTAGTCAACGGAGGCTTCGGAATGGTAATAGATGGGTCATTGGAATCTGAGAAAAACATAGACTCGATGATTTCATGGGACGTGAATAATGGAATTGCAAGGAGGTCATGGGCAAGGAATGCCGGGGCAACCTTCACCATTACCAAGGCTATGGAAAAAGACCCCAAACTAGACGTGACCTTACCAAAATTAGTGGATTCACTCATCCTTGATGACCTGTTTGAAAAGACTCGATGACTCTATTTGACAGACCTCGACGCAAGGTCCATGGAAACTGTTGTCATCGATGGAGATAATCTAACCCTCGAGATGGTTAAAGCCGTATCGAGGGGCTCAATGGAAGCATCTCTATCATCTGATTCAAGAGAGAGGATGCAGACTTCTAGAAAGGCCGTAGAAGGCATCCTAGACACAGGAGAAGTTGTTTACGGGATAAATACAGGATTCGGTGCGCTTTCATCTGTTCGTGTAGAAGACAGCCAATTAGAGGAACTACAATCAAATCTAGTGAGAAGTCATGCTTGCGGTATTGGCGAAATAATGGACCCGGAGTTAGTTCTGATGATGATGACTATTCGGGCAAACTCTCTTGCAAAGGGAGTATCTGGAATCCGACCATCTGTGGTGGACACTCTTCTTGGGATGGTTAACTCAAGAATAGCACCATCAATCCCCAGAATAGGATCATTAGGAGCCTCAGGAGACTTAGCTCCACTTTCCCATATGACAATGGGAATGATGGGCGAGGGCGAGTGCCTCGTGCAAACCGGGGACAAATGGGTCCGCAAAGATTCCCGAACCGCATTAGGGGAAGCAGGATTGGAACCAGTTAAACTGCAGGCAAAAGAGGGACTCTCCCTAATTAATGGGACAAGTCAAATGTGTGCTTACCTCACACAAACTGTACTAAACATGGAGACCTTGTGTCTAACTGCAGACGCCTCCATAGCATGTTCAGTGGAGGCAATTAGGGGTTCTCACAAGCCATTCGACAGGAGAGTGCACGATTCTAGGCCGCAGGTCGGACAATCAATCTCAGCCGCCAGAATTTCTGCGTTCCTTTCCCAGTCAAATATCGAAATTTCTCATGAGAACTGTGAAAGGGTGCAAGACGCCTACTCATTTCGATGTGCCCCTCAAGTCCACGGACCGGTTATTGATATGACAAAGGAAGCCAGGAGAATTCTAGAGATAGAAATCAACAGCGCTACAGACAACCCTCTAGTGTTTGTCGATGATAACGGAGCATCAATAATCAGCGGGGGCAATTTCCACGGTCAAAACCTGGCTCTAGCCAGTGACGCCATTGCCGTAGCTTGCCACGAGCTTGCCAGTATTTCTGAAAGAAGGATTAATCAGATCCTTGACCCAAATTGGAGCGGCCAGAAAGCCTTCCTCGCCGGCGAGGAGGGATTGGAAAGCGGATTGATGATCGTTCAGTACGTAGCAGCGGCAATCATATCGGAACTACATATTCTCTCTAGTCCGGCTACAATTAGCAATGTCCCTGTAAGCATGGGCAAGGAAGATCATGCTTCAATGGGCGCTACTGGGGCACACAGGTCACTAAAATCATCGATACTATTGTCACAGGTTTTAGCGAATGAATTCATTTGCTCCACAGAGGCAATGGAAGCGATAGAAGAATCCCCGGGGATAGGGGTCAGAAAGATAGTCAGTTGGGTCCGTTCCCATGTCGACAGACTGGATGGTGACAAATCGATGACAATCGAATGCGAAAGACTATCAAAATCTATTCTGGACGGCGGATTAACAGAAATTTTCGGGTGAATGAATGCAAGAAAAATTGCACATGACTCAACACCCTGGAACCGATCCTCCGCCGTTCACTACGCGGATCTTAGGGAAGGATGGGAACACGCTGCTATTGGAGGAAACTTTCTGCTATCCAAGGGGTGGTGGGCAGCCAGGAGATACCGGGGCAATCACATCGATAGAAGGAGAATCATGCAAAATGGAGGAGGTACTGCCAGGAGAAATGATCATACATCCCGTTGAAGATGCGTCCATATTCACAGAAGGTCAAGAAGTTATTTGTACAATAGATCGAAATCGAAGGAATGCACTCACCCTCATGCACACCGCACAGCATATCTTCTCCGCAATGTCTGAAGATATCTGGGGAGCTGAAACCGTGGGAAACCAAATTGGCGTAGAAAGCTCCAGAGTAGACCTATTATTTGATGACAAAGACGTTTTCGATCCGGACATCATAATCGACAAAGTAAATTCTATTCTTAATTCCAAAATTCCTGTGAATGTCCATGAATGGGACAGGGGGACAATAATGTCACACGAGAATATGAGACATACAAAGTTCATGCACAGGATTCCAGAGTCAATCACACATCTAAGAGTAGTTGAAATCGAAGGTATAGATTTGTGTCCATGTGCTGGAACCCACGCTTCTAACACCTCTATGATACCCAGGGTCAAGTTCATTTCAAAGAAGAACAAGGGGAAAGGAAGATTGAGAATTTCATACTCCTTTGATAATTGAATATAATAGTAACAATTCTATTGGTGGGCTCGGCAGGAATTGAACCTGCGATCTTCGCCATGTCAAGGCGACGTCATAACCCCTAGACCACGAGCCCGGCTCTCCTTCGAATTGAAACACACACAAGAATGATTCTGATGGTTCATGAGACAATTTTTGAGATCCTTCCATCACAACCTGAAACTGAACATCTCCCTGCAACCCTTGTTCTGCCATTACTCATCCTGATAAACTCTGGTCCGGAAACCCTTACGTAGCTCTTACATTTCATGCAGAACCCACTATGTGCCGATGTCATATGCCGTGGTAATCATTCAAGTATTCAATTTTTGATATAGTAGGGGTTATTTGGTAAAATTACATTTTTTTTTACAAATCGATATACTGAGAGCATATTATTGAAAATCTTGTAGAATGAAATTCTGATAACTTATGTTATCGGTACAATATAGGGCGATATTTTTACTGGATTTTGTCATTTTCTAGATACTAAATATAGAAAATATGATTTTACTAAATAATTCTTATGGATATCATTATTTTACACTGTTAGTATCAATACGTCTTGTTTGAATTTACAACAATTCCGTTTTTGAGCGTAATTCTCACAGGCGAAGATCCCGGAGTTTGGCACCATGAGTCTGCAGAAGATGACCAAAGGACATTCATGTCTGCAAAACTTCCCTCAGATATTATTCCTCGCGGCTCCTCTCCGTCAAACATCGTTGTTGCGGGGTTTCTCGTTACTGCAACTAAACTTGCTATGGGATCAACTCCTAATCTGTGTGTTACGAAGCTTCCAATCAATGGAAGTGAGGTAATTGGACAATTTGGATTAAAGTCAGTGGCTATGGAGAAAGGCCAATCTTCAGAAATGCACTTTTTTATCGGCAACTCTAGACTCTTCCCAAGAATATAGGGTGTACCGGGTAGAAATGTTTGCACCGTTCCGGCCTCTGCTGCACTAACTCTGGAATCATCGTTCGAACATGCAACATGATCAGCGCTAACCGATCCAAGCTCGGCAGCCAGTGCGAGACCTCCACTATCTACGAATTCATCCACATGCAATCTCGATTTCATTCCATAATCTTTCGAAGCCTTGACTATATCTTCTGTCTGTTCGTTTGTGAACCATCCTTGTTCACAGAACACGTCTACCCATTTTGCCAGAGAGAGCTCGGAAATCACAGGTAGTTGATCTGAGATTAAGTGTTCAACATAATCTCCCCTCCCCATCTCTGGAGGGAAATCATGCGCACCCAGCCAAGTTGCACTTATGTCTATATCAGTGGAGCGATTGATTTCAGATATTGATTCTAATAATTTTACTTCAGAATCTAAGTCTAATCCATAACCGCTCTTAGCCTCCATGGTCGTCGTTCCACTACGCATACATTCCTGCACGCGAGATATTCCACTAGCTACCAGGTTTCGTTTAGGCGTACTTCTTGTATGCCTCACCGTCTTCATAATTCCCCCTCCAGATTGGGATATTTCCCGGTATGTCTTACCCCTCAATCTCATGGCAAGCTCGTTCGTCCTATCTCCAGACCAAGGAAGATGTGTGTGACTGTCGACAAAACCAGGTACTACGGACATCCCCCCGATATCTATCACTTCTACACTCTTACTTGCGCTATTTGTTGGGTACCATGGTGCATACTCTGACAAAACCTCCTCGGAAGGTGCTATTTTCTGAACAATTCCGCCACTGATCATTATAGCCATACCTGCCGGATGAACTAGTGACTCTCTGTCGAGAAGCCTCTCTCCAGAAAGTGGGTCGTCATCGTCTCCAGTAGAAAGGTGTGCTATCTCCCCACAGTTATGTAAGATAGTCCTCATGATGGGTCCAAAATCCGATAGTTGAAAGAACTCCCGCTCGTCCGGGACTCGTGGAAGGCATTATTTTAGGAATAGAAAGCACTGCTCATACTTTCTCCTTTGGAAGGGTTAGTACCTCTGGAGAACTATTCCCTTCATTTTCATCTCTTTATCGTCCTGAGGAGGGGGGGATACATCCAAGAGAAGCCGCAGATCATCACTCTGAGACGACATCCCTTTTGTTGGAGAGGCTGTCTAGCTCCGAGGATTTTTCTTGGGATTCAATTATTGCTGTAGCCTTCAGCCAGGGTCCGGGTTTAGGACCGTGCCTTCGTGTAGGCGCGTCTGTAGCTAGAACTCTATCTACTAGACTTTCTGTACCACTTTTGGGGGTTAATCACTGCGTTGCTCATATAGAGGTAGGTAGAAACCAAACTGGTTGCAAGGACCCTGTTTTGCTATATGTCAGTGGTGGGAATACCCAGGTGATCGCTAGAGCGGATGGAAGATATAGAGTTCTAGGAGAAACACTTGACATCGGAATTGGGAATATGCTAGACAAATTCGCTAGAACACAGGGAATCCCGTTCCCGGGAGGACCAGAAATTGAAAAATTATCAAAAGAGTTTTCTGAGAAAGGTGACACTAGCCTGGATGAGGCAATATTGCCATATGGGGTTCACGGTATGGACTTGGCATTCTCGGGGATGCTTACATCAGCAGTACAGAAAGTTGCTGAGGGCAAGTCCCTGGAAGAAATTTGTTGGTCTCTCCAGGAACATTCATTCGCGACGTGCGTAGAAGTGGCCGAGAGGGCATTAGCGCACACGGGAAAGCATGAGCTTTTGCTTGGTGGAGGGGTTGCCTGTAATGAGAGGCTCAGAAGAATGAGTAAGATGATGTGTGAAGATAGGGGTGCAGAATGTTTCTGGCCAGACAAGCCATATTGTATTGATAACGGCACCATGATTGCCGAGTTGGGGCGTAGAATGCTCGAATGTGGCTTAAAAACAAAACTAATGGATAGTGGAATCGACCCATCACTTAGAACCGATAACACCGCAGTAGTTTGGCCATGATAGTCGCGAACTCTTATGAGAGTCCTTAGGGCCGGAAGAATGAGGATTGATTACACAGTGCAGAGGAGAAGGAGAAAGAAGGCAGCGCCGAAGAACATTTTCGGAGCAACTTCACAAACATCTTCCAAAGCAAAATCAGGCAGTGTTTCCAAAACAAAATCGCCCAAACCCAGGTCACCAAGAGCAGCACCCCCATCTGCACCTGGTTCAAGGCCCAAACCCGTGCCAAAGCCGCGACCCTCTACAATTAAGGAAATCAAGCAGGATCAACAAACTGATTCCGTAGAGTCAGGAGAGCAATCCGCTGTTCCTCAAATTGCAGAGCGAGAGGAAAAAATACTGGAGAGTCAGATTCTTGGTGTAAAAAACGTTGAAGAGCCATCTCAGGAGAAAAAATCAACGAAGGCGAAAAAGAAGGCCGCTGAAATTACAACTAAGGTAGAACCCAAGGTCGAGACCTCCGGTAAGAGTCTAAAGGCCAGGCAGATTATAGAAGATAGCTTACTAAGGGCCTCACTTGCAGCGGAGAAAGAAAAAACAATTAGTGTTTCCAAGAAAACCCCATCGGAAACAAAATCCGAGCCTAAGAAACCCCAGAAAAAATTCCGTAGCAAGACATCATCATATCAGCCTGCTAACCGTGCTAGAAGACTGGACAGGAGCAGACACATGGAATACAAGTATGAGATGCGAGGACTCCTAGTAGAAATTGGCGTCCCGGAGGAGTTCCGTTCAAATCTCTTAGCGACAATATGGGCCAGAGGTGAGAGGCAGACCAGCAAGGAGGCCAAGGATTTCCTACAGGAGAAGCTAGATGAAGGCATCATAGATGATGACCAAATGGAATCATTAGCGAGTGTCGTGGACGGGTATACAATCCGTCGGTAGTCTGAGAATTGTTCTTGGGATGTCACCACTTGGCCGAATCATGTCAACCATCGACGAGTCTCATTATGCCCACAATCTGGGCTCTTCAGGTGATCCGCCATATAGAAGGGGCATCCATCCTGGAATGTATGCCGATAGACTGTGGACAATGAGGCAGTATGCCGGTTTCTCGTCGCCAAGGGAGACTAACTCTCGGTTTAGAAGACTCCTTGAAAATGGGCAAACAGGAATATCAGTAGCATTTGATCTGCCCACGCAACTAGGTTTGGACTCAGATGACCCACTTTCCTCAGGAGAGGTTGGTAAGGTAGGTGTTGCAATAGACTCAATTCACGACATGAGGAACCTATTCGAAGACATAGAAATGTCGTCTATTTCCACCTCCATGACAATCAATGCCCCCGCAACTACCCTCCTCGCCCTATACGTATCAGTGGCAGAAGAGAAGGGAATTCCCAGCTCCGATCTCTCTGGTACAGTTCAGAATGACATCCTAAAGGAATATATCTCCAGAGGATTGTACATTTTCCCCCCCAAACCGTCCATACGCTTGACGACGGATTTAATTTCATGGTGCGCCTCAAATGCGCCCAGATGGAATACAATTTCAATTAGCGGATATCATATGAGAGAGGCAGGATGTACAGCCGTTCAAGAAATTGCTATGACATTATCAAACGCAATTTACTATGTCAGAGAAGCAATCAAAAAAGGGATGCATGTAGATGATTTCGCACCAAGAATCTCTTTCTTCTTCGCTTGTCATAACAACTTTCTAGAGGAGGTAAGCAAATTTAGGGCGGCCAGACAGCTCTGGTACGAGATGGTCGAAAAAGAATTCTTACCATCAAATCCAAAGTCATCCCAACTTAGATTCCATACCCAAACATCAGGAGTTACACTCACGGCACAACAACCAATGAACAACGCAATTAGAGTATCATATCAGGCAATGGCATCTGTATTAGGAGGAACACAATCTCTACACACTAACAGCTTCGACGAGGCACTCGGTTTACCTACTGAAGAATCTGCTAGAATTGCCCTGCGCACACAGCAGATTATCGCAGAAGAGACCGGAGTCAGGGAACATGTGGATCCTCTCGGCGGTTCTATAGTGATTGAAACCATGACAGATTCGCTAATCGAAGAATCGAGAAATATGATTAACGAAATAGAGTCTCTTGGCGGGGCAATGGAATGTGTACAATCCGGCTTCCAACAGAGGGCGATTCATGAAAGCGCTTGGACTCACTTACAAAGGGTTGAGAATGGCGACGAGCTCATTGTTGGCGTTAACTCTCATGTCAATGAAGCCGAACCAGATTTTGAGGGGTTGGTCCTCGATTCCGATGCAGAACATCGAAAGGCCTCCGAATTGTCAGAAATGAAGAAAAATAGGGACCAATCACTAGTTGACGATTCTCTGCAGAGGATAAGAGAAAGCTGCAGAAATGGCTCAAATCTCATGAATCCAATAATCAGTGCAGTAAAGGTTGAAACTACAGTTGGAGAGATTAACTCAGTACTCAGAGAGGAGTTTGGAACATGGGTTTCGCCTAGTGGTGTTTGAATGACAGACGGAACGATTGACCATATAGGAATTGCAACCGCTTCGCTCGATGAGTCGCAACGCCTCTGGACTATCTTGGGATTCACAAAGGAGGATGAACAGATAAATTCTGAGCAAGGCGTGAAAATTAGATTCATGCACGGTAATACATCCACGAGAATCGAATTATTGGAACCATTAGGGGATGATACCCCTGTGGGGAAGTTCATGTCCAAGCATGGACCCGGAGTACAGCAAATAGCAGTTAGAGTAGCAAATATAGAAGAAGCAATCTCTAGTTTGGTCAGCGCTGGAATAAAAATGGTCTCGGAATCACCAACTCTTGGCGCAGATGGTCATAGAATTGCTTTTGTCCATCCTTCTTCGGCAGGCGGAGTTTTGATAGAACTCGTCGAATCGAACAAGTGAGAATCATCAAAAAGCAAATCTATTTCGGAATTTTATGATCGGTACTTTAGACAAGATAGAATCACTGGGAAATTCCTCCCTAGGTGTGATAGAGGAACAGAGAGATTTTGTAAGGGATTCTCTAGAAGTTCTTAGAGCGACTGGTGAAATATCAAATGACGCATTTCTAGATGCTGGAACAATTCAAGGTGGGCTATCACTTCTGTTGAATCTGATTTCACAAGGAATTTCTGAAGATGAGGCTTTCTCACAGTTAGAAGGCCTCAAATCTAGGGCTCATCTCCTTGAGGAGAAATACCCAGGTTTGGATGAAAAAGTCGAGAATCTACGTAAATAATACTCTGATATTACTCAAGTAATATTATATCTAGACCGTTTTTCGTATGTTCATGCCGAAAATCAGCTTAGACATGCCAAGAGAGATTGTTTCTGATTTAAAGAACCATGTCGGCGACTCAAAGAAATTCGTTAGTTTGGCTGACGCAATTAGAACTGCATGTAGGAAGATGCTGGACCAATTGGACGAAATTGACGCAAGACACGGGAGGTGAAAACGTGAAACTACCGGGTAAAGAAAAGGCGATGGAAGCAATTGAAACTATAATTCGTTACATAGAACAGTCTGAGTCGGATCTGAGGGAAGGACTTGAGAATACGCCCGAGAGAGTGATCCAGTCATATGAGGAAATATTCAGCGGATACTCAGATGATGCCAGTGAAATTCTGGACTCTACCTTCAATGCCGAAGGTTATGATGGAATAGTCCTGCTAAGGGATATGGAGTTTCATAGTACTTGTGAGCATCATCTTCAACCATTTTCTGGCAAGGGGCATATCGCTTACATTCCAGTGGATAGAATAGTGGGTATTAGCAAGTTAGCTAGACTTCTGGACATGCATTCTAAACGGCTTCAGAACCAAGAGCGAATTACGCAATCTATAGCGAATGATATTGTTGAGAATCTCCATCCTCTTGGCTGCGCTGTTATTCTGGAGGCCCAACATGGATGCATGAAGTGCAGAGGAGTTAGAAAGCAGAATTCAATTATGACAACCAGCGCTATGCGAGGCGTCTTCTTCGATAAACAGGAGGCTAGAACAGAGATTTTACAACTTATCAGAAGTGGAAATTTGCAAGGGTGATTATCTGCAGAAATATCCAATTGTTGAGATTTTTCACTCTGTCCAGGGGGAGGGTTTTCATACGGGTATTCCGCATGTTTTCATCAGATTTGGGAATTGCAATCTTAGATGTGAGTGGTGCGATACCGACTTTATGGCCTTCGAAGATATGGATATCAATTCGATTATCGAAGAGGTACTGAGCTACGAATGCGACAGAGTGATATTCACCGGTGGAGAACCTGCAATGCAAGACCTCTCAGTTATTGGTAAGAGGCTAAAAGAACATGGGATTAACATCTCAATTGAGACCAATGGGACAATCCCAGTCGATCCAATCGTCGACTGGATATGTGTTAGCCCCAAGGATCAACTATACCCGAATGTTTCGATAAAGCAGAGAACTGGTGATGAACTAAAAATAGTATATTGTGGACAAGATTTGGGTTTGTATGATGAATTGAAGGAAGGCTTCACCCATCTCTACATTCAGCCTTGTTATGTCGAGGATGAATCGATTGAGGAAAATGGCAGGAGCTTCCAGATAGCAGAGCGACTGGTCAAGGATAGTCCTGGTTGGCGATTAAGCCTTCAGACACATAAGTGGATGGGAGTACTATGAATAAGTCGGTAATGTCGTTGTCTGGTGGAATGGACAGCACATCTCTATTATTGAGGATGATAGCAGAAGGAGATGATATCACTTGCATTTCCTATGACTACGGACAGAAGCATCTCATCGAGATAGATCGGGCTAGAGACAACATAGATTATCTGAGAGAGAATGGTCATAATGTCGAGCACCTTGTAATAGATCTTAGCTCTGCAATGAAGTCTCTACATTCCGCACTGACTAGCGAAAAGATAGTTGTTCCAGAGGGGCATTATGAGTCAGAGCAAATGAAGCAGACGGTAGTCCCCAATAGGAATGCTATTTTCTCATCGATACTATACGCTCAGGCTCTAAGTACTGCTATCTCTAAAAATTGCCAAGTTAGGATTGCCTTAGGTGTGCATAGTGGCGATCATGAAATATATCCCGATTGCAGACCCGAATTCTATCATTCGTTGGAGAAGGCATTCTCACTCGGAAACTGGGGTAGCAGCCGCGTTTCTTTCCATCTCCCATACCTCTCTTTTGACAAAACGAGTATTCTTCGGGACGCTTTGGAATCCTGTGCATCACTTGGGTTAGATTTTGATATTGTATTTTCCAATACCAATACATCGTACAATCCAGACACAATTGGGCGAAGCTCTGGCAGGTCCGGTGCTGATGTTGAGAGGATACTAGCATTCCACGCCATAGGAAGAGTCGATCCACTGCAATACATGGACGATTGGGACTCAGTTCTGAACTATGCGTTAGACCAGGAGAGACAGGGTGGGCAAGATGAGTGACGATCTTCCAAGATTCGACCCAGAAAGGGATTCGGAATGGAGAGAAAGGCTCACAGATTTGCAATATCACGTTACTAGGGAAGCAGGAACTGAGCCACCAAATTCAGGAATACACTACAAGGAGGACAGAGAGGGCGATTATCGGTGTATTTGCTGTGGACATTTACTATTTACCTCGGAGATGAAGTTCAGATCTAGATGTGGTTGGCCAGCATTTCACTCAGAGGATCAAAATGCCGGAATTAAGAGGATACGAGACACCTCATATGGAATGTTGAGAATAGAAGTAAGGTGCGGCTCATGTGATGCTCACTTGGGTCATGTTTTCGATGACGGACCTATTGAATTCGGTGGCGAGAGATACTGCATTAACTCAGCGAGTATAGACTTCGAAATGGAGGTAGAGGATGCCGAATAGAATACGAAGATGGGTCGAGACAGATACAGGCCACAGAGTGCCCAATCATAGTAGCAAATGCAGGCATATGCACGGTCACAGATATAGGTGGGAGGCAGAGTTGGAGGGAGATGTTGTGACAAAGAGGGGAGTGTCAGAAGAGGGTATGCTCATCGACTTTTCCGAGGTTTCTGAGATTCTAAATACGTATATCCACGATGTGGTAGATCATGCCTTCCTGGTGTTTGAGGATGACGAAGTAGCACTAGATGCGCTCAGGAAGATGGAGACTGGGCATAGAACCGTGATTCTCCATTTCATTCCTACAGCTGAGAACCTTGCTAAGTGGGCATTTGAACAAGTAGAGCCCCATATCTCATCATCTTACGGGAATTCTCTAATTCTGAGAGCATTTCATGTCAGGGAGACTCCTAAATCATGGGCAAGCTGGTACATCGATTAGTCAGAATCGAGATTGTTCAAATGAGTCGGCAGCCTGTGTTATGATGCCTAGTATCCTGTGTATCTCATCATCCTTAGGGAGACCCCTGAATAATACTCTGAGAAGAGTACTTTCTATCCCCTTTCTCTTATGGTCCTTAGTTGGCATTAATTCTACTAGCCTCTTAGTCTCAGACCTCAGTTGGGCTCTCAATTCCGAATTAAGTAGCCTACCTCCAGTCCCCGGTGGGTTAGTTGTATCAGAGTTTACGTACCAAGAATAGCAGATTATAGACACAGCATGGCTTAGGTTGAGTATGGGATAACCCTCCCACGTGGGTATAGTTATGAGCAGATCACACATCTCCAACTGCTCATTCAATAGTCCCTTCCCTTCGGGTCCGAATACTATTGCCACTCTACCCTCTGTCCCAGATAGCCTATTCGGGAGCTCCTTAGGAAGCAGGAAATGCCTCTTCGCTGTCTTCTCGCCCTCTTCTCTCTTCCCAGAGGTCCCCACTACTAATGAGCAGTCCGCAACGCTCTCCTCAAAGGTATTAACGACTTTAGCCCCATCAAGGACTGTTTGGGCATTCTTTGCTCTCCTTCTTGCTTCCTCTGACCAAATTCCATCCCTACCGACAACTCTGAGATCGTTAATTCCGAAGTTTAACATTGAACGTGCTACTGCGCCAATGTTACCATCATGTTCGGGGTTTACTAAGATAACGCATACGTTTTGGGAAAAGGTAGGTAAATTTTGAGTCCTCCTATCTCCCATGATACACCGAATGCGTAACTAGTGATGAGTGATGCCCTAATCGACTCTGCGCTGTTTATATCTGGTGATGTAACCAGCAATCCAATTCCTCATCCTTTTGTTTCCTACATCAGTGAACTCAGAAACTAGATGCTTGTTAGTGTCGAAATCATCTGTGAATTGGTCGGGATACATCTCCACGAGTCTCAATGCTCTGCTTTTGATAAACGAAGGCCTGATATTTCCCATTTCAATCCTCCAATAATTTGACTTCTAACGGAAAACCCTCTTCTCTAGTACACAATACTCTAATCTTTCTAGGTGGATTTTGCATACCCCTTGCCCAAATTGCATGATTAACAGACTCATCTATCCAGATTTCCTCGTCGTCACTTCTTTTCATATGTCTTGAAACATGAATCTTCACTTCGGCCATGGCTCTCTTTGCCCTGCTTGTACGTGGAACCTTCCAAGCAGCTCTGAGTGGTATTGTGATTTCCTTAACCTCTGCCATTATTTCACCTTTGTAGTTTGGATCTTCTCCACATGTGTCTCTTGGGATGCGAATTGGTCTTCCTATTTGTTCTCATCACGACCCAAACCGGAACACGCTTATTCTGCTTGGTCACTTTATTCAAGCGCTTCTTCTTCGCAAATGGTTTGTTCCTTGCCATGGTTCCACCTCAATACTTCTCCAGACCTGGGTACCTTTCTTCTGCTTTCGACCTTACTGAATGTGCCACCTCGTCGAGAAGAGCTTGTCCCTCGGAACTTACGATTTTACCCATGTTAACATTACCAGCTGTATTCAGTGATTCGACCAACAAACCCGAATCAGAGAGTTGCTGCAAAATCTTCCTAGCGACGTTTCTTGAACCTGCCACAGCCTTATTCTTCTTGACCCCTCTATCCTTGGATCCCCCGAACTCTTGTGAAATTCTATTAGTACCTATTGGACCCTTTAATGCCACCTTCCTAAGTACTGAGGCCGCTCTAGTGTGCCACCAATCTTCCTGAACGGGTGGCCTTTCCCTGTGAGTGCCAGTCTTAACCTGAGATGCCCAATCTGGTGGAGAAACCTTGTCATAAGACTTCAACTTCACAGAAAGACCAGCGATTAGAAGGTCTGCTGGAACGTCGTAGTAAGTCGTCATAACATCACCCGTGCGTCCCGGCCGTTCAACAGACCGTATTTAACCGTGATGACACGGTTTTGCTGATTCTCATTCGTTGTTTTCTCACAACAAGCATTGAATAAATGGGGCCATTTGCAAAAAAATGTGAAAAAATCACTGTCGAAGAATCCGAACATGCTTCGTACCATGATAGGAACGGGAATGACGTTAATCGTACTTCTATCCTATGCAGTATACTCAAACACTGTTGATTCCGAGTACTACGAATACAATACAACAAATGAGCATGAATCTATGGACCTTACTCAAGAGTCGGAGGGACTAGCCGAGTGGTACTATACCACAACAGATGCGATAACTTGGGTAAATTTCACCGTATATGACGCACCTTCAGGTTCTACCCTAATCGTCGAAGCAGAGGGTACGAATTGGTCCCACTCGCCAAATTTAGGTCTAACCGATCAGAGCTATGTTTGCAATGAGCCAAACTCAGATTATTCTGACATCCTAGATACTTGTGAGTATAGTAGAACGCATACTATGGATTTAGTCAATGGCAGTGGAACTCTTAGAGGTCGAGTATCTTTAGAATTGCCAATCAAGGGCAAGGGGTATTTGGAGAGTGAGAACTTAGCGAGTGCTCAGGAAGAAGCCGTCTCTCTAATTTCCAGTGCGCAAAAGACAATCACATGGAAGATTAAGATTGTTAGCGATGGTGAAACTAATCCTAGTGCAGGAATGCTCGTCGAATCAGAGTTTTCCTCCCATGAACTTGTTTCCTTGTCGAAGTACAAAATCAATCCAGTCCAAGAGACCGTATACAGTTTCTCTGCGCTGGTTGGATGCTTTTTCCTCGTTCTGGTAATACCATTGATGATTTACTTCTCTGCAAGGTATAGGGAAAAACGCAACGAGGGCAAAAGAGCATCGGTCGATGATTAATGTCAGACCCCGGAGGGACCGATATGCCAATCGAAGTCACCTTTCATTTTAGTTAGCGACACCAATCCCAATTCTACAAACTGCGCAATAGAATTACTCACTCTCTCGTCCACTGGAGAAATCGCTTCATCAAATCGGGCATCCATTTCTTCTATGATTTCTCGAACGTTTCGCGATCCGTCCATTAATATCCAGAGGGTGCTGTTCATTCTATCCATTGGACGTCTTACAAACGTTGGAGCACCCAAAATCCTAGCCACTTTTGCTTCTATCTTGGTGAGTTTCTTGTCTAAAGTGATCTCAATACATCCGCTTTCCAGGGTCGTCCATTCTACTTGGCATCTAACTGGAAATATGTCCATAACCGCTTCATCCTGGGATATTGATTAGCATGAATATAGAGGACGAAACGCCAACAAAAACTGCAATTCTTAGTGCAACGATATTCTCTATGACGTACCTAGACCACCAAGCAGTAACTCCGGCCATAGACATCAGCAGTAACGAATATACTAACTCGGGAGTGAGGGTTTCGCCAGACACTACTGCCTCCTCAATTTGGTAGTATTTTCTATCAATGATGCCGAAACCGACAGAACACGATCATTGATATCTGAGTTCAGAAGCTCTCCATCTTCGTCGAAAGCACTCTTGATGTGTGGCACGGCAACCTGCTCTGGAATCACCCAGCCATGTATCCATCTCGCTGCTATTCTCATATGATTCAGTGTGTTATTGCTAGCTTGACCCCCTAGAGTACAAACTAAAGCGAAAACCTTTCCTGATGTATGCTTCGAATATAGCCAATCGAGGCTATTTTTCATCACGCCACTCATGGTTCCGTGGTATTCTGGACTCGATAGGACATAGGCATCTGCAGAAACTGCCATTTCTTGGAAGTCTTTGACGTTTGAATCATCCCACGAACCTTCTGCTCCGACAAGGGGCAAAGGCCTCTTTCCATGGTCCCAGACTATTGTTTCTGCTCCGAGATTACTACACTCCCTGAGAATAAGCTCTAACATTCTGCCGTTAGCTGAATTTAGGTCGTAAGAACCACAAATGCCCATCACAACTATTGGCTCGCCCATGAACAACACAAGTGGCCCCCAGTCTTCAATTGTACCTTTCTGCTAAATTTCAGAATACTTATTCATTGGTGATTTTCCCAGTGGTCATGAGTGGACTCATTGAGTCTTTGAAATTAGGCGCCACTCAAACCGATAACGGAGATTATTCAACAGCTATTCTGACTTATCTTGATGCTCTTAATATGGACGAGAATAATCCTACAGCCTGGTTCTGCCTAGGAGTACTGTACTGCAAGACTGGATCATTGAACGATGCAGTTAAGGCCTTCGAGAAATGTGACGAGGAGTATCCAGATCACCCGCCGACTCTAGCCAATCTAGCCTATCTTTTACTAGAAAGTGAGCCAGAGAGGGCCAGTGATTTTGCTAAAAGAGCACTTCCGCACCTCGAACAAGATGAGAAACTTCGTAACATTGCCTCAATATCCAAACCCGAAATAACCCAAGACCTAGTTTTCATAGAGTCACAACCGATTCTTGAAAATCCAGTTAATCAAGTCCTAGATATTGGCATTTCCCCTGTTTCCGATGAGTCTAGCAGACATGAAGAGGCCCGTGCACTATCTTCATCGGGCGATCATTCGACTGCTGTTTCAATTTGGAAGGATCTTCTAGAGCAGACTCCAGATTCTCCAGAAGTTTGGAGGGGACTCGGCGAGGCTTTGAGTTCAGCGGGCTACGTAGATCGTTCTATTCAATGTATGAAGAGGGCCGATCAAATTGAATCAGATACCGATGTGCAATCTAAACCAGAGATAAGTACCGAAACTCAAGATTTTGTTGACGATGATGAGCTTTTACTTATTGCAGCAGATGAGGTTCGATCAGTACCGGCGGTCGAAGAAAGAGGAAGCCTAGACGATTCTCTGGGTTGGTATAACATGGGGATTAACCTCCTAAATGAAGGAAAGAACGATGAGGCGCTTTCGAGCTTCGAGAAGGCTATTGGGGGATGTCCTTCAAGTGAAGTAGAGCTTAGGGTAAAGGCTCAGAATGGAAGAGGTAATGCGTTGTACAATGAAGGTAGATATGCCGAGAGTATTGTCGCATATCATGCTGCTATAGGTTTAGATCCCAAATCCGTATCAGGCAGGACTCTGTTCAATATGGGTTCATCTTATGCCGCAGTAGAAATGTTTGATGATGCAATTAAGTGCTTCTACCAATCCTTAGAAAGGGATCTCGATAAGTCGGAGGCTGAACTCTGCAAGAAGCAGATTAGTAGATGCAGGGTTTTAGCTAGGGAACAAGCAAAAAGACAAGCTCGTGGCATTAGGTAGACGTGATATTAACGATCACTGATTTGCTAGTAGGAGTATTGCTCTTGTCGGCTACGCTGTTTAGTGGGATGAGCACATTCGCCTCGGGGAAATAAGTAGCAACGTTCCCCCTAGGAATATCATACTCAACTACTCTCCATCTATCTGATGTCACCACTTTTTGTTCGAATTCAGATGTGATTGACACCTCGTCAAACTCCTCCCAACTATTTGCCTCCATATCCGATTTATTCATCAGAACAACTCTCCTTCCAGAGTAGATTCCACGGTATCTGTCATTATCAGTGTAAACCGTAGTATTGTATTGATCATGAGATCTAATTGTCATCATGAGAAACTCACCATCGTTAGGGGATATTGAAACTAAGTCATTGGAAATGAAATTTGCTAGGCCAGTTTTGGTAGGAAATATTCTCGAGTCCCTCGGAGGATTAGGTAAATAGAAACCTCCATTTTCCCTACATCTTTCATTGTACGAATCAAATCCAGGAACCACCCTCTCAATACTATCCCTTATAGTATCATAATCTGCTGAAAGTTCTCTCCATTTAATATCGGAAAATCCTATTTTATCCTCAATTGCCAGGGCTATTCCAGATACAATGCTCACCTCGGATCTCAGATTATTACTAGCGGGCGGACGTGTTCCAACAGACTTGTGTACCACGCCCATCGAGTTCTCTACTGTAATAAACTGTTCACTACCTCCAGACTGGTCGCGTTCCGTCCTCCCTAAGCATGGTAGAATTATTCCTATCTTTCCGGTTATCAGATGAGACCGATTGGGCTTGGTTGAAATCTGGACTGTAAGGGAGCATTTGCTAATCGCTTCGGAAGTAGCATTTGTGTCGGACATTGCAGATACGAAATTGCCACCCATAGAAAGGAAGACTCGGGCTTCTCGTTGTAGCATACTTCTGACTGCATCGACAGAATCTAATCCTCTGGTTTGGAGTTTCTGTATTCCGAACTCTCTTCTCAAAGAATCCATAAACTCCGATGAAGGATTATGGTTTATCCCTACAGTTCGATCGCCTTGGACGTTAGAATGTCCTCTAACAGGGCACAATCCAGCGCCTTCTCTACCAATGTGCCCTCCAAGCAGAAGAAGGTTGGAGATTTCTTGTATCGTTGGTACGGAGTTCTTGTGTTGAGTAATGCCCATTGCCCAACAGCATATTGTGGCTTTCGACTTCGCGATCAAATTCCCAATTCTCTCTATTTCATTTCTTTCGACTCCGGACAACATGGTGATAAGATCCCAAGATGTGTTTCTAGCCAGCTTTTCGTAGTCCTCGTAACCTTTCGTGAATCCGCTGATAAATCCGGAATCCTCTAGTGATGCTTCAAGTACTACCTTAGCAAAACCTCTGAACAGCGCCTGATCACCATTCAAACGTACCCTGACATGCTCATCAGAAATTTCAGTACCGTAACCTAGAACCTCTAAAGGGTTCTGAGGGTGTTTGAATCTAATCATGCCCGCCTCAATTAGAGGGTTTATCGATACAATTGATGCGCCGTTTTTCTTAGCATCCCTCAGAGCCGTCAACATTCTTGGATGATTAGTCCCAGGGTTTTGCCCTACAACAATTATCAAGTCTGATTTATCGAAGTCGTCAAGTCTAACGGTCCCCTTCCCTATTCCTATGGTTTCTTTCAAAGCCACTCCTGAAGATTCATGACACATATTGGAGCAATCTGGGAGGTTATTAGTCCCATACCTTCTAGCGAGTAACTGCCACATGAACGCAGCCTCGTTACTTGTCCTACCAGATGTATAGAATACCGCCTGGTCCGGCCGTAAAGGAGCCATCTCATTCGCAATTACCTCAAACGCATCATCCCATGATATGGGCTCGTAGTACTCTGAATCTTTCCTAAGAATAAGTGGGTGTGTCAGCCTGCCCTGTGAATTTAGCCATTTATCTGATTTCAGCGATAGATCCCTAACAGTCCATTTAGACCAGAATTCAGGACTGGCCCTTTTCTTTGTACCTTCATCAGCTATTGCCTTGGCACCATTCTCACAAAACTCAGCAATTGTACGCGAACCCTCAGGATCTGGCCATGCACATCCCGGACAGTCAAATCCCTGAAACTTATTGACATTGTAAAAATTAGTCAATGAACCCATCAATCCCATTTTCATTAGCCCGTGCTTTGTTGTTGAGATAATTGCTGGAAGTCCCGCGGCAGATTTACTCGGGGGTTTCCTCTTAGGTGATTTATCCTCGAGCGGCGTGGTAGGCTCAGGTGGCACCCTCATGTAACAAAACACATGGCAGTGCTCTTCAAATTAATGCGGTTAAGATAATGTCCACTCGCGTATTCCCAACCTCGTGGCAAAAGATGTTCACGTTGTTACTGGAGCATTTGGCTACTCAGGTCGTTGGATAGCCAAGGAGTTGTTAAATTGCGGCTACAAAGTCAGAACTCTTACGAACGCGATAGGAAGGGACGATCCATTTAATGGACAATTGGAAGTAAGACCAATTATTTTTACAGACCATGATTCGATGGTATCATCTCTTTCTGATGCCGATGTTCTGTACAACACATATTGGGTACGCTACAAAGACAGGAAGGGCGGATATACTCACGACTTAGCCGTTTCAAATACAAAGAAGCTAATCTCCGCTGCTAAGGATGCAGGAATAAGGAGAATAGTGCACTTTTCAGTCGCGCATCCAGACAAGGCCCCCGATTGGACATATTTCAATGGTAAGATGGAAGTTGAAAAAATGATAATTGAATCCAAGTTATCACATGCAATACTGCGGCCTACGGTATTTTTCGGTGGTAAGAGAGATGTATTGATCAACAATATGGCATGGCTTATACGAAGATTTCCGGTTTTCGGTGTCTTTGGCCTAGG
Source organism: uncultured Candidatus Poseidoniales archaeon (assembly GCA_902625325.1). Taxonomy (GTDB): domain Archaea; phylum Thermoplasmatota; class Poseidoniia; order Poseidoniales; family Thalassarchaeaceae; genus UBA36. Next base: position 77,103 of record CACOAW010000001.1, on the reverse strand, counting down.
ATCTTACCCTATACAGCCTGTGCACATCACGGATGTTGCTCGAGTTGCAGTGGAACAAGGAGCCCTGATTGAGAATGTGGTTTTGGACGTTGCAGGGCCCGAAAAATTCTCTTACTATGAGTACGTCAAACTAATCTCTCATTCTATGGGAGTCAGAAGAGCGATTATTCCCGTTCCCCCGATAGTTGCTTGGGTTGTTGGTAAGGTAGTAGGTATTCTTGTCAGTGACAGAGTCATTACTAGGGCTGAAATTCGCGGACTTATGGATGGACTGATGGCATCAGATGAAAAACCACTAGGGGTTATAAAATTCTCAGAATGGATTGAAGAAAATGGCACCACATTGGGACTCAGGTACCATAATGATATGAAGGAAAGGAAGTACCAATCCCCATCACTAATCTACAACCCTCCTAACTCCACTGAATAAAGTCAAACTATCATCCCTTGCGAAACAACCCAAAGTGAGCCCATATTCGTTCGATATATCGACAGCTAGGCTACTCGGAGCACCGATTGCAATCATTATTGGGAAGCCACCCCTTATACACTTCTGTACCAATTCAAATGAGGCCCTTCCAGATACGAATGCACCAAATCCAGGCTTTGGTAACAAACCCATTTCTAGGTAATACCCTACCATTTTATCGAATGCATTGTGCCTCCCAACATCCTCGAATACACGATCTATCGACCCGTCGACTCTGAAACTTGCACAAGCGTGAGATCCGCCGGTAAGAGAGAAAATAGGCTGTTCAGAATGTATTGAGTTAAGACAGACCGAAACTGCCTCTAGAGAAATTGACATTTCCTCATCTAGAACGGTATTTTCCAATTTAAGAAGTCCATTAATGTCTGATCTTCCACAGAGTCCACAAGAAGATGTTACGGTACTATTCCTTCGATGTAAGGTAGAGTCGAAAGATGATGACTCGTTGAGAACTATTGATCCAATTCCATCTCCGATGCTTATGCTAGAAACGTCTGCTATAGAGTCAATTACTCCTTCTGAGTATAGGAATCCTAGAATCAACCTCCTGTCGTCACCTTCAGTCCTCATGGTAATTCCCATCTCAAACGTGTTATTTTTGCTGTCAGTTACGTTAATTGATAGGGGTGATTCAGACGTTACATAATCTAATTCTCTAGCTATTCCGGCATGACTGAGCCTAGCAATCTCCCTAGATTCCATCCCGTCCACGACATTACGATAGCAGGGTGATTGATATGTGTGACGAGTGATCTAAGCAACTGTTGAAATATTACCGATTGTACACAAGAAACATGGGCATACTGGGTGGTGAGGGATTTTCCCTACCCGTCGTTTCTGAAACAGAAGTCGTTGATGTCAAACTGAATTTTACTGACAAAGCAATAAGCGCGCTAAAACAAAACATGAATGGAGACGAAAATACCCATGTTTTGGTAATCAGCGCACAATCCGGAGGGTGCTCAGGGTATCTTTACGACATGAAAATAATAAAAAAGCCAGAGGATGTAGGATTTCAGCAGATTTCAATAGACGGAATTAATGTGTTCGTCCACAACAAGGACAGCTCAATGCTGAATGGTATCTTGGTTGATTTCAAGGAAACTCTGATGGGAGGGGGATTCCAAATAGAGAACCCCAATGCTGACAGGGCATGTGGCTGCGGGCAGTCATTCGGCTGAGGTAATTCATTGCGCAATAACGCCTCTGGAGAGGAATATTACGTGCGCTCACAGAGTGTAACACTCTTGCAGGGCAATGACTCAATCAATGTGATCGATAGGGTTGTCTCAACCAGGATTGTTGATTCTCCGGATAGCCATGGTGTAGACGTACTATTCTGTGATTACAACGGCCGGATTACAGATATCGGTTCGATATACAAGATACAGGAAAAAATACTGCTATTGTCATCAGAAGTGATGGGTGATAAAACGAGAAAGACCTTGATTGATGGTAAATCCTGGAATGAGCATTGCGATTTAATCATCGCAGATGAAGCGATTGGAAGGGTCACTCTAGTTTCTGATGACTTTCAATCAATATTCACTAGGATGGGATTAGATGGGATAGAACTCGAAAGAAACAGAGTAATTGAAATCGATGATATGATCGCTGTAAAATCTGAATTTCCCGGCGGCTCAGTTCTCGATATCCTATTGCCACTAAACCAGATGGATGATTTCATGTCGATACTTGAGACCGCGGAATATTCTGAAATGAGTGATGATAGGTGGAACTTCGTCAGATTAGGAGTCTGTATTCCAACCTTAACTGACATCAGTGGGAATCTTCCTAATGAATGTGGGATGATAAATCTGATTAGTAATGATAAGGGGTGCTATCCGGGACAAGAAGTTCATGCAAGGTTGGAAAGCCGAGGCAGGACTGTCAAGAGGCTTTGCCTCCTAACGGGTGAGGCAGCCATTAGTCCAGGGAAATACCGGCTATCGAATGGCTCGCCTGCCCATATTACATCATGCGAGTCGTCAGACAGTGTATCGTACGGAATTGCGAAGCTACGAGTTAATGATATTGAATCTGGATATGTAAATCTGGATGGGGCCATCTGGAAAGTAGAGTCCCTTACGTATCTTTGAGTAAGTCATCATAATCCTCGTCTGTTTCCAGCCAAAGTGATAGGGGCATTAGTGGGACTAGCCTCAACGTACCTAAATTCCTATTGAAGAGGTACACATCCGGTTGAAAAACATCGACCATTTGTTTTTGAAACGTCATTCTGACTTCTTCGCCTCTGCTCCTGAAGAAAAGTATCTCGACAGTTATGCCTATTATTGTGGCTGTATACAAGACAAGTAGAACACTAATCGAAAACGGAACTGGGTCAATTAAAAGTTCGCCTGTTCGAATCTTCGATCCATACATTAGCTGCCTGGACAATAGGAAAATCAGCCCTACCCCTACCCATGGCCCAAGTTTCTCGTCAACATACGACTCCATGGGTATTATCCTCCTATTGGTAGGATCTGCAAATGTTAGAGTACTCTCTGTAGCGGCTCTGATGACTGAGATTGCAGAGACCAGTATGATGTATACAAGTGCGCTTAGGAGAAGGACATTGAAAGAGCTCATCGGTGAATATGATACGATTAAGTAAGCAAAAAGTCCGAGAAATACTGTTGTTGGCATTCTGTGAATTGAAGCTAGGGCCTTGCCGAACTGCTTGGAACCGTCATCAAGCCTAGGGATTCCTATGATTTCCCATCTTGTGTATTTCTGGATAATAATCGCGACTCCGGAAAGCGCCTTCTTTTTGATTAAAATCCATTCGACTAGCTTCAGTAAGGGCATCATCGGGATGCTGATGATAGCAGCGAAGATGCCTACTAGGGGCCACAAAATGAGACTAGGGAAAAGGAGAAAATGTTGCAATCGAAGTCTGTGAAGTAAATCCGACTCTATCCTGCCTTGCCTGTCAGATGATATGTGTACCTTCCTTGCTTCTGCATCCAACTCCCCTCTGTATCGTGCTAGAGGCATCCCTGCATCGAGTACCCTGCGAACCTTTTCTCGATAGTGCTCATGCTCTGGTTCAATACCGACCCACCATCTCCATGCGAATGACACAGGGAGTGCAAAAATAACCGGCGATACCAATATCAATACCGCTGTCAACATTGCTTCATAGTCGTCGACCACGCGGTCGCGTATCCAAAGAGCGCTATAATGGAACGGTTGGCACTACAGTTATTCGGCTATATTGCGGCGTTGTAGTTATTACTCACAGCAGACCAATTTACTACATTCCACCAAGCGGCGATGTAATCTCCTCTGCCTGGCCCGTAATTCTTGTAGTATGCGTGCTCCCAGACATCTAGGCCTAGAATTGGTATACCTTCGCCCAACATGAGTGGGTTATCCTGATTTGGAGTGGAGCATATGGAAAGTTGACCATTTGCAACGCACAGCCATGCCCAACCACTGCCGAATCTCGTCATGGCTGCATCGCTAAATTGATCTTTCATAGATTGGAAAGATCCGAAAGAGTCTGCAATTGCATTTGCGAGGTCTCCCTCGGGTTCTCCTCCGCCATCGGGGCTCATTGTCTCCCAGAAAATTCCATGGTTCCAGAATCCTCCTCCGTTATTCCTAACTGCCGCGTTGTCCATGTGGTTAATCATCAAATCCTCAATACCCAGAGATTCCATTTCTGTACCCTCGATTGCGGCATTCAGTTTAGCGGTGTATCCAGCATGATGCTTGGAATGGTGTAGTTCCATTGTCTCCGCGTCAATATGGGGCTCTAGCGAGTCATAAGCATATTCAAGTTCAGGTAGTTCAAATCTCATTGTATCTGGTATTGAATTAGGGGTACTAAATATCAACCCACCGGCATGATATTCACAATGTTGATGCACGTAATGTCTCAGGATGTAGTTATGGCGCGTGTCGCTGTAACTGATGGAATCTCCGATGAAGCAGTTGAAATTCTTGAGAATGCGGGTCATGAGGTAGTATTGCGGCACCACGAGCCAGATGAAATCGCAAATGGCTCGCTCCTAGAATTTGATGCGGTAGTAATCAGAAGCGCCACAAAACTTCCATCAGAACAGATTTCAGCATCGGTGAAAGATAACGGCGGTATTAGATTCATTGGGAGGGCAGGAGTGGGAGTGGATAACATCGACATTTCTAAAGCGACGAGTAAAGGAATCACAGTTTGCAATACTCCCGGGGAGTCTACCCGCAGTGTCGTGGAGTTAACCATTGGTCATCTGATAGCCTCTACAAGACATATAGCAACTGCAGATCGGACGCTTCGAAATGGAGAATGGGCAAAGAAACAATTGAGAGGCTCTGAGATAGGTGGGAAAAGGCTGGGCCTAATTGGGTTCGGAAGAATAGCCAGAGGAGTAGCCTCGATTGCTTCATCATTCGGCATGGAAGTCCATGCTTTCGATCCCTTCGTCGATGAATCTCCAGTGGGTGTTCAATTACATGACGATTTGGATGAAATTTTCAGAGACTGTACCCACATATCTGTGCATTGTAATCTGAATGAACAAACAAGGAATCTGGTAAACTTCGCACGAATATCCATGATGCCTGGAATAGGCATGGACGGGATTGAATGCGGTAATCACATAGTTAGTTGCGCCAGGGGAGGAGTGGTCGATGAGTCTGCTGCTTCTAGGGCTCTGGAATCGGGTCAACTAACATCACTAGCACTCGATGTGTTCGAAGTAGAACCTCTTGCAGATAGTGATCTGCTACGCCACGACTCCTTCCATGGTAGTCCACATATCGCTGCTTCGACTATGGAGGCGCAGGCTCGGATTGGAACTGAAATGGCACGTCTGCTCATAGAGTATTTTGAAACAGGGAGATGCAACAATTCTCTCAATTGACCTACTGTAACTCTAGGTTGTGCATCTTTACCAAAGCATCCGAGAATAAAATCAGGGATCCAGGAATTTGGATATCTGAAATTGTAGATTTAAGAGAAAGTCCGCGATCCTTCTTTGCTTTCCAAATCATCGAATTGAACTCTTCCAAGGATTCGGTCTTGCCTCTAAGTTCTTCGAACAACTCGGAACCGGGAAACGAAGGAAGCCTTGGGAATGCTCTGACATCCACCGAGCTGGAGGCGTAAAGTGTTGTACTAAGGTAATGTGTGAAAAATGGACATATTGGGCTAAATGCACTGAGAAGATCACGCACTACCCTGTGTATTGTCCAACTAGCCGAGATATCTCCCTCATAGAGTCTAGTCTTTGACATCTCGAGCCAATGACTGGGAAAAATCCCCGTACCAAAGGACTTCAGCGTCTGTGCTGCAGTGTAAATATCCACATCTTTCCATGCATTTTCCACTGTGGCCATGGACTGATCAAATTCAGACAGTATCCATATGTCCTCTATGTTCAATTCAGGGGGTGAAGAAAAATCATGAGGAGTTTCGAATTGGCTAGCAAACCTAGCTACGTTGAATATTTTAGTAAGTACGCCGTAATACTTTGTCTCAATCTCTTCTGGATTAATATGGAAGTCATCACCCACCTGCGCATCGCAGGCCTTCCAAAGTCGAAAGCACTCGCTTCCGATTTTGTTTGCCTTCAGTACTACTTGCTTGCCATCGGCCCCCTTAATCTTCCATGAACCGGTCCTACCGCCAGCTCCACATTCGAGAACGCTATCTGCGTCTATGCCATTTCCTAATGACTTTGACATCTTCCTACCCCATGGGTCCATTCCAAGTCCGTCTACCCAAATACATTGGAAGCCAGGACGTTCTAGTAAAAGCGCACTCTTCAGCAGTGTGTAGTATAACCACGTTCTGACAATTTCCTTACCCTGAGGCCTGATTGAAGTCGGAAATGCCCTATCAAACAATTTCGGATCTGTCAAGTAACCTGAGACATAAAGATTGGAATTTGATGAATCCATCCATGTATCAAACACCTTCTCCTCGCCTGTAAGTTTACCAAGCGTCGAACGTAATTCCTGATAGTTTCCAAGCGTTTCCTTGCTCTCCCTATCAACCACTTCGGAGTCAATAGGTGGTGAGTCCTTCCATGGTTGAACATAGGATCCTCTTGGAGGAACGACTACTTTGGTTCGGTCCTCGGAATACCAGATTGGGACTTCTGTATGGTACCACCTACGTCTGCTGATGGGCCAGTCAATGGATATGCCGTCTATCCAATCATGCAAGTACTGCCGATTCCTTTCCGGAATAAATCTACTTTCTTTTGAAAGTTCTATTATCCTTTCCAGAATATGAGTCTGTCGCACATACCATTCCTTCAGTAGAATAATCTCTATTGGGTTTCCTCCCCTTTCGCTGACTGGTACTTCTTGTATACGATCTTCCGTAGAGACTAGATTTCCTAATGTTCGTAGTATTTCTATTGCTCTTGTTCGGGCTTCAATTACCTTCATGCCAGATAATGGTCCTGCAATTCCTGTCATCTCACCGTCAAGGTTAATCGCTACGAATGGCTTTAACCCAAGCTCTCTGAAAATGGAAACGTCATTCTGGTCACCATAGGAGCAAACCATCAGAACCCCACTACCAAAATCCATTTTTACTGATGGATGGGAGGCTATCTCGACATATTGGTCTCTTTCTGCTACCTCCAGGGGGAGTTTCACCTTCTTTCCCAGTAAGTGGCCGTATCTATTATCCTCAGGATTTACGACTACTATTCCACAAGCACAAATCATTTCGGGTCTTGTAGTTGAAATTATGATTTCTTCGCCATCCTCAGTGTGCCACTTCACATTGCATAGTTTGGTCTCCCTCTGGACCCTTTGGACCTCCGCATCGGCGATCGTGGTTCCTTCAACTGGATCGTAAATATTGGGCCTAAGGTCTTCTACAATATCGCCGCTCTTGAAAAGATCAACAAAAATAGACTGCGATACTGCCCTGTAGTCGGGGGCATCCGTGAGATATTCGTTCTCATAATCGCAGGATAGCCCGACTCTCTTTGCAGTATTTCGCATAGCCTTGGTGTATTCCTCAATAGTTTCCGAACAAAGTTCTAGGAATTCAGCCCTATCATAAGTCCTCATCTTCCTTCCTGTCTTCTTTTCAACAGTGAACTCGATATTGATGCCATTTCGATCCACCCCCCAGGGGAACTTCACTTCTTTACCCAATAATCTTTGACTTCTTGCAATAACGTCTATCATGCTGTACTGGGCTACAGCTCCAATGTGCCATGTTCCACTGGGATATGGAGGAGGGGTATCAATAACGAATATCTCCTTATCTGTTTCTTTATTGAATGCATATCTTTTTTGATAAGACTCTTCGTCGTAATGCTCCGATTGTATTCGTTTCTCGAGGTCTACACTCCACCGCTTATCTGAAATCTTTGGCTGTCCCATGAACCCCACCGAATAATTGGCAGAGAGTCGTGTTATTGACCATTGCCGTGTAGTTGTAAAATCTATTTGAAATAGACATCTTTGCCGAGGGGTTGAAGGTATGCCGTTTCACGTCATGGCGGGAGGGACATGGCTAGGGAAGACTCTCAGAACCGCATTGGCAGCTTTTTGTCGGCCGCCAAGGAAAGATTTTCCCACATAGTTCCAAAGGATTTCCAGCTAATACCTTCACTATCGCGAGTCCCCAACCAAATACGTAGGAAGGTCAGAGAACATGAGGGTTCCAGTTTCCTAACGATGTTTCCTGTTATGGCGGTCCTGGTCTCACTGATTTTCACAGTATCACTTTTGCCTCATTCAGGAGTATTAGACTGTAGAGATGGATTCGATAATCCAAGCTACTGCAAGGAAGAGCCTGCACTAAATGTGAATGGAGACTTAGAGGTATACCTTCCAACGGATTCAGATCCGCTCAGTGTGAAAAACCTGATCGCACAAGTTGAGGATGATTGGACCACTAATGTGATGGTAATTTATGTAGAGTCTTACGATTATAATGTTACATGCGTTGAGTGTGGGTCAAACGGCCAGATCAACATCTTAGAACAGATAGACAAGGTTGAGCGAGCGATTAATTATGCTAGGAACGACAAGGGCGAAGAAGACGACGTGGAATACGTTCTTTCCATCTCTACCGTTATCAAAGAAGTGAACTCCAGCGCTGGTCGCGTCGTAAAGGCCTTCTTTTCGGGCCTTGCCGAAGCAACTGGAAATCAACAACTCTCGGATGAAATAAACGAGACAATAGACTCGCAAAGCGACCTTATTGGCAATTACGCAATACCCGATGAACAACAGCGGGTTGATCAAATACTACAGGAGATGCCTCAGAATGCTCTTAACAAGCTGGTCAGGAATATAGGCACCGGTAATCAAATCAAGACCTCATATGGTTGGAGTCGAGCTGTGATCATTATAGGAATATCCGACGATACAGGGAACAAGACAGTTGGGGATATCGTCTCAGAAACTCAAGGTACAATCGATCAAATTGCAGTGAACAATAACTGGGGCACCCCTGGTTCAGAAGGGTGTGAACCCGACCATGGATCATTATGCCTTAGGATGACTCTAACCGGCCCCGCGCCACTTACAAACGCAGTCACTGAAGAGTCATTCAAATTATTTTGGCAAGTGTTTCCAGTAGGTGTCGTAATTGTTGCAGCTATGCTGTTTCTATTTCATTGCGATTTACTACAAACAGGGAGAATTCGATTTGTTCAAGGAGTTAAGGTTGTCATAATATCGGGATTACCCACACTTTGTGCAGTCTGGGTAACCTTGGGTCTAATTGGACTCACCGGTTATGAAGTAACTATGACAGTAATACTGGTAGGTCCAATCGTACTCTCATTGGGAGTTTCCTATGGACTGCATATTACGAATAGATACGCAGAATCTAAGGGAACCCCTCAAGAAAAGATGGCTGCAGCGCTACAATCAACAGGACGCGCAGTTTTCCTTTCTGCTATGACCACGATTATTGGTTTCATCTCTCTAACTTTTGCTCCGATGAAGCCAATTCAGACAGTTGGATGGGCGTTAGCGGCTGGCATTGTTGTAGTATATATCCTCACCATGATAATGGTCCCCAATCTTACAATACTACTGGATCTAAAAAAGCCCTCACATCCTCCTCCAAAAGTTTTCGTTGCTGCAGTGAACATGCCTGTCAAATGGTCTCGAATTACACTCGTCCTATTCATTGCATTGATGGTTATCTCTGCTGGTTACAATAGGCAAAACGTAGAGGAGAACATAGATCTCCTAGAAATGGCGCCCAGTGAAGTTGAAGCAGTACAGAAGATGGGCGTATACTCAGATGAGTTTGAAGCAGGTCAACCTGGTTTCCTACTTGTTGATGCAAACATCAAGGCTGAGCCTGATATCGGCTTAGGGTCGATAAACCCTGAACATCCATACGCTAATCTTGAGGGCATAGAGAATCTAGAATCCAGATGCAATGATGTTGAAAATGCTACTGCGGTTTCGATAGTCTTCCTGATGAAGGCGATCGCAGTGGGAGTTAACGTTTCTGGCACCCCAATAAACGATTTCATCGAAGATACGCCCCTTCCAGAGCCGATCAAGGAGATTGCAGAGCTAATCTTCGACAGAGACCAATCTGGAAATGTCTCCTTTTGGACTATCTTGGATACACTGGATGCACAGGAGGATGATGGGGGCAGACAGGCTCAGAATTTCCTACTTTATGTGTTCTACAACAGTATGACAGAAGAAATGAGGGAGCTGTTCATTTCTCCAGATTATCAGCGTTCTCTGATATACATAGACATGCCATTCATGGATGTCAAGAGTACTGCAATAACTACAGAGCAGATTAACAACTGGGCAAAGGCCGCTGGAGACTCAGAAAACCCAATCAATGTATTGGGCGACTCACTTATCGGTGTTGCTTCGATAACTATAGAAGTAAATAATTTGATAGTGGACTCTCAATGGACCTCTCTTGCTTTCGCACTGGGATTCACGATAATTACCCTCGCTCTGGTTTTCAGAGACATTAGATACGCCTTCCTTACCACAATTCCAGTAGGGTTCACCGTTGCCATGCAGTGGTTGGTAATGGATTCGTGGGGCTTATCACTATCTCTTGTGACAGTTATGATCGGATCTATACTTGTTGGTGTGGGTATCGACTTCTCCATACACATTGCAAACAGAGTCAAGGAGATGGGCGGAACATTGGATGGAATACGAACTGCATGTTCCAGCACCGGAATGAGCCTGTTCGAGGCTACCACAGTAACTGCCATGGGCATGACATGTGCCTTTGGAATAGACATTCCCGCGATAGGACCATTCGTCACTGTCATTATTGTCCTTCTTATTGTGGCTGCTCTCTCTGCTCTTCTATTACTGCCAGCGATTTACTCGTTCATGGTAACTTCCAATTTAGGCCTTACAGGCGGTATGACAGCAATGGTGAAGACTGCCGGATTGCACACGCAATCGCAAAACACTAACATCGATGCCTTAGAGTCGAGAATATCATACTCTCAAACAGACGATGCCTGGTGAATCAAATTTATTGCTATGTTCTGACTAGGCCTTCCATGGTAAACTACTGGCTAATGAAAAGCGAGCCCCACGTCTATCCTTGGAGCCAACTGGTTTCAGATGGTTCCACGCATTGGGACGGAGTACGGAACTATCAGGCTAGGAACATCATGCGTGACGATATGGTTGTTGGTGACATGGTACTGTTCTACCACTCAAACTGCAAACCCCCACATGTTGCTGGGGTAGCAAAGGTTTGCAAGGAGGCGTATCCCGATGATACAGCACAAGATTCAGAATCAAAATACTTTGACCCAAAGGCTACGGTAGATAATCCTAGGTGGGTCATGGTAGATATTGAACCCGTATCAGCAATGACCTTAGTAGGCCTGCCTGAACTTAAATCAAATGGAGACCTTGAGGGAATGCCCTTACTACAAAAGGGCCAGAGGCTTTCAGTTCAGCCTGTAAATAGAAAGCATTTCGAAATTGTATGCAGGATGGGCGGACTACCCGGAATACCCGAGTAGTGGGCGTGTCCTCGGTGGACGCTCGTCATCAGTGAGAGTGAGGCACCAGCTTTCTCCGTCCCGAAGTCCCAAGGCATCCAGCATCCCCGGTCGGGCTGCTCGCTTCCGCGCCTGACCTGGTTCCCGGGCGTGAGACGCTTGCAGAATCCCTCCGGATTCCGATTACGCCAACCTGGATCTCTTGGGGGCGAGACATCGCAGTCAGCTGGTGTAATCCCAAAGGCTCGTTTGCGCCGCCCTCGGACTTCGAGTCACCATTATCAACGATTTGTGAAAAATAGAGCACGTCAACTCCCCCTCTAGCCCGGCTATTGCGCAATGACGACACCTATGAATATGCCCAGTCCATCAGGCTTCATACTTTGACGGGCAGCCTGTTTGAATCTCAAAGGACTCGATTACCCAGATACGTGACCCATCAGGTGAAAGTTCTGATTTAAGTACCCCTCTGACAGCTATAGTCCTTCCTTCATCAAAGCCATCTGGAATAGGAGATTCGTTGAAATCGACAATCAATTCCTCTGTGCTTCCTTTCAAGGTAAACACCAAATCATCATAATCCATTGATCCGGGCAATACTATTCCACGAACGAAGATGTTTTCCTGTTCGAATCTCTCAGGTTCACTCATTACCTCGTCAACACTGTATTGCACTTGGGGGTCCACAGTCACCATCATGAGTCCAAAAATAGCTATCGATGTTCCGAAAACCATCAGCAGACGCGAAAGGCGAGTGAGTTGCACAGTATTTTCTAGAGGCGAATCTCTAAATGTGTTTGTATCCGACTGCCTCAGATAATGACGAAAAACCGGATTCACTGACTCTACTCTTTATTCCTTTGACTATACTTGAAACCACAGTAGGGCCATTGAATACGAGTGCCGAATAGAGTTGAATGAGCGATGAACCAGATATTATTGCCTCCCATGCAGTTTCCTTGGATTCGATACCTCCCACTCCAACAATGGGGATTTTACCGTGGGTTTCTCCATAGACCATATTTATCACTTCAAGAGAGCGCGAGTTTAGAGGGCGTCCAGACAACCCGCCGTCACTTGAGAAAGCCTTTCTTGACTGAGTGGATAGTGGTGCTGGCCTCTTTATCGTCGTATTAGTCGCAACTATGCCATCAACACTGGATGCTAAGCAAATAGAAACGGTTTCACGGATCTCATCATCAGAATTATCCGGAGAAAGTTTCAGCAATATTGGCTTGTGGGTTCCCTTCATTTCCCGTACCTTGTTACATGATCTTAGAATCGAGGATAGGTGCTCTTGACCTTGAAGATCTCTAAGACCTGGAGTATTGGGTGAAGAGACATTGAGTACGAACATATCTGCATAATCCCATAGAATATCAAGTGTAGATGAATAATCATCTGCTGCATGTTCATTTGGTACCTTCTTAGACCTACCAATGTTGGCAGCAATTGGTGTCTTTGGCCATTTATCTTCGGATTTTCGTGAAATCAACCTCTTCCGTATTTCAGATGCACCAGGATTATTGAAACCCATCTTATTCACTAGCGCTCTATGCCTATTAGCACGGAACATACGAGGCTTTGGATTCCCATCTTGCGGGTATCTTGTTACCCCGCCATACTCTGTCCATGAGAATCCCATAGCAGACCAGGCCATGAGCGCCTCTGCACCTTTATCAAAACCAGCCGCTAATCCTAGGGGGTGATGGAACATCTTTCCAAAGACTTCTATTGGAACTTCTGGAGGCTTGTACAGCGCGTTCAGCATATTCTGACCCACGCTAGTTTCTCCAAACCTCCTCATTACACTCATAGAAATAGAATGGGCGGTCTCAGAATCAACGAGCCTCAGTGCTGGACTTCCCAAAACACTCCACGCAATTCCCATCACTCATGCCAAACGCATTCATTCTTCAATCGTTACGTTTCAAATCAAGTTAATACCGCCTTTGTCAAACAACTTCGGAGTCGCGCGTGCACACGCGTGTGCGAGCGTTGAAGTATCCACATCCCCACCTAGTTTATACAGGGCATGTTACGGCCGAACAATTCCAGAGGGATCATATGAAACTAGTAATCCTTGAATCTGGTGCCAAGGCTAAGACTATCAAAAAGTACCTAGGAAAGGGGTGGATTGTAGATGCTTGCAATGGCCATATTCAGGATTTACCGGTAAACAACAAAGCGATGTGGGCTTACAAGGAAGGGGAGTTGCCTAATCCCCCATGGAGTTGGACTGATGAAAAGGCGGAGAGGAAACTATCTACGATTATGAACAAAGCATCCAAGTCTTCCGTGAACGAGATATTTATTGCTACTGATCCTGATAGGGAGGGAGAATTCATCGCATGGAGACTGAATGATATTCTTTCCGATTTCGACTCTGTAAAGAGAATTTCATTCAACGAAATTACGAAGGATGCGGTAATGTCTGCAATTTCCGAACCACGTGATGTAGACATGGATCTTGTCAATGCAGCCATAGTTAGACGACTGATAGACAGATTGGTTGGCTGGAGATGCTCAAAATTCTGCAAATCATGGAAATTGAAATCAATGGGGAGGGTGCAAACTCCAACACTTGGGTTCATTGTTGAAAAAGAGTTGGAGAGAGATAACCATGTACCCAAAGAGTACCATTCGGTTTCGGTTCCTTCCAATGGGATTGAAATGAATGTTAGATTTCACGAATCTGATGATCCTGATGCTTGGTTAGATGATGATGGAAAACATCACCCAAACAGAACCTCGAATACCAAACTCGCTGAACAAACCGTTGAAATGATAAACTCCTCAAAAAAATTGATTCTAACAGAATCTAAGGAGGGTACGGTTAATCGTAAACCAAAACCACCTTTCACAACTGATACTATGCTTCAAACTGCTAACTCAACTTTAGGCTGGTCCATATCGAAGACCAGTGGTGTCGCTTCATCCCTGTATAATGAAGGGCATATAACCTATATTCGAACCGATTCAACCAGAACTAATGCAAAGGCCAGACAAAGCATCAGAGACCACATCTCCAACAAATTAGGAGAAAAATATCTCGGCCAAGGAGTAGGCGAGTCAGGAAAGAGGACCGGCAATGTTCAGGACGCTCACGAAGCAATTAGACCCAGTGATCCAAAGATTGAAAATGCAGGTAAGGATAAAGAAGAAAAGAAATTGTATCAACTGATTTGGTCAAGGTTTGCAGCCAGCCAAATGTCCAATTCCGTTAGAGAAAGGAGGGCTCTGAAATTTTCATGTGATGGGGTGGAGGTACCAATTACTGGAACTGCCTCATGGAGAACGCACGACGGATGGGAAAATGTATTTTCATGGTCGATCGGTGATGTCCAAACAAAACCTCCAGAAGTCGGTTTTTCTGTAGGAGATTCCTGGGATATTGATTCAAATGCTGAAATGACTGTTGATTTTACTAAACCACCTAGGAGATACACTGAAAGCTCGATTATTCAAGAAATGAAGAAAAGTGGCATCGGACGACCATCCACATATGTTTCAATGGTCAAAAACCTCGAGCTGAAGCGTTATGTCGAAAAAGATGGGAGCTCACTGATTCCGACAAAAAACGGCAGAACCTTGTGGTTAGACGTTGCTCCGCATTACAACCAACCAGATGTAGAATTATTCTCCGCGGACTTTACCGCAATTATGGAGTCAGATTTGGATTCTATTGAAGATGGCTTGGCCGAAGCCCATTCAAAGTGGACCGAGTTTGAACAACTGTTCCGTAGTATTCACCAACTTGCATTGGAAAAGAGAAAGCAGAAGCCCACATTGAAGCAAATAGAATATCTACAAAGAATTCTGGCAAATATGTCTGAGGAGGAAGCTTCCGACATATTAGACAACAGATCACTAACGCAACTAACGGGAGATGATGTGAAGAATATTCTTGATGAAATCAGCGAAGAAAGGAAGACTAACATCGCACCGAGTGAAAAACAGATAGCATTAATCATTCGAGTCTCAGATAGATTAGGTCTAGAATTGGATTCTATTCTTGGCGAGATGGGATTAGCGGATCTATCCGAACTTACCGGTGGGAAAGATGGCAGTGCCAGTGAATTGATTGATATGCTACTAAACATGGACAGAAATAGTCCTGCAACAGAAAAACAGGTAGCTGCAATAATCTCTATGGTCGAAAAACTGGAGATGCCAATTGAGCAAGCTCTTGAGGCAGTGAGAACAGAATCAATAGAAACTATCACCAAATCTGACGCGAGCATTCTAATTGGAAATCTTAAGAAAACAATAAATTCTAGGCGTAGAAGCAAAAAATAGTATTGTATGGGAATATTATGATTCGTGAGTTCGATGTTGTTGTGGTTGGTGCTGGGCCTATTGGCGGGTATCTTTCACGAAGGTTCAATGAACACGGAAACAGCGTACTCATGATAGAGGAACATAACCAGATTGGAAGGCCGTTCCAATGTGCCGGTTTGGTGAATCCTGCATCAATGAAGACGATAGGTTTGGAGAATACAATTCTAACTTCAATCTGGGGTGCTAACATCCATAGTCCAACAGGGACAAGAGTTACGATAGGCGATCCGAGAGTTCCACGAACATTCTCTGTCTGTAGAAAACTCTTCGATGAAGCCGTTGTAATGCAATCAATAGCAACCGGAACAGAACTCCTTCTATCATCAAAGCCGTATTCGGCAATAGTTTTCGATGAATTCGTAGAAGTAAAGATAGATGGTCCGAATGGTGACGAAACCATCCACTGTAAGCTACTATGTGGTGCCGATGGTGCACACTCATGGGTCCGTAGAAATTTCCGTATGGGTAAACCTCGTGAAACCATGATTGGTTTTCAGATCGAAGTAACGGGATATAATGGAGATTCAGGGATGTTAGACATGTACACTGGAAAGAATATTTCACCTGGATTCTTCAGCTGGGCGATACCCACTGGAGATACTACTAGAGTAGGTACATGGACAAAGGCTGAGTTGATGAACGGCTTATCCAGTGAGCAGTATCTTGACAAGTTGTTGCAAGATCAGAAAATCAACTCTAGGTTCAGGCTGTGTTCCGAAGTAGCCAGATTTTGCGGGCCGGTTCCTAGTGGCATTGTTAGAAAGCCGCTAATTGAGAGGGTGGCACTTTTCGGAGACTCTGCAGGGGTGTGCAAACCTACAACTGGGGGCGGAATAGGCCCTGGATTCAAACAAGTAGACTTACTAGTCCCAAAACTCAGCAAATGTATGGAGAATAACGAACTAAGCAGAGGTACTATGAATTCAATATCTGCATTGCTGAAGGAGATGGCTAGGAACCAGAGGAAGAAGAGAGCACTAAGGGATGCATTTTTGACTGAAATGAGCGATGTCGAGCTTGAGAAGATATTCGATGTTTGGGTTAGGCCCGAGGTTACTGATTTGATAAACGAATTCGGAGACATTGAGAATCCGATACCACTTGGAATCAAAATGCTCAGGGAAGTACCGGAGTTCCGAAGGCTTGCAGGCAGGGCCGCCAAAGCCGTGTTGTGGGGATAGCATGGATAGGTACGTACAGAGCATAAGGTACCCTCCGTTCGAACTTGAACATGTGAATCCTACAAACATACCAATTTCCAGGGCTACAATCGATAGCTTTGGCATGAGTGTGACGAGCTTCAAAATTGGATCAGAAGATGGCTGGTTCGTACAGTGGAGAGATCAGGAGGAAGAGGAGGCCAAGTTGCTACATCTAGAGTGCGATATCACAGATTCCCCCCCACGTTTCTTGACCGATACCAGGTTGGGTTGGTTCATCAGACCAGATAGGCTGCACAATATTTCTAGGAAGCTAATTATCCCCACGGTTTCATTACTAATACTCTCTTTATTTATTCATGCTATAGAGCCTGGTCTAGTTGAGCAAGGAATAATCGGTGAAACTATTGCAGGCTCAATTTCCATAGGTCCTCTGGACTATCCTAGGTTGCTATTCTACACCTTCCCACTATTCATCTTACCACTTATATTCAGAACCATCGCAAACTTCAGAGATTTCAATAGGCAGAAGGAGATTTCAGAGAGCCCATATGAGGAGCCAGAGGTTAGCATAATTGTTGAAAGGGGAGCGATAGATATCGAAGTACGAAAAAAAGACATTAATTTGCAGCTTATGCGATCTAGAGTCCAAGTCGGTGTAGCAATGCCCGAGAGGAGTTCGGTACTATCGACACTGGATAGACAAGAAGGTGGACAGCCTGCCCCTGGAATGTCAACTAAGTTACCCGAGAAAAGACTGGCTTCCGGAGATGAGACTGGGACGGGTGTAGGGGAATCTATCCCGATGCAGTTATCGTCTAAGAAGTCAGTAATTCTAGAGCCCCTTCGGATAATGGAAAAGGGCGATTGGACACAGGCAGGAGATTCTACAACAGAAATCACATTGAAAATGCCATCAGATCAATGGCCAGGTACCGTATATTCGTCACTTATCGCCATTCATTGGGAGGTTATTTTGGAGTTCCTTGAATCCAATGGTAGGAGGATTTTCTGGGTCTTACCAATAATCATGCCACAGTCTGAAGAGCCGACCCAAATTCTCAGGGCTCCAGTGATTAACGGTAGAGCAGAGCTATCTGACTTGTAATTGAGCTTGGTCCTCTCCTAGAATTTCCAGAATATTGTAATCTGAGTCCCTTCTAGCCGGAGTAAATCCACAACTAAATATAGATTCCTTCAATTCGGAAATAGTAGCCATTGTCTTGGTGGTTCCTGAGGCCGAGACTACATTCTCTTCCATCATGGTTGATCCTATGTCATCGGCGCCCGCCGTCAAAGCGATTTGAGCCACATTCAATCCCATAGTAGGCCAAGATGCTTGAATGTGGTCAATGTTACTCATGAATAGCCTTGATACAGAAACATGCCTGAGGTATTCCACTGAGCCTGCTCCTAGATTTGTCGCACCCTTCCTCATCCCAATTTTCCCGAAAGCATTGTTCTCGAGCATTACTGGCCAGGAAATGAAAGATGTGAACCCAAGGTAGCCATTTGACAATGAGTTCTCCTGTAATGATCTGATCTTTTTCATGTGCTCTACTCTATCTATGATACTCTCGCCGAAGCCGAAGACGTTGGTTGCAGAAGTTGTCAGGCCCAATGATTGAGCCTCGCCCATCACCCTAATCCAATTATCAGAGGACCCCTTCCTAGGTGAAATCCCACTCCTAACGCTATCAACTAGCATTTCGGCGCCTCCTCCCGGAAGCCCGTGCATACCCGATTCGCGAAACCTCGATAAGACCTCTATGGTTGATAGGCCAGAGACTTCAGCTATACCCTCAATCTCTATGGGCGAAAAGCAGTCCAGAGCTATCGAGGGATGCCTCCTAGAGAGTTCTGATAGTAACTCAGTATACCATTCGAAGTTTAGTGAGGGGTTTACGCCCCCTTGCATTAGGATTCTCGAACCCCCTAGTTCCTCTAACTCAACAATTCTAGCGCTAATCTGGTCAAATGTCTGGGTATATCCCTCATCATGACCGGGTGAGCGGTAGAAGGAGCAGAAATTGCAGTTTATTGTGCAAATATTGGTGTAATTTATATTTCTATCAATCATAAAAGTAACCAAATTTCCAGGTACTTGCGACTTTCTCCTCTCTGAGGCAGCATACATCAATTCACTCAGGGGCGCTTGGAGGTATATTTTCTCCGCGTCTTCTACTGTTAAAGGAGGGGGATCTGCAGCAAGCTGCTTCTCCAGAATTGTTTGCCAGTCAGTCATGTGCCCCTTTCCCCACTATCTGCTCGATTTCGTCTAACATCTTCGGACACATAGATGATAATACTACAGGTCCTTGTTCTGTTACTAAAACGTCATCCTCTATTCTGATTCCTATACCCGCATATCTTTCTGGAATTAATATGTCATTTCTCCAGGATCCGAAATACAAGCCCGGCTCAATTGTCAAAACCATTCCGGGCTCTAGTAAGAAAGAGGAGTTAGGGTCGCCTTGGCGGCCCCCTCCTACGTCATGCACGTCTAATCCTAGAAAGTGACCGGTACCGTGCATGAAGAAATTCCGTATTTGGCCCTCGAAAACACCGGGTTTTCCTTCCACTCTGCCCAGTGCATCTTCGAGAGTGCAGTTTAACACTCCAAGTTCTATCAGACCTTCTGCTATGACCTCACATACTGCC
The DNA here is from genome assembly GCA_902625325.1 of uncultured Candidatus Poseidoniales archaeon. Classification (GTDB taxonomy): domain Archaea; phylum Thermoplasmatota; class Poseidoniia; order Poseidoniales; family Thalassarchaeaceae; genus UBA36. The sequence goes on along the minus strand of CACOAW010000001.1, from coordinate 57,505 downwards.
TCATGCATAGAAAACCATGGCAATCCCGGTTGACAAGCCTCAATTCCTGCTAGTTCAGCCCTTAGAACAAGTTCGTAAATTTCCCTCTGGGGTTGAGAGAACTTCCCATTCACTGGCCATGTTCTAGTAATATCTGACGCATATCCACTGACTTCACATCCTGCATCAACTAATACAAGATCCCCTGATTTTATGACCTGGTTGTTATTCTTGTAATGGAGTACAGTTGCGTTATCTCCCCCGCCTACTATTGATGGAAAGCTCCATTGACTAAGTGAGGACATAAAGTGGCCTTCGACCAGGGCCTGAATCTCCCATTCCCCCATCCCGGGTCGAGAATCGCGCATTGCCTTCTCATGGGCGAACGATGCGATGGATGCGGCCTCTTTCATATATTGGATTTCATTTGTTGATTTGACCCTCCTAATTGGATCAATATAGGGGCGTAAGTCCTCGACCACATTATTCTCATCTAACGATATGTCTAATGAAGAGGACGCGCCGGGGATTTTGAAAACTCTACATCCATCTGAGACTAATTCTTTGATACATGAATCAAGACTTTGTAATGAATCGGTATAATCCACTGGCCATGACTTCGCGCCATCAACGCCTACACGTATCCCTTCCCAAATTTCCTTGGTTGTATCCCTATCAGGTACGAACAGAGTTGTTACCCATTTTCCAGATAAATTCGTTGCTAGTAATGTACCTTCATCCTCTTCCCAACCACAAAGATATAGCATGTATGAATTGGCTCTAAACGGATAAGCGACATCATTGGATCGTATTTTTCGTTCATTTGTTGGTATGATTGCTAAGCTCGACTTTGGCAATTTAGAGAATATTGACTCCTGACGATTAAGGTATTCTTCCCTATCGAATGGTAAACTCATACAAATCCCTGATATTATTCCCTTTTGGTCTTTTCAGGATTAGTTCCACTTGGGAATTTCTGAATCATCTGATTTCGATCGTCTGAATATAGAATATGACAAGAAGCCACCAGAAATAATCAGAATTAGTATTGAAAGGGGAGGACTATCATCCCCGGCATCATCTATTACGATAACTGAGATCATGGATGACGCAGAGTCGTCGTCAATTACTTCAATCGATAAGATGAAGGAATCGTCATCCACTCCATCGGGCCATGATATAGATCTAGAAGCCCCCTCATAGGTTGGGACATTGTCAACTCTCCAAATATATCTGAGTCCATCTATATCGTTTGAGGTATCTGTAGATGATGAGGCATCGACAAGAATCGAAGAGTTTGGATATAGAGTAATCTGATCATTATCAAAATAATTCTCCCCATTAATGGTCAGGCGTGCTGTTGGGGCCATGTTGACAATTTCTAGCCTAGAAGTTGAGAGGCCCATGTTCCCAGCATTATCGGATACAGATAGTGAAATGACGTAAATTCCCGAATCAATTATATTTAGCTCGATTGACCGGTAATCTAGCCCACTGAAAACCTGATTTATTCCTTCATCCGACCCTCCAGTATTGCTTATTGACCAAGTATAAGTTAGTCCCTGTATTCCCCAATATTCGTCGAAGGTCGAAGAGGCATCTAAGTATACTGTTTCCATGCCCTCAGGAATCTCTTCGGGAACATTCAATATCACACTAGGTGGTGTGTTATCGATCCTAATACTTATACAATCGTGGGAGAATTGGGAATCTTCAATTTCGGATTGGGCAAATATAATGATGTCATGCCATCCATCATCAAAATCAACCAAGTTAATCTCGAAAGTTAGAGTGTCGCCGTCCCACATAATTTCGGATAGGCTTGGATGCGGAGTCGAGTTGTAATTGACCGCGTAAAGGGAGACTTCGTCCTCAAGCCCGCCATAGGTGCATTTAATTGCACTTGAAGTGCGAATTATGATTGAGAATGAGGGTTCAGTGCTATCTATAGTAGAAGATAACGCGTCTAGGATATATGATTCGCTGTGCCAATTATCCACTCCACTTTCATGTATACGCAACGTTGGAGGAAGAAACTCATCGGTCACACCTAGGGATTGAATGAAAATGCTTGCAGACTCTACAAGATTAACCCCGCTTGAGTCAGTTATGCTCACGACAAGTATGCATGAGCACGAGCCTACCGTTTCGGGGGAGATGACGATGTCGAATGTCCATTCGGTCACTGGTCCAGAAGTAACGCCTTGATAGAATTCTGTTACCGAAACATAGTGTCTTGTTGTAGTAGAGTCAAACAACTCCCAACTCGCGGAATGAGGTTCCAATTCATCTATCACTAAAGCCTTGAATGCGAATTCATCATTAATGACGGTACCATCTTCAAGACCGATGCTAATTGAAGCAGGAAAGTCATTCTCTGCCTGTGAATTCAATCCTGGTATATTCGAAGTAACCAATAGAATCACTAAGAAGGTAAAGCCTGGTTTGAGTGAAGATACCATGGCTCTCGTTCCATCGGCGTTAACCAACACTATTCAATCCCATGTAATCATGTTTCTACCTATCAGATATTCTCATCTGCCATGAAAGCTCATCAAGCCATAACCCTAGTGTATCTCGATCAATGTACTCCTTTGCGGTACTAGCTGAGAGGACGCATTCGCATGCTGCAGATGCCAGCAAAGCCGCGTCATAGAGGGAAAGACCTGAGCCCAGGGCTGCTGCAAGAGATGTTGCGGCTGCATCGTGCATTCCTATCTGCTGTTCTGCAGCAGGTGCCATGCATGGTATGAGGATAGAGTCGGAATCACGCTGGTACAACTGGACTCCATGAATTCCCCCCAGTACAAGAATTCCATGCCATGAATACTCAATCAGCATATTCTGCGCCGCTTCTTCTATTTCTTTTCCGATTCGACGTGCTAAAAGGGACATGCCCCTCTTTTCAAAAATCACTACAGATGCGCCTCGGCTTTTTTCCAAGCCGGTTAATTTAGGATCTACTATCACTGGAATTCCTATCTTATTTGCCTCGGAGATTAACTTAAGAGATTCTTCGATAGTAACAACTCCCTTGTCGTAGTCAGAAATAACCAAGGCGCAACTGTCCTCTAAACCTTCTATTGCAGAAGAAGCGAGCTCAGAAGAGATTGCTTCACCTACGGGTTCGTTTGTACCTCGATCTGCCTGTAGCAGTATTTGCCCTCTATCGAGAAGGCTCTCCCTACTGCCGAAGAATCGAATCTTAGTAAGAGTCTCCCTGGATGGGATGATGCTTACGTTATCTGTCGAAATATTGAATTTTTTTAGTGTAGAAATTATCGAATCGCCCTCAGAATCATCCCCTAACGCAGTATGGAATGAGACCTTCATTCCGAATGAAGAGAGTCCTATGGCTATGTGTGCAGATGCACCCGGTGACTCCTCCGAATGGGTAATCTTCAGTACAGGTACTGGGGCTGTAGAGTTCAGATTATTTGCAAAACCGTGGTGATATCTATCGAGCATTGTGTCACCAATGAGTGTCACCTTTTGCCCATCTATTGTTTTCAAAAGATTTCGCAGAGTCTTGAGGCTTTCCTTTCTTCTTTCTTCGGTGTCTTCGGTCACGTTATTCCCACAGAGGTCACACGGATGATATTTGGGGATAGCGTCTAATTTGACAGCGTCCTCGTTCGTACATGGAGTGGACCGGGAAATGGTGGATTTTCGAAGGTCCAGAGTATAGTAGATTATGGGAGAAATCGGCTATCGGGGGACTTATCGACGGAGGTGGACTAGCGCTTTCTGACATTGAAGTCTTATTCTCAAGGAATCACAGAGGAGTAATCTTTCCTTTGATTCCAGATGATAATGCCATGTTAGAATGGGTGAATGAGAGACTACAGAAAGACCCGGCAATAATTCAAGAATATGCGGTTTTAGAAGCATTAAGAGTTCCGGGAAACAAAGTTGTGCTCCACCATAACTTCTCTAAATTGGGCATAGATAATTGTGATTCATGGGGCATTAGGTGGGCTTCAGATAAGCACCCTTCTAGAAATGAACCAGACTCAGAAGTTATTTGGTTTAGTTCGAGTGAATTATTGAGTGGTAAATCCGATCAATCACGTTCATTGGACTCGTTACTTCATTGGTCAAATGAGGTATATTCCAAGAATAGGATTTCAGAGGTTCTTGTCGTGGATGAGGAAAAGTCTGTAGTCACTTATCGTATTTCTGAGTCAGATCCAACTGGAGTTCTTCGTCCACCAGACTTCGATGAGTTTCAAAGGATTTCTAGGCTTAATTCAGTTGATTTAGGAGAAGATGGAGTGTTCATTATTCACGACGATGATTGGGTATTCGATGCTATTGGATTACCAGTACATGGCGGAAGACAGCTAGAAAATATCGAATACGAGGTTGTCCAATCCATAACGAACAAGGGAACAGAGAACATGTCGGTATCTTCTAGTATAGTTCTCGATCTTTGGAAAAGGGGTCTGAACACTAGGTCTGGGTTCAAGTACGGGACGAAGTGGAGATGCTACCCCTCGGATGTAGGGGAAGGTCACGCTCCTTGGTTAGTAGTAGACCCATCATCAGACAATCCAAGGAATTGGGCGGAGGCCTGTCTCTCATCGAGGTTGGCCTCAGGCGTAAACAAGGATTGGCTTTACCCAATATTCGATGGTGAAAAAGGGTGGAGATACTTGCAAATATCCAGGCCGCCCTCCGATTCAAGATGGAGTAATCCGATCAGGTACTAATTTTTCTTGTTCTGCGTATCTTTGGTTGCTATGGACAATGCCATCAAGACGAGAACTGCGGAAATTGCATTGGAGGGAATTGCCAGCCAGTTTAATGGTCCGAAAGGCAGATCTCCTTCCGCATTTAATTGGAACGGGACTCTTTGTTCGATGTTATCCGAGTCTAGAATGACAAGTTCCCCTTTTGCAACCATCCTTGGCTCCAGAAGTCCATTTGGGGTAATTCGCAATTCAATTGCGTCTCCGGGGTAAAACGTTCCTTTGGTTAGTGGTTCAGCGATTCTTCCAGCGGCACCTTCAATCGTTATGCTACTATATGTCCTGGGGCCGGAACCAAGTGATTCAGGATATAGAGCAATAGTAGATTCTGAGTCCCAAGGTATGGTTGCTATGATATCATCTGGAGAGAGCCTGTGGTTTACTACTATCCAATCAATGGACACTGTGTTCTTAGGTTGGTCCTGGCAACCAATAGATCCTTCAATCGTCCCCTTAGAAGAAGAAGAGTTTCTTATTTCGATTAATTGAATCCTTGTAGTATTGCCATTGTGGGAGGGGATCACAACACCGCCTGTTGATGAGATATCAACTTCTACCGTACATTTGTCGGTCGTGAACATATCTGCAATGATTGGTTCATCATTTAGAACCACGATAGGATTTCGGGGCAATTTTAGTGTAGAGTTCGCATCACCAACGAAATCGAAATCAATAACTGCGGAACCCTCGCTAATATCTATGACATTAATTGTCCATTGGACAAGCCTCCCGTGATTGTCCCAAATCTTCTTACCAGTATGGCCGAATCTATCACCAGCAACGAAAACATCAGCTGCAGAGCCATAGTCTTTAGCCCTCAATAGAGCATCGTCTCCATCTGCTTCAACAATCTTAACCCATGGTTTTGTTGGGTCGGTATTCACTAGGTTTGAAGCCACGTCTCCGAAATTTAGATCCTGCTGTTCGACTAATATGCCGTGCCCGGGCAAACCCTTGTCGAAACCAGTATTCGATCTAAGTGTAATCCAGATATATTCTCGAGGAGCTATCTCAATCTTTAGTGGGTTACCGCCGTAAGATAGAGGTTCGAGAGAGAAGTTTCCATCCGAGGTTAAATTAGGTTCAATTGGATCTATGGCGTCAATAAGTTCGAGAGTGGAAGATGAAGGTAGCGTTGGCTTGGAACCATCATCTACCCAATTTCCACTGGCCATCACGTCCCAATCACCTAGTCCATGCCAGTTTCTCGTAGGTGCATCGCTATGTACATCGTACAAATCTACGGCACCCATCTGATGCAGCATCTCATGGACTAATACTCCGAGGCCCCCATGCACTGAAGCCATCGTGTAGTGTTCGAATGTATAATCCCCGACCGTAACAGGCTCGTAGAATGTTGAAAAGTGGCTCCAAATGCTCGTCGATGGTCCTCCCTCTTCTTGTGGCTGTCCGGAATGTATAATGAGTAGCCTGTCAACATTGAAGTCTCCATCTAAATCCCATTGAGAGATGTCTAGATTTTGTCCCCGCCCAGACTCAGAGAACGCACTAATTATCGCCTCTCTTGCTAATTCTCTAGCACCTCCAGAGTCCGCTCCCGTGTCTCTCTCAGTTTCGGAATCCGTCCCCCAGTGGGACTCTGAGTATGGGGAAGCCCAAGTCTCTCCCACTATAGTCGTCGTTAATTGAGAATCACCCCCGCTCATCTCGGAGATGTATTGTTGTGCCGAATTATCCCCTTCGAACAGATGCTCCAGTTGAGAGTTAGGGAAGGGTTTCGCGGGAAAGCTGACTCTTAGTACCGGCCAGAATTCTTTCTCTGCAAGTCCGACTAATGGACTTCCATTGGCATTTCTCGTTTCGACTGTTGATGATATGGCGTCGTTAACCGATTCAGAATTTATGTATACGAACGAAGATGCTACCATTAGCATGATAACAGAAAAAATTCGAAAAATACTAGTCGGTGTGCTTTTGCCCACACCTTTTGGCCTGTAGCTAATGCTTTCAAACCAATCCCCAGATGTTATCTGGTTAAGTCGAGTTTTGTTCCAGATTTAATCGATGATTCTAATTGGCAAGGAGTTTGATACGATATCGGATAATCCTGCGGAAAGTATTGCAATTATAATTTTCAATCCATCAAACTCGATGGGTAAAGTTAGAATTACCAAACCTGTTGAAATTGCGAGTAAGCGCTTCCTGAACCTAATCTCGCCATTTTTTATCATGCCATATATTCTCGTTAGAGAGAGTGAAATCGTTGTCACCGACCAGATTACAAGTACCCAAGAAAGTGCCATACCTAAAGAGAAGATAGCGGAGGCATCGTATCTAACAAGTAGGCCATCGGGCCTACCAGATGCTTCAGACAGCTCAAACAAGGTAGGCAGGGCCAGATACCATATTAGGGAAATGATGATTGGGATGATAGCTGTCGAGAGAACAAGTACCGATATCAGCCAATTTCGCTCTGGTGGATATAGTCCTGGCCTAGCGAACGAATAAACCTGTATCGAGATTAATGGCAAAATTGATATTAATCCTAGGAGAATTACAGCAGCCCACCTCAACTGTAGCCATTCGTACGGCCCATAGATTGACATGGTCTCGTTGTTGGGTCCAGTTTCCAGAGGTAATACACCTAACCAGTGAGTGATCATATTATCTATTGAGAAGGACCAGAAGATACACATGATGATCAATGTAAATGAGGTTCTTCGGGCTATTGTATTCAGCTCTCTGAGGTGCTCTTGAATATCCCAGTTAGGGAAAACGCTGGCTAATTCGCTAGTCACAATACATCCTTCGCATCGGGCAAGGTTCTGGCTGCAAGAACCGTTCTATACACGCCATAAGCAGCCCATGCACTAACGAAGAACGCTGTACCGGTGGCGAAATCTGTGAAGTCCACACCTTGGAAAACAATAGGGCTATCGGAACTAGCCCATCTGACGCCTAGGTAGAACGATAGCAAGCAGCCGAACGCCCTACGGAAACCCTGGGGATAAGCCAGTTCGCTCGCCAAGAATTCTGGTCCGTCATCATATTTTCGTTCGAGAATCTCCTTCTGGACGACTGCCCCGACGATAAGTGCAGTTAGGCTAGTCCAGTAGAACAGGTTACCTTGTGAGAACACCCTTTGGGATATTCCGTCCTGACGTTCCTTCTCGAGTTGTTCGTCAGACACCTCTAGTAGGAATAGCGAGTCATAAGTGCCAACAGAGATGGTTCGAGTTTCCAAGGTTGCTCCGCTCTCATCAGTGGTTATAGTGCCAGGTGGGTTAATCGAGAAAGAAAGGACGTTCCAGTAATCCATCTCGTCGGGTATCCCCCCCCCATCTACTGAGTTTCCCGCTATCCAAAATTGTACTATCCCCATGTCATCATCGGGAGCTGTCCATGTCAATACCCATGATCCATCGAGGTCAGTATCAGAGTGTGAAACATCATCAGCTCGCCCCTCTGCGTAACGTATTTCTTGGTCGTCTTGCCAGGTGAAGTTGCCAATCGAATCAGAAGAAAGCAGGAAACCAGCTTGTGTGTTTCCTTCACCGCCCGATAGGGTAAGAGAGTCAGCTACCCTGATAGTGAGTTGATAACTCTCTGATGGTTCGTACATAAGGGGGACACCCGTAACCATTACAACTGCTCTATCTGATGATGCGCCGTTGTTGTGGCATGAGCAACCATACTTTACGGTCAACTCATCGTCTGAATTGTAAGCCCCGGGGCCGTTGCTCATTCCAAGAGCAGGGATTGATACCGCAGCTACTACTACAAGGCATATGAAGGCGCGACTAACGCTCAAACGCATGATATCACTATACCTTTCTCGCAGTCGATGTCAAATAACGGTTGGGGGAGATAGACCTCATAACTCCTTGATAGAGGAATTCAATTCATTCATCATCTTCTTACCGTCACCGAATAGCATCATAGTCTTGTCATCATAGAATAGGTCGTTGTCAACTCCCGCATACCCAACGGAAAGGCTCCTTTTGATAATTACAACAACTCTTGCCTTGTCAGCGTCGATGATCGGCATTCCTCCAAGTGGCCCATCGCCTGTACGAGCAACCGGGTTAACGGTATCATTGGCGCCTATTACGAGAGCAACGTCGGTCTCCGGGAGTTCGGAGTTAATGTCGTCCATCTCAATGAGTTGTTCGTATGGGACGCTAGCCTCGGCTAATAGTACATTCATGTGTCCTGGCATCCTACCTGCGACAGGATGGATTCCGTACGAAACCTCCACACCCTGAGACTCCAGAAGGTCAGCGAACTCCTTGACAGCATGCTGTGCCTGACTAACTGCCATACCATAGCCAGGAATAATTACGCACTTGCTTATGCCATCGCAAACCATTGCTACCTCCTCTGGGTCGCTTCCTACTTTGGTTCTGGTAACCGACTCACGGCCGCCTCCTCCGAATGACTTGAAAAGGACTGCAGTGAGGGTTCTGTTCATCGCTTTGCACATAATGAAAGTCAGGATTAGGCCGGCCGCTCCCACCATAGAGCCAGCGATAATCAGGACATTGTTTCCTATCACGAAACCGGTGAAAGCTGCGGCAATTCCCGACATTGAATTCAGGAGGCTTACAACAACCGGCATGTCAGCACCACCAATTGGTATAACGAATAGCACGCCGAGTAGGCAAGACAGGCCGACTAGTGAATAGATGTAGTCGTAATTCTCAGGTTCTTGGATTGTTAGTCCAATCAGAGAAATGCAACTAATCAATATCGCGCACTTGACAGCATTAAGCCATGGGGGCCCCCAAGTAGGGAAACTAACCCATTTACTCCGCCCTCGATCATCCTTTTTCGTGAAAGGGATGTAGAACCCTCCCCTGAGTTTTCCCATAGCCATGAGGCTTCCAGTAAGCGTAACCCATCCGACTATTCCGGAAAGTCCTATTGCGATCCATGTGGCGTATAACTCGATGCCTGCATCTGGGATTTCCCCCTCCTGTAGCCGCTTGAGTACTTCTGAAAGACCCACAAGTGCTGATGCCCCCCCGCCAAATCCGTTGAATAGGGCGACCAGTTCTGGCATCTCAGTCATCTCAACCGTAGTAGCCATAATGTATCCGATGATGGTACCAAGAGCTAACCCGGCGGCTATCAGCTCAATTCCGATAATCCCCTCAGAATACATCTTTACGAGTGTAACTAGAACTGCAAGAAACATCCCATAAGCGCCAAGACGATTGCCCTGAGGGGCAGTTTTAGGACTGGAAAGACGTTTTATACCGAAAATAAACAGAGCTGCCGATACAAGGTAACCTATGTCCCAGACAACCGAGTCGACCATCAATTGCCACCTCTTTTCTTTCCTGCAATCATCTCGAGCATCTTGTTAGTAACCATGAAGCCTCCAACTACGTTTATCGTGGCCATAACCAAAGCTATGAATGCCAACCAAGAAGCAGTGCCTGGGTTTCCATTGTTGAATTCGACATTAGAAAGTATCAACGCACCTACGATGGTGATGCCAGAAATGGCATTAGCCCCTGACATCAGAGGTGTATGTAGTGTAGGGGGGACTTTGCTAATCAATTCGAAACCTAGGAAAATCGCCAGTACGAAAACAGTAATGCTAGCCACCAGAGTTGCGGTGGTGAGCATTAGTTAACCACCTCCAAGAGTCGACTCTGTTTGTGGTGAATCTCACCTTGGTGGCACAATAGAACTCCACCCATTCCCGGAACGTAAAACTCATCTCCTTCTGGTGCACCTACAAGAATAGAGTCATCGAGGTCAATGCTGATTGACTCCTTACTGACAAGTGTGGACAGGAACGTAACCATATTGTTGGAATATAGCATACTTGCGGTAGTTGACAGTTCACCGGGGAGATTCGTCGTTCCAACAATTGTTACGCCGTTTTCTGTGGTGAATACCTCGCCCGGCTCTGTCAGTTCACAGTTGCCCCCGACATCCGCATTCATGTCTACTACAACTGACCCTGGCTTGAAAGTAGATATTGCAGAAGCCGGAACAGTGATCGGTGCAGGCCTACCAAAAATCCTAGCCGTCGTTATGATTACATCGGCATCTCTGGCCACCTCGCACACGGTATCGTTCACCTTCTGAATAAACTCCGGGGTAAGTGGCTTAGCATAACCAGATTCATCTTCGAAATCGTCCATTCCATCGACTTCGATGAAACGACCCCCTACAGACTCAATCTGTTCTGCAGCAGATTTTCTCACATCCGAGGCATAGACAATGGCCCCCAATCTCTTGGCAGTGGCTATTGCCTGTAGGCCGGCTACTCCGGAGCCCATGATAACGAACTTTGAGGGCCTTACGGTACCAGCACTGGTAGTCATCATAGGTATCCCCCTCGGAACGTGGGCTGCTCCCAGCAGAACGGCCTTGTAACCGGCGAGATTGTCTTGACTCGAGTTAACATCCATTGCTTGGGCCCTGGAGAGTCTTCGTGGAATCATGTCCATGCTAATTAGGGTGATTTTCTTCTCGATGGCCTGTTTAACGATGCTAGGATTTCGGAAAGGATCCGAAACGCAGACAAATATCTGACCTTCTTTGGCATCTGAAAGGTCGGGCATCGATATTGAAACTACTATGTCAGACTCAAGGACTGAGATTTTATCGGAAACTGTGAATCCAGCGATTTGGTATTCTTTGTCGCTGTAGTGAGATATTTCACCGGCCCCTGATTCTACAGCTAATTCGAAGCCTAACTTATTCAGTTTCTTGAATGAGTTAGGAATAACGGACACACGATTCTCACCAACAGGCTCCTTAAGCACGCCAAGTCTCATTTTACCGCCCGATTTTGTAAAACTTCCAATTGAGGGATGTTATTGAAGCCGTCGGCGAGAAACTTTCTCAAATTAGTCAGCCAAAAATAATCAGATATCCTAATCCAAATACTGCAACATCACATATAGCGTGCGAGAACCAACAAACCCAAACAGATCTGTATCGGACGTAAAGCCAGGACCAAATTGCAGATGCTGACAAAAGACCGAAGCAAGCCATTGCTATTTGCCACCAAACAAACCCGAAATAGTGCAGTGCAATAGCATGATGAAGAGTAAAAAGGATGGCTGATAGGATAATCGCTCTGGCCTCACTTCCAAGGAGTTCTATCGACTTAATTGTTACAAACCATCTGAAAACATACTCCTCAAGTAGACTGTTTAAGAATATCCAGTAAATGATTCCAGCAAGATACACTCGGAATTCCGTGAGACCCGTACTTTCCAGATTAGAGATCATTGAGCCTGTTTCTAAAGTATCACCAAATAATATCCATATTACAATGATGATTATGGACATAATTATTCCTGAAATTCCTCCTACAACTATCCCATCTCTGGTAGGAAATGACCAAGATGGTGAGTTTTTCTCAACACTAAGGTACCAATACGCCGGAGCCAAAAGAAGCCAGATCTTGCAAGTGAAGAAAAATATCTGAGAGGTGAAATCATCGTCGTTATAGCCTAACGTGAATAATACCGAAATTGTAGGAACGAAGCCAACCAGAGCTAGTGGAACGACGGAATTCGTTTTGGTAGCCACATTTGAAAATAGCACCTCTAGTCAATATAGTTGGTCACGGAATTGACTAATTCTTCTCCAAAGTGCTAAGACTGTAATCATTAGCCCGTAGACATGGCAAATGGAGCGAAGAAGGTCGCAGTTATAGGAGCAGGAAACGTTGGGGCAACTTGTGCGTTCGTTCTTGCAGAAAGGAAGGTTGGAGACGTAGTCTTATTGGATATCTACGAAGGGTTTGCCAAGGGCAAGGCACTCGATATGAGCCAAGGTGGTCAGGTACTAAACTACGATGGCCGCGTAACAGGAACGAAGGACTATGCAGATATCGCAAATTCGGATGTTGTTGTAGTTACTTCTGGATTTCCTAGGCAACCCGGGATGACAAGGGAGGATTTGATTGGAAAGAACGCAGACATAGTCTCACAGGTAGGCGAAGGCATAAGGCAACACGCTCCCAATTCGATTGTCGTGATGGTAACCAATCCCCTGGACCTGATGACTTACCACATGCAGAAAGTAACTGGATTCGAACATAGTAGAGTAGTTGGCCAAGCAGGAATATTGGATAGTGCGAGGATGACACATTTCATCGCACAGGCTGTGGGTTGCAGTAATGAGGATGTGCAGGCAATGGTTCTTGGCGGTCATGGAGATACCATGGTCCCGCTTCCAAGATACACGACGGTGAACGGGATTCCAGTGAATCAACTTCTGAGTGATGAAGAAGTAGAGGCAATCTGCATAAGGACAGCCAGCGGTGGAGGAGAAATTGTGAAGTTACTGGAGAAAGGCAGTGCGTTCTACGCTCCGGGAAGCGCGGCTGCAATAATGGCCGAAGCAATTCTCGAAGATAGGAAAAGGGTTCTTCCATGTAGCACTTACCTCTCGGGTGAATATGGAATGGATGACATATACATTGGAGTACCAGTTGTTCTCGGTAGAAATGGAGTTGAGAGGATAATTGAGCTCGAACTAGCTGAGAAAGAGCTGGATAGTCTGCAGAGTTCTGGTACCTTCTACAAAGAACAACTCTCTGAAATTCTGGGATACTGAAATTACGAGGTTGAAACCATTGACGAAAGAATATGTCCATCTAGAAAATGATGGAAAGATTCTCCTCGTTGATATTAATGGGAATGGCCCAAAAATCCCAGAAATGGGCAGGATAAAATTCGACAGTACTGAAAGAATAAGACTTCCGACGCCAGATGAAGCAGAATCAATGGGAATTACTTGGAACGATAGAAGGGTAAACAGAATTAGGCTAGGAGAAATAGACTACGTCGTAGTATACGGAATGCCTCAAATCCCGTGGCCTGAAAACTGGGCGTGGAAGGACTCTGTAATCAGCGACAACGCTGTAGATCCAGTCGCTAGGGAATCTGTCTATAGGACAATACACAGGGTTGTTAGCAAGGTTGTCATTACCAATACCAGAGATGAGGTCCTGTTAGCCAAGGTTTCGAGAGGATTCTTCACAGGTTGCTGGACACTCCCTGGGGGGTTCGTAGATTATGGCGAGCACCCGCGTGACGCGGCTGTGAGAGAAGCTCTAGAAGAGCTAGGCGTGGCAATTGACATACCAGATCCGCTGAACGAGGTCGAAGGGATTAAGCATCTTCGAGGAGCAATAGTCCAATCCAAAATTTTCAACGATGAAGGGGTAAATTGGGTTTCATTCACTTACAAGTGTGAGGATGACTTGGAGGGACAAAAAATATCTCCTAAGGATGATGAAATAGAAGAAGCTAGATGGTTCGCCAAAGAAGAAGCCATTAGAGTAGCAGTTTCAGAATTCGATATTGATGCAATAAATGCACATTTGTAATAGTTTTACGGATTGAATAGCACATTTGTACCTACATCCAGATTTCTGAATGCTAATGTGTAATATGATTTGGATTTACCATCAATAGAAAGATTAGCGTCTGGTGGGCCTGCCTGGATTCGAACCAGGGTCTATTGCTCCCAAAGCAACAAGCATAGACCAGACTAACCCACAGGCCCTTAGGTTGAAAGCGCACTAGTTGTGGTCATGAACTTTGCTAGACCCACCTCCATGAGTCATTACTGCATCTAACTAAGATTCCCTCCAATTCTGCGCCTCCAATGATGGATTCCCATGATTCTGCATCGAGACCGGCACTGTCTAATTCTCTTCTTATGGCGCTTACTCGTAAAACTCCGTGTTCATCGGTCGCACTGCGCAATGTTCCCCTTACCCTTTCCCTAATACTAACGGGACCTTGCTGTCTGTTTTCTTCGATAGCAATTTTGGATTCGAGTCTTGATGACAGTTCTTTTGAGAGTTCTTTCGGAAGGTTTGCATTAGAAACGGCATTTGCCAGGGATCTTGAATCTGAGAACTGTTGGACATTAGTCACATCATTGGAGCCGCATATTGTACATTTTGATTTAGTCCCCTTTCTATGTCCAAAGGAATGACCGCACTTACATCTAACTAGATACCAGTCGTGTCCCATAAAAGGTGAATTAATCCAAGGTTCATCACCTTGTCGTTAAAAACATAACAAACATCTGCTCCGAGCAATACGAAAATATGCTCAGGAGCGTAATAGCAGCTGCGATTTCATGTTCAATCGCAATGATATCACTAATTATCATGATAGTTGAGGGGACCATAACCCCCGAAGCCTGGGCATTGCTACTGGTTACGCCCATTCCTATTGCAGTTTCAATAACCACGAATCCTGACTCGGTTGACGAAGCGTCAGATTCTATGGAAGACTGGGACGAAACTAACGAAGTAGAAACAGATGGCAATGTGGGCGATCCTGCTGATGCTGGTTTCGATGTTCCTGTGTTGTGATCAAGAGAGTCGCAGAGTCTCTAGGTTTGCAGGCGCGTAAGTCTGTACCTTGAATTTCTCACGAAGGCCCATTCTGAAGGCATTGCAAGTCTGGGGATCCCCGTGATGGCAGATGATCTTCCTCGGAGTTGGATTTAAAGCCGAAACATAGTCCATAAGTTGGTTCCTGTCGGAGTGACCGGAGAATCCGTCAATTATCACCATGTTGCAATTCACGTCGAGCATCAGTGTCTGTCCTTTGTCCATCAACGGAACATGGGAATGGCCTTCCTGAAGCCTCCTTCCAAGGGTACCTGAGGCCTGATAGCCTACGAAGCATAAGGTGTTCCCGGGCTCTGGTGCCCAGTGCTTGAGATACTCTATGATAGGACCACCAGTCATCATACCACTGGTAGCTAGAACTATGCAAGGACTTGGATCAAGGAGTATGGTCTCACGCATCTCCCTAGAGTCGACCTGCCTGAACCAAGAGGAGTTGAAAGGATTCTCATCCCCACCCCTTAGCATGCTTTTCTTGAGCTCCCTATTGAGGAAGTTGGGATGACTTGAATGAATCGCGCTCGCCTCGCTAATCATTCCGTCGAGCCAAACAGTGACAGGTGGCACACGTCCTGACTTGAACAACTCATCTATTGCCAACATTACCTCCTGGGATCGTCCAACTGCGAATACGGGACAGAAGATCTTTCCCTTCCTACTAAGGGTGTCGGAGACGAGATCCTGTAGCTCCTGGCTAGCCTGGTGCCTTGTTGGCTGAATGCTCTGAGGTCCACCATATGTAGACTCAATTACGAGTGTGTCAACTTTGGGAAACCTTACAGTAGCCGCATCGAAAAGCCAGGATTTCTCATACTTTATGTCGCCAGAAAACAAAAGTCTGTGCTCGGACTTTCCTTCTCCTATTTGCATGTAGACGCTGGATGACCCCAAAATGTGGCCTGCATTCTCCATTGTCATCTTAATATCTGGAGCGATGTCAGTTTTGTCCCCCCAATTCACATCTACAACGTGCTTGATGCACTCCTGTATGTCGGCCTTGGAATATGGTGGTTCGTTACCCTCTGCTTGTGAGACCTTGATGTAATCAATTTGGAGAAGGGTCATCAGATCTCTTGTCGGGGGTGTGCAATACACTGGTCCCTTGTATCCATACCTGAAAAGAACGGGGAGCATCCCTATGTGATCCACGTGAGCATGGGTGATGACAACGGCATCTAGATTGTCAAGTGGTAGTAGTTCTGGTGCCGAGAAGAATGGCTGAACCTCACTCTGGTTATTGGTAGGTTTTGCTCCAACATCTACCAGAACTTTAGACTCGTTAGTCGTGACCAAGTGCATTGCTCGCCCAACTTCTCGATATGATCCAAGTGCTGAAACTCTTACCCATGACTCCCCTGGTCTCTGAGGACGATATATCCGTGTTCCGAATTTCTTCAGCAAGGACTTCCTGTCACCGGCTAACTCCTTGCGGTAACGACGGATGTCGTGCTGGGTTCTGCTTTCTCTGGCAGGAGCACGTTCTACTTTTACAAGCCAGCCGATTTCGTCTCTCAACGCGTTAATGTGGGACCCTTTAGGACCCACGGCCGATGATGGATCATCGCATTCCAAAATAACCTCAGATAATGCTGGATCGAGCCACGTATTTCTGACCATTGCCTCGGCAGGAATTATTCTATTGACAGCATCGTGAACTTCCTGTTCATCGGATAGGATTTCTGGATGGGGCCGTATTACAACCCTACGCTTCACGGATTTGGCAATCCTTACAGTTAGGCTATCGCCACCTCCTGAGAATTCCTTGGGCTGTTTTGTGATGATTGCGATAGAGCCGGCTTCCAGTGTTACTTCGTGATCTATACTATCGGGGATAATCTTCGAAATCCTCTTTTTTATATCGGGCAGAGTCAAGCGCATAATATCCCTCATGTCATGAAACCTAGGCAATTATTGCTCTAGATCGGGAATGTAATCAGATAGTGGAGAGTAGAGTCGCCACTTCCTCTTCGGATAGCTGTGTGAATCCAGTTTCGTTAGTGATGAACGCAAGGTCCATTCCATTGCCACTTGCAGCATCTCTCTGGGCTGATGCTAGAAGTGCCTTAGCAGCAAGTGCTAGTGCTTGGTCCTTGGACATGCCTAACTTGAATTGGTCTTCGAGTACACCGTACATGTACGGACTTCCGGAGCCAGTTGCACAATACGTGTCTGGGATAGAGCCACCAGCAGAATCGATACTGTATACGCTTGGACCAGAGGGATCTACTCCTACTATCAATAACTGTACATAGTGTGGCCTTCCAGATAGAATATTGGCTGTGAATGTAGCCGCCCCTCTTACGGTCATAGGCATGTCCCTCTTTAGTTCGAAGAGCTTCAATTCAGCGGCTAGAACGCGGGAAAGTGATTGGGCATGGCCAACCAGTCCGGCTGTGGTTAGAGCAATATTGTCAGAAATTCGGAATAACTTCTGAACGGACTTGTTGGCTATGAAATGCCCCATGGTGGCCCTGTGGTCTGCCCCTACAATAACACCCCCATCATACGTTATTCCTACGGTACTTGTACCGGTTTTTATTGCGCTTGAGGTTGCATCCATAATAATCACCGACGGAGTTGCCAGTGTCATTCTTAAGAATCGACCCCTTATCAATGCGACGGGAGTCGGGCTTGCCAAATTGCATATAATTTCGGAATATCCTAAGCACGTATTCAGAAGGTATCAAGGGCACAAAGTATGTCGGCAATTTGTGTCTGTAGGTGATGATGGCCCTAGGTGGGTGGAGATGCCTAGCATAGCTGATAAAGGAATGAGCATTATAGATCCAGGCGAGCCTTACCATGATCTGGGCATGAGGTTCCCCGATGCCCCAGTACCTAGGTTAGAGGGAGACGTCATCATTCATAGAGCAGTTCTGGAAGATGTTACAGGAATTTCACAAATTATGGACTGGGTGTCTGACGGGGACATCGTAATTATCGAGATGTCAGATCTGATGTCCCGGGACATGGAACTACAACTAGCAGTCGGAAAAATCCAGGATTTTGTCGAGGACGACGTGAATGGCCAAGTGGTTCGACTCGGAAACACCAGACTCCTACTACTTCCTCCAACTTTTGTTAGCGCCAGGGTGGAGTGAGAAATGCAGAGTAAGGTAGATGCTCCATGCCCCCAATGTCACAAAGACGGCGCATTGATAATGCTGGCAATGAGCTCCGAAATTCCGTACTTCGGAGAACATACACAAATAACTGTTATTTGTGATTCATGCGGATGGAAGCATACGGATTTCATTCCCTCGGACGGTGAGAAACCCGGTTACTCATCTTTAATCGTAGACGAACCAGAAAAGTGCTCGGCAAGAGTGGTCCGGTCTTCATCATGTACTATCAGGATACCTGAACTAGATTTGGAGGTCTCACCCGGCGGTTCTTCCAGTGGGTTTGTGTCAAACATTGAAGGGGTCCTAAATAGATTCGAAGATGCTGTACGCTCTATTATGAGGGGGAATTCGGATGATGAAAAGGTACTAGACGCATCTGTGGAACTGTTAGAGGGGCTGAGAAAGATGAAAGACGGGAGTTCTCATTTTCTCATCGAGCTTCTGGACCCAAGGGGCAGGAGCCAGATTATTCACAAAGATGCAACCATTAGGGAGCTAACGGAAAACGAGGAGAAGACGTTGGATTTAGGGCCGGAGGTTCCAGTTTTCGACATTCGCTAAATTGCATCAGGGGCGAGGAAATCGGTCACACTATCTTCCATTTGTTCCCTCCTTTCCTTTAGATCAATAAGCCAGTCTGTAGCCCTGTCAATACAAATTTGCTTGACTTCCCCGGCTAGCATCCTCCCGCTTTCATATTCTGACTTGACCTCTGCTAGGGCCGCATCGTCACTTTCGAAGAAGAACTGCAAATACTGGTATGCTACGTCCTTTGAGGTATCCCCGCCCAGCCTTCTATGCTCTTCCACCGTGGGTTGTCCACCGCTGATTGCTCGCTTCACCTTCCTCTCCATGGATTCAATATCATCGTCCAAGAAGATTGTACTCTCAGGTTTTGATGATGACATCTTATCGCCTGTCATTCCTACAGCGAATCTGTGGTAGGTGGAACAAGGGGGCATTAGCCCTAGGCCACCCAGTTCTCTCTCAATATGGAGCAACATTATCCTAATTCTGGAGCCATCACCCACTGTCGCGCCGGGAATCTCGATTGTTCCATGCTTGGCATTGGGCTTGATATCAGAAAATCCTAGTTCAGCGATCGAGTGAACAATGTTTCCAACGAGTTTTTCTCTAGAATCCATATCTATCTTACCAGAGTGGGAAACCCCCATCTCTGTCTGATTGTCTTCTTGGACTGAAAGAGCCACGGTGAGCCCTCCAGACTTCCTCTTCTTCACGTTAAACCAGTTGGTCTTTTGAGTTATATCTCTGGTCAATCTTAGATGCGGATCTTGGTCAACTCCTACTGGCACAACTATTGGTCTTAATCCTCCGAAATCATCTAATTGAGGGTGCACAATGTCACCAACCTGTACAAGAGGCGCCTGAACGTGAGCCAGATTTGTATCTCCACCGAATCCGTATATTGCGTCTAATTCTGATAGGTTAGTACGTTTTCCTAGAGTAAAGGCCAGTCTCTGAACCTCAGGCCTAGAGCTCTGAAAGTATACGTTAGTCTTGTCCGAGTCCAAGCCCAATGCTGCATAATTCGACACGTACTCCCGTAATGCTGTCTCCCTTCCACGATGAAGGGAGGTTCCTCTGGTCGCGAGTGCCTCCAAGTCGGCAACGGCGACGGTTACGTCGGCACCCTGCTCCTGAAACCAGCGAACCTGTTCTATAACCATGCTATGTCCAAGATGCATCCTACCGCTGGGCATTAGGCCGGTAAGAACTCCAAATGGATCCCCCTTGGTTATCGAATCAGTAATCACGTCCAAATCCCTATGTGCAAATACTATTCCTCGTCTGTGCAACATTCCTGGATTTGGCAAAGACCCGAGGTCCATTGGAGTCATGCCGAATTGCTCGATCATTCTATCATAGTCAGTAGATTGCTCAGAGGACCAAGGATCAATGTTTCCTCTCCCTACCATGAATTGCGGCTTGTATTACACCCAATCAAGGCATCGCTAATTTTTGCTCTAAGAATTGCGAACAGTTACAACGAATAACGAGTTCGTATGCGGGGATACATGGCTAGTATCCATTGTTTCGGAGTGGGACTGGTCGGTTCCTATGTTGCAGCAAAGTTAGCCGAGTCAGGCCATACCGTACACGCTTACGACCCAAAACCGTTCCGTGTCATCGGAATTCCTGGTGTAGAGGTCCACAATCTTGAGATTGATGAAAATCCAGTAGATTTGATGTTAGACATGATTTTGCATCAAGAGGGGTTCGAATTCAATCCCTTGCAGGACATCGTATTGAACATGCTGCCGGGAGACATAGGACATTCGAGTACAACGGCTCTCGCGGAGCTTCCCTGGAGAACAGTAGATCTCAGCTTCAGCCAGTTTACTCCGGACAGAGATGACGATAAGGCAAAAGAATACGGTGCAAGAATCCTATGGGATACAGGGATAGCGCCCGGTCTGTCTAACATGCTCCTATCCAGAGCATGCGATGAAATGGGCCCTCTAGAGAAAGGTGAAGTTCGAGTTGGTGGAAACCCAACCGGTCCTACTGGAGGGTGGAATTACATGGCTCCATTCTCTCCAATAGATGTGATTGCTGAGTATACCAGGCCGGCTAGAGTAATCAGAGGTTCAGAACTGGTCACATTGCCTGCATTATCGGAGAGGCATGAGATCGAGGTCAATGAGAAAGGAACCATGGAGGCATTTCTCACCGACGGATTGAGGAGTGTGCTGAAAACTATACCCGCACAAGAGCTTTCAGAATACACAGTCAGGTGGCCTGGGCACATTCAGATGTTCATCGATGAAACTGAGAATACGGAGATTGACCTTGAAAGGATTACTGCAGAATGGCAGTATAACGAAAAGACTCCAGAGTTCACATGGATGGAAGTACTTGCCCAAGGTAGAGATGGCACGAGCATGAGGTGGATCCTCCAAGATCATGGTAGCGATGACGGTCACTCAATGGCTCGGTCAACCGGTTTAGTAACGATTTGCTGCGTAGAAGAGTGGTTGAATGACTCAGAAATGCTCCCACCAGGAGTTCATCCTCCCGAAGCAATGTCTCCCGAATCTGTTAGCAGAATCGTTAGTAGGTTGGTCGAAGAGGGTGTGGACATCCAAGGGCCTATCATTACTACTCCTGGCCAATAGACATCATTCTGCCGTCTTTTTTCACTAGGAAGTATATGGATGCAGGCACTGCAATTATCATCGATATTGCGAATGCGGGTATAATCCAACCAATCTCCTCTTTCTCCGGCCTTTCCACTAGCCATGTAAAAGAAAGGATGGATTCAGGGAAGTCTTGTGTCCATCTGAAAAGATTCGACGTGTGATGACCTACTACCGTTACGCCATGATGTAGACCATTGAAAGTAGTCATAGGAGTCGTTTCGAATGTATCGGCTGGGCCATCTAATTCTATTGTGATGTTTGTTCCGGGAGCCTGGGTTAGAAGCATACCTGTTTCAATCGGCCTCCAACCGATTGAGAGGTCTCTCGAATCTAGTGGAATCAGAGGAATCTCAGCACCTTTGGAGTCGGAAACAGATACGACATCCTGCTGGAACTGGAGCATGATCGTTCCTGGGACGTTCCACCTTTCCGAAGGGGGAGACGTTGAAATTAGGACTGATCCATCGGAGATTACCGAAGTTGACCGTCCGGATATTCCGTGAAAATGCCATTCCCCCCATGTGGTAAACCACACCTGCTGATTCTCCAACCATGATATGACCTCAGCATCATCCCTAACGCGCAAGTCTCCAACTCTTGCCCTCCAGTAAACAGAGATTAGCGAGTCCTCCTCTGCCGACTCAAGCAGCTCTATGTCGGCAACTCCCTTCTCCAGACTACCACCGTTCCTAACCATAGAAACCAGTTCTTCAGGGACTTCTTCCAGCGAGTCTCCAACAATTACAAATCCAGAGTCTATCAATGAGTCAACTGTAACCTGATCAAGCACGTCGGCCTCTATTCCAAATGAAACAGGATCACTGCCCCACTTTGAGGAGTCGGTTAATCCTGCGAGATAATCCCTACATCCGGGAATTACCCAGTTTTCCTCTATGGTATCCACCCCCTCAAAACCATGACACCCGAATTCATCACCTTGTTCCAATCTCTCAGGGCCGATTATATTCGTTAGCCATGTATCGGTCCCCCATTCCCCGACAGCAGATGGCGCAATAATTGGAGAGAGTAGAATCAGGCCTAGTGAAAGGGCCCGGCATCTGCTGTGCATGGTACTAACCAAGCATTATGCCACTTCAACATTTCAACTGTAAAGTATGAAACTGAATACTCTGTGGCGGTGATATGGGCCTGTCTGAGAAATCAATGAAGAATATTAGCTCCTGGGTGAAGTTGGAGGGTACAGGACAGGCCTTCTCCACCCCGCTAATCTACAGGTTCCTGGAAAAGTACCTTCCAGCCGTCCTGAGAAGCGTGACCAATGTGCACATTAGGGGGGCTCACAAGGTACCATTGGAAGGTCCGGCAATATTCTGTGGCAACCACCTAGGTAATCTTGACCCATTCATCAAGATACTAGCGTCTCAGAGGCCTATTCACTTTATGGCGAAGGAAGGTCACTTTGACAAACAACCTAATAGATTTGTGATGATCTCTACGGGTCAAATTGAAACTTTCAGAGGTTCCGGAGCTAGGGATGCTCTCGCCAGAGCGGTAGATGTGTTAGAGAGTGGCTGTTGTCTGGGAATATTTCCCGAGGGAACAAGATCGAGAAGGACAGAAGCACCTTTACTACAGCCCTCTAAAACTGGTTTTTCAAGGCTAGCAGCACTTTTCCCAGACGTGCCAATTGTTCCTGTAACTTTGTCCATTGGGGCGAGAGACTTCATGCCTCCAGGAACAATGCTGCCCAAGCCATGGAAGAGGATCGATTTGATTGTGGACGACCCTATAACATTCTCAGAATGGGCAGCGCATTCCGATGGCGGCTCCATAGATGACCACTGGGTAGATTTAATGATGGCAAAAAGCATAGATGAACGCCAGGAAGAAATGAGGATATTGTATCGTAAGTTCTCAGACCAACTAGTAAACACACTTGCAATGAGGGGAGCACCCTAGCGCATTCTTGATGGACTACCTGGTTACACCTAGCAACCACATGAGGCAGTATCTTGACTTACTAACCCGAATACTCGAGGAGGGCGAGGCCAAGGGAGATAGGACTGGGACAGGAACGATCTCACTTTTCGGTCATCAGATGAGGTTCAATCTAAGCGAGGGTTTCCCTGCAATTACCACAAAAAGAGTCCATTGGCCGAGCGTTATACACGAGTTACTTTGGTTCCTTTCCGGAGATACCAATATCGAGTACCTCATTCAGAACAAAGTAAGGATATGGAATGAGTGGGCGGACGAGAATGGTGATCTAGGTCCAGTTTATGGTAAACAGTGGAGGAAATGGGAGTCAAACGACGGTAGGGTAATAGATCAAATCGAAGAGGCAATAGATCTTATCAAAAAAAATCCGGACAGTAGACGTATCATTGTTTCAGCATGGAACGTGGGGGAACTACGGGACATGGCATTGATGCCCTGTCACGCATTCTTCCAATTCTACGTAAACGATGGGAGGCTGTCTTGTAACCTATATCAGAGGAGTGCAGATGTTTTCCTTGGTGTGCCATTCAACATATCTTCCTACAGCCTCTTGACTTGCATGATTGCCCAGGTTTGCGATCTAGAGCCTGGCGAGTTTATCTGGACCGGGGGGGATTGTCACCTGTACCTGAATCACATAGAGCAAGCTCGTTTGCAGGTCTCCAGAGAGCCGCTGAGTTTACCAATTCTGAAACTGGATCCATCAATAAAGTCAATTGATGATTTCAGATTCGAGCACATATCCATAGTCGGATATGAACATCATCCACACATAGCGGCTCCAATATCGGTTTAGTGATTTAATGAAAATGGCGATGATCGTTGCTATGGACAGGGACGGTTGCATAGGAAAGGGAAATGGTTTGCCATGGAGGCTATCTAGCGACATGGCCCGTTTCAAGAGTTTGACTGAGGCTGATGGATTCAACTCGGTGGTCATGGGGAGGCGTACATGGGAGTCCCTACCAGAGAGGTTCCGGCCGCTTCCAGAGAGAGTTAACATCGTAATGTCTAGGGATACAGATTGGGAGGACGAGGGTGCTGTCACAGCACTGTATGTCGGTCGAGCGATAGAGATAGCATTTGCAGAAGGAAGCGATGAGTGTTGGATAATAGGTGGGGCCCAGATATATGAGATGTTCATAGACAGAGTGGAGGAAATACACGTTACAGAGGTTCAAACCAACAAGAGTGGTGATGTTTTCTTCCCTGAGTGGGATCGATCATTGTGGACCCAACAGTTAATCCAGACTTTTGAGAGTGATGAGGATAACGAATACGATTCCACCTACTCAATCTGGACAAAGGGTTGATTTGTGCCAGTTCCAGCGGGAAAACATGAGGCCATTGCTAATTACCATAGTCCTGATAGCACCAATTTTGATGTCCGGATGCACACAATCTGACATTGATACTTCTGAACAATCGATGGGCTGCACTTATCCGGAGGCTATTAACTTCAATTCATCTTCCAATATTGACGATGGATCCTGCATTTACCCGGACGCACCTGCGAAAATTCTTGGGTGCATGTACTCGGATGCTCTGAATCATAATCCATCAGCCACGGAGGACGATGGCTCATGTCGCTACCCAGTTGTCCCAGAACCTGTCCCAGGATGCACTTACCCTGAAGCTTACAATTACGAAATTAACGCAACTGAAGACGATGGGACCTGCGTATACGATAGTGACGGAGACGGGATAATAGATCCATTTGAACAGCCTGGTTGCACAGATATCAATGCCAACAATCACAACTCTTCATCTACTGATGATGATGGCTCATGCGACTACGACGAAGACGATGACGGAGTATATGACTGGGCAGAGTCGGAAGGCTGCACTGATATTACTGCAACAAACTACGATTCTAGCGCAACAGAAAGCAACCAGACAATGTGCGAATACCCATTCGTTATGACTTTGGAGAATCTTGAGGCGTTCCTATTTGATAGCGACAATGACGGGGACCCCGATGGCTTTGAGGCATCTATTGATGCTCTAAGAAACGATACTGGATTCATCAGAGTAATTGTGATCGAAGCAAGCACCGAAGAAGGTGGAATGGAAAGCGACAGTAATGCTAACACGACTGCAGTGGAGATGATTGTGGGCCATGATCCATCAAACGAAATTATGTACAACAGCATGGTTATGAGAATCATGGGGGATATTTCTATCGAACAAACCACAGTTCAGGGTCCAGACGGGATAAACTACCGAATCGGCAGTCCCGACTCTGGATCTTGGTACTATGCGAGGGATGAGGTCTACCAATACGAAAACCCATTCTCCGAAGACGAGGGGGGAGAAGGTGGAGATGGTGAGAGCGACGACGGAGAGTCCGAATGCGATGAGTTCTTCGATAATCACCCATTTGGCTGGACGGATAATTGGACGTTATCATACGATGATGGAGTAAACACGGTCGAAGGAATAAACGAAGGAGAGGGATTAGTCGCGAGCCTCGAATTTGTTGGAAGCGTCCCTGAATTGAAGCTCTTACAGATTTCATCAATTGAGGGTATGGAAAGTTGCTCAATAGAGATGTTGGACGCTTCGTTAATTGATATTGGAATTGATACCACTCTCCCGCGAACCTCAATGACCATGAAGATAGAGAACGATATCGAGGAGGATTCGGGCAATGTCAAGACATGGTCTGCAGACCTCAGCGAGGAGCATTTCGAGGAGGTCAATCTGAACGAGATCATCTTGCGCGTCTATGCAATCGATGGGGAATCAGAGGAGAGCGGTGGTGAGGACGCTTTGGTCACTGAGATGCAACTTAGCGAACAGTCTTCCACTTACACTGACCAATGCTACCAATGGACGCTGTCATGGTCCGACAACGATAACGACGGGTATACATCTGCAGGAGATGCCTATTCAATCTCCAGGACTGATAAGGTAATCGAGCCCTGTGATGAAGATGATGAGTATAGGGACAGAGACTTCCAATTCATGTTCTATGACTCGTGGGCGGGAATGCCGACTGGAGGGGTATTCACACCCGGATTCGGACTCTTAGTGGCGATATCGAGTATTTTGGCATCATCTGCGGTAATAGGCAGGAGAGTTGTCTGACTACCGCACCCTTGAACCCGATAGGATATCCCCCTCCGTAGTTAGGACCTTGACCCCCCCTTCACCGTCGTCTGCGGCAAGTATCATTCCCTCGGACATTACACCCCTGAGTTTCCTTGGCTCTAGATTGGCTACGAATACGACATTCAGACCCTCCAGATCGGATGGCTCGTAATGCCCCTTCAGACCTGCGCAAACAGTTCTGGTTGAGTCGGAGCCTTCATCGATTGTGATTACGAAGAGTTTGTCCGCATTGGGGTGGTCAACCACGGAGACGATTCTCCCCGTTCGCATTTCTACTTTCATGAAATCTTCGAAGTCTATGTAACCGCCTCCGTCATTGGGAGGAAGTGATTCGTCATTGTCCTTACTGTCGATGAGGGAGTTCTCTCGCTCGAGAATCTCGTCTAGTTCGAGCCTGGAGAAAAGTGGTTCAGGGGTTTTCTCATTCCAGAAGAGGTTGGTTTTCACATCCATCGAATCCTCCCAAAGTACGTTGTCTATGTCATTCTGGTTTCCTAGCATCACCCATAGTCTGTCAGATGAAAACGGTGTGAATGGCCTCATGCAGACTGCGAGACATGAGCAAATCCTCCAAGAAATTGATAGCGAGGATAAGGATGAGCTCCTCTCATCGGATTCGTCTTCGTTAATGTACTTCCAAGGGGCTGCTTCCTGGAGTAGTGAGTTCCCAATCTGAGCGATTCCCATGATGCTACGAAGAGCCTCTTTGAACCTCTGCTTTTCCATTGACTCAATAGCGCTAGAGATCTGATTGTCGACCTCCTGCAGGGTCTTGCTGTGGTCTGAGAAGCCGTCATATTTTGAAAGCGGGTTTCCTTCATCGCGTTCCAGCCTGTGAGTTAATGTCATTACCCTATGAACGAAATTCCCGTAGGTTCCTATCAATTCGTTGTTCACCCTGTCGACGTACTCATCCCATCTGAAGTCAGTGTCATGAGTCTCTGGCATGTTTATTGATAGGTAATACCTCAACGAGTCAGCATCGTACTGCTCTAGGTATGATGGTAGCCAAACGGCGTGCTTCCTACTCTTGCTAAATTGGCCTCCCTGAAGCATCAGATACTCGTTGGCGGAAACGTTTTCCTCGAGAACTAGATCACCCGGCCCAGGCAAATGTGAAACTTCTGATGATTCTGAGGCGTTCAATCCCATGATAATCGCAGGCCAGATGATTGTATGGAATGGAATGTTATCCTTGCCCATGAAGTAGATGTGCTTGGGCGATTCTCCGGTCTCGGAAACTTGCCACCAATTCATCCAGGCGTCCTCGCCATCAGGATGTCCTGCAGAACTAGCAATCCTAGATGCCCAGATTCGTGCGCATGAGTAGTATCCCTGTACTGCCTCAAACCAAACATAGACCCTTTTGGATTTCCAATCTTCACCCTCAAGGGGGATGGTGATTCCCCATTCAATATCTCTAGTAACTGCACGTGGCCGAAGTCCCATGTCGAGCCAATTCTTCGACATGGCCCGCACGTTCGGCTTCCACACCTTCTGCTTCTCCGAAGAATGGAGACTCAGAGAGCTTTGGAAGTCGTTAAGACGCAAGAAAAAGTGTTCCGTATCCCTGACCTCTATGTCAGATTCTGGATCGAGCTTGGATTTCGGATTGACCAGTTCATGGGCCTCGTATGTTGCACCGCAGATGTCGCACTGGTCACCCCTTGCTCCCTCTTCTGAGCATTCTGGGCACTGGCCCTCGACATATCTGTCAGGAAGAAACCTGACTTCTCCTTCCTGAGAAATTGAACAGTATTGCTGCATAGTCATCTTTTCGAGGAATCCCGAGTTCATCAGATTCGTGAAAACTTCGTGGACGATTTCCTTGTGCATTTCATCAGAGGTCCTGTTGTAAAGGGCGCCTCCATACTCGATTCCCCTAGAATCAACAGTGTTTACCCAGGAGCACCCGAGATCAGCTAGTGCCTGCGTGTTTATTCGGTGGTATTTGTCCACAACCTCCTGTGGACTAACACCCATCTCATCAGCAGTAATCGTGATGGGCGTCCCGTGCTCGTCTGAACCGCTGCACATCAGTACCCGTCTACCTCTGGCTCTCTCATACCTATACTGGATATCTGCAGGAAGGCAGTTACCTGCAACGTGACCTAGATGGAGTGGGCCGTTTGCATATGGCCATGCCATGAAAATTGCAACGTAGTCCACGAGAGCTCGCCATTGTCCCGTCAAGTTAGATATTTATGTCATGTTCGCCCGGATGAGGCTGGAGCTAAGCGCTGTGGAGAACCAAACTGGACCTATCTCGTTGCCTCAGAATCTCCAAGAGGAATAGGAATTGGCAGACTATACTTTGATGATTGCATACGCCGTTCTGGCGTTAGGCGCCTCTTTCCTCTGCAGTATTCTTGAGGCAGTACTACTGTCAACCTCTCATGGACATATCGTTGCGTTGAAGGACACACACGCGAAAGTAAGCGCAACATGGTCCAAATGGAAAGAGGACCCAGAGGGGCCACTGACTGCAATACTCACTCTAAACACAATAGCCCATACAGTTGGAGCTCTTGGAGTTGGTTCAGAAGTTGAAAATAATTTCCAAGGGGAGTATGTCATAGCCGGTTCGGCTGCAATACTTACGATAGCGATACTTCTGCTTAGCGAGATTCTTCCAAAGACTATCGGAGCTCTGTACTGGAGAAGGCTCACAGTAACCTCCTACCATGTACTTAGAGGGTTGATGTGGATTCTATGGCCTATTGTAGTAATAATAGAGGTAATGAGGGCTCCATTCCCCCAAGTCGAGACAGAGACAGTTACCCGGACGGAGCTATCAGTACTAGCAGATATTGCTGAGGAGTCGGACGTAATAGAAGAAGACGAGGAGGCAGTTATTCAGAATCTGTTGAGGCTAAGAGAAATGAAAGTGACAGAAATCATGACTCCTAGAGTTGTAATTACCTCTGCTAAGGCCACTGAATCTGTCAAAGATGTAATGGAGAGGATCCCTATTATGACTCATGGCAGGATGCCTGTGTACGAGGAGAATGTCGATGAAATGGTAGGTCTAGTTCTTCGTAGCGAGATTCTCAGAAGAGCAGCGGATGACGACTTCGACACCAGGATGTCAGAGATTTCTCGAGAGCTTGTGACGTGCGATGTAGATACATCTGTGGACAGAGCCCTTGACATTCTACTGGAGAACAAGGAGCAGTTGCTGGTCGCCAAGGATCAGTTCGGCGGTACCGCTGGGTTGGTAACTATGGAGGACATCATAGAGACCCTACTGGGAGTCGAGATAGTTGATGAATCGGATCAAGATGCTATAGACGATGGTGTGCTACACGAAGACATGCGAGAACTTGCCAAGAGAAGATTTGACTCCGAGTCAGAGTAGAAGAGATTCTATCAGTCAGAGGAATCCTTTGAGTCTCCGTCCGATAACCATCCCTGAGCCTCAGTGTAGTCTCCTAGTTGCTCTAACCTCTTCAGCCAGCCTTTTGACTCAGCTGTCTTTGCAGTCTTGACAAGCCACACGCCACCGAATAGGGTATCCCATAATCCAAGATTATCGCTCTTGAATCTGTAGAACAGATAGTCTAGGAGGGGGGGCAGGAGGAAGAACAGCCCAAGAGCTAGCTGTATCATCCCTGCATTTTCTGACAACCCGGTGGCTGTAGCTGTGAGAATGGCTATAATTCCGAGAATAACAAGTGGGAACGTCATTCCTTTAAGAAAAACGTACGATTGATGAGGCTTCTCGGCCTTCGCGTTGATGTAGGTCGTACGGGTGATCCAGTTGCCAGTGGTCCTGCCTGTGGAGTAAGGCATGAAGCCTAGATTGAATGATATCAAACCCAGTCCAGCGAGAACGAAAATAGTAGGCTGGAAATCATTACCCCAAGCGGTGAAAGCTACCAGCGGCATGGTCCATCCCCACGAAACTAGAAAGTCGGAGTATTTTCTTATCCTGAACTGCGTCGGAGATGCAGGCTCAGAGTCTTCCGGCAAAACTTTCGGTGCCTTTTCCTTCTTCTGCCTAGGTTTCCTGACCTTCTTCCTCCTACTCCTCTTTTCCTTCTTGATCTTGACAGGCTCAGGCTGACTAACGGGTTCTGGTGCCGCTTTTGCAGACTCAGGCTCGGCTATCTTTGGCTTCTCGGAGGAGGTTTTTTCGCCCTCTATCTGTCCTGCCTTCTCCAGCAGACCCAATCAACCACCATACCTATCTGCAATCACCTTGTACAAATCAAAGTCCTGGGAATCGGTGAATGACTTCATGACTGTTTCAGGCAAGTCGACAAGCAGTTCATTAACCATCGTGAAGAACTGACCTCTGGTATCCGAATCTGTGGCCACGGGGTCTTCGCCGACAGTCTTGAACATTTCAAAACCATCCGATGAAATGAATTCACTAGTTTTCTCATCTGGCAATTCTCCGAGTAATCCGTTGACTACCGTGAAGAAGTGAGAAAAATCCTCGTCATAACTTCGGAAGCTCTGAATGATACCATTCACGAACTCGTCAAAGTCTAGAGTGCCCGAGTTGTCTATATCTGCTTGTTCAAAAAAAGATTTCATCGAATCCATATCTAATTCACCTATTTTCTCTATGGAAACGCCTGTTTTCTCGGAAACTCTAGCGATGAAATCCGAGTCTTCCATAGCCTCAATGAATTCATCTAGGGCCATCTCGTTGTTAGTGGATCCAGATATTACCTCAACTGTTGGTTTTATACTGGCAAGATCGTCTTGGTCTTTCTTCCTGAGAACGATTATCTCTCTATCTAGGTCTGAGCCAAACCTATCAGCATACCTTTCCATCAGGGAGTCGCCCTTCCCTGTCGTTATTCTCTCAATCCTATTGTATATGCTGTCTCTGGAGCTGCTAGAAATGGAAGGATCATTGGACTTTCTCCTATTCCACACCGATTTGAAATCCGAAGAGTCGTCTGAAATCGAAGACTCTGTAGGTGATGAAAGAGAGGCTGCAGCGTCCAGTAGGTCTCCGTCAGAGGATTGCTCTGGTGAGAATCCGAACTTAGGCCCTGGAGGATCGAGTGGAAGTGGGGGTATCTCTGGGAGCTCAGAATCGAGCAGTGGAGGTGGCATTGAAATCCCTGGAGGCGGTGGTGGCAGGACATCCGAAGACCCATCGGAGTCTTCTTCTACATCGTCTAAAGGGTCAATCACGAAGCTATTCCGCAGTTCACCATTATTCAATATTCTCCGTATTCGTAAACTCGATGAGTCAATTAGTGCATAAATGCGGTGAAACGGACTATCTGCAGATCTCTGCCCATCCTTTCAGGCACAGGAACATAGCCATTGATTCCTTTACAATGAGTTCATCCCCAAGTGATGGCTCTATTTGCTCTCCGGACAAGCTCGCACGTACATCATTTGCAAGAATTCGTACCTTCACAGTGCCTCCGGTGAAGACGACTGCCTCTTTTAGTGGGTCGAAACAATTTCTCGAGTCTGGATCTAAACGATCGAGTGGCAATTCAGTAACTTTCAGCCCGGATTTCCCATGAAGGCTGCCCACCCATCTAATTACTCTCTTTGTGTCCACTGTTACTACTTCGTCGGTCTCACCTGCTGTCCCGATTACTACGGAAGAGTCTCCCTTGACAAGCTCCCAGAATAAGGGGGTGAGTTTGCCGAAAACCTCTAGGGATGGATCATCTTTCAACCTATTGATCCTATCGAGGCCGAATTCATCCCTTCCGTCCGCTAGCTTTGCCAATTCCTCGATACTAGCTTTGCTTGAGGACTTGAGATTGACATTGGGTGATTTGGATCTGGTCTTTACTATTTCGTGAAGGTTATCCAGCGTATGCCTCTTTCCTTCCTTTCCAGAAGATATCTGAGAAAGTTGTCCCAATGTGGAGTCGATTCCATCAATGGCCCTTTTCCCCCAACCAGAGTCCGAATTGATAGTTGATTGGATATCTATCCCCTCTCCCCTGATGTAGTTCACTATCTCCCTTCGTGCGTTCGAATCTAAGTGTAACAATGAAGGATCCCTCAGATGGATATGAAATCCGCGATGCCCGGAAAATGTGAATTGTGCGTATTTTTGCTTGAATCCGAATTCCGGTTCCAGAAATTCGTTCCATAGCCTCCAGGCTTGTCCCTGGATGACATCGATCATTGCCGGGAAGTCGTTGTCTGAAACTCCGGGAAGATGGTCCCCATCGAGGTCAAAAATCAGATCCGCACCCAACCATCCCTTCTCTACCATCTTGCCCTTGGAGGGATCTTGGTAGTAAGCGGTGCTGTGGAAGCACGAGTGCGGTGCTCTTGTTTTGAGATAAGAATGAAGTGAAATCTTGTCTGGGAATGCACGATGCCTATCAGGTGGAGCGCCCCCCCATGGGATGAACATCCACTCTCTATTCCTTAATCTGGGTGGTGTCCAAATTGAGTTTGGAGATATGGAGTCGTAATACTCGGAAAATCGGTGAGCGAATCTACTCCAGCCTCCGGCCATGAGGCAAAGCAAGGGGCTAGGGCCATAAGTTTTCAATTAGCCTAGTTTGAGGCCGCCTACTTCCTTACCATCTGTTGATGGTGAGGCTCCTGTCGCTTCGATGTAGGCTTCCCAACATACATACTCGTTGTCCAGAACTATTGCCTCTGAGAACTTCAGAGCCTTGCCTGTAATTGCGCATACCGGACCAAGTTGTCCGGAGGCAGTTGAAAGCTTAGATGGGTCGGGCATATCACGCCCTGCGATGTTTTCCACTTCATTATTACGTGGAGGAGTTCGAAACAAAACTCATTTCAACTGAATCACGACGGAATGGGTATGAATGATGACACAGTTACCATCAGAATCGGGCACTCCCCGGATCCTGATGATGCTTTCATGTTCCATGCGTTGACAAATGGGACAATTGACACAGGTAACAGAAGGTATGAACACATTCTAGTTGATATTGACACTTTGAATAGAGAAGCAGAGATGGGGAGTTTCGAAGTATCTGCCGTAAGCATTCATTCCTATCCTAAAATTTCTGATTCTTACTATCTGATGAATTGTGGTGCCTCGATGGGCGAGGGGTATGGACCAATCTTAATTTCCAAAAAGGAAATGACTATTGAAGAAGCAAAGAGGTCAGTAATTGCAGTACCCGGAAAGAGTACGAGTTCTTATCTCGCTCTTGTGCTAGCTTTGGGAGAAGTAGAGGTGGTTGAGGTCCCATTTGACCAAATCCTTCCCGGGGTAATGGATGGAAAGTATGACTCTGGGGTAATCATTCACGAGGGTCAGTTGACTTGGTCCGACGAAGGCGCATTCATGGTTTTAGATTTGGGCGTCTGGTGGAACAAAGAGACTGGTCTGCCCCTCCCATTGGGCGGGAATATTGTAAGGAAGGATCTAGGAGAGTCGATGTGTGAACAAGTTTGTGACGACATCAAAAGAAGCATCGAGTTCTCACTGGAAAATCCCAAGGATGCACTAAAGGGTGCAATAAAGTGGGGGAGGGGTATAGACGAGGGCACCAACGAGGAGTTCGTAAGGATGTACGTAAACAGACGAACGATAGACTATGGTAAGGATGGCCGCAGGGCCGTTAGAATGTTTCTTGAGAGGGGAGTGGGGCTCGGCCTAGTTAGGAGTGATTTCGATGCTAGTGTTCTGAAGTTCATTGGAGCTGGGGAGCATGACTGAAAGGCCCGAAATTAGCGAGTTTGGATCGGTTGATCCAGCCCCTCCTGCTAGCAATGCCGAAAACGTGGAGAAACTGCGCGATACCTTGTGCGACGAGGGCGAGAAGATGTTTCAGAGGATGAGGGCTCTATTCGCATTGAGGAATATCGGAGGCAAGCCTGCTGTGGATTCGCTGGCAGACGCGTTTGACTCATCGTCTGCCTTACTAAAGCACGAGATTGCTTATGTTTTGGGACAAATGCAGGATGATAATGCAGTCCCTCACCTAATTGAAAGACTGGAGGATTTGGAGGAAGATGTAATGGTAAGGCATGAGGCAGCAGAAGCCTTGGGCGCTATTGGGAACAGGATCGCCATGAGTACGCTGGAAAAGTTTGCATCGGACGAAGAGGTGGTAGTGGCGGAATCCTGCGAAGTAGCCATAGATCTCCTAAACTGGGTATCAAGCAAGAAGCTCGAGTACTCTGACTAAATGTGGTCGAACCAGTTCGGATTGGATTCTACCTCGCAGACCTCTTCTAGGAAGACTCTCAAACCTTTGATTGACTCTGGACTGAGTAGATTAGAGACTTCACTGGCATAGTATTCGGCCACTCTTTCGACAGAAAGGCTAACCTTCTTGGAAGCGTCGGAAATAACAATATTCCTTACTTCCTCTTGTTCAAGAAAAATGTTGTAATTGCTTAGCATCAATTCTCTTGCCATGCTTATTGAATGGGCGTTGGAGTCTTTCCTAGCGGCGAATACCCCGAAGACCATTGGCAGACCAGTTATCTCCACCCATTCTCTACCGAGGTCCATCCTAACTAACTCGGGGTTATGGATGGCAGCGGCTATTGCTCGATCACCAATTATTAGTGCTCCATCGCATTCATCAAGCATTGAATCCATGTCAGGCCCCATTTTAACATATTTCGGATCGAGACCCCTCTGCTTTAGTATCCATCTCATCAGCATATTGGAAGTCGAGGAGTCTGAGGGTAATGCGATGTCCCTCATTGTCTCAATGGGCCTTTTTCCGAATAGAAGAACCGATCCAACAGACTCGCGGCCCACTATTCCTATATCCCTGATGAGGTTAAATTCTCCCACATTGGATGCATAGTCGGCTGTTGGAATTGGGGCAGTGATGCAGTCCCTACGTAGTAGATGACCAGTCAACCAAGACGGAGGTGCGGAGAGAACCTTCCAATTGTCAGGAATCGTGTGGAAAACCGGATCACAGTTGATGAACGAAACTCTGCCAAGAACTCCGTCCCATGACATGGGTTCACTGACCTATTATTGGAAGGAGTTTGCTCTCTCTTCTTGATTTGATTTTCAAAGGCTCGAATCTCGTATATGTGGAGTCTCTCTTTATAGGATTCTGGCCTGCAGAGTCAATGAGGTTTCCTAGCTTGTTTGAGTCGTAGTTCAAACTTGTAGTACTACCTGCGACATGCATTATTTCCTCGTGACCGACAGTTCCGTCTATGTCATCTGCTCCAGAGTTGATTGCAATTGTCGAAAGATGATCTCCAATATTCATCCTGTAAGCCTTGATATGGGGAATATTGTCAAGCATTATCCTAGAAACGGAGATTACTCGGATTACTTCCTCGCCTGATGCTAGTCGTGCCTCCGGCAATCTTGAATTATCCTTAAGGAACGGGTATGGTACGAAACACTGGAATCCTCCAGTGGAGTCTTGCTGTTCTCTCAATTTGTTCAGGTGAGTGATGCGATCTTGGATTGTTTCGATGGTTCCGAAAAGCATGGTACAATTTGTTGGGATTCCTAATTCGTGTGCAATACCGTGTATTTCCAAGTATTCGGAAGACTTCTCCTTACCCATACAAATACGATCCCTGATAGTATCTACAAGAATCTCTGCCCCTCCTCCTGGTAGGGAATCGAGGCCTGAATCTCTCAGAATAGTCAGTGTTTCCAGTACCCCCAATCCAGATTTGGATGCAATATGCTTTACTTCGACAGCAGTTAATGACTTGATGCTTAATCCAGGAAACCTCTCCTTGGTAATTCGATAAAACTCTGAATAGTGATTTATGTCCCAATCTGGGTGGAGCCCACCCACTGCATGCACCTCGTCGATTTTCCCTTCATATGGTTCTATCCTGGATACGAACTCTTCGGGAGTAAGAGAATATGCATCTCTGTGCCTTGGACCCTTTCTGAAAGCGCAGAATCTACATGCAAGAGTGCAGACATTCGTTGTATTTACATGGAGGTTTTCATTGAAAAAGATACTATCTCCAAACCTTGCCTTTTTGATCATCATCGCTAGGGCTGTAAGGCCGGGCAGTTGGGCGTTAGCATGCAATTTCTCTCCCAGCTCACAAGTTACCCGTCCATCTTTGATTAAACTCTGAAGGGTTTTGCTAAGTAAAACGTCATTTTTGACTGAAATTGGAATTGACATTCTTGATAGTTCTTCACGCCAATTACGCTCAGAGACTGAGAAGTCCGAATTCACGAATGCGCGAACTAATGATATGATTTGAATCACTCTACTGGATGGTTAAACAAAAAACATCATTGAAAACCATCAATAGCCCTGACGCGCCACTTTTGCACATGGGAGACGGTGCCGAAGTAGATGTTAGTGAGCTCGAGGAAATGGCTAGGAGATGCAGAGTTGACATTGTTTCAATGACGCATGCTGCGAAATCTGGACACCCTGGAGGTTCACTTTCGGCGGTAGACTGTATGGTCGCACTATATGGTACATGTCTTCGTTTTGATACAAGCAATCCTGATTGGGAAGATCGTGACAGATTCATCATGAGCAAGGGTCATGCAAGTCCTGCTATGTATTCCGTTCTACATCAAATCGGAGTCCTTGATGATAACGACATCAAGGGATTCAGGACACTTGGGTCTGTTTGCCAAGGTCACGTCGATATGAATTGGACTAAGGGGGTGGATTTCTCTGCAGGAAGTCTGGGGATGGGTTTGTCATTCGGTCTCGGGTGCGCTCTTTCCGCCAAAATGGATTCAAGTGACAGAAGAATTTGGGTTATGTTGGGAGATGGAGAAACCCAAGAAGGTCAGATATGGGAGGCCGCTATGGCAGCTAACTACCATAACGCAACCAACCTAAAGGTAATTGTGGATCGCAACAGGATTCAGAATGATGACTTCATGGAAGTACAGATGGAAATTGGAGATATCGGCGAGAAGTTTCGATCTTTTGGTTGGACAGTCAAGGAAGTAGATGGCCATGATATGTCTTCTTTGATTGATGTAGTAGATTGGGCCAACAACGAAGATGAGGGGCCTGTTGCTATTGTGGCGAATACTATCAAAGGAAATGGTGTTTCATTCATGGAGAACAATCCATCCTTCCATGGAAAGGCCCCGGATGATGAAGAGTTGCGAATTGCATTGGAGGAGTTATCATGAGTGCGCCTTCATTTGGAGGTGCATCCAGAGATGGATATGGCAAGGGCCTATTGCGGATTGCAGAAGACCCTCGTGTGGTCGTGTTAGAGGCTGATTTAGGGAAATCGACTAAATCATGCCACTTTCGTAACGAATATCCAGAGAGAACTGTTTCATTAGGAATTGCAGAGCAGAATATGATGCTTGTTGCGGCTGGTATGGCGTCTTCAGGGAAAATCCCGTTTGCCAGCACGTTCGCGATATTCACAGAAAGGGCTTTCGAGCAAGTTCGTAACGGGATTGCTCGTCCCGGATTACCTGTCCATATCTGTGGTAGCCATGGCGGAATCCATACTGGTACAGATGGTAGCAGTGCTCAGTCAATAGAGGATTTAGCAGTCTACAGAACAATTCCGAAAATGACTGTGATTCATCCCTGTGACGATATCTCAGCGGAGGAGTTAACCGCTCAACTAATTGACCTGAATGGCCCGTCATACATGAGGACAGCTCGGAATAAGGTCCCAAGAATGTATGAAGATGGTTCAAACTTGAAAATTGGATCAGGTTCAGTTCTCAGAGAAGGAGGGGACTTGGCAATCATTTCATGTGGGGTAATGGTCGGAGTGGCTATCTCTGCTGCAGAAACTCTGTCGAATGAGGGCATAAGCAGTACCGTGGTTGATATGCATACAATCAAGCCGCTGGACGTGGGTCTAATTGCTGAACTATCAGAATCCTGCGGAGCTTTTGTGACGGCCGAGGACCACTCTGTGATTGGTGGTTTGGGAGGGGCTCTTGCAGAGTGGCTTTCGACCAATACATCGACTCCCTTGGAGATGGTAGGAGTTACAGATAGTTTTGGACAGAGTGGTAGCTCTTCGGAACTGATGGACTTGATGGGTTTGAATGAAGCTGGAATCTGCGAGGCCGCAAGAAGAGCAATTAGTAGGAAATAATATTCCTGACCGACAAGTATGGGTTCATTTGATAGGGACCTCAATCCGACAAAAGTATAGATGCCTGACAGCGACGCAGTCAGAAGGTTACTTGAGGGGGTTATCGATCCAGCTGAGATTGAGCAGGATCCGGGACTGTACTCTATGGCAGAGAGGATTTACGGGAGTGAAGCATTAGAGGAGATGGGAGTTCACGCTCCGGAGATAGGCGAAGCCTCTGAGGAAGTTGATTTCGGACAAATATCCAATGACATCAGCCTTCCTGAATTTATGCCCGACCTGCCTGACTTGAAAGTGGAGTCCGATAGGAAATCTAGACGATGGGGATTGGTGTTTTTCGGTTTCTGTGGATTAGCTGGTACGATCTTCAACATGGTTATCGGGGTTGGGGCAATATTATGCTCAACTGGAATCGCAAACATGAGGCAGATATGTAGTGAAGAATACTCACAGACCAAGGTTGTCTGGACCAAGGGATACAATTGGGACGGCCTTCACCAGATAGAAACATGGGTAAAGCCGATGACAGAACCCTTACTCGGTGACTTACTGATTCTTTCTATTTTCACAGCTATTTCGATCACAGGCTTATTTCTCAAGAAGTGAATCAGTACATCCTAGCTATATGCTGCATCTTTTTTGTCGCTTTTCCTGTAACTAGGCAGTTCCTTTCTTCGGGAAATTCGTCATCGCATTCCCCCAACAGAGTCAGGCCTGTCTTCTTTTCTAGAAATTCTGCATCTGAGTCATTTCCTTCGAATGCTATCTGGTATACTATCCCACTTCCAATTGAAGATTCTTGGGAGGCATCATAATCCAGATTATCGAAGGGGAAAGGTTGTAATTTATCAGAAACCAGGGATTTTGCTCTCTGACGCAGATCATCTGCCAATCCTTCAAGTGACTCCAATACCGTTTTCTCAGCTTCATCTATTATAATCTCAGACTTGGAACCGGTTCTCAGGATGAGGACGAGTTTTCCTGCGGACAAGTCCCTAGGTCCCAGCTCTATTCTGATTGGCACCCCCTTTATTTCCCAGTCATAGTGTTTCACACCCGGCCGAACGTCCCGAGTGTCTAGTTCTACCCTGATCCCGGATGCGGAAAGGCGTTCCGCCAATGCTCGGGCTGCTGGTTCCACGTTGCGGTCTGCATGTGCGGCTATTGGCATGACTACCACTTGAATAGGAGCTATGGCAGGGGGGAGGATCAAACCCTTGTCGTCACCATGCATTCCAACAACAGCACCAAGAAGCCTCTCGGACATTCCGAATGTAGTTTGATGGCAGGGCTTTGTGTTCCCCTCCGGGTCTTCATAAGAAAGATCGAATGCTCTCGCCCACTGATCCTTGTAATGGTGATAGGTTGCTACCTGAAGTGTTCTGCCGTCGGGCATTACAACGTCCGCTGCCTTTGTGTACCATGCACCCGGGAAGGTATCCCAAACTGGTCTTTTTGAGACCAAACATGGCAAGCACAAATCGTGCATTATTCTCTGAACCATCTCAGCATCTTCTTCTATCTGCTCGTCTGCACCAATTTGGTCAGCATGCACAGTATGTGCCTCAAAGAAGTGAATCTCCCTGACCCTGATGAAAGAGCGTGTTTGCTTTGTCTCATACCTGAAGGTATTAACGATTTGGAATGTCTTCAGTGGTAGATCGGCGTGACTTCTTACCCAAAGTGAGAACATGGTGTACATGGGAGTCTCTGATGTTGGTCTGAGAAACATCGGCACCTCTAACTTATTCTCTCCTCCGTGAGTAACCCAATATACTTCTTTCTTGAATCCCGAGGCTTCTTCGTCAAATCTCAGTTCTGACGGATCGACGCCTAATTCGCGTGCTGCCTTCAAGAAAGAGACGAGTTTGTTTTCCTTGTCCAAAAGATCCTCTGGAACTAGTAGTGGGAAGCGATACTCGTGGTGTCCTGTCCTGGACATCTCCCTTCTAGCGAGTGAGTCAATTAGGCCCATTGCGGTTAGTCCGTATGGCTTCCAGACATCCATACCCTTTATCGGATACCGTTTGTCTACAAGATCGGCAATTTCGACTATTGCGGGGTACCACTTTTTGAATTCGGATTTTGGAGGAATTCCCCGATTAGCCTTAGAAGGTCCAGACACAACCATGCGCTCCTTGCTATTAGGCTTGAATTATTCGATTTAAGTTACGTCAATAAGACGTGAGGATTTTCTCGATTTCTACGCATAGATCGCCAATATCATTGATTTCCGAAACCCTTCCATCTGAAAAAACAATTCTACATCTAGAATTAGATTTTCCTTGTACATCAGTCAGCATATTTGCCACTACTGCTAGTAGTTCGTTTTCGGATATCAAGTTAGTTGATTTGCTAATAAGAGAGTCCTCAGCGCCAGTTACCTCCAGCTTGAAAGCAATTCTTTTGCTGCCAATTGTATGCTTCCTTAATTCCTTAAGATGCTTCAAAGTAGGCTTGAGTGTGATTTCCCAATCTCCAGAATTACTAGGGAATTTACCCGTTATCGGTTCAGGGGAATAGTCCAGAATAGCTGCTGCATGAATCCAAAATTCTGGTTTTTTTTCAGAGTTAGCGACAAGAATAGATTCTTCCAGCATCAAATCTGGCGACTCGGCAATTCTAATATCTGGCAAACTAAACGTTGGTTTTCTGCTAGTTATTCCGGAAACACATACTACGTCATGGCCCATTCTGTGCAGGTACTCGGCAATTGACCACCCTGTATTTCCTGAAGAAGTGTTTACAATTTTCCTTATGGAGTCGATTGGGGCAGAGTTCGCACCAAGAGTAATTGCTACTCTTTTCCTACTCGCAATATTCCGGTTTACTAAATTACAGAATGTCGCAACTATCTCAACAGGGTCAGGCTGCTTCCTCTTGCCCT
Source organism: uncultured Candidatus Poseidoniales archaeon (assembly GCA_902625325.1). Taxonomy (GTDB): domain Archaea; phylum Thermoplasmatota; class Poseidoniia; order Poseidoniales; family Thalassarchaeaceae; genus UBA36. The sequence continues at coordinate 16,175 of CACOAW010000001.1, read as the reverse complement.
CTTTGGGATCTTCGAACAGTATTTCTACGCCCCGATTAACTGATTCGGATAGTAATTCATCAGTAACCTTGTCCTGAAAAAGATCGTTATGCATCGATGGAACAAACAGGATTGGGATTTCACTTCCAGATGCTGCGGAGATTGCCATCATTATCGGGGAGTCAATTATTCCATGAACGAACTTAGCAACGGTATTCCTGGTTGCTGGGGCCAAGATCAATCCATCGAACCCTCCAAGTTGAGACATTTGTGACTCCCATTCAGTCACTACGTCGATTCCAGAGCCCCATGACAGAGCGAGCGGAGTGATTACTTTCTCTGCGGACTTAGTCATCATAGGGAACACTTCTGCGCCATGTCTCCTTAGTTCTCTAGCGAGCTTGACAGACTCTGTGGCAGCAATTCCACCTGAAACTGCCAGGATAACCCTCTTACCTTCTAAACTGTCACCAACCACCGAGACTCCGGTATCCTCACTCATGACTTTCCTATTGGATAATCATTCAAGAGGTCGTCGATGCTTGGCTAAAGTGATTCCATCGCAATTGAGATACCCATTCCCCCACCGATACACATAGAGGCAAGGGCTTTTTTTCCCCCTTCCCTACCCAAAATGCTGGCAGCCTTACAGGCAATCCTGGCTCCGGAAGCACCCAATGGGTGTCCTATAGACAAAGCGCCACCATCGATATTGATTATTTCTGGGTTTAATCCGAGTTCCCTGATACAAGCAATACTCTGTGAGGAAAACGCCTCATTCAATTCGAAGACGTCGATCTCATTGAGTTTCCAACCTGCCCTATCTAGTGCAAGTCTGGTAGAAGAAACGGGTCCTAAACCCATTAGTTCGGGAGGACAACCCGTGGTTGCAGCAGAAACAATTCTGGCCATTGGTTGCAATTCATTTTTTCTAGCAAAATCTTCACTGCAAACAAGAGAAAAAACGGCCCCATCTGTTAGAGGAGAGGAGGTAGCAGCAGTCACGGTGCCGCCATCTACGAAGGCCGGCCCTAAACGTGACATTGATTCAAGGGAGGAGTCCGGCCTGATACACCCATCTTTTGCGATTAACCCATCGTTGTGAACTATGGGTACTATCTCCTCGGCAAATTTGCCCGACAATTCCGCATTTGACGACTTTTTATGGGACAGGAGGGAGAATTCCTCCTGTTCTGTTCTGGATATCCCATACAATTCTGCGACATTCTCCGCAGTGATGCCCATGTTCACGTAGGCCTCCGGAAAATCCATTTCGAATTTTGGATGTGGGCTCCAATTGAATCCCCTCCTCTTAACACGAGACATTGATTCTATCCCACCGCACACGAAGCATTCTCCCCAGCCAGCAGAAATGTTTGCCGATGCGTACATGATTGCCTGCATGGAAGACCCGCAGAGTCTGTTTATTGTTACCCCAGGGGCCTCCTTCGGCAGTCCCGACATAAGTGCCATTAAGCGTCCAACATTGTATCCCTGCTCTCCTTCAGGATATGCACAGCCGACTATCACGTCATCTATTTCAGCTGGATTGATGTTTAGGTTGTTAAGCAGCTCAACTAGCACCTGTGAGGCAAATTCATCAGGCCTTATCCCAGATAATTCCCCCTTGTGAGACCTACTGAATGGGGTTCGACGCCAATCAACAATTACTGATACCACGATGTTCCGACATGTAGCGACCCCATAACGATTCCCAGAGCGATAAATTTTGAACGACCGAGGGGTTCTTGAATAATCCTCACCGGGCGTTAATCATGATTAGGGAATGCCCGGTACACGGATACTTTTCAGACGATGACCTATGTCCTGCATGTAACTCAGAGGGCAAGTTCATAATGAGTACCAGAGAGAGGGACGGGATGGCAAGAAAGCTAGCCCTCGTTCTAAGACATGCTCCCGAGAAGTTCGATCTGGAAATGGACATCAATGGTTGGATAGACGTTAGAGACATAGTAAGGAAATTCAAAGATGGTGGCAGGCGCAGACAACACTGGCTGAGGCCCCACCATCTAGTTGCTATCTCAGAAACCGATCCAAAGGGAAGATATGAGGTACGAGGGAATATGATGAGGGCTACTTATGGCCATACAGTCGAGATAGAATTGGACCTGCCATCGAGTGATATCCCGGATTCCCTATACTATCCTTGTAGTCCAGATGAAGCAGGAAATCTAGTTGAAATTGGGATAAGCCCCGGAGATAGGGCCCATGTTCATCTTTCTGCATCTATCAGGCATGCTGCCGAGGCAGGAAGGGTACATCACGACGATCCTGCGATAATTGAGGTCGATACCGCTAGGATGGTTGCCTCGGGAGAAACGATTTGGCATGCAGGAGTTACGGTCTACTTATCCGAGAGTGTCGCGGGCGAGTATCTCTCAATAGTCGGTCAAGATGACCCAGAGCTATCACTTTTGAGAGAGACCTGGTTTGAAGAAGAGTAGTCAGAACTCACCACAAACGGGGCAGAATTGCAAATCACTCTGTTTCTCAGCCCCGCAAGAGTGGCACTCTCCGGATTTGGTAACGGGTTTCACTTCAGAGTTATTCTGTACGCGCACTGATTCTTCCCTCTCAACGAATGGAGAAGCATGAGATTGATCTAGACTGGTCAGAATCTCCCTGTATCTAACAACCTCGGAAATAGCAAGCTCAATTTGGAGGGTTCGGCGTCCTCTGTCATCCTTGTCGTCGATAAGAGATGCATTGGCTAATTCAGACTGTAGCCATCTCTGAAACCTTTCAAGTTCGGATATGTCGACCACGGTATTTGGATAGAGCATCATCGTTAAACTGTATGTATTGACTTGAAAATGTTAGAATACGAGTCTCCCCCCATTTGTTCGTGTATGGCATCAAGGGTAGTGATAAAACTGGGCGGGGGCCTTATTACTGAAAAGGGTTCAATGAAGAAGTTTGATTCTGATTCCATGGAAAGGGTCGCCGATTCAGTATCCACAATCGTTGAGATGGGGGTTCCCGTAGTCATAGTTCATGGTGCGGGATCCTTCGGTCATTTGCTAGCAAAGGAATGGTCAATATCGGGAGGATTAGATCAGAAGATTGCTGAAGAGCAGCGAATGATTGTCGATCAAATAAGATCAGATATGCTTGAATTAAATGAATTGGTGATTGATAGTCTTTCGGACTCAGAATTAGCATCTGAGGGCCTGCCTCCCTCTGAATGGGCAATTGGTACTGGATCAGGTTTCCAAGGTGACATTACAAATTTCGAAAGAGTGGTCGATGCCCCCCTCCCCATTACCTTCGGCGATGTTGTGAATACAGATGATGAGCTGGAGTTTGGAATACTCTCCGGGGATGATTTGATGGTGAGGCTTTCCAGAGAATTGGAGGTATCACACTGTATTTTCCTCATTGGAGACGCAGAGGGGGTCTTAACCGGACCACCCAATCAAGAAGGATCGAGTTTGATTCGTATATTAGGGGCAGAAGAGGAGTTCGATGGCCCCCATTACTCGGATATCGATGTAACTGGTGGAATCAGTCTGAAAATAGACAGGGCCAGAAAAATTGCTTCGGATGTCGAGGAGGTATGGATATTAGACGGGCGAAGTCCTGAAAGGGTCGTAGAATTATTGAGTACCGGGGAAACTAGAGGTACGAAGATTATGCCCTATTGAGTCTTCATATACGCGTCTCCTTCCGATTAACCAATATGTCCACGAGAGAAGTTAATCTGGACGGCCATGATTCCTCCCAGTTACAGATGATGAGTGAGATGTGCCTATTGGTCGATTCGGAGGACAGAGTGATTGGTTCTGAGACGAAACTAGATTGCCACAGAAATGAAGGCAGCAGGCATAGAGCTTTTAGCGTTCTAATCTTTGACTCTGAAGGAAGACTACTGGTTCAGAAGAGAGCCTCAGAGAAGATTACCTTTCCAGGTGTTTGGGCTAACAGTTGCTGCAGTCATCCACTTGACATAGAATCAGAAAAAAACGGCAAAGAGGGGGCCGTAACGGCCGCAAGAAGGAAACTATGGCAGGAGTTAGGAATCCCGCAAAATGAAACTGATCAATGGACTTTCCATCATGTTGGAAGGATGGAATACTCCTGCAGGTGGAACGAGGATTGGATTGAGAGGGAGATTGATCACATCATGGTGGTTCGGGCAGATGCGACTGTGGACCATAATATGAATGAGATTTCAGAGGTTCTCTGGGCTGAACCTGATGAAGTCAAGAGGATGATGGATGGAAAAGGAAAATGGCGAGACCAAGTGGTTGCTCCGTGGTTCAGACTAATTTGGGAACATTATGTAATTCCTAACGATTGCGATTTTTTATCTATGACAAGTGAAATAAACGATGATATTACTTATTGTGGGGAAGTAGACATGGATGGCAGTCCAGTAAATCCCGGTCAGACCTTGTTGGATGCTCTCTCTGGGCATAGGGATAAGGTAGAGGGAGAGATTATGTCTAGTCTATCAAAAATGAAGCAGAAGAACCTCCATGGTGCAATGACGCATCTATTCAAGGGAGGAGGAAAGAGGCTGCGAGCCATACTGCCTAGGCTTGTTGGAGAGGCAGTAGGAAATGCAAATAATGGCCACTACACGCTGGGTGCGTCGATAGAAATTATTCACAATTTTACATTGATTCACGATGACATTATCGATCAAGACCCCATTAGAAGGGGTTTAGACGCTGTTCACGTTGAGTACGATGATGCCACGGCAATCAATGCTGGAGACGCCATGCTCGCTGTCGGATTCGAGATTCTAGCAGAGTCAAAAGATGTACCTGACGAACTGCTAGGGCACCTGATCAGATCAATTGGTAAAATGGTAAGAAAGGTCGCAGAAGGACAGCAAGAAGACATTGAGTTCGAGGCGAGAGATGAAGTAACTGAAGATGAATACATAGCCATGATTGCGGGGAAAACCAGTGCTATGTTTGAGACCTGTGCCAGGACTGGGGCAATCCTCGCGGGGGCTAGCGATGAGGAAGTTTCCAATATGGCGCAATGGGGCCTTAATCTGGGATTATGCTTCCAATTAATGGATGATTTGATTGACATCACTGGTGATACTGCGACACTGGGTAAACCGGCTGGATCAGACATCGTCCAAGGCAAGAGGACGCTCATTGCGATCCATGCGCTACAAAGTGATTCGGATCTTTCCAACTTCAACGAAGTGTTCGGATCCGGAGAGTGTAGTGAAGAGAATTTGTCTAGAGCCGTTTCAGAACTGGAAGCTTCCGGTTCGATAAGTTACGCAAAGAAGAGAGCAATGCATCACCATTCACTCGCACATGAATGTCTAGACAAGCTCGAGGAGTCACCATCTCTATCGGTGTTAAGGGAGTTGACCGACTTCCAATTGATTAGAATAAGCTAATCAGTCCGTGTATTGGGACTCTCCTGGAATTTCTTCCTTTAGGCCCTTCCTCTGTCTAATATCGCCGACTATCTTGTGGAAAAGCTCTGGAGGGACCTGGTCATATCCAGCATTCTCAGTATTCCAAACGGCTCTTCCCTGGGTTGCGGCCCTTATGTCATTTGAGAATCCGAATGATTCGGCGACCGGCATTTTACCAATCACACACGTGACATCGTTTTCGACAGGCATATCCTCAATCACGCCTCTTCGGGTGATTAGTTGCCTGGTAATCCCCCCGGCCCACTCAGAAGGGGCATCGATACGGATTTTCTGGATTGGTTCGAAAAGTACCGAATCGGCCCTCAGTAAGGCGCCTTTTATTGCATTCCTTACAGCCGGAATAGTCTGGGCGGGACCCCTGTGAATGGCATCCTCATGCAACTTTGCGTCTACTAGTCTAACCAGGACTCCAGTCAGTGGCTCATCGGCTATAGGCCCCTTCTTGCAGACGTCGTTGAATGCCTCTATGATGAGTTCCCTCGTTTCATGCAGATTCTGGATACCCTTCGTATCGTTGACGAGTACGGTAGTGGCGTTTATCGCGTATATCTTCCTCATCAGGTCCTTATCCATTCCAAGTTCGCCAAACTTGTTGCCGACCTCCTTGGCATCCTTGGTCCTAACTGGCCCGTCTCCTAAATCGCCTTCTCTTAAAGCAGCAATTACGTTCTCTGGAAGTTGCTCCACCTCCACATAAAATCTGTTATGCCTGTTGGGGGACTTACCTTCGAAAGGCCTGCCCGTGTTATCCGCCGCTATTGACTCCCTGTAAACCACGATCGGATTACTCTGATTTACCTTGATGCCCTGTTCTTCCTCTAATCGATAAATAGTAATCTCAAGGTGAAGCTCCCCCATCCCAGAGAGTAGTGCCTCTCCTGTCTCATGGTTGGTATCTACAGATAGGGATGCATCCGATTTGGCCAAACTTCGGAGAGCTCCGATGAATTTGGGCAGATCCTTCATTGATTTTGGTTCAATTGCCACCGTAACAACTGGTTCTGAGTAGTGCCTGATTGCCTCGAATGGGGTCTCATCCTTATCCCTTGTAATTGTGACCCCTGCAGCTGCGCTCCTCACCCCGGTCAGTGCAGCAATGTTTCCTGCCGATACTCCTGGAACTTGGATCCTGTCACCACCTACCATCATACTGACCTGCTGGACACGCTCGGCTTTGCCGGCTCCACTTGCCCATACAGTCTCTCCTTGCTTTATTGTCCCAGAATACACTCTTCCGACTGCTACCTCGCCTGCATGGGGATCCATCCAAATCTTAGTAATCATGAGGGAAAGCGGTCCATCCGCATCGCAATTGACCATGGTCTTGCCTACTTCCGAATCGAGATCCCCCTGCCAGATATTCGGGATCCTGTATTCCTGAGCTACTAAGGGAGATGGTAGTTTGTCTACTGCCATATCGAGTAAAACTTCGTGAACTGGTGCCTTCTTAGCTAGCTCCTTCTGCTGTTCGTTGTTACAGTATTCGAAAATCTCAGGAAAGTTTACTCCTGTCTTTTGCATAAATGGGACTGTTATCCCCCAGTTGTGGTATGCAGAACCGAAAGCAACCGTTCCCTTCGCGACATCAACTTGCCAGTCGGACTTGTGCTGTTCTGGGGCAAAAGTCCGAATTAGGTCGTTTACCTTGATTATCTGCTTTTGGAACCTAGCCATCATATCCTCAGGGGTTACCTGTAGTTCGTTGATTAGTCTGTCTACCTTGTTGATGAATAGAACTGGACGAACCTTCTCCTTCAGAGCCTGCCTGACCACGGTCTCCGTTTGAGGCATTGCCCCCTCAACAGCGCAGGTAAGTATGATACATCCATCCACCGCCCTCATTGCCCTAGTGACGTCACCTCCGAAATCTACGTGACCCGGGGTATCAATTAGGTTGATCAGATAGTCTTCGCCATCTACACCGTGCACCATGGATGCGCTAGCGGCATTGATTGTGATGCCTCGAGCGCTTTCTTGGTCATCGAAGTCCAATACTCGTGATTTTCCTGCAAGCTCTTCGGACATCATCCCCGCTCCAGCTATCAGATTGTCGGAGAGAGTGGTCTTTCCATGGTCGATGTGAGCAGCTATAGCGAGATTTCGGATTCTTTCACGGTTGTGCATAACCTCGGTAGCGCGCTTGATGTTGTCTTCCTTTCGACCCATATACTCACCTAGATGTATTTCCGACCTGAAAACGGTTCATAAAGACGATTGAGTGGATTTAAAGAAATTCGGAGTTGTTTCGCGGATTGAGATTATCGAGCAGATGCGGCTATTCTCTCTACTTCGTGTCTCTTTCCCACTGCAAAGGAGTTGACGTCTCCATCTGCGGCCTTAGTTAGTTCGGAGATTATCCCCTCAGTGAGGGACTTTTTGCTCTTCATAGTTGCCGATGCGGCGCCTATTGCTAGGTTCCTCAGTGCAACATCGAGTCTCCTACTGGGAGAGGAGTCGACGGCCTTAGGTTGGCTTACGGCACCAATCCTTACTCTGGTCGTCTCTTCGCACGGGGCCGCCTCTGTTATAGCGTCTATGAATTTCTGAAGTGGATTTTCTCCGCTCTTTTCGTGTATTCTGTCGAAGGCTTCGTCTAGAGACTTCGCACAGTACTGTTTCTTGCCACTATTCTTTCCAGATCGCATGAGGTTGTTGATGAACCTCTCAGTTACTGAGAGATCCTGTTTACCAAACCACGCGTTCGCATGACGTCCTCCTGTGTGGGGCGCACCGATCATCTTCAGATTCACGTATCTGGAGATGCCAGGATCGCTGCACACAACCTCACTTGCATCCCACTTGCCAAAAACCATAGTTCCAATTCCAGCAATTGGAGATTCTGGCTCCTCTGTGACAGCGGGTGCTTCTGAAATTTCGATATCCTCTTCCATTAGAAATACCTCAGCGTACTGGCTTTTCCTTTCTTCCTCGGACCATCTCATCGAGAGATACCCCATTTACCTTGATAACTTTGTATCTAACGCCTGGGAGGTCTCCGTAGGATCTACCCTTGCTTCCCCCAATTCCCTCAACCATAACTTCGTCGTGCTCGTCTATGAATGAAATTGCCCCATCCCCGGGCGCGAACGCAGTTAAGCGGTTTCCAGTTCGAATAAGACTGATTTTCACTGCCTTCCTGATAGCTGAGTTCGGTTGTTTGGCCTCGAATCCTACTTTCTCAATTACTATCCCCTTGGCTTGGGGGCTTCCTCTTAGGGGGTCGTGCTTCAGAACTCCTCCCTGTTTTCTCTTAGCCTGCCTATTCCTGAACTTCCTCTCCTTCCACCTGTATCTCTTACGATCAGATTTCATTTTAGAACCGGAGAAAAGGCCTCGTCCCAAATAATGCACCTCAAATTGACAGTTTCGGGACCTGCGGTCCATTTATGAGACTGACGGGTAGCCTGTATTGAATATCGGCCCTCCTTGCGGTAATAGGAGCCGAACATTCAAGCGGCTCAGTAGTCCGGGGCAAAACATGGGATTCAGGGATCTAGTTGATGGAATCCGCGCGGTTAAAGACCCAATTAGTGTGAACTATGACATGAAAATTGCTTCTGAGTCTTCAGGAAATGAACCTCTACTTTTCAGTGAAATTATAGAATCTCCTGGGCAAAGAGCGGTCACTAACATATTTACTCGACACAGGCTCTGTGAGGCATTCAATGTTGAGCCTGGAGAATTAATCGATATACTGTCGTGGGCTATGGAGAATCCCTCCGATACTGTTCTGGTGGAGGTCGATTCAGCTCCAGTATTGGAAAACAGGATGGAGCATGTTGACATATCCGTACTTCCAATACCCCGGCATTACAAGGAGGACGGTGGCAGATACCAGTCCTCGTCAATTATTATTGCCCAATATGGAGGGCAAAGGAATACCTCATTTCACAGACAACTCCTGAAAGGACCGGACAGGACCACTACAAGGTTGGTCCCCCGCCATCTCCGAACAATGGCAGATCAGGCTTTTGAGAACAATGAGGATGTTCCCATTGCAGTCGTGAATGGTCCTGATCCATTGGTTTTACTTGCAGCGGCAATGTCATTCAACGAGCCGATAGATGAATTAAGAGTGGCATCTGCTTTACACGAGCGGTTGTACGGCACTAAATTGGGACTGGTGGAGTTACCAAATGGGGTTCAAGTCCCAGCAGAATCTGAATATGCCATGGAGGCAAGGATTACTACAAAACTTGATGATGAGGGACCATATGTAGATATTACAGGGACCGTCGACGACATTAGACAAGAGCCAGTAATCGAATATGACTCAATATACCACAGGAACCAGCCGATATTTCATGCATTGATACCAGCGGGAGTGGAACACATGACTTTGATGGGAATGCCCAGAGCTCCGACCATCAAGACAGCCGTCTCAGAAGTAGTAACCTGCACGGATGTTTACCTAACAGACGGGGGGAGCGGTTGGCTCTCTTCTGTGGTTCAAATCATTCCTGAGAATTCTGGCGATAGCATGAGGGCCATACGAGCAGCGCTTGACGGCCACAAGTCGATGAAACAAGTTATCGTAGTCGATACAGACATCGACGTAACTAATTCAACCAGAGTTGAATGGGCTCTAATGACTAGGTGGCAGCCAGACAAGGATACACTAATCCTATCAGACCAAAAGGGGTCTAGTTTAGATCCGAGTCGTTCTCCAGACGGTACTACAAGCAAGATAGGTATTGACGCTACGATAGAGCCCGGTGCCGACAGGACCCCATTCGAATCTGTACTGTGAGTAATCGAGATGGAAGAAGATCGTACGCTTTCTGAGTCCCTGCAACATCCTCGTAGGAGTCTTGGTAACAGATACAGAAGCCAAGCTGAAAAGTTCCTCAAACTAGGCAAGGATACGGGTAATCTATCTTGGGCCGAGCAGAGTGCTAAACAGAGTGTCCTATATGACTTCACGAATGAAGAAAACTGGAGGGTTTTGATTCGGATCAAGGTTCTGATGGAGGACTCGGAGGGATCCAGATTGGTGTTATCGGACCTATTTTCTGTTCTGGGCAGGGATCCAGAACTTATGTCTCAACTATCTGGGATAGACATCATATCATCGTGCGAGGATCTACTGGAGGGGGCTTTCCTGTCAGACCCCCTGGATCCGGACAAATGGTGGTCTGGAATCTTCGATAAACCAGAGGAGTTGCAAGGATTCGCCGAAAGACTCCGTACTCTCGATGTTTCTGATCAGAGATCAAATATACTGTATTCAAGAAGGCTCGAGAAAGTAAGAGAAGGAGGCTATGAGGATGAGTTCCTACAGCTGTCAAGGATTCTCCTATCCCAAAGACCGACAAATCATGAATCGTGGGAACAACTGGGAAAGTTGTATGAGAGAAGGGGGGAATACGATGAGGCATGGCTTTGCTATGACCAAGCCAATGCCGTTTATCCTCGATCTTCTGCAAGGGAGGGGTTTAGAGAAAGGATGGAGGCAAGAGTGGGCGGATCTGCTGAAAAACCTTGGAGAGAGCCGTCTATTACCGACAGATCGCATTTCCTTAGTCGTCTTAGTCGCCTGTCTAGAAAGAACGCTCATGATGATGATAGGCCGCCTAGTGACGAGGAGAGTCTAGAATTATCACGCTTAGAGGATCTTAGACAACAAGGAAGGGATACTGAGGCCTTCTTCCTAGCAAGAAGGATGGCTGCACAAGGAGTTGAAGGGGCAAGAGAATTGGTGACGGAGATTTTGGGTGATTTAGATGGATGAAAAGACGTTCGTCGTGGTCTTGGCCCTGCCCATGGATATTGACGATGCCTGGATTATGGTGAAGAACAAGAGTAGAGGATGGGAATTTCCTGGAGGTAAATTGGAAACAGGCGAGCTACCAGAGGAAGCAGCACTTAGGGAGTTGTATGAGGAGACTGGCATTCTAGGCACTGCAAAGGCCGTTGAAGGGGATTTGATACTTGGAGGCTATGTGGTTTTAGTAAGAGTAGAAAGAGAGGTTAGCCCAGACCCGTGGATTTCTTCAGACGATTCCATCGAGGAGGTAGGATGGTGTCTACAAATTCCTGAGTCCTCTGCATGGGTTAGAGAGGAAATACAGTCAGTTATCGATCATGATTGGAGGGCTTCAAGAAGTCTTGAGTCCTGAATTTCATGGCTTCTCTTCTCTATCTCAGACTTCCATTTTGGTTCGTGAATTGCCTCGCTTGCGTCAAGTACCAATCCAAGATCATCCCTCTGTGTACCAGAGACATCGACTAGGGCCAGTGAGAGTATAAGTTCGACACATTCCCTTATGTCATCCGGATTCGAGGGTACCGTTGTCATTCCTGGACTATCTCGCGGTTTTGCATTGACTATTCTCTCATCCATCATTGGGGAGTCTTCCGCAATCTCATCCAATGCTATGTCGAGCCATTCGATAGCGCAGACTACTGATTCTGCAGGCATTTCGACAGACGATAGGCGCCTCATTGCTATCCACAGATGCCTCATTGCTGGCTCTAGATCCCCGATTGAAGCGAGAATCCTCCCGGATTCCAACCTTGACAGGCCGATTATGTCTGAGGGGTGCCCCCTGTCTGAGGAGATATCAGAAAGGGTGACCAAGGACATCATGTGCTCACCTTGGTTTCGATGCCATGCTGCCAGATTCAGTAACGATACTCCGTGAAGAGGAGAGCCCGGAGATACCGATGCTAGGCGATCTACACACCATCTCAGTTCTTGGCCTAGGTCATTATTTTCCATCTCCCCGAGTAGTGCTCGTTCCATCCTAATCCAAGCTTCTGTCTCGAAATCACGTTGAACCAATATTCTTGATTGGGCTAGGATATTCTCACTCAGCTTCAGGGCTTCTTCTTTTTTTCCCTCTGAGAGAAGGGACTTGAAAAGAAGGGAGTCTACAGAAGGGTTTTCACTTGATTGAGGTCTTTTCAAGGGTTTCACTCCATCTCGAATTGTTCGGCCATTTCTTCATACTTTTCCCTGATGCTTTCTTCCCTCTCCGCTAATCTGGCCAAGTGTTCTGTTAGTGCCTTTTCTGCGGACTTTAGTTCCTCGAGTAGTGAATCTCTATCATCCACTTCCAGAAGTATGTTGCCAAGGGAGCGGTATACTGGTTTGTCTGGATCTTGTGCCGAAAGTGACTCTATTGTGATGCCATATTCGGAACACTGAGAGGAGATGGATTGTATCTGTCCTCTCAGGGCTTGTAGCTCTCTGGCTAAAGCCTGAATATCTTCTGTAGAAGGTCTAGTACTAATTCCTCTCACCTCCTGTAGCTTCCAGGGACCTATCAGAGGCTATGAGGGCTCTCATTATTGAGTTCCATCTTGCTCTGGCATCATTGAACGAATCGGAATGAAGAGATACTGAAATTTCTCCATCTTTGCTAACAAATTGGGCCTCTGTAACTAGTGAAGATGAGAGAGAGCGTGTGTCACTGTGCTCCAAGGTCAGTTTGAGTGAAACCGAGTCATTCCTCTTCTGTTCCTTCATCTGTCTCTCTCTCGGATATTTTTCTTTCAAATTCCAAAGCTGCCTGTTGTGCTATAACAGTCATGTCTGTTGCAGTAGCGCCCTCTAATGATCGCCTAACTATCCTCTTGTTGGCATCGCTAGCTCTAGTGTAAGGCTCCCAAACTCCACCAGAGAATGTGTAACCACACTTTCTGCACTCCCAAATTCCTGCAGACTTCCTACGTACCTTGCGATAATGGCAGCTCGGACAAGTGTATACTCTAGATTTCTTCGAGATTGCTGAACCAGCCCTTCTCCTAACGCTGACTCCGTACCTAGCTCCAAATCGAGCAGTTGCGCCAGCCTTCTGAGTCCTCTTTGCCATAATATAACCTACAATTCATCGACTATTTTTCTTAGTTTCTCTGTTCTTTCTATGGCATTATCCATGATTTCAGTGAACTCGTCCGCTGAGAAAATTCCCTTTAGACCCTTCTGTAGGGAGTGGACGTTGTTATCGTCTCCGAGAGTGATGTGGATGCGCTCGTCACCTCCAAGCTCTTCTCTGGCATTAGCGTCGAATACGAATCTACCCCCGACCCTGTGATAGGAACACATTATTGGAGTCTTGGACACTGACAATTGATAGTCCTCTCCGACCTCAAATCTCTCCGCAGGTACAGTAGCGTTCCTAAGTGCGACAATGCCTGCCAATGCAAACGCGTCGAACAGGTTGCCATCGTCAGAGACGGCAAACAGGTCTAGAATAACCTGCCAAGCCTTTTCTCCGGGAATGATGCACAGTGAGTCGACATCTATGCACCCGGACTCTCTAATTCCTCTGTCAACAACCCTTCCGAGTTCTATGGACTCTGGACTGGGTGGGCCAGATTCCCAGTTCCTTCCTGCTACTGGTCTGACCTCTGCTGAGCACATCAGTCCACCTTGGTTGGGGCGGTCTGGATAAGGAGTCATAATTTGGAACTTGACACCAGCTAATACGATGGTGTCCCCCATCCTTACTCGTGCTGAACCCTCGGCTCTGGGGAGTATTGAGTGTTGAACCTCGAGCTCCCTCCCTTCCCATCTTCCCCTACCGTCTAACCTGGCATCTCTTTCTGCGAGATTAGAGAGGTGTGATCTGAGGAGTTTTGGCACTATTGGGATTGTCATTGTGTATCCCCCCCATTCAGTGCTTCTACCATCAATTTGTGAATTTCCTGTGCAGCATCCATATTATACTCCCAAGCTTGCTTAAATTCATCTTGTGAAAGATCCCCATCCATCTGTAGGAATACTAGTTCACCTGAATTAGGCATTATTCCCATGGGAAGGTCGGCCTCGCCGTAGTTGTCTTCTTCCTTATTGAGGTCGCAAACGACTACGTCGTTGATCTTGCCGCTGGCTACGCTGACCACTAAGTCCATCATGGGTATTCCGGCATCTGCTAGTGCTACGGAGGCAGCTGTAAGGCCCACACATCTTGTTCCGGCCTCGGCAGATACAATCTCAATGCTTATCCTTATCTTCGAGCGTGGATACAGCTCAAGAAGAACAACGCTCTCAAGTGCATCCTGAGTAACCTTACTGACCTCTCTGCTTCTACGATTGAAGCCGGGCCTCATTCTATCAGTTGTTGAAAAAGGTGCCATGTTGTATGCCACGTCCAAAACAGCACGATCTTGCCGCTGTATCTTCCTGGGATGGGCCTCCATCGGCCCATAGACTGCGACAATTGCCTCATTAGTGCCCCAAGTCATTCTGCATGACCCATCCGCGACAGGGACTACTCCAGTTTCAATTGTGATTGGTCGAATATCTCCAGGGCCCCTTCCATCGGCCCGAATTCCGTTTTCATCGATCATCTGAACTTCTCCATACCCCCCCATCAGTTTCTACCTCCTCTACTGTCTCTGGAAATTTCGGATAATCTATTGCGGACATCCAGTATTCCATCGAGCTCGCCGTCTATCCACATCCTTCCGTTGTCGGCCACAACGATACGGCACTCGGTCTCCGCTTTCATCCTTCTGAGAGTCTCGCCCCCCTTTCCAATTATCTTTCCGAGCAAATGTGGATCGATTTCTTCGACCACTCCGGAGCGAATCTTCCGTAGTCCCATTCCCTTCATGGTGACAACGCTAGAGTGTGTTTCCTCTACTTCCTGGACCCGGCAAAGTACAGCATCGCCGATATCCATTACCGATCTAGTCCCTCCGAAGTCCACCTTTCCCGGTCCTAGGCTCATTGGGAGAATTGCATTAAACGGGGCTCCCAATTCTATGAACCACAGATTATTTGTGCATCCTTCTATGAAGCCAATTACCAGATCTCCCGGTCTGGGAATGTATCTGGTGTGTACAGGCTCGATTGAAATTAATCGGCCCTTTTCCCTTAGCCTTCCTTGCTTTAATGCCTTGAGTCTGCCTGACATTTCCAATACGCCATGTCCGGCCTCAAAGCCCTCTGAGTCGCCCAGATCATCACCGGGCACCACGAGGTTATTACCTCGCTTATTTCCTTGCGGCCCTGCCGCACCATTCTTTTTCGTCATATTATCGAGCCGCGCGACCGGCCCACCGTTCATAACCGTTGATGCTGCGAATATTTGCCCAATCAGTCTAATTCTCTGACTTCTACATCGGGCGACCTGGATGCGACTCTGTCTATTATGTCATTTTTCATCCCACCCGGAACAGAGACCACGCATGCCCAATTTCCATTACTCATCCATTCTTCCTTCTGTATTGAGTCCCTGAGCATCTGACTTACTGCTCCATAGTCCTTGCCTTGGACCATGAAGGCCAAATTGACTGTAATAAATTGAAGTGGGATAACCGGCCTCAGCAATTTGACAGCATCTCCCACCTGACTTTCTACTGACCTGAAGGGGTCAATCGAGAATCTAATCTCATCCAGGGCGTTTTCTATCCTTGTTCTGGGATGGGGGAGTTTCGTCTTAGGGTCTGTAGCAGTGGAAGCTATCTCATTTATGATTTGGCGTTTCTTTTCATCTACCAGATTCCTTCTCTGCGATGTAGTTAGCTGAATGCTGCCCCTTTCTAGAATAGTTCTAGCACAAATGTAAATATCTGTTGTACCAAACGTTCTCTGGAGAGCCTCGCTGGTGGGTCTATCTCCTGCCCTGGCATCAGACCAGACTTCTTCAATTGCTAGTAAATCTGAGATTTCGACCGACTTGTTATCTAATTTCCAATTGTCTACTAATTGGGGATCGACAAGAATCTCATACCTACTTCCTCCCTTCTCGAGACGAGCGAGAACGGCATCATCAAGACTCACCATGAGGTATCATAAGGCCCCTGGCTTATG